>CAYGSL010000133.1:0-2592 GCA_964352475.1 uncultured Pseudomonadales bacterium | reverse complement strand
TTGTTCTAGGTTTGGAATTGACGCAAGCAAAGGAATCAGCTGGCGAACATTTGGAGTGGGCGTGTCCGGTATCGCAGTGACCGGGTCGATCCGTGACAAAATACATGGATATAGCCATCTTTCGGCTGGTGTTGAGGCCTTTGGAAGCTACCGAATGAGCCCTGACATCAGAGTGCGCTGGCGATTGGGTAATCAACACTATTTTGCGAGCGGCTACTCTGATCGACTAACTGCGACCATCGAATCAAGATTACGGCTTACTCGCAACACAGATCTCCGGCTCAGCGTTTCAAAAAACCAATCGACGGAACTGCGCTTTTCCTTGGGTGCTTACTGGTAATTCGGGTTTTGTCGCGAACTGGCCTACTTTTAGCATCGATCTATATTCAGTTATCCAAATTTACCATATTCGGGTAATCCATGATCAGTTTCAAAGGCCGTCATCACCAGCAGCATGTCATTTTCCAGTGCGTGCGGTGGTATACGGCCCGGAGGCGACTGCGCGCTATCATATGCTCACACAGAACCGGCTGGCATAGAGCCCAGTGCGTTGAAAACTCCCCCTTTTTTTGCTTTGTTGGTATTGGCTTACCATTGGGTCAGCGCATCGTCGCCGAAGGTATCGAGAACCAGACCCAGTGGGTGCTGCTCAACAACTGGGGGGGTAACGGTGTTAGAGAGTCAGTTCTACACCGCTGCCGGTCAGCCGTAGTCAGAGCATCATATTAATCAACCCGATACCGGAGAGCAGCAGTGCGAAACTGCCCACTACCGATGCCGTCGCGGCCACCACCGAACCGAAAGGATCATTCAGCCAGCGAGCAAACTTGTCTCCGCGGCTCTCGTTTGAGGACTGGTTGTCGATGGTGCTTTTCATGCAGTTTCTCCTTCCTGGTGGGTTAGTGTTCAGTCACTCGAGTCGTTCTGACCCCGTAAGACCGGTTTTTTTGGTCGGCGACGCACTTTGGACAATCGCCTGGCCAGTGTCTGTCGGGCCCTGTGCATCGCGCAGTCGATTGCGCCGTACATGTTTTCCTGTACGTCTTCGACCACCACATCCGCTTGCTTTGGCAGACAAATGTGTATTTGACACCGCTTGTCAGCTCCTCCCTTGGGTCCATTAATATCGCTTAACCCAACCCTCATCCGAACCACTCTGTCTAAACGCCGGCCCAGTCCTTTCCTGATTCGTCTAAGAGTGTACTGCTCCAGGGGTTTGCTTAACTCGAAGCCATGCGCCTGTATCTGTATTGACATCGTTAACTCCGTTGCTGCGACCTTGAACACAAGGGTAGGCAATAACACGGCGAATAAAAATCTGAATTACCTGTAGCTCAGTTCGGAAATGGCGAACTGTTGAGCTCACAGCGCAGCCAGGATGCCGTTCGTCGCATTGCGCAGGCAGTTCGTGTGCCTGGTGACTCCTGTATACTTGCGCGCCGGCAGCAAGCCACACATCCTGTGAAGGCACTGAAACAGTGTCTGCCCCGGGCCGTAACGGAGTGCGCTGCTGCCCAGCGAATTACCAATCACAGACATTGTTTAGGCACTATGAATACCGACACTTTGCAATATCAATTCCATCGCATCCGCAGCAACAAGGCCTTTGAGGCCTTTGTCATCATTATCATCATTACTTCTGCGTTGTTGATCGGCGCCAAAACTTATGAAATCTCAGACACCCTGAAAGCAGCGATCTTGTGGCTGGACTGGTTCATTACTCTTTTCTTCATCGTCGAGCTGAGCATTCGCTTCCTCGGCGAAGAGCACAAGCGGCGCTTTTTTCTAAATGGCTGGAACGTATTCGACACACTAATCGTACTCGTTAGTGTTATTCCCATTGACAACAGCGAGATGGCCTTGCTGGGGCGCCTGGTTCGTGTGTTTCGAGTACTACGAATGGTTTCGATCATTCCGGAGCTGAGAATGTTGCTCGATTCCTTACTGAAAGCGCTGCCGCAGTTGGGCTATGTGGTAGCTCTGATGTTTATTATCTTCTATATCTACGCGGCTATGGGCAGTATGTTTTTCGCGAACATCAACGAAACACTGTGGGGCGATATTTCCATTGCAATGCTGACTCTGTTCAGAATAATGACCTTTGAAGACTGGACCGATGTGATGTACGAAACCATGACCGTCTACCCATTGAGCTGGACTTTTTATCTCACGTTCATTTTCTTTACCGCATTCGCCTTTTTGAATATGGTGATCGGTATTGTGGTGCGAGTACTGGACGAAGAAAACGAACGCATGAAGGCGGCCGAGCTGGGCCATGAACCCTGCACGCTGGATAATCTGCAAGAGGAGATTAAAGCCTTACGGGAAGAGATTCGCCAATTGACGGCGTCAAAGCAGTAGTCAACCTTGATCCTCACTCAACTATGGAAGCACAGTGGGCGGTACCAATGGCAATAGGGATCGATTATGCCAGGCTTTCTGCTCATCTTTGGCGCTATTATAGTAGCTGGTGCTCTCTCCTATTACTTAAGCTCTGTACGCCGTTGCATAGGCAGCCCCAAAAATCTCTATCTGAACCCAGGCACTAAAGGTTAGCCATCGCTCTGCGGTTACGCCGCTGGTAAAGCGTAA
>CAYGSL010000132.1:0-2622 GCA_964352475.1 uncultured Pseudomonadales bacterium | reverse complement strand
GTTGCCAGTAAATTCCCAAACTGCAGAAACACCGCCTCGCTTTGCCGTGGCCGCAGGAAGACAAAATCATCTACATCTAAAGGGATCTTGTCAGAACCATTCACCATTTCCTGATTGCTGCTTTGGCCCCAAATAGGGTTTCGAATTAATCCTGGCGGGCTTTCGTACTCGGCTTGCCAATTGCCTCCGTACAGATACCAGGCTTGTTGACGGTTTGGGTTCCATGCGGCAAATGCAGATGACATTGCTTCAATGCCCGATATCTTCACACCGTCGTAGTGTTTTAAAACCGGCGCGGCAATGTACGACGCCGGGCGGTGCTGCGACAGTGTTTCCATGTCAAAATCGGTGGGCATAACCACACCAGAGCCTGCGCTGATGTCGTTGAAGAAGGTATCTTGCTCATACAGTGAATACGTCTGGCTGCCCGCAATATTGTAAGTTAGCACGCGTTCAAACATTTGTGGGTACGATTGCCTGGCGGCATCGACGAACTTATGATAACTGTTCTTTGCGCCTTCAAACAGTGACTGTGTGTTAGGCAGCTTCACAATAAAGGGCTCATAACCCATAAAGCCCGATAACTGCAGATGCTTTGGATTATTGCTGATGATCTCCAGGGCGGCCAATAAGGATTGCGCATCAGCAAAGCCACCGCGATGCAAGCCTATGTCCAGCTCCAGGTTAATACGCATGGCAACACCCAGCGACTGTGCAACCGCTTGATATTGTTGCAAGCGCTGCACTGAGTCTACCAACCATTGCAGTTGCTTATCGGCTGCGAATTCCGTGGCACCCAGATTCTGATAAAACGTCTGCGCTGCGGTCGCTGGCAGGGGTTTACCCAGCAACACATCACTTTCTGGAAACCGATCGGCTACCTGATTCAGAAATGGCTGGTGAAATGCCATCAATGCACGCGTATTTGCCCGTTGCATGATGTAGCTCAGCAACTCAATCGAGGGCAATGATTTCACAACAACTCGCCATTGTTTGGGCGATTGTACGCTTGCCACCAGCGCATCAATGTTTGCGTCAATGGCATCAAGGTCAAGAACCATACGCGGTTGACTGACCTTGCCCGATTTCAGTGCCTGATTTAGCGCAGAAAAATAATCGCTGTACGGGCCACCATTATCGCCCGGCTTTAATGCGTAAGCACCTGCAGCAAGCACGCTGCCAATCAGTAACTTTCTGCGATTAGTAGCCAACCAACCTTGATCTGCCATGCTAAGACTCACCAAACAAAGTACTGAGGTAGGGGTTAAGGAATTTTCCCGATGGGTCCAGTTCTCGCCTTACTCTCTTGAAATCTTTCCAGTGTGGGTACAACGCTGCAAAATCCACTTCCTTCATGCTGTTCCATTTACCCCAGTGCGGCCTGCCATCATACTTTCTGAACACTGGCTCAAGTGTTTTTAAATATTCCTGCCAGTTGGGCAGATCGGCAAACTGGTGCATGGAGATGCTGCAGCCGTCGCGCTCGCTAAACATGCTGATCATGGACTGGTCCGCTTTCACATAACGGTACTCCAGTGGGAAGCCCACATCAGGCGCTTTTTTACGAATCACCGCGAGCACTTCGCGTAAACACGCCACGCCAAGCTCAGCCGGCACGGTATATTCCATTTCTATAAACGGCACAACCCTGGGATGCGCCAGAACTTTGTACGACGCACCAATTCGATCGGCGCCGTCACCATAGGCCAGTTCCAGAAGATTCTTGTAAACGAACTCCCCACCGAACGGCAATACTCTGGTAAGTTCGAAAGCCTGGCGCAAATCGTTCACCGCTTCAGGATGGTCAACAATAGTGTCCGCCCTGCTCTCGTCCGCGGGGTTAGTAATAACCACAATCGACTTTGTTGTGTGAGGCAGTGGAAACAATTCGAATTGCTGGTTCGAATTTAGGTAGGTGTCTATGTCTTCAAGAATCTCTTCAGTTTCCGCTAACCATTCACGTTGATGCAGACGGTGAGCCGGCTGATTTTGCAATCGAACCCGCGTGTTAATACCCAGACACCCTAGTGAGACCTGTGCAGCCCTGAAAATCTCGGCGTTGTTCTCTGCGTCGCAGTCCAGCATCTCACCGCTGGCTGTAACCAGGCGCAAGCCGCGCACGAAGGATGACATGGAACCAATACCAAGACCTGTGCCATGCGTTGAGGTAGCGATTGCACCAGCTATCGACTGGTAATTGATGTCTGACATGTTCAGCAGCGCTTGGTCCACAGTTTCCAGCGCGGGCCCCAATGCAAACAGTTTGGTTCCACCCCACACTTCCGCTTGAACACTACTAGTGTTGTGCGACACCAGGCCATTCATAGCATCCAGCGAAATCAAAGTCTCATCCGTTGGCACCAGGGCGGACCAGGAATGCCCACTGCCAACGGGTCGCATTGTTTTCGAATTGGTTTTGACAAAATCTATAAGCTGATCTTCAGACCTCGGCGCTAAAATATTGCGTGGATGGCTACTGAGGTTGCCTCCCCAGTTCCGCCATGTGAATGTACCTTTTGACGCCAATACTCGCCCGGGAGCCAGTCCTGCACAAGCCGCAAGCACGGCGCTTATTTGAAGCATGCGTCGCCTCGTAAAATAGCGACTCATTCCTAATTGCCT
>CAYGSL010000131.1:0-2795 GCA_964352475.1 uncultured Pseudomonadales bacterium | reverse complement strand
GTTAGTGGGTTTTGAAGTAAATCGAACACTATGTCGTCTTGCCAGTTGTAGTTCGCGTTGATAAACCCGTCAAACGGTAATGAACTTAAGGGCATTCGGTAGTCAGCATTGAGAGTGAACTTCAAGTCTGGGGAATTGTTCAGGTCTTTTCCTGCGAGGTTTTGGCCATTAACGCCAGAGCCTGCGACTAATTCTACGCAACCCAGCTCCATTGTTTGACCGGGATAGCAATTGGCATCGGGAAACTCATCTACAGTGGCGTCTACCCATGCGGCGTTTGCAGACAAGGTCAGGTTTTCTCCAATCAGGGCCGTGGCCTCGAATTCAAGGCCAGTAGTTTCCAGCGTTCCAACGTTTAACACGCCGATAATCAGCTCTGTGCCGCGCAATTCTGTGTTTTGGGCTTGATAGTCATCGTATTCTGTCATGAACGCAACCGCGCTTAGTTGCAATGTGCGATCCAACAGGGTGGTTTTAATACCTGCTTCGTACGATATTGATGATTCGTTACCAACGGGGCTGTCGATTCTAGCCTGGTTGAAGCCTGACGAAATATCGTAAGCTTGCCCCTTGTGGCCAGTGGTGATACTGGCAAACAACATTGTTTCATCGTTAGCAAAATACTGAAGCGCAATCTTTCCTGGTGTTGCGTCTTCGTCATCATCTCCAGCGAAACTGTTACCGCTGGCATTGTCAGTGTATTGAACGTCTATTTCTTCGTTGTTATAGCGGGCACCTATCGTCAGGTGCGCTTTGTCATTAATTTTCCAAGTGAGCTGACCAAACAGTGCGTAGCTAGCGGTGGATGCTGAACCTGCCCAATCCGACGTGATAATAGGGCGCTGGAAGGTGCGATCTGTTTCGGCGTCAGCGTAGTAAAGACCAACCAGATATTCGAATGTATCGGATGAAGGCGAGCTCAGTCTAAACTCTTGCGAAAAGAATGTGGTATCCGTTGTGCTGACAGTGTGTATACCTCCAGACAAAGCGCCGCCAGTGAACACTCCTGCAACATCAAAGCCTGAAAAATCAATATCTTCAGAATTTTCGTAGTTCCATTCATTGAATCCGGTAATTGCAGTTAGCGTATGCTCGCCAATTCCCCAGTTAAGGCGCATGTTGAAGCCCTTGTCATCAACCTCCGCTGGTTGATCATTGTCTCTTTCAACGGTGCTGTTTGATTCTGACGCAATGTCAAAAGTTTGCGGGTTAGTCAGAGTTACGGGTAGCGCGCCCAAAAACGCAGCGGTAGGCTCTATTTGCCTGAAAGATAGCGCACAACAGTTGCTTTCTTCCTTAGAGACAAAAGCAGTTAGGGTAAAGTCCGCGTTGTCATTGATGTCCCAGTGAAATTTTCCTCGAACCCCAGAGGTTTCCTGATTGTTGGTGTTTTGCCCATTGAATAAGTTATCGGCATAACCGTCGTGATCACTGTAAAACGCGGATAAGCGAAACCCTGTGGTATCAGACAGCGGGCCAGAAATAGAACCAGTAATTTTTTCCTGTTCGTCATCGGTAACGGTCACTTCAACGAAGCCACTTAGCTCGTCGCTGGGGGCCTTGGTGGTTACACTGAGTACGCCGGCGGAAGCATTTTTTCCAAACAGGGTGGATTGCGGCCCGCGCAATACTTCCACTCGTTCAATATCGACAAGATTACCCCAGGCCTGCCCTGATTGAACTTGTGCCACCTCATCAATCATTACCGCAACGCTGGGCTCCACACCAATGGAAAACACGTTGGTTCCAATACCGCGAATGCGCAAGCCGGTATTTTGTCTCTGGTTGCCTGCGTTGTAAGTAAGAGAAGGTGCGATACGAGACAAGTCTGTTATTTGCTCGATATTCAGCTCTTCGAGCTTGTTTCCGGTATACGCACTAACCGCAATTGGTACATCCAACACGCTTTGGGCACGCTTTTGCGCCGTAACAATAACTTCTTCCAGTTGCCTGGTTTGGCTGGACGCCTGAAGAGAAGAGAGTATTAGCACGGGTAGGGCGAGTATGCCCATAAAACCAGCTTTGCTTAAGCGCATCATGTATCCCTAGAATCGTAATTATTGTTAAATTCCTGGCTACTTTACCGCAGTAGAAAGCGGCCAGCAAAGGCATTTCGCTGCACCGCATTACAGATTGTTTTTCTAACGCTGTGGGGTTTGGTTTGCACCATCAATTTTTGGAAACCACGGAAAGAATCTGTTTGTTGTACGCTGATACTCCTTATACTCTGGCCGTTTTTTCGCCGAATAATGTTCAGACGGAATAGCACCTGTAAGGTATACAAGGGTTGTGTACAGCATCGCGGATGCACCAAGCGAACCTATGCCGAGCGCCGCCCCAATCAGTGGTGACTCACTGGCTTGCAACGCCCACCATGAAGGAACCGCTGCAACAACCAGACTTGTCCACACTAGCCATTCAGCAAAGTAATTCGGGTGGCGGCTGTAACGCCATAGTCCAACATTGCATACGCCGCGTTTGTTGCGCTTTATAAAACGCAACTTCTGAACATCAGCGGTCATCTCCAGGGTATAGGCAATTACCCACAGACTGAAGCCAGCAAGCTCCCACGGTGAAAGCACCGTGCTTGGGTTAACCGCCATCATGAAGCCTGGTAATGCCAAAACAGAAATATTGGCAAACCCTTGCGCCATGATTTCGGCCAGCGTGTGGAAGCGAATATTTTTCGTACCTGATTGCTCGAACATCATGCGCCGATATTGATAGCGCGGAAATTCTCGCTGAAAAATAATGCCGGTTGCTTTTGCCATTACCAGCGCGCCCAGCCCCATGCG
>CAYGSL010000130.1:0-2808 GCA_964352475.1 uncultured Pseudomonadales bacterium | reverse complement strand
GTTATGCGTCATGAGATTTACCGCATTTGTAGCCGCCCTATTACTAATAATGTCCGGATGCAATGAGGACACGAAAATCGAGCTAAGTGATACGCAAATTTCAGAATTTGAAAAATTGCTTGAAGAACGAAAATTTGATCAGGATAGGGAGGCTCTTTATACGGGTGCTCCTTCTGAAGCGATAAGAATGCGCTGCCAATCGGCACTGAACGCTTATCTCAGGCAGCTAATTGCCGATCTACAGGCGAAGCCGGCAGAGGAAACTGTCTTAGATTCGTTTGAGTCAGTGTTTGACGAGTTTGATCGGGAAGACTCCGAGGAGCGAGATCGGTTACTGTTATACCTCGAAGAAGTTATGGAAATAGTCGGTATAGAAAGTTCCGGTGGTCGACTGAATATGTGGCGGTATGGTTTTCAGCCATAAGACGCATAACGACGGGTTGCAGCGGACGTCCGCAAGCGGCCTCCGCTGAACCTGGGGTTATGTTTCATGAGAGTATTTTGGTCGTGCCTGACATTATTTTTTGTAGTTTCCTGCGCTTTAACTCCGGAGTTCGAAGAACAACGTAGACTAGCCCTTATCGACGCGGGGCTAGATAAGGGCTCCGTAGAGATAGCATACTCAATTGACTCCAGTTGTGGTGTGACCAGCAAGATTACACTCTCCAATCCAAAAGGATTGTTCGATGAAGATGCGATGAAAGTCTTTGAAAAACACATTGTTGAGGAAAGAGAAAACTACGTCTGGAACGAAGTTGACTTAACTAAACTCACTGACCGAATCAATGCCGAAGTACCAAACTATCGGAGAGCACGCCTTGAAGCTGAAGACTTCAGGGTGCTGACAAATGCGGAGTATAAAACGGTACTTGAAGTTGAGGCGCAATACGTTGATGAGCTGATAGCTCGAGGCCAGGAATATCGGCGTACCATCAAACTTGTAGGTTCTGAGTATCGAAAGTTAAGATGCTTTATCGACGCGTCGGGACAACTGACCAGATACGACGTTCTGATTGCTGAGGGACAGCCTTGGGAAGAAAAATCACGTATTCCGTTTGGGGCATTCGAACAACTGAAATTCAGATATACCATGCAGTACGACTACTAAGTGTGTGAATTGAAACATAACAACTCGTTGAAGTCGCCTGCTACGCAGGCTGGGACGCCTAAAAGCGTTGCTTTTCGCCGCCCCTTAACGAAGGGTTATGCGTCACGAGATTGAGACAATATGATGGAAGAAATTACAGAATTAGCTTGGTATCTGGATTGGTCTTTTTGGACAGTGCTCATAGCTGGACTGGCACTGGTGTTGTCTCAATTACCACCAATCCATTTGATGATTCGCAGAGCTAAACTTGATCTAGAAATATATTCGAAGGTATCGATAACTCACAAACTAGGAAACCCAAATCTTCAGCTACATCTAATTCTAACTAATATCGGGGGGAGAAAAGTTAGAATCAAGAATATTCAGGTTGAGGTTACAATGGACAACGAAAATACTTTTTCACTGCCTGCCCAGAACTACTTGCAGAACCAGAACGACAAGGAAACACTACTATTTACTTCATTCTCCATAGCTCCAGGTGGTGAATGGGCTCACATAGTGAACTTTCTTAACTTCTTCAATAGAGAAGACGAGAGAGAGTATCAGAGAATTGAAGGAGATATGCTCTCTGATTTTAGGGCTAGGCGTTCGGAAATAAATGAAGAAAAAGGTCAGTTCTTGGAGCACCCACCGGAAACTACTTCCGCAGCGCTGGAGTTCTTTGAGCGGAGTTTCCTTTGGAATCCGGGCGAATACACAATGAAAGTAGACGTTCTAACGGACGAAAAATCTGCCAACTTTAGGAAGAGTTATAGATTTACTATATTCGAATCCCATACTGCAACTCTCCGTGCAATATCAGAACATTTCAAGTATGGCGGAGGTCTTTGGTGGAATCCAAATGTGCAGACCAGTGTTATCCTTGAAGTTAAAGACGCATAACGACAGTGAGCTATCGACGCCAAACAGAGTAGCTGTTCGACTTTCACTAGGGTTATCCATCATTTAACGAAAAATACCGGTAACTTCGAATGGAATTAAGCGCTTTCATTGTTAGTCTAGTTGCGGTGATCATAGCTACGGCATCTACCGTTATCAGCTATCTGATATATCGCGATGCGAGAGATCCAGAGGTCGTTGTATATGCGACACCTGATCGACGCAGACCTTCGATTATTAATTTAATCATCGAAAACTCAGGTCGTAGTTCAGCTTGGGACATAGAATTCGATCCGTCCGCGCCGATTCCCGAACAAGCATTCGGGTTTGAAAATGCAAAGCAGCCTGAACCAATGTCGAGTGGGCCAATAGTTAACGGTATTCCATGCCTGGGTCCTGGCGCACAAAGAGTAATAACATGGGGTCAGTACGGAGGGCTTCAAAAAGGTATTGGCGATGGATACATAGACATCGAGACCAAGTATTTTAGTCGCCCGCCGTTATCAATAGCACGGCGGAAACACACTACCAAGTCCAGGCTCGATGTGCTGTCTTTTGAAAATACTGACAACTCAGATCACAACTGGGATAAGAAAGTCGCAGAGGAGCTGAAGAAAATCGCAACCACCATATCTGGAGTGAGATCAAGCATGGAAGGGGCGATACGCGTTATGCCCGTCGAAGAATATGACCCTGAAGCTGACGCATAACAACGGTAGGCAAGCGACAAAATTAAGCTGCGCTAAATTTTGCGCCTGCTACTGGGGTTGTACGGTCCCGGCACCGCCGGGGAGAATGGTATACTGCCCTGACATTAAGAT
>CAYGSL010000129.1:0-2863 GCA_964352475.1 uncultured Pseudomonadales bacterium | reverse complement strand
ACGTTTCAGTAGTTTATAAGTCGTATTTATGATTATTCGTTTCCGATCTCTGGATATTCTAGAGACTAGAAAGTTACTGCTTTCTTATCAGTTCACACAACTATGGAGTTCACTCAATGAATATCAGACAACTACTAATCTCTGCAGTGGCAACGCTGTTTCTAACAGCTACAGCGATGGCCGCCGACTACACACACAGTACGCCGGCCGTTCAAGGCTACGATGTTGTTACTTATCACACTGGCAAACGCCCAGTGCGCGGCAACGGCAACTTTGTTGCCACGCACGACGGAGCGACTTACCAGTTCTCCAGCAAGGAGAACCTAAAGACTTTCCAGTCAAATCCTGACAAGTATGTTCCGGCGTTCAACGGCTACTGCGCATTTGGCGTATCGGTTGGAAAGAAGTTCATTGGCGACCCTGAAGTATGGCGGGTAATTGATGGAAAAACCTACCTCAACCTTGATACCAGCATTCAGCATGAATGGCTCAAGGATGTTCCTGGCCGGATCAAAACGGCGAACAGCAAGTGGGAAAAAATCAAACACAAGAACCCTGCTTCTTTATAACTCATAACGCAACTGGTAGAGCGTGACGGATCGGCGGCTCATCATGTCGCCGATACCCCTAGCAGCTCACACAATTAACAGGTATTGAAGGTATACGAATATGACTATTAGACAACAACTCGAACAAATGGACGCCACTGTATCGCAAGGCGCCATTGTTGACGCCGTTAAGCAGCACTTTGCTGCTGATGCTTCAACAAAAGACTATGGAAATGGAGGCACCGACAACAAAGCCGAAATGATCGAGAAAATGGAGGGCTTTGCGAGTGCTATTGCCAAAGTGAATGGTATTACGCATCACCGTTCCATTCTAGATGGCAACGTATCAGCATCGGAGTTTACCTTCGATTTTGATATGCAAGACGGTAGCAAAATATACTGGCACGAGATTATTCGCAGAGTTTGGAATAACGAAGGCCAGGTTGTTCAGGAAGAATACTTCAACGCCGCCTAATGGCAACTGAACGTTGAACTTGAAACCTGGTGATGTATTTCATCAGGTTTCATTTCATTCGAATTCAGACGGAGACATAACTTTGCAAACTTTTGTCTACTGTACAGCGGCTTTTTCGCTAGGAGCTGTTATCGCGATCTGTATTTGGGTCGTGGCGTAATAACCTGAAAGCTGGCCTGATGAGCGAAGCCTGACGATTTTTCAGCCATATTTGCAATCCGAACGTGCTGGATTATTATGGATGCGCAATTCTAATAGAGAGAATAATTATGAATATATTAGGAATAAAGTGGTTGGCTTTACTTAGTGCAGCCATTGGCATCTATGCGACTGGCTTCATCATCTACGGGCTTCTGATCCCTTCGGAAACCTGGATGCTATGGTCGAACATCAGCCAGGAAGACATGGATCGCGTGGGAACCAGTCGGATGATGTACTCGGCGCTCATGCCTGTGATGATCGCTATCGGTGTTGGGTTGGTTGTAAAGTGGCGTCAGATTGATTCATTGGCTCAGGGTGCCAGCACTGGACTCTTGATGGCATTTCTTTTCCTCGTTGGTGGCCGCTTGTACAACTATGTATATGGAGTGGAAGGTCTGGATATTCTTCTGCTGGATTCCGCGCATCTTCTTATGAATGGCCTGATTGCAGGAGCAATACTGGGGGCATGGAAGGGCAAGTCTTATGTAGAGTAGATTGCTGGCGCTTTGCAGCAGGCATTTTTCGTTAGAATCCACATGAACGCCTGGCGAAAGCTGGTAACGTGACCGAAGGGAACGTAGTGGGTCTGAAACCGTTACGCCGAAGCGCCTGACAATGGAAGGCTATGCTCTCACAGATCTATCGCTCGGTTTTCCAATAAGCCAAGTTTGACCTTCAGGAAAGTAAGCAACTCTGGCCAGGGTCTGGGGCAATCATTATGGCCGCATGGCTGAGTATGCATTTCTGCGTTTTTGGTGGCTTTTTGCAAAGCCTCGCTGTGATGAAGTGGAATTAAAGTATCTTGAGCCCCATGATATAAAAATATCGGGACATCTAACGATCGAACAATGGTTTCATTATCATAACGATCACGCAATAAAAAACTTGGCAGACCTTTTTCCGAAACTAGTGTAGCGAGGCTGGAAAATGTGGACTCCAAACACAGAGCGCGAACGCGGCGCTTGTCCGCTAAAATCGCGGCGGCGCCACCTCCAATTGATCTGCCGTAGGCGATAATGTTATCACTATCAATATCATTACGAGCCACGGCATGATCGTACGCGGCTAGCACCGCCGCTTGGATGCTAGCCTGACTAGGTCTACCTTCCGCGCCACCGTATCCTGGGTACTCGAGCAACAGTACAGCCAATCCATGATTCGCTAAGGCTTGAAACTCTTGCATCCAGAAATAGGCCAGCTCGCCATTGCCGTGAGCAAAGATGATAAGAGGGCTTGGCGCAGCTCCGTCATTCGGTGGCGTAAGCAGTAATCCATAACCTTCTGGGTAATCTATGCGCTCAACATTAGCAGGCAAGCCATCTGGGATGAGCGCAGAGGGCGCTGGGTACAGCATTTTATACTGACCGACATAAAGCAGCGCCATGGCCAAGCCCAGCAAAACTATAATTAGAGACCCAGAAACAAAGACTGTTTTCATCTTCTTCGCTCATATACGTGTGTAAGGGAGTCTGATGCTGGTGCCAGGTAGGAATTTTACGCGTAGCAAGCCATTTGTAGCGCGCGTGTGAAATGCCCAAACTGACCTCAATATCTCCAATATAAAAACCCCAATCCTATAATACAAGAAACCCCCACCAGCAAGCTGATGGGGGTTTTTGGTATTAAAAGCCTGACGATG
>CAYGSL010000128.1:0-2887 GCA_964352475.1 uncultured Pseudomonadales bacterium | reverse complement strand
CGCCAGAAATAGCTATTCATCCCTAGTATTTCATGCCCAACAATATGATCAATGACATGCTTCTTTTTCTGTCATTGCGGCGCGAACGGCTGTGGGTCGAACCATAAGCACCTTATAGGAAATTGCGCGCTTCTGTTTTTGGGGCTACCAGTTGAAAACAACAGAAAGAGAGGGCGAGAAAATGTTGCCAGTAAAATTGTCACCGTTACACCAAATCGAGTATGCAGTAAGTGACCTTGAGTATCATGTAAAGTTTTTCAGTCAGGTCTTGAGAGAGCCTGAGGTAGAGCAAGTTTTTGCCCGGGCATTGTCTAATCCAGCAATAGAAATTCGTCATATGGGTTTAGCTAAGACGGTGCAACAGTTTTGCGAGCCTAAAATGGGTGGCTATAGATAGATTCGTCTAAAACCAGCCAGTCGATTCTCGAAGAGCGGGCATTGACTGATATCAATTATCCTTTCGGAAGAACTCTTAACGAAGCAAAGAGTACAACTCGGATTGCTTTGATGAGAGGCATTTTGATAATTACTTGTTGTCTTTAATTCCAGCCAAACCAACCTATGCTTGGCCAAATAGCCCAGCAGTTGCTTTAAGGCGAATACCAGATGGGCGAGGTCCAAGCGCGTTCCTGTTGTGATTTAGGTACTGCAGGGTCATCGCAGGACTTATGCCGTTCATTTTTGTTTGCAGCTGCGCAGTGATATTGAATCGCTCGACAACTTGGGTTTTCTAACACACGAGCGTAGTAAGCGGCTCCTTGCTCTATTTCAAATTCAGGATCTTGCCATACAGCGCACATCGATTGCAGGCCTTCGCCATTCGGCTCACAGGTTTTTAGGTCAACAGTGGCATCGTTAGCTCCGCCAGCCACATCGAATACTTGCTGGTGCAATTCATCATTATCGCCTGGCCACACTTTTACTATCTGCATACGCTGTAGTTTCCCACCAGAATGGCCGGGTGTACCTGGATCTCGTAACGCAGACAACACAAAGCGAGGAGCAATTGCTTTCCGTGGGCGTTCTGGCAAGTTACCACCCATTGCTACACCGTTGGCATACGCGTGCTCGACGAAATCTGACGTATTGCAAAGCTCTAGAGGATAATTCCAGCTGCCAAAAAATCGTACTTGCATTCGCGGGCCGCTGGTAGCGTATGTCTCTTTTGCTCGTAGGCCATCAAAAATAGCGTCACGCGTATTTTGCGGCGCCCAAACAGCAACTAATCCACCAGGATTGATTCGATCGGGTTGTAACGCTAGCAGTGGGCGCTGTACACCATCTCTGGTCCATTCTTCGACATCACCTGCCAAACCATTGTGCTCATCAGAACTACCAATCAAGCCAAATTTATAGGGATTGACACCTATGCGCTCTTCTTCAGCAATGCCTTGGGCCAATGCAGTGCGTACAAAATCAAGTCGCGAATGACAACCGTAACCCAGCATTGCCCCCAAATTGACCGGCCCTGCACCTGATGACATTTCGCAATCTTCAGAGGGCCAAAGTAATTTAGCCAGAGGATTAACCCAGGACATTGGAAACCCTAACGCGGGTATTTCCTGACTATCCCATTGGCGAAACTTTTCAAAATCGCAAAATTCATCGGGGGCTCCTATTACTTTCCAAAGATCATTACGACATTCACTCTCACCCTTCACTTGCATCATCTCTACTACGGGCTCCATCCGTGCACGTAACGCGGCCAATTCTGCCTGCTTCTTCTCGGTCGTTTCCCCACGATAGTCCAGCGCAAACATACGGCCATTGCTCAAATTGGGGTTGTGCGGGATCGATAGCGCATCACAGCCCTTGCCAGCAAGATTGCATCCTTTCTCTAACTGCGCCAGCATCGCCAGCGGATCGGGTTCTTGAACTTGAGAAATGGGCAACTCAAGTACATTTTTATTACGGAAAATAATATTCCTATGAACCGCGCCACCTTTGTCCGACCCAGAATATTCATAACCGGCAAAGCTAGTAAATTGACAAGGTAGGTTTGCGTCTTGCGCCGCTTCAACCGTTTCTCGCCATGGGGCTAAAGATGCCTCAACACATAATTCCCCAGATTCGCCGCAAATATCTTTTGAGTTTAGCGCTATAGAAATCATCGCGATTTTTGGCACGGTGTGTTTCATCGATGGCATATTTTTAATGCCTTTGCGAAGTTTTTTACAGCTCTTGCTTGCATACTGTTCTGTTTTTTTGTCTTGACACAATGCGACGTGGCCAAATTGCTCGGCATGATCAGTTATGGCAGCAAAATCCAGAGGTCGTGAAATAGTGGCTTCTATTGCTGGGGCGTCAGTCATTGACTGTACAAATGTTATTGGCTCCCCACGGGCAAACCGGTAAGCATCAACAGGTCGACTGCGTGTACCAAATACGGTCGCATCAAATGAAATCGCTGTATGCACATGCAAGTCACCAAAGAAAACTTGCTTATTGAAAGTGTAATCCGAACAAGGTTCTTGTTTTTTAATATCATCTGCCGCCGATAAGATGGGCTGAAAAGTAGCGATCAAACCGAGTAAATAAATAGAACCCTTTATGCGCTTGTGTTTTCTTTTGACCAAAATATTTTCCTGAATGCGAAGAAAACGTGCAAAAAATCGGGTTGCTTGCTTTACTAATCTATTTAGCCTGTAAGGCATATTCCGCCTACTAAGAATGGTTATCAGCTAAAAGTGAAGCTAGCTTAAGTATTAATCGAAAACAGTACTCTTACTTGTAAGACAGGGTAACACGTTGTAAACAGTTTCTTGCTGTGTTGGAAGCTTGATTCATAAAATCCAAAAAAAGCGCTGATCGCTGTACTGATTTGTCAATGAATGGGGTACCGCGGATTTTCCGTCTGGAAAGGACATAATCCTCTACAGCCCTTGTA
>CAYGSL010000127.1:0-3024 GCA_964352475.1 uncultured Pseudomonadales bacterium | reverse complement strand
GCTTCCCTCAAGGACCTACGGTTGGCGTTGAAAAGGTCCCTCTTTTCAACGGTCCGGCAAGCGCACGCTAAACCCAACACCTCAGTGCCATACATCAGGCATGCCATGCCTCTAAGGCTCCAATTCTGCGTAATTGTACTACAGCCCGAGGTGTCACATGGCGCAAGGTACGATGCCACTGCTTTGCTATTATTGCGGAACCAAACCTGAGTGGCATGTCAAATACCAGTATGAAAGCAAAACAAAAAACATTTCACCTATTGTTAGCTCTGATCATGGCTACCCTGCTGTGCACGGCGTCAGCATTCGCTGAAACCGTATTCAAAAGCGGCACCGAAAAAACCAGCCTGCTGGAGCTTTATACCTCACAGGGGTGTTATAGCTGCCCACCTGCAGAAAACTGGCTAAACGCGCTAAAGGATTCACCACAACTTTGGTCAAAGGTCGTGCCGGTTGCTTTCCATGTGGACTACTGGGACTACCTGGGCTGGAAAGACCCATACGGGATGAAGCAAAACCAGAAGCGACACTACGCTTATAAGTTTCAAGGGCACACCAAAGCCATCTACACACCAGAGGTGATACTGAATGGTGCCGACTACACGATCTGGCGCCAGGGCGAAGCGCCGCGTTTGCCTGCGACGGGCAATGTAGGTGAGCTGGAGCTTAGCATTGATGACGAAAACGGAATTCGCGTTTATTTCAGCTCCAGTGAGAAAGCGACATCTGCGCTAAAAGCCAACATTGCGCTGCTCGGGTTTGGAATTGTTGCGAAGATTGCGGCCGGTGAGAATGATGGTAAAACGCTTCATCATGAGTTTGTGGCGTTGGAGCAAGACAGTAAAACGGCACACCCCGTAGGGCAGCTGTATCTATGGAAATTTGCGCCGATAGTGTCCGACCATGCGCGTGAACGCACGGCGCTAATCGCGTGGCTGGACAAAGAGGGCGACAACCGCCCTATTCAGGCAACGGGAGGCTGGATTGACTAGTGGGACCGCGCAATTGTGCCTGCACTGAGTCTTCAAGCTGAGAAATTTTAGCGTTAACTTGCCGTCGGAAAGTATTGAACGACTGAACCCACTCTTCGTTTTCTTTCACTTTTTTCTGCAGCCCGCTGGAGCTTACCTTCAAGGCGGCCAAAGTGTCGTCCAATTCTGATAGCTGTGCCTGGTGTGCAATGCTGCTTGCCTGCACATCCTTGATCACGCCGCTCATGGCTTGCGCTTCGCCAAGCTGGTTTTGCAAGTTCGTAAGACTTGTTTGCTGAGCCTTCAGTGATTCTTTGGTCTTATCCAGATTCGCCGTCTGGGTGGCTAATTGCTTGCTGTACTTACCAATCTCGGCCTGGTTCTTTCGCCAGGCAGAAGCCCATAGCTTGTCAACTTCACTGGTCAGCTCTTTGATCTTCACGCCTTGCACGGTCGCCGACTCAGAAACACTTTCATCGGTGCTGGATAATCGCTGTTCCAGAGATTCAACGCGTGCAGTGGAGCTTTCCAACGCTGCAGAGGTCTTTTTCAGCTCTTCAAACAAGTAGTACGCACCGGCACAGGCCGCCGCGGCCAACATAAACGCGAGGAATAAAAAGAACTTTGCACCGCCACCCATGCCACCTGAACCTGCGCGAGCAGCAGGCTTGGCACCCCGCGCCCGATTGTATGACGCAATCTCGTCACTGGCGGGTGCGACCATAGGAATGTCATCAAACGAATCGTTGTCTTTCACGGCGTACTCTCTGAATGGGCAGAATCGATCGAACTCGCGATTATAGCGAGTCGGTGTGTGGGTGCGAGTGAAAATGTTCGCTACTAAAGGCTTGTGGGATGCGAAAAGCGCAAAAAAAAGCCCCGCAGTAATCCTAGCGGGGCTTCTCTTCGTTCAGGCCAGTCAGAGCCGGCCAGTCACTACTTTGGTTTACACAAAGTGCACAATACCAAACAGAACAACAGTCAGAGCAAGGCTGCTATGAATAACACCTTTAACGGTTTGCATTGGCCCAATTTTGCCCACGATCGCGTTGGCTTCCAACAGCAAGATGATAATCAGTGGTATCACAAAGCCCATATCACCCATTGAACCCATCAGCGGAGAACGACCTGCAGCATCAGCACCAGCCACAAGACCATGCCCTGAGCCGAACATGCCGAACAGCATAGGTGCTGAGAAAAGCGTATTTGTGCGCGATGCCAACAGTGCTTTAGGTCCAGCCGCTGCTTTATCACCTTCTACAATTCCGCAAACGATCTTTTGCGCAGGCCAGATGATCAGCCACACGTTTAGAAACATGAACGTACCCATCAGCGCACCCAGTGCGATGTACTGATTAGTTGCCGCTCCTAGCAAGGCCAGCAGGTAAACACCGGTCAGAAACGTGCCCATAGCACCCCAACGGAACCACCACAAAGCCCGCGGCGCCAACTTAGCGGTTGCATCCGCCTTCGCGTCAGCCGTGGCTTCCTTGAAATACTCGCCCTGCACAAAGTTGAAGTAGTACAACAAACCAATCCAGGTAATCCCGAACAGCACGTGTCCCCAACGAAACAGAAAATCCACCAATTCCATAACAGCCCCCTACAACGCCATTTTTTTGTATTAAATTCTGGGCGCTACTGTACCGTAAATAAGTCACAAGGGTAAGCCCATTTGCTCACTCAACAACCAATATCCGACGAAAAATACAACCACAATCAACCCCTTAACGCCTCTGCGAGGCGCCAAAAAAGCCTCGCAAAAGCGAGGCTTTGCCCCCGCGACAAGCAAGTCCCCAACCATAAAAAAACCCCGCGTAAAGCGGGGTTTTTGCATAGGCTTTCGAGGCCCACCGACAGCACGGAATTCCGTGCTGAGGGTTTCGCCAGTGGTGTGCCTGCAAGGCGGGGTTTCGATTACGGAGCGCAATGTATAGATAATACCTGAGCACCGGAATCGAAGCCCCAACGCAGCAGGCGCGCCGCTGGCGGAAGCCTCAGCACGGAATTTACATCATTCCGCCCATTCCGCCCATTCCTCCCATATCCGGCA
>CAYGSL010000126.1:0-3030 GCA_964352475.1 uncultured Pseudomonadales bacterium | reverse complement strand
CACGGCGTGTCCTGCCTGAGAGTATTTGCTATTTGACCGCTCTCGATCAAACCGCCAAACCATCACCCCCTCAATCGAGAAACCGTCTCCAACACCCGCCCAGCCGCAAAATCCACATCCGCCTCAGTCGTAAACCGCCCAAAACTAATCCGCAAAGCCCCTAGCGCCAGCTCTCTGCCAAGCCCAAGCGCCCGCAACACATAGGAAGGCTCCAGACTCGCAGACGTGCACGCAGACCCCGTTGATATCGCCAAATCTTTCAAAGCCATCAACAGGGATTCCCCGTCAACGCCCTCAAACGCGAGGTTCAAAATACCCGGCGCTCGCTGCTCCAGGGAACCATTAATATGCACCCCGGATAGACCGGAGATGCCGTCAAGAAACCGCGAGCGAAGCGCCAGAATTCGAGCACTTTCCTCTGCGAGTTCAGCGGCCGCGATAGCACATGCTTCCCCTACCCCCACTATCTGATGAGTTGCCAGAGTTCCCGAACGCATGCCGCGCTCATGGCCTCCGCCATGAATCTGGGCTTCTATATTCACGGCCGGATTACGCCGGGCATACAAAACGCCCATGCCTTTTGGGCCATAGAATTTGTGCGCAGATATAGACAGTAAATCCACATTCAACTCTGCAAGATTAATCGGCATTTTCCCAACGCTCTGCGCCGCATCAACATGAAAAATAATGCCTTTTTCACGAGTGATTTCGCCGATTGCAGCAATGTCGTTTATAACGCCGATCTCGTTGTTTACCTGCATTAGAGAAACCAGAATCGTGTCTTCTCTCAGTGCTGCCTTAACCGCCGCAGGCTGAATAATGCCTTCTTTGTCAGGCGTCAGATACGTTACTTCGAATCCCTCGTCTTCAAGAATTTTGCAGGTATCCAGTACAGCTTTGTGTTCAATTTGACTGGTGACAATGTGTTTTCCGCGCTCAGCGTGAAAATGCGCAACGCCCTTAATGGCCAGATTATCTGACTCTGTCGCACCTGATGTCCACACAATGTCTCTGGGTTCAGCGCCGATCAAATCCGCCACTTGTCTGCGGGCATTTTCTACGGCTTCTTCCGCTTTCCAGCCGTATAAATGCGAGCGTGATGCGGGGTTGCCAAAATTGCCGTCGCGCGTAAGACAGGCCATCATTTTTTCAGCCACGCGCGGGTCAACAGGAGTGGAGGCAGCGTAATCGAGATAGATAGGGTCAGGTCGGCTCATGCGGGTTCACTTCTTTGCGGCTGATGCGTCGCTTGCTGCGTTGGTTTTCGAATCATTTGTGGCTTTGGCTTGCGCAGAGGTAAGTATGCCACGCAATATATTTACCTCCATTTGATCAAGATCGACTCGCCCGAACATGCGTCGCAGCCTGGTCATCAATTGCCGGGGAGCGGCCGGGTCAAGAAAATCCAGATCCACCAGCGTTTGCTCTAGATGTACGTAAAAACGCTGTTTGTCTTCGTCGGTGGCCCAGGGTGAATCCCAATCGTCGGTGGGCTTGGCATTCAATACGGTTGCATCCAGGTGGGCGATGCGTAGCTCATAGCAAATAAGTTGTACGGCCATGGCGATGTTCAGTGAGCTGTATTCCTCATTGCTCGGAATATGGATGTGCGCACCGCAGCGCTGCAGTTCGTCATTGGTCAGGCCGCGGTCTTCGCGACCAAACAATATGGCCACCTCGCGAGCTCGCCCTTCGGATGCATAGTCCGGCAGCGATTCGGCAAAATCTCTAGGCGATTGCAGCGGCCAGGGAATTCGCCGCGAACGCGCACTGGTGCCAACAATCAAATCGACACCTTCCAGAGCTTGATCCAGGGAATCACAAACCACTGCATTATCCAGCACGTCCACAGCACTGGCGGCTCGAAATACGGCGGCTTCAGCCGGGTAGTGTTTTGGTTCGACAAGATAGAGCCTGACCAGCCCCATATTCTTCATGGCTCTAGCGGCTGCGCCAATATTACCCGGGTGAGAGGTGTTGATCAGCACGATGCGAATGGCGTTGAGTGGTTCCAGGTCAGACACAGCGATTTCTAGTGAGCCTTTGAATAGTTTGGCGAGGCAGAAGTCTACCAGACAGTGATATAATCGCGCGCCCTCAAGTCACCGGCCAGCTCATGCATCATCCTACTGTTAACATTGCCCTGAAAGCGGCACGCGGCGCCGGCAAGATTATTTTGCGGTCCATGGACAGGCTGGATCGCTTGGTCATTGAGGAAAAAGGCCAGAACGATTTTGTCACTGAGGTAGACAGACAAGTTGAGCAAGAACTGATTTATCAAATCAGCAAGGCGTTTCCAGACCACGCCATTCTTGGTGAAGAAGGCGGTTTCAGTGTGGGCGATGAATCCGCCGAGTTTCAATGGGTAATAGACCCTTTGGATGGCACCACCAATTTTGTCCGCGGCATTCCCCATTTTGCGATATCAATTGCTTGCAAACACAACGGCAAGCTTGAGCACGGCGTTGTTTACGATCCTGTGCGGCAAGAAGAGTTCAGCGCCTCTCGTGGTAAGGGCGCACAATTAAATGGCAATCGGCTGCGCGTATCGAAGCGCAACGATTTGGCGCAAGCGGTGTTAGGTACAGGCATTCCCTATCGTTCTCGCCAGGAAGAAAAAATTCCGCAATACATGCAGACCCTGGAAACACTAACCTCTCAATGCGCTGGCATTCGCAGAATGGGTTCTGCGTCATTGGATTTAGCGTATGTGGCGGCGGGCCGTTTCGAAGCCTTCTGGGAAACCAGTTTGAGTGAGTGGGACATTGCCGCTGGCGCCTTACTGGTGCAGGAAGCAGGTGGCTTGGTCAGTGATTTCAAAGGCGGACCGAATTTCCTTAAGAGCGGTGATATTGTTTGTGGCAATCCGAAATGCTTTAAGTCGGTGCTGCAAGTGGTTGGTCCGGTTCTTGGCGACTAAGCGAGCCGGCTACGCGCCTAACACTGGCCACTCATCAACAATTTGACCGTTGCGAGTTGCCAGTAAATTCCCAAACTGCAGAAACACCGCCTCGCTTTGCCGTGGCCGCA
>CAYGSL010000125.1:0-3088 GCA_964352475.1 uncultured Pseudomonadales bacterium | reverse complement strand
ACCCTGCAGCCACTTAAAGTCACTTGCTTTGACTAAAGCGTAAGCCGAAGCCTGGCCGCTAAATACTTTACGGCATCGAGAACAATGGCAGGACCTGGCGTCTGTTAACTCGCCGTCAATTTGGTACTTTACTTCACCGCAAAAACATTCTCCGCTTAAGGGCATTATCTGAAACCTCTGCTTAGGGGTACTCTCAAGAGCGAACGCAGGAGATGCTTTTATCTATGCGCAAAACTTAGAAGTAATTCTCATCAAACTGAGGCGCGTCATCTGCTATCTGATCCCACGCTGCCTTAGAGCCAACATATATGTGGCCCATAATTGCAGGTCCTGGGTCCGTGTCTAGTGAACCTGCGGGTACGAAGCACATTGGTTCTGTATTGTGATTCTGCGGTAATGGTGAGCCGCAATTTCCGCAAAACGTTGAAGGCCAGCCTGTATTGAACTGGAATTTCTTAAGTAATTCTTCGCCTTGGATCCAGGTTAGGTGATCTGGTGCGGCTATGGCAACAGCGGCAGAAGCAGCGCCAGAAACTTCCCTGCACATGGAACAGTGACAAAAACTGATGCTGGCTAGTTCACCCTGAATTTCATACTTCACGCTTTGGCAAAGACAGCTTCCTTTGTGATGTGAACTCATTTAATCAATTACCAATTTGACTGCGATTCAAGTGATTTTTTGTAAGGCGACCTAACCAGTGGGCTCAAGAATTTTGGCATTTTCAAAGCGATTATGATGGTGGCGGCGATAAGTATGGATAGGGCATTCACAAAAACAACAGGATCTATACCCTGAAAGAAATGCCGGAAAACGATGTTAACCGAGGGGAGGATGATACCCACAATGAAAAGCGTTTCAATCCACTCTTTTTTTCGGTTTGGGTTCATATCCTTAACAAAAAACGTTCCGCAATGGGGGCAACCGAACGATCGCTCGGGGTTTTGCCAATCCTCGCACAATGCGGTTCGTGCGGTAAACTTCTTTGAACATTCTGGACATGTGGTGGCCATTCCAGTGTGCCTCGCATCTAACTAGGTCATATAGGCTGCAACAGTTGGTCTCCATTGTGCCACAATTTTTTAACATCTTTGTGGGATAGATCTAAAATCTCGTCGATTGGTCAATAGCAGGTGGTTTACGGTAGGCGGATTTTCCGTCTATTTCTTCATGCAACACTTGAACGAGAGGACTCTCCCTTCAAAATATCAGCTAGAGTTGATTGGCCTATCACCCGCCCATCTCGAGAAAGACTTTCAGCGAGAAGCCCGTTTGGGCTATAGATATTGAACAACACCACTGCACCATTCGGGCCACCGTATTCCATATGAACATCGCCCGGCTCTTTACAGGCATAGTCACCAGTGCTGCGAACTCTGTGATTGCTCTCCTTACCGGTTTCCAGATCAACATCTACCACATGCAGTTCGCCAGCGAGTACGGTTGAGGTGGTTCTGGCGGTGTGTCTGTGAAAGTGGCAGTAGGAGTTCGCTTCCCATCGATACAACAGGTCAACGTGGCCGTCATCTGTGGCGTGAAGTAGGGCCGCCCAATAACTAATTGGGTAGTCAAAGTCGTCACCGCCTACAAAGTGTTTCCATCTCAGCTCAGAGTTTTCAAGCAGGTTCAAAATGTGTCTCCATGTTTGGATCTCTATTGCGTCGCATCATTGCCAGCCCAAATAAACTCAACCCTTCTTGAACGGCAACAACGCAGGAACTCGTGCCTTGTATTCTCGATAGGTATCACCAAAATAGTCAATCAGGTCTTTTTCTTCATAGTACAGGCCTATACCGATGTACACCAACATGCCAACGGCTAGTACGGCGCGGCCAACGGTCATATCGGGTGTGGCGAACATCGCAATCACAACACCTGTTTGAATAGGATGGCGTACCAGACTATAAAACATGGGTGTTTTGAACTCTTTCACACCCGCATCAGGGTCGTCTGATTTAAACGATTGTTGAAGACCAAACAGATGAAAGTGGTTCAACATAAATGTGGCCAATACGGTTATCAACCATCCGCTGTAGTAGATTGCAGTAATAATGTTGCGCGCCATCTCTCCTTCTACATGCCATAACACACTAGGCATGGCCTGCCAGTACCAGATAGTCAGGTACAGCACACCTGCGGTTGCCAGTAAGTAAGTGCTACGTTCCCATGCTTCAGGAATAACTGACGTTAGCATCTTCTTGAAGCTCGCCCTGGCCATCACACTGTGCTGCACACCGAAGGCCAGTAATAAACCAATGTTTACCAGCAACGCTGAGGCGCCGATCTGAATATGAGTTTGATCGATGTTCAGGCCAAGCCAGTTATCTAGCCCCAGAACACTCATATGGTTGTTCGCAAACAGCATGAACAAAACCAGCATAAGCATAGAAACGGCGTAGCAGGTCAGTCCGTACAACATAGTGACTATCTTCATCGCGGGGCTCCATTTATTTAGTTATTGGATGCGTGCTTCATTCTATCAACAGCGATGCTAAAAGACACCTGTTTCCCCGTTTACTCCGTTGGCGCGGTGCTATATTGTAGCAAGAGCAATACACACCTTTATACATACTGGAAAGAATGATCTATGGCCAAGAATCTACGCCTATTTCGGCAGTTGGATTGTTTTACTGGCTATGTGGTTTCTATTGGTTTTTCGTGTCGCTAACGTCAGCTAATTGTCAGGGTGTACAAACTCGCAGAGTGCGTACAAATGTAATGATGAGCGAATTCACTAAATGATACCTTTATCATTCTTAAAAGGTGTTCAAATCCGAGATTGATGGGCAGTAGCAATGAGTGAATACGCAGCAAAGCACGTTGAGGAATACGATGAAGCAACCATCAGGCAACTCGAGCTGATTTGGGGGAAAGGCTTTATGGCGCCCGGTGGCGCCGATCTTGTTCAACAAGTTCTCGAGGGTATTGATGTAAAAGGCAAGCGTATTCTGGATATAGGCTGCGGACTTGGTGGCGGTGCTTTGGTTATGGCGCGCGATCTGGGCGCCCAGGTTGTGGGTATTGACCTTGAGCCGCCGCTGATTGCCAACGCGCAGGATTTACTTCAGAACACTGTGTATGAAGGCGTAA
>CAYGSL010000124.1:0-3113 GCA_964352475.1 uncultured Pseudomonadales bacterium | reverse complement strand
AGCAGCAGATGCCATACAGCTTCGCTGTCTGTCGCGGCTGTCATTAGGGTTATACGTAAGGAGACAATGTGCCATTTCCAGTAGATGAAAAATACATAATTGCCGCCGAGCAGGAACTTGGTGCCAAATTCCCTGAGTCTTTCCGGCAAAAGATGATTCTTGAAAATGGAGGCAGCATCGTTGTGGATGGTCAAGTGTTCGAACTCTATCCGTTCTACGATACGTCAAACAAGAAACGAGTAAAGCGAACCTGCAACAGCATTGTTCATGAAACAATGAATAGCGGGGTCAGGTCGGGCATTTCACATTTTACCTGCCCACTTTGCCCAAGCCTGCGCATGAATGGCCTGACCTGATTCCGTAATACCCTGTAATGGCCCTTACCCATCAACAGCGTGAAAATAGAAAACATTGCTACAGAGTTGGGAGAAAAATACTCAAAGATCTTAGTAAAGATGGCTGGAAAAAGGTCAAGGAATGCAATTGGTGTGCTTATGACATCCAAAAAGATAGTAGTTTTCGGTAATTCGGGTTCGGGCAAATCCACGCTCGCCAAAAACATGTGTGCCAGTCAACGCCTGGCTCACCTTGATCTAGATACACTTGCGTGGCTACCAACAAACCCGCCAGAGAGAAGTAGCCTCGAACAATCATCTGAGGCAATTGACGCGTTTATATCTTCCAATCCTAACTGGGTGATAGAGGGGTGTTACGCAGACCTGCTTGCACTTGTGCTCACAGAGGCGACTGAAATCATATACATGGACCTTCCTGTAAGCCTGTGTATAGAAAATGCCAGAAACAGGCCTTGGGAGCCACATAAATACGAAACGAAGGAAGCGCAGGACTCTAATTTGGAAATGCTGATAACGTGGATCGGCGAGTATCCAAGCAGAGCGGATGAGTTCTCAGCATCCGCCCATCAAAAACTCTTTGCGGAGTACATGGGGAAGAAAACGCGGTATGTCGAAAATATTTGAAGCAGTATCCTTGCCACATAATGACGGTGAGCTGCAAAAGTTCAAGATTAAGCGATTGGGTACGGAGCTCACGTATAAGGAAGTATTGTTACTCTGGGAGAGCGATCTCGAATTCACAGATTTCTACATAAACATATTCAAAAGCTGTGGCTACGCTTCGTACGTATTTGAAATGCCACCAATATCCAATGGCTCTCTACATCAGGTTTTTGAATTTGTGATCTTGAAAACGCCAACTTACTGGACCACTCCGGATACCCAAACGTTTTCAGATTTCTTTGACAAAGAGGCCCAAAATCATGGTGTAGTGTCTTTTTTAAACCTGGGGCAGGACGCTATGCTGGTCGTGCCTTCTCCACTGAGAGAGGGGGTTAATTACAGTGGGCTTGCGGAATTCTATCGTGATTCACCCATCGAGCAGCAAAGAGCCTTGTGGAAAGAAACTGCGCAGCAGATAAAGCTAAAACTCTCGAATCGGAATACCTGGGTATCTGTGGCCGGAGGGGGCGTTGCCTGGCTGCACATTCGTCTGGACGATAAGCCAAAATATTACAGATACACGGCGTATACAAAGCGTCCATAATGAGACTGTTTGAAAATAGCGACCAGAAATAACATATGAAAAAAATCAACGTTGCCACCGGCGTTTTCCTTTCCGTTCTATTCTGCCTATTGCCTAGCCAGAGTCATTCATCTTACGCCATATACATCGGAAAAAACCTGACCACCGACGGCAGCGTGTTAATTGGTGGCTCGGGTGACGAGGTGTCCAGCCATTGGCTGGAGATTGTTCCGGCACAAGAGCACGACGCAGGTGCCACTATGAGTGTGGGTGTTACTAAAGATGCGTTTATGCCAGGTGAACGGTCGACCATCCCTCAGCCCAGGCGCACGTTTCGATTTCTAACAATGAATTATTCGGAGTACGAAGGCTTCCCGCCACCGCTAACCAACGGCGGTTTGAACGAATACAACGTGGCAGCGCGCGATGTCTGGTCGACTTCTCGTGAAGAATTAGTGGCAATGACGCCAGCTGTGCAAACCGGTCCGCAATACAGCGACTTGTCACGAATAGCCATGCAACGCGCACGGTCAGCCCGCGAAGCTGTTGAAATAGTTGGCGAATTGATAGATACCTATGGTTACTCCACCTATGGTGGCAACTCGCATATGTTTGCTGACAAGGATGAAGGCTGGGTGCTGATCAACTATGCCGGGGGCAAGGGGCTTTGGATTGCTGAGCGACTTGGGCCAGACGACGTACGTATGTCATACCCTGGCTACATTTTTGATGTGCCGGTTGATTTTCAAAACAACGCAAATTACATGGGCTCCAAAAATTTCATAAGCTTCGCTGTAGAGCAGGGCTGGTACAAGCCGGATTCAGGGCAAGCATTTAACGCCGCGAAAATATATGGCAACAACCCGGCAAGATTTCCTCGCGATGAGATGGAAAAAGAGCTCAGAGAAGCGGCACCCATTGACCTTAAGCGCATGATGTCGGCCGTTAGAGACGTGCGTATTGCCAAAGACAGTACTGGTTACGGGCAAGTTGCACAGCTTAAGGAAAGTAAATACCCTGAACTCAATCTATTGTGGGTTGCCCCAACCGGATCGGTAACAGCGCCGTTTATTCCCTATCGAATAGGTGTTCAGTCAATTGCCCCCCAATTTGGCAAGCATCGTTACTTGACCAAAGGCGAAGCCACGCGATTCTTGAAGCACGACTGGCAAATTCAGGAAGCGACCGAATTTGCCGGGCGAACCTTTAAACGCCTGATGTACTTTACCTGCGACCGACCTAAAGAATTCCTGCCTGAAGTAACGACAACACTGCAGGCATTTGAACACAGGCTCATCGAAGAGCAGGCCGTTGTTACGGAAACGGCAAGCGCCCTGTATGCCGCAAAAAAACCGGATCTTGCGCGCCGGTATCTTACGGACTACAGCGCTGAACGAGGAAGACAAGCCTTGCACATTGGCAATGCTCTATTAAACAGCATAGAAACGCGCACGAGAGTGCAGTATGGCTATCGTTTGCCAACGGGTGAGCCTATGAGCGAACTGAGTTACGATCGCATTGATTGCCAACCTTGATGCGGTCACCCTGGATGGGGTCAGGTCGGGCATTTC
>CAYGSL010000123.1:0-3163 GCA_964352475.1 uncultured Pseudomonadales bacterium | reverse complement strand
GTTCGAGGCGGCTCGTCTCAGGCACAGCGCGGGAGTTGGCGGTTGGCGTGCGCGAAGTCTCCGACAAGAACGTGAAACGGGGTCACGGCCGAAGCCGTCATCAAGAAATCGGCTCGAATCGTGCTCGAGCGGTCGCGGCGGCGCCCAGCTTCGCCGGTTTCTGAAATTAGAGAGCGCCGAAGGGCAGCAGGTGGTGTGAAAACCCTTCTCCCCTCCGACGCTCAAGTACTTCCCGGCCCTTACCTCGACCGACCCCGGCCACGCAAACAAAAGGGCGGAACGCTCCTCGCCCGCCATCTCGTCACCCTCGAGCAGCACCAGTCGGCGTTGGCCGCCCCTGCGCTCTTTGGGCTCAGTACCTGTGTCAGGTGCAAGATCGGCCGCCTGCACGTGCATGACCGCCGCGAGCGTTTGTTTGCGGGCGAAATCGGTGGGCCAGGCCGGACCGAGGTGCTCGTGTTCCGCTGCAGCCGCCGAGCCGAGTGCGGCGCAATCTGGCGGGTCCTTCCACACTTCCTCGCGCGGCACCTGTGGCGTCGCTGGACGCTGGTCGGCGTGGTGCTCGAGGACGGTCGGCATCGCGTACCGCGGCGGACCCAGCAGCGATGGCGGTGGCGGCTTGCGAGCGCCGCGGCCGTGGTGGTCGCTCTGCTCGGCCAGGCGGCGATGCACGATTGGACCGAGGTCGCTGTCCGTGCGGGCATGGACGCGACGCGCGGCGATGTCATCGCGGTTGCGGGCGGTCCGAACCGGCTCGCCCACCTCGCCGCGATCATCGACCACCTCGAGCCTGGAGTCCGCCTCATGTGACCCGGACGCGGGGATTGGGGTCGCCGCGCTCGTCCTGGATCGAAACCACCCAAAGTGGCGCGGACCTTTCGATAGGGATCGTCCATGAACCACGAACAACGTCGAGCGCTCGCTTTGTGGCGCTACTCCGTTCTCGGGGCGCTGGTCAGCGCTCGCCTCGAGTACGGCGATCGTCGCGAGCATTTCCGCAGCGCCGCGCGTCGAATCTACGAACGTCCGTGCGGCCGCAAAGTGCAGCTATCGCCACGCACGATCGAGGACTGGTACTACGCGTACCTTCGTCGCGGGCTCGAGGGCCTCGAGCCGCGCACGCGCTCAGACGCCCACAAAACTCGGGCCCTATCCGCGGAGATCGTGGACCTGCTCATCCGCGCCAAACGGACTCGACCGCGGCGAGCGATCCGCCAGCTGATCAGAATCCTGGTGCGTGCGCGCAAGGTCGCGCCCGGCCAACTCTCTCCTGCGACCGTGCACCGAGTCTTGCAACGGGCCGGTGTTTCAACGCAGCGCCCGAAGGTTCACGGTGACAAGCAGCGTCTCGCATTTTTGCCCGAGCACACCGGTGACCTGTGGGTCGGCGACGTGATGCACGGCCCGCGAGTTCGCCATGAGGGGCGGCTGCGCAAGACGTACCTGATCAGCATCTTGGACGCGGCGACGCGATATTTGGTCGGGTCGACATTTCGATTTGCGGAGACGGCTGTCGACCACGAGGCCGTTCTTCGACAGACATTTCGGGTGCACGGCCGACCCAGGACGTACTACGTCGACCGCGGCGCCGCGTACGTGAGCGGGTCGCTACGGGCGATCTGCGCCGACCTTGGGATCCACCTTCGGCTGACCGAGGCCCGCGATGCGGAGGCGAAGGGATCGATCGAGCGCTGGCACCGAACGTGGCGGGCGGAGGTTGGGGTCGAACTCGAAGGCGAGGCGTTCGACCTTGAGCATCTGTCGGCCGTGCACCGAGCTTGGCTGGCGCGCGAGTATCACGTGCGCGTGCATGCCACGACCAAGCGCGCGCCCCAAGAACACTTCTTGGCCGAAGTCAGCGCGGGCCAGGTACGTGCGCTGCCGCGCGGCATCGACCTCGACGAGGTCTTCCTGCATCGCGCAAAGCGAACGGTCCGCAAGGACAACACGATCTCCTTTGATGGCCGCCGTCTCGAAGTGACAGCGGTGGGCATGGCCGGCCGCAAGGTCGAGCTGCGCTTCGATCCGCAGGACGCGGAGAGCTCGCCGAAGGTGTACGTCGATGGCTCGTTTTGCTGCGACACCCGGCCGCTCAATCTGCACGCCAACTCGCACCGTCGGCGCAAACGCATTCATTTGCCCGAGCCCGAGCCTGAGCTGTCAACCGAGGAACTCGACGTGGTCGGTGACTTGCTCAGCGAGCACTACGGAACCGACTTCGGGCAGCACGACGAGGACGCACAGGGGGATGACCAATGAGCGCCTACCGTCATCGTTTCGCGCTTGCCCACGACCCGCTGCCACGTGACGCATCGGGCAAGAACTGCTTTCTCGGGACGCCCGAGTTTGAAAGACTTCGCCGTGTCTTCAACTGGCTCGCGGCCGAGCCTGGACTCGGTGTGCTCACGGCCGAGGCCGGCCTCGGCAAGACGACCTTGATGCGTCACTTGTGCGACCAGCTGCCCGTGCCCGAGCACCGCATCGTCTACCTGTGCGACACCGCGAGCACCGCGGCATCGGTCTACCGCAACCTCGCCTCCGAGCTTGGGCTCACACCCAAATATCGCCGTGACGCCCTGTGGCGTCAGCTCAAGCACGAGATACGCAAGCTTTTCGATGAGCATAACGTCGTCCCAATCTTGGTCATCGACGAGGCCCAACATCTATCCGACGACTTCTTCTACGACCTCGCAGGATTCCTCAACTTCGCCTTCGACCGCCAAGACCTGCTCACGATCTGGCTCGTCGGTTTGCCGTCGTTGAAGGCCCGTCTGGACATGGGGATTCATAGCGCGCTGCGAACTCGAATCGTCTCGCCCAACCAACTCCGCCCTAAAACCCGCGAGCAACTCTTCGCCATGGTCCAGCACGGTCTCGCAGCCGCAGGCGCCACCGAGAAGGTCGTTGCCGACCCCGCCCTCGAGGTCCTGTACCGCGTCGGCCGAGGCAACCCTCGAACCACCGCCCACCTTCTGCGCGCCTCCCTCATGCTCGCCCACGATCGCGATCAATCCTTCGTCGACGAGGCCACCATGCTCGATGCGTGTGACGAACTCGACCTCATGCGCCCACAGCAAGATCAGGACCAGACTTCACGCGCGCCTCCACGCAAGTCCCGGAAGTAGCCCGAGACAAACTCCACGGCAAAGCGTGAGCCACTACA
>CAYGSL010000122.1:0-3216 GCA_964352475.1 uncultured Pseudomonadales bacterium | reverse complement strand
CGAAAAAGATTTCCTCGCCGACATTCCCCTGCAAGAAAAAGAGCAATACCTGCGCACTACCAGTTATGCAAGCTTTCTTCGCGACAGGGTAGGAATGTCAGAAGCAGGAGCTAAGCTCACAGAACCCTGGGCGAGCGCCTTGTTTGGTGTGGGATTGGAAAGCGTTTCTATTATGGAGGCGTTTACCCTGGGCGCACCGGGTTTTTATGCGGTGGGCTTACCGGAGTCTGAGACTCAAATGGACGAACAGCCGGATGACGAAGCCGATTTAAGCGCCTACCGATACCCGATGTTTCCCGATGGTAATGCCTCGGTAGCAAGACTGTTTGTGCGCAAGTTGATTCCCGCGGTAGCACCAGGCAACAGTATGCAGGATGTGGTGACCGCGAAGTTTGATTACTCACAGCTAGACCGTGTTGGTGCGCCGGTGCGCTTGCGCTTGAACAGCGCGGCGCTAAATGTTGCCAATCAAGGCAACGGCGTGGATGTTAGCTACGTAAATGGCGACAAGGCCTACAAGGTGAGGGGGCGTCATTGTGTGCTCGCCGGTTACAACGGCATGATTCCACATCTGTGCCCAGAGTTGCCTGCAGCGCAGAAAGAAAATCTTGCCTACGGCGTGAAAGTGCCCTTTATCTGGGCGAATGTTTTGCTAAAGAACGGCGCTGCTATCGCCCAGGGTGGGGCCTCGGTGTACCAGTGCCCAGGCAGTTTCTTCGAATTGGTCTCGCACGCGCCACCCGTTGCCTTGGGTGACTACATACCTCCAGGCACTGCTGACAACGAGCCCTTTGTCATGTTCATGGGCCATATGCCCGCACCTAAGGGCGATGGCAGCCAAACCGGTCGAGACCTCTGCCGCCTGGGCAGACACAAATTACTCGCCACACCGTTTTCCGATTACGAGGCCGAGATTCGCAAGCAGCTGACTGGTATGTATGGCCAATACGGGTTCGATGCCGAGCGAGACATTGAAGCCATCACCATTAATCGCTGGTCTCACGGCTACGCGTACGAATACATGGAGCTTTACGATCCGGCTTGGCCCGAGGGGCAGGCCCCCCACGAACTGGGCCGCAAGCCTATTGGTCGCATCAGCATCGCCAATTCCGACTCTGAGGCTTATGCCTATGTGCAGGCGGCGATCAAAGCGGCCATGCGCGCGGTTGATGAAGTGGTGGGTTGAACCCACTTTTTCCTTTAGACTCTTGGCTCACGAACAGGAGAGTTCCCTATGATTAAGTTCATGACCCAATTGATCGCATGCCTGGCCGCACTGGCTCTTTCACACGCAGTGTTGGCAGGAAGCGCGCCTGATGATAAAGCCGTTGTATTGCCAGCCGAATTAAGTAAAGCCGACCTCGCTGGCAAAGCTTATGACCGCGAAGATGTGACTAAAACCACTCATGAAGATGGTCATGTGACTCATGACATCACTTCTTTGTTGTCCAGTGACAAAAAGTTCTCTTCGGGAATGTATAAATCAGGCAAGACTCGTATTGATGTTAATGAGCCCTACGGCGTTGATGAGTTCATGTACTTTTTGGAGGGCAGCGTCACTCTTACCTCTAGTGACGGTACAGTGCAAATCATCGAAGCAGGTGAAGGCGTTACCATTCCTAAGGAATGGACCGGTATCTGGGAAACCGAAGGGTATAGCAAGATCTGGGTGGTCTACTCTGCTGAAGACTCAGCTGAGTAGCAACTGGCGAGGGCACATTTTTCATGTGGCTTAATAGAGTAAAATAGCCGGCACACAAAAACGCAGAAGAAAGCCTGGCGAATAAATGAGTGAACGCAAACAACAGATATTACAAACAGCCATAGAGATAATTGCTGATGAAGGCTATAGCAGCCTGAGTATGCGTGCGCTGGCCCGTGCTAGCGGTATGAAGCTGGGCGCGTTGCAGTATCACTTTCGAACCAGCGATGACATGCTCAGATCACTGGCCGAATACATCGCTGATGCGTATGCGCGCGCCTTCGAAGAGTTTACCAGCACTGATGCGCCGCCCAGCGTTCGCGAGATGGCGGTGTATATGCTGGACGATGAGGCTGGCGCAGAAATGTTAACCGACAGATTGTGGCCACAGCTCTGGGCCATGCAATCGGTAGAGCCGCTAGTGATGGATTTGGTGCAAGACATTTATGCGATTTATCTGCAGTATATGGAAGACGCGCTTAAGGTTCTGGGAAGTGAGGCTTCCAGAGCTGAGGCGCTGTGTCTGATGTCTCTACTGGAAGGGGAGTTGCTGTTTGCTGGCGAAGGCCGGCGCTGGAATGCAGACAGGCAGGCTATGCGCGATATTATTCTGGAGTTTATCGATGAGAGGTATGGCCAAGCACAAAGCTAAAGTCGCTTGAGTCTTCAGATAGTTTGGTAAACTGTGCTCTCAATTCCCTTTAATTCCTTGCCGTCATTGCTAGGGGGAGACAGAGCAACGTGAAGACACTTACCAACAGAGTTCTTATCGCCAGTACCGTCATCTGCCTTAGTTTCACAACCATGGCCGCTGATCAAGGCCGCGCTGGCACTCAGCCTGTAGGTATTGATAAAACCAATGCGCAGTTTGGCCCCAACAACCGCTGGGCGTTCAGTCATATGCGAGAGATATACCCCACTGCGCTGATCGAAAACGCACCCGGGCATGTCAGACCTTTGGCCGGTACGCCTAAGCACCCGTCGGATGTGACGATTAACTTCCGTGGCAAGGAAACCAGCCTCGATAGTCTCGCTAAGAAGAACTACATCGACGCGATATCGGTCTACAAAAACGGCGAACTGCTGGTTGAAGGATACTACGGCGAGCAGAAACGATCGCGGCCCCATCTTATGATGTCGATGACCAAATCGGTTACTGCGGTATTAGTGGCAAAGTATGCGGCTGAAGGTCTGATTAATGTGAACAAAACCGTCGCAGATTATCTGCCAGAGCTGGCCAATAGCGGCTGGGGTCCTGACACACTGAGAACGGTCTGGGATATGCGTGATGGCGCAGATTATTCAGAAGTGTATGACGACCTGAACAGCACAGTATGGCAGCACGCCTGTGCATCAAACTGGGTTGAGGTAAAAGATTGCGCCAAGGGCACGATGCGCTCTTCGTACGAATTCCTGCCCACCATTAAACGCAATGAGAGCATTGTAGGTGAATTTCATTACAAGTCTGCCAGCACTGATGTTTTGGCTTGGGTGTTAGAACGCGTAACCGGGAA
>CAYGSL010000121.1:0-3272 GCA_964352475.1 uncultured Pseudomonadales bacterium | reverse complement strand
TGATTGCGGGTGTCAGTCATTGAACCGGCTTAGCAACACAAATACCCCAACGAGAGGATACCTCCTTGAACTCACCAGAAATCATGCAGGAAGATTTCAGCGTCCATTACACCTACACCCGATCAACCGGCCCAGTAATCGGCGACTTCCTAACCGCTCTACGCGACAACAAACAAATTCTAGGCATAAAAGGCAGCGATGGCCGCACCTTAGTACCGCCCATGGAATTCGACCCCATCACAACCGAAGCCTTGAGTGAAATGGTCGAAGTTGCCGACACCGGCACCGTCACCAGCTTCTGTTGGGTTAAGAACCCCATTAGCCACCACCATATTCAACACCCCTTCGCCTTCGCCACCATTCGCCTGGATGGTGCCGACACCGACATGATACATATGGTCGACTGCAAGGAAGAAAGCAAAGTGAGCGTTGGCAGCAAAGTAAAAGCCCGCTGGGCCGACGAGCGCAGCGGCACCATGACCGACATTGTCGCTTTTGACATAACAGGAGACTGATCATGGCTGAGAAAAAAGACCCAAACGCCGAGCGCGTCAACATCATGTATTCCCCGGTGAACCTGGACTATCGCTTCACTGCGTCTGACCATACCTCGCGCTTTCTTGAATCGATAAAGAATGGACAGTTTATTGGCAGCCAGGTCAGTGAAGGTTCGCCAGTGTATGTGCCACCCCGCCCCGTTTGCCCGGAAACCGGACTAAAAGCGGAACGTCTGGTAGAACTGCCAGACACTGGCAAAGTGCACTGGTATACGATTGTTCATATTCCGATTCCCGACAATCCCATCAAGCCTCCTTTTGTAGTTGCCAATATTTTGCTAGACGGTGCCGACATCACCTTCTTGCACCTGATTAGCGGCTGTGAAAACGAAGACATTGAAATTGGCATGCGCGTTAAAGCTGTGTGGAAACCCGAGGCAGAGCGCACCCACTCGCCGGCAAATATTCACTTCTTCGCACCCATAGACAAGGCAGACGCCCTGGCCGAAGAACTGGCGGGTAAGGAGTAGATTATGAGAGATGTAGCCATTGTAAATTACCGGCAGACACCGGCCACCCGTAACTCCGGTAGCACTAACGAATTACAAATGCTGGAGAGCGTGATTCAGGGCGTAATTGCCGAATCTGGTGTCAGCTTGACTGACATGGACTTCGTATGTTCCGGTAGTTGCGACTATCTCGCAGGTGCGGCGTTCGCGTTTGTTGAAGCCATCGAGTCCGTAGGCCCCTTCCCACCCATCAAGGAATCGCACGTCGAAATGGACGCTGCCTGGGCACTGTATGAGGCCGTGTTGAAAATTCGAACTGGAGAAGCCGACTCTGCGTTGATTTATGGATTTGGCAAGTCATCCCCCGGCGATTTACGCTCTGTGCTCAGCTTGCAGCTAGACCCTTATTATCTGACGCCTCTGTGGCTGGATACCATCAGTGCCGCTGCTCTGCAAGCTGCACAATGCCTGGACAAAGGCGTGCTCACAGAAAACGATATGGCCGCTGTTGTAGCGCGAAGCCGCGCCAATGCCAAGTCAGTGCCTGGCACCCAGCTCAGCGGTGACTACAGTGTTGACGATCTGTTGGCTGAACCCACTTATGTATCGCCTCTGAGAATGCATGACTGTGCACCCATCACCGATGGCGCGTCCGTGATGATTATTGCAACGCCTGAAAAAGCAAAGCAATGGTGTGACACGCCGGTATTGATCACCGGGCTGGATAATCGTATTGAAAGTTCCATGCCCACGCTTCGCGACCTAACTGTTTCCAGTTCCACTGAGATTGCTGGTCAAAAAGCCGGAGTCAATGACAAAGCGGTTGAGTTTGCCGAGCTTCATGCACCCTTCAGCCATCAGGAAATTTTACTGCAGCGTGCGCTTGGCTTGGACGAAAACGTAGACATCAACCCATCCGGTGGCGCTCTTGCGGCCAACACCATGATGGCAGCTGGGCTTGATCGTATAGGTCATGCTGCAAAACTTATTCAATCAGGAAAGTACTCACGCGGGGTAGCACACGCTACCTCGGGATCTTGTCTGCAACACAATCTGGTCGCTGTTCTGGAGGCTGCATCATGAGTCGCTTAGCTGCTGTAGTAGGTATAGGTCAAACCGAATATAGATCGGCCCGCAAAGATGTTTCCATGGGTGGGCTTGTTAACGAAGCCGCACGCCGCGCACTTGAAGACGCAGGCCTTGGTTGGGACGACATCGATGCCGTCATTATAGGCAAAGCACCGGATATGTTTGAAGGCGTGTTAATGCCCGAACTGTATTTGGCTGATGCATTAGGAGCGGTAGGCAAACCCATGCTCCGTGTGCATACCGCGGGAAGTGTTGGAGGTTCGACTGCTGTGGTAGCCGCTACCCATGTCACCAGCGGTACTTTCGATCGTATTCTGACGGTAACGTTTGAGAAACAATCAGAATCAAATGCAATGTGGGCTTTGTCTATCCCACGTCCGTTCTCGATGCACCTAAATGCGGGCGCTGGCGGCCACTTCGCACCACATATTCGCGAGTACATGCGCCGCACCGGCGCGCCAGCTCACGTGGGCCCGATGGTTGCTGTGAAAGATCGCAAGAATGCGCTTAAGAACCCTCTGGCACACCTGCAGATTCCTGATATCTCTCTGGATATGGTGATGGAATCTCCCATGCTGTGGGATCCAATACGCTTCCTTGAAAGCTGCCCTTCTTCTGATGGTGCTTGTGCTTTGGTTATTTCCAATGAAGAGTTAGCGACCAAGGGGCCTAACAAACCTGCATGGATACGCGGTATGGCGATGCGTAGCGAAACCATGACGTGCAAAGGTCGTGACGAAGTTAATCCGCAAGCAGGTTCTGATTGCGCCAAAGACATCTATTCTCAGGCGGGAATCAGCAACCCGATCAAAGAAGTGGATATGGCGGAGGTGTATGTGCCGTTTAGTTGGTACGAACCCATGTGGCTGGAGAACCTTGGTTTTGCTGACAAGGGCGAAGGCTGGAAGCTGACTGAAGCGGGCGAGACTGAAATTGGTGGTTCTATTCCGTTTAATTGTTCCGGCGGTGTATTGTCGACTAACGCTATTGGTGCGTCAGGAATGATACGCTTTGCTGAGTCTGCAATGCAGGTACGTGGTACGGCGGGTGAGCATCAGGTTGATGGGGCGAAGATGGCGGTTGGACATGCTTACGGGGCTAGTGCGCAGTTCTTTGCGATGTGGGCTGTTAGTAGTGAGAAGCCATAAATTACTTAAGCGTTCTAGAACTCACATGG
>CAYGSL010000120.1:1303-3397 GCA_964352475.1 uncultured Pseudomonadales bacterium | reverse complement strand
CTCGTACTAGCGAATTAAATAATATAGCCAACCTAGCCCAATTACCCATACATCATTAGTCAGTCGAAAGATATTTATCGAACCAGTCACTGACCTCTAGCGCCACTTGATTTCTTGGAAAATCAAAATGGCCCTCATCATAGACCTTGTGCCGTTTGTCTTCCTCAGCTGTGCCCAGTAATTCGTACATTCGTTTTTGTGAGTTCTCATACAGAAACAAGTGATCGTATCGTCCGTTGATCATGAGCACCGGCATGGTAATTCTGGGCAGGTAGTTCACGGTATCTGCCATAGGATGCGCAGCTCCCCAGTATGGCGTGCCGCCGGCTATTAGAACCGCGGCCGACAGACGTCGTTCGATGGCCAGGAATATAGAACTCATATAGGCACCATAACTGTTGCCCAGGAAGCCAATTTTTGTGGTGTCCAGATCATCACGCGACTCAAGGTAGTCAATGGTTGTAGCCGCATCTTCATACCAGGAAAGTGCTGCTCTGCGCATAAAGTCAGCTCTGGCGGCCGACCCTTCTTCTGGCCATTTTTGAAAACGCTGTGCTGAAAGATCCCAAACCGGAATGATCAAAGCGCGGCCTGCCCTAATAACGAAATCCAAAGTGGGTATGTGGCTTAACAAAAGACTGTTTGCCGTTTTCTCAAAGGCGCCAGAATGAGGCATGTACACCACCGCTTGCGTTTTGCCAGAATGGTTTGTCGGCCTTACCACGTAAAGAGTCATGTCTTGGCCGGCTGCGAATTGCAGGCTTACTTCTTGCGCTAGCCAGGTGTCATTTTCTTCTACAGTTTCGACCGAAACCGATTTCGTTTCTCTGCGAACATGAGTGAACTGAAAACGCATGGCTTCAAAGACATCATCGCTTACCGGCTCACGCTTAACATGAATAGAATCCCAGTTCATTTTGACAGGCTCAAGTAGCGCTTGTTCTACCGGTTCGCCTAAGTTGTGCATCAAGCGCAGGCCATTTTTGGGGTCGCGACTTAAGGGCTCAAGGGTGTAGGCTTCTTGTGCCACGGTGGGGTAGTCGCTCCAGCTGCCTCCAAGCGCAAAGGCCAGCTTATCAGTGCGGTTCCATACCCATTCACGCACGTTTCCTGCGGCGTTCAGTGTGCCCCAAGGGCCAACGCCAGAGTCATTATTCACCGGTACGGGCTGCTGCGCATTGAAATTACTGGCCCTTGAAATACTCGGTACGGTCTGCAACAGCGACTCACCCGGTGCCATGGTAGCGCGAGCCCAATGATGCAGTGTTGGAAGTGCTAAACCTCTATAACGGGCATACGCTTTTGCCTCGTACAAACTGATGCCACCTACCGGCATGTCGGCCGTACCTGGGAGATAAGTGCCCAGTTCCCAGGTTGCTGGGCCACTTCTACCACTGCGGTCAACAAAATTCTGGATGGTGTCCATACCCAGCAAAGAACCGTCGGCAAGCTTCATGCCAGTCCAGTACGCCGGGTTGGAGTAACCGCCCTCGTCAACGAAGCGCTTATACTGCTGATTGCTGACCTCATTGCGTGCTATGGCAAAGGCCGGGATAGCAAATTGTGCGTCACCCCCCGTGCTTTGGGTAAACCCCGATATAAACACAGGAAAATCGGTGGCCGGAACCATCACCATATCGTCGGGTATCAAACCTGATTCAAACAGTTCCAGTGATGGCATTGGATAGTCAAAATATTCCTGGAAGTTCGCATAGGCGTTGCCCAGCATTGGTCCAGGGTTAGCAACGGCAAACTCACGCGTTGTAAAACCCGGTTTTTCAAGCCGTAGCCTTAGTACGCCGTATGGCGCTGCCATTGGTGTTAATTCACGTTGGCCGACCACGGTCCAATCAGCTTCTGGCGCGTCGTACGGTTTAAAGCTTATCGTTACACCGGTCTGCTTTGTTCGTGGAGCAATGTCTACTGCGATTTCATCCCATAGGGCATCGAATTCCTCCTCTCCAGTAAGAACCGATTGCACCTGCTGCGCAATAGCGAAGGCTTCGCCATACCTGTCTTGAGCAGCAAGCGATTGAGCTGTTGCAAAAGCCAGCATTGCCTCGCCGTGCCGTGCGCTTTGTTGTCGGTGATCAA
>CAYGSL010000120.1:0-1203 GCA_964352475.1 uncultured Pseudomonadales bacterium | reverse complement strand
TCTGCCTCAGTGGAAGGTTGTTCGCGTATCAATCCGTCGGACGTTAGTTCGAAAGCCCACGCTAATATCATCGCAACGGGCAACCCCAGTAACAAAACAATAACCAGAGTTTTCAACGCCCATTCCGGCGCGCCAAAGGTTCTAAACGAAAAGTCAGCAACCTGCGCAATTACCCAGCCAGCTACTGCATAGGCGCTGGCAACACGTACTACTTTTCGGCGTTTAAGTTCTGCCCAAATTGACATTCTGTTGTCTATGGCGGTTGTGATGGATGCCAGTATGACTAGCATTCATCCGCTGGGCTAGAATTTAATTTGGGCAATCATTCAAGTACTTATTACAAGAGCGGAGTCACCTCGCTTCACTCTCTGGAAATCATCCCCCCATCAAGAGCTATGGTTTGCCCAATCAACCAGGAAGACGCTTGCGAGCACAAATACAAAGCCGTGCCGGCAATGTCTTCCGGAGCCCCGGCTCGACCGCGTGGAATTTGCGAGATTGCCATGTCGCTTAGCTCTTTGTTTTCGACAATCTCCTTGGTCATGGCACTTGGGAAAAACCCGGGCGCAATAGCGTTCACGTTAATGTGGGTAGGTGCCAGGTCGGTTGCCAGATGCGTGGTCAAGTGAATCACGCCCGACTTACTGGCCGTATAGGCGTAGGTTGGCATGCCTGAATTTCGGATACCGTTAATTGAAGCAATATTGATTACCCGTGCCGGGCTATCCGCGGTTCCGCTAGCTCTCAATAGCGGCAGGAATTTCTGCGTAGTAAAAAAGATCGACTTGATATTGATGTTCATAACTTTGTCCCAACCGGCTTCCGGAAAGTTGTCAACAGGGGCAGCCCAATTGGCTCCGGCGTTATTGATCAGCACGTCAATCTGATTTTCACGTTCGTGCACGGCGGCATAGAACGCTTCAATGCCTTCGACCGTTGACAGGTCAGCGGGAATAGCAATACATTCGCCGACAGCCGACAACTCTTCAGCCATGGCGCGAAGTCTTTCTTCCTTGCGTGCCGTGATGTAAACCTTAGCCCCATTTTCCAAAAACCCGCGTGCCATCATTGCGCCAATACCGCTGGAACCACCGGTAATAATCGCTACTTTGTTACTTACGTCGAATAGATTTTTCATTGTCATTGCCGTGTCCTGAGTACGTGGGCCTGCCCTTGCAAGGTATGGGCGTTATTGTGCGAATA
>CAYGSL010000119.1:2005-3412 GCA_964352475.1 uncultured Pseudomonadales bacterium | reverse complement strand
TAGCCCCTGATCTGTTACGGGGGGTGCGGCATTCAACGGCGTTTTATCCAGATCCTCCAGCAGTATATCGATACGCAGGCCGTACAGAAGGCTTGATGATGGACGAGAAATTTCGCGAAGGATTCGCCCATCTAGCCCCTCAGGGTTTGAGCTTTGACGCCTGGTTATTGCACCCGCAGATCAACGAGCTGATCGATCTAGCGCGAGAGTTTCCAGACACCACCATTGTGTTTGACCATTTTGGCGGCCCGTTAGGCATAGGGCCGTATAAAAACAAGCAAGCGGAGGTTTTCGGGCCGTGGAAACGCGATGTTGCCGAGCTTGCGAAAAACCCGAACGTGGTTGCTAAACTGGGCGGCCTGGCAATGGTGATTAATGGCTGGGGTTGGGATGCACGAGATCTTCCCGCAAACTCCGATGAAATTGTTGCCGCCCACCGAGATTACTACCTGCACACCATAGACTGCTTCGGCCCACAGCGTTGCATGTTTGAGAGCAACTTCCCGGTAGACAAAGAGTCGGTCTCATACGGTGTGCTTTGGAATGCGTTTAAGAAGATTGCTGCCGGGTTTAGTGACGCCGAAAAGAGTGATTTGTTTTTTGGCACTGCAAACCGGGTGTATCGTCTAGACGCACCGTCTTGAAACACGGGTCACTTTCTCTCTTTAGCAAGATGCGACTCAACCCGCACCACTTCGCCCACTTCCAGCTTACCGTCAACCTTGGGTGAATATTGATTCCACTTAGAATAGTTTTCCAGGTCGACTAGCAGGTTCCAGACTATTGCAGGGCTGGCGGAAATTTCCACCCGGTGTTCTACCTCCCAGGCCGGATTACGCAGCCAACATACGGTTAATAACAGTATGAAACCGAAAAGCACTATCAAGATCCCGCGTGCCATTACAGCTAAGCTCCCATTTCAAATAATCGCAAATAGTACGGTTCATTTGGCTGGGTGCGTGTTTGTTGATAGACAATAAAAGAGTTTTATTAAAAATAGACTAGCGTTAAGCTGCTATAACAGTAACGGCACCTGCCAGGAGCTTAGTCGGATGAGCTACTTCAATATTGGTCAGTACACGCGCACGGTTACTACGCAGTCCAATGATGCGCAGCAATGGTTTGATCGTGGCCTGGTATGGATATACGGCTACCACCATGAAGAGGCCATTGTTTGTTTTCAACGCGCGCTTGAAGCGGACCCCGAATGCGCGATGGCCTTATGGGGGATTGCTTACGCGATAGGACCGAATTACAACAAGCCCTGGGCTGACTTTGACGAATCAGAGTTGAGTGATGCGATTAATCTTGCGCGCGATAGTTTGAATAAAGCCGCTACTCACGCGGAAAAGTTATCTGCCGTAGAAAGTAAACTCATAACGGCGTTGGTTCAACGTTACCCGACTG
>CAYGSL010000119.1:0-1905 GCA_964352475.1 uncultured Pseudomonadales bacterium | reverse complement strand
GAAAAGGCCTTACGCCATGGCGATGCCTTGTATCAATTAACACCGGATGCAGGCCACTTGTTGCACATGCCAACCCACATAGACGTCTTGTGCGGCGACTACTCTAACGTGGTGGAACGAAACCATGCTGCCATAGAGGCAGACAAAAAATACCTGGCAAGCTCGGGCGCTGATAATTTTTACACCATTTATCGCTGCCACAATTATCACTTCAAAATATACGGCGCGATGTTTCTTGGTCAGAAAGAAGTCGCTTTAACTACCGCAGATGAGTTGATCGCGGATTTGCCCGAAGCGATTGTCACGCCAATGGCCGACTGGCTGGAAGCGTTTATTCCAATGAAGCAACACGTATTAATTCGCTTCGGTCTTTGGGATGATATTTTGCAGCAAGCGTTGCCGGATGACACTGATCTTTACAGCGTAACGAATGCAATGATGCGCTACGCAAGAACCATAGCGTTTGCCAACCTTCAAGAATTTGAAGCAGCGGAAGCGGAACAACGGGCATTCATTGACGCTTGTAACAATGTGCCCGACAGTCGCATGCTATTCAATAACACTTGCCACGACTTGCTTAAGATCGCAGACAAAATGGTGTTGGGTGAACTGCGCTATCACCAAGGGGAACATGAACAGGCGTTTCAACATCTTAGAGACGCAATTCAGTTAGACGACAATCTACCCTACGACGAGCCATGGGGTTGGATGCAACCCGTAAGACACGCTCTTGGCGCCTTGTTGCTGGAGCAAGGCCAGCTTGAAGAAGCAGAGGCTATTTACAGGTCCGATCTTGGTTTGGATGCAACGCTGAGCCGCGCCTGCCAACACCCAGGCAATGTATGGAGTCTTCATGGTTTACACGAATGCCTGTGGCAGCGCGGTGAAACCACGGAAGCAGCGCATATTGAGTGGCAGCTGCGTAAGGCTCAGGCACGGTCTGACGTAGAGATTAAGGCGTCTTGTTACTGCCGCGGAATGAACAAGCGCTAGCCTGGTCGGGCTGTAGTCACTTCACTGAACGGTCAGGCTGGATCACTGTTAAAATAGCCGGCTCTAGTCTGTGGCGCATTTGCGCGCCTACTTCATCAGGAATTACCGAATGAGATTTACCGAACAACACGACGCAATACGGCATACCACCCAGCAATTGATAGAAAAGGAAATCAACCCGTATTGGCATGAATGGGAAGAGGCAGGTATTTTCCCGGCGCATGAAGTGTTCAAGAAATTTGGTGATCTTGGCTTGCTCGGCATTACAAAACCAGAAGCGTATGGCGGCATGGGCCTGGATTACAGTTATGAGGTGGCTTTTTCAGAAGAGCTGGGCTTGATTCAAAGCGGCGGGGTTTCCATGGCCTTGGGTGTGCAAACCGACATGGCCACACCTGCATTGGCCAAACATGGCAGTGACGAGCTTCGCGCAGAATTTTTAGCCCCTGCCATAAGCGGTGATTTTGTGGGTTCAATTGCGGTCAGCGAACCACACGCCGGCTCCGATGTGGCCGCCATCAAAACCAGCGCCAAAAAAGACGGCGACGACTATGTAATTAACGGCTCCAAAATGTGGATAACCAATTCCACGCAAGCCGACTTCCTCTGCCTTCTGGCCAATACCGAAGGCGACAACAAACACATGAACAAGTCCTTGATTATTGTGCCCACCAAAACGCCGGGTATTTCTTTTTCGGAGCGCCTTAATAAACTAGGTATGCGCTCGTCTGACACCGCGCAGATATTTTTCGAAGATGTTCGCGTGCCGCAACGCTACCGAATTGGCGAAGAAGGCATGGGATTTGTCTACCAGATGGAACAGTTTCAGGAAGAGCGTTTATACGCGGCGGCTGGTTTGATTAAGTCCATGGAAAACTGCATCAACAAAACCATTGAGTACACACGCGAGCG
>CAYGSL010000118.1:0-3431 GCA_964352475.1 uncultured Pseudomonadales bacterium | reverse complement strand
TGGCACGTGAGGGCAAATTGACCGCCCAGGATGCACGAACCGTAAACTGGATACTTCGTGAACCTGAATCAGGTGCGCGCCATACACTGGACAGGGCCCTTGAAGGTTTGCTTCCGACGATGAATATTTATCTCGAGCTAAAGCACAACGAAGCCATAAAGAATGCCGTTGAAACAGGTCTTGGCATCGGTTGCTTGTCTCGAATAGTTTTACAGAAGAACTTCGAGAACGGCGACCTAGTGCCACTGGCACTGCCAAGGCGAGACATGAGCCGCACCCTCTATTTTGCACTGCCCAAACAAAGAGCACAGTCTGATGCTGTGCAACACTGGATGAATATTTGTACTAACTGACGGCGGTCAGTTATTACATGATTGCCGGGATTTTTATTGGGCTTCTGGCAAGCTGAACACGGCAAGCATTGAATCATCCACATCCGAAGATACATAAAGATGTGATCTCGCCATGTCAACGGCTACGCCAGATGGAGCGGCCAAACCAATAAGATCACCATCTTCGTCTGGAACGGCTATCGCCAGCCGCCACCGCTCTTCCAGAGTATTCAGATCGATCGAAATGGCCAGGCCAGAAATCAAGGAACCGTCATCCATAGACTCGTCAGTAACGAATATTGCCTGCGTCTCATCATCGCTGATATCGACACCGACTATCGTGAAGTCATCATAGGCTTCGGGTAGTTGAGTCACGGTTTGCTCGCCCTGCGAAATACGCAATAACTGCTTGCGCGCATCAACATTCGCCGTGATTAGATACAGTGTTTGTGTTTGTTGACCAAGATCCATAGCTTCGAATACTGTGTTTGCATCGATAGTGGCATTGATTTCGGTTTCAGTGGCCAAAGTACCGGTAAAGCTATAGCTAAGAATCACTGGCTCAGGCGTGCTTTCATCAGACAACAGTAGATATATTTGGGCCGCACCGTACGCGACAGCTTCAAAACTACCTTGCTCTTCTTCAAGCTCAAATCGCTCAACTGGATCTTCGCCAATGGCCAATTCGTGTACCTCGGCAAAGTCTGTGACGAATACTAGCGAGTCTCTGTCTGCTGCGTAATCCACGCCTGAGGGCTGATCAAAATCCAGCTCTTCATAGCCAATGAATTCAAGCGGATCATCTATCACTTCGCTACCCGGCACTGGCGCTTCGAAGAACAGGATGCTTGCTGAGTCCGATGTCGCTATAGCTAGCTCCATTGGATCTGTGTTTTCAATCAGCAGGGCGGACGGTATGCCTGATGGCAATGACCAAGCGCGCTGAAACACGCCGTTGTAGTCCAGCTCTATAACCGCTGCTTGTTCCGGCGTATCAGCGTGTCCGGTCGAAGTCAAAAAAAGGCTGCCATCAAATGCGTGCATGCCGGTAATAGGGTAGGCCGTCATTCTGCTGTCCAGCACAGCGGTATTTTGAGCTCCCTCTGTATCGACTGTCACAAGCTCTTTCTGACCAACGCTATTGATTGCAAACACCAAATTATTATCAACATCGCTGGCTACGTTTTCCAACCCTTGGAATTCTTCGGGCAAGGCAGTGAATAGCTCTGCGCTGTCAGACCCGACAATTCACCCGGGTCTATGCCTTGTTGGGTCAGCTCAAAGGTAAAGTCCAGCTCCAACGGAAATAGTTCGTAAGGACTGGTATCCACTGGTTCCGCAGGCTCAATAGGCTCGAAGCTGGCACCAGTGCCGTCGGAACAAGCGATCACGCCGATGCATAGGCTGAACAGAAGGGTTAGTCTAAGTGATTGGTAGTTATGTGTTGTCGCATTCATAGTAGTCTCCCGTTAAAAAGCCCATCGCAGAAGGACGCTGGCTTCCACGCCCACTTTTCTGCCAAAGTCAGCAATCAATGGACTATTGGCTGCTTCACCGAAATAAAATTCGGTTTCGACGTTGGCGAACAATTGGTCGTAGCCAGCGCCGAGAAACCAGACCACGCCCTTGTTCGCATTACCCGTCAGATCAGGCTGAGCAATAGCATAGGTGCTGAAGTTGCCGTAACGCCTAGCCAGCATGATCTGACCCTCGATGGTTGCGTCAACTGCGTTCAAGCCAACCAAGGTATCGTCGTCATCTGTTTCGCGTTCTTCTTCGTATTCGAGAAACATTTGGAGTAGCGTTCTGTCAGACAGAGAGAACACTGCGCCCACTTCACCAAGGCTGATTGCGTCGCTCCAGTCGAGATTTGGAAATCTGGAAGGAGCGTGCTTCTGGATTGCTGCTGGGTCTGGGGCAAAAAATTGACGAGCAATTGGGTGATTGGGGTCTGACCGGTGCCGAGAAGGAAATTGCTTTGCTGCTGATTAAAGGTATTAACCTCAAAGAACTCGCGGCGATGCGTGGAACCAGTGAGCGCACAGTTCGCCAGCAAGCGAGTAAAATTTACACCAAAGCCAAGCTGGAGGGTCGCGCCGAGCTGGCGGCCTTCTTTCTTGAAGATCTGTTGTTGCCAGAATCGCGCTAGCTGCGCGCGAATTATTCGTCTTTGAAGTCAGGCGCGCGACCCTGTTTTCTAGCTCGGATAGCCTCTTCAAAATTCTTGGTGGTCATTCGCACAAATAATTGCGCATGACTTTCATGGTTCATATGCGAGTGAAGGCTTCCGGCTTCCAGGCCAGCATTCAACATCTGCTTACTTAGCTCAACGCCCAGTCGACTGTGCCGTTGAATCTGCTCAGCGACAAGCAGACATTCATCAATTAAATTCTGGCCATCGTCTACACACCGGGAAACAATACCTTTTTGCTCAGCTTCTTCACCACTAACATCACGGCCGGTTAACATGATCTCGTTGGATGCGGATGAGCCAATTGCTCTGGGAAGCAAGTAGCTAAGCCCAAGCTCTGCAGAGGTAAGACCGTTGTTGATACCCGCGGCTCGAAATACTGCGGACTGACTGCAAAGCCGGATATCAGTGGCCATTGCGAGACAAAAACCGCCACCTATCGCTGGGCCGTTTATGGCAGCAATGACGGGTTGATGCATGTCTCTGATGGTTTTAATCACATCATCCAATACGCGCATGGCGCGGCGGGATATGCCAGGAATAGTCAATCCATTAAATATATCCAGCCAACCGGGATCCTGCAGGTCTGCACCAGCACAAAACGAGGAACCTGCACCTGTGATTATCACGGCACGCACGCTGTTGTCGTAACAGATTTCTTCCAGTTGTTCACGAAAAGGAATCATCACATCAAACGCCATGGCGTTCATTCGATCAGGGCGGTTTAGGGTGACTAGTTTGATTCCTGGCTTGGGTTCTGTGACTTCTACGAATGACATTTCTATTACCTTTTAGCGGAGTCGTTGTGCGTATTAACGCGCTTCGTCGACGCTGCCTATTGCGGTGGAGAACGGTGACTAAAGCTTGTTGAATGGACAAACCAACGCAGCCAAAATTTAGCACTTAGG
>CAYGSL010000117.1:0-3703 GCA_964352475.1 uncultured Pseudomonadales bacterium | reverse complement strand
CGTGAAGGCGGTCGCACAGTGGGTGCTGGGGTTGTGGCCAAGATTATTGAGTGATAGTTCGTATGGGTTATAGGCCAGTAGCTCAATTGGCAGAGCGACGGTCTCCAAAACCGTAGGTTGGGGGTTCGATTCCCTCCTGGCCTGCCACTTCGATTACCGGGGTGGCAGCGCAACGACAGGGTCATAGGCGCGTTATTGATACGCAAGGCAGCACATGAGTACTAAAGCAGAGCAGGAATTTCGATTCGACGGCCTTAAGTGGCTGGTCGTTGCATTGCTTGTAGCTGCTGGTGTGGCAGGCAATGTCGTTTTTGGCGACCAGTCGTTGCTTTATCGGGTTATAGCGCTTCTAGTGCTTGCAGTTGTTTCGATCGCAGTTGCAATGCAAACCGAGAAAGGGGCCGCTCTTTGGACATTAATGCAGGGTTCGCGAAACGAAATTCGCAAAGTGGTTTGGCCCTCGCATCAGGAAACGTTACAGACGACAGCCATCGTTTTAGTTTTGGTGGTGTTAATGGCGCTCATTCTGTGGGGTCTTGATTCCCTGCTGAGTTACTTGGTTGCACAGATAATCGGCTAACCGGCCTTTAAGGAATTGGAATGGCAAAGCGCTGGTACGTAGTTCACGCATTCTCTGGCTTCGAGAAGAAGGTGAAGACTTCTTTGCAGGAGAGAATCGAGCTTTCTGGTCTCGAAGAATTTTTCGGTGAGATTATGGTGCCCACCGAAGAAGTGGTGGAAATGCGTGGCGGTCAAAAGCGAAAAAGCGAGCGAAAGTTTTTCCCGGGCTATGTTCTGGTTGAAATGGAGCTAAATGACGAGTCATGGCACTTGGTGAAAGAAACCCCGAGAGTTATGGGTTTCATCGGTGGTAAGGCAGATAAGCCTGCACCAATCACTGAGGCGGAAGCCAATGCGATTATGCAGCGAGTTGAAGATGGTGTTGAGCAGCCAAGGCCGAAGACCTTGTTTGAGCCCGGCGAAATGGTACGGGTTATTGACGGACCGTTTAATGATTTCAACGGTGTTGTTGAAGAAGTGAATTACGAGAAGAGCAGAGTACAAGTGGCCGTACTGATTTTTGGTCGCTCCACACCTGTAGAGCTCGAATTTGGTCAGGTCGAAAAAGCCTGATCAGAAAAAGAAGCAGGCGAAGGCCTGATTCTCAATTAAACAGGGGAGCTACCGAATACCGCTGAGCCGGTTGAACGGGGCGTTACCACCCATACAGGAGATGCCATTATGGCAAAGAAGATTGAAGCCTATATAAAGCTGCAAGTGCCAGCTGGACAGGCCAACCCCAGCCCACCTGTCGGTCCTGCTTTGGGTCAGCACGGTGTGAATATCATGGAATTTTGTAAGGCATTTAATGCCCAGACTCAAAGCATGGAGCCTGGCCTGCCAATTCCCGTTGTTATCACTGTTTACGCTGACCGAAGCTTTAGCTTTATTCAGAAAACACCACCTGCCTCGGTTTTGCTTCGTAAAGCGGTAGGTATTCAGAGTGGTAGCGGCACGCCAAATACCAAGAAAGTGGGCAAAGTGACTCGTGCGCAATTGGAAGAAATTGCGACCACCAAGATGCCTGACCTTACCGCAGCCGATATGGACGCCGCAGTGCGCACTATCGCTGGTAGCGCCAGAAGCGCCGGTATTGATGTGGAAGGAGTAGTCTAATGGCCAGACTAACCAAGCGAATTAAAGCGATTCGAGAAAAAGTTGAAGAAGGCAAGCTGTACGCTGTTGAAGAAGCTGTTTCTTTGCTGAATGAAATTTCGACGGTCAAATTCAAAGAGTCATTTGATGTAAGCGTAAATCTTGGGATTGACGCCCGTAAATCTGACCAGGCTGTTCGCGGAGCAACTGTATTACCGCACGGTGCCGGTAAAGATGTACGTGTTGCTGTGTTTACGCAAGGCGCAAATGCAGACGCCGCGAAAGAAGCGGGTGCCGATCTGGTTGGTATGGATGACCTTGCTGAAGATGTGAAAGCGGGCAAGATGGATTTCGATGTCGTGATTGCGTCACCTGATGCAATGCGTGTGGTAGGTACTTTGGGGCAGATTCTCGGCCCAAGAGGTTTAATGCCTAACCCCAAAACCGGAACTGTAACGCCTGATGTTGCAACAGCAGTGCAAAACGCCAAGGCAGGCCAGGTTCGTTACCGCACAGACAAGAACGGTATTGTTCATGGCGCAATAGGTCAGGTTGGTTTTGACACTACGGCAGTGAAAGAAAATCTGGAAGCGTTGTTGGTGGATTTGCAAAAAGCCAAACCAGCCTCTGCGAAGGGCGTTTACTTGAAGCGCATTACCTTGTCCACAACCATGGGACCGGGTTTGCAAATAGATACATCATCACTGAGTTACTAAACCTGACTCATTGATGCAGAAACTTTGGGGTCCTGGTTTGATGTTTAAGCCATGGCTGTCAAAGACCGCAGGTGCATACGAGCCTTTGGCTCTGAGCTTAATGTGGTGCGGCGCAAGCCGGCCTACCCGCGCAGATGGTGGAACCCGATCCAATAGGATTTGTTCCCCGTGGGGGTTTGGACAGTCGGCTTAGGTTGGCTCTCCAGGCAAACATAAACGGTTAGAGTACCCGAAAAGCCATTCGATTGGTTTTGACGGTAACGAAGGAGTAAATCAGTGGCTCTAAGACTTGAAGACAAAAAGGCAATTGTTGCCGAAGTCAATAAAGTCGCCGCCGGTGCTTTGTCTGCCGTGTTAGCCGATGCCAGAGGCGTTGACGTGGGGGCTATGACTAGTCTTCGCAAATCAGCTCGTGAAAACCAGGTGTACCTGCGTGTAGTTCGCAACACTCTGGCCAAGCGTGCTGTTGAAGGCACTGAATTTGAGTGTGTTCAGGAAGCGCTGGTCGGCCCGACCATTTTTGGATTTTCAATGGAAGATCCAGGAGCGGCTGCACGAATTTTCAAAGACTTTGCCAAAGACAATGACAAATTTGAAGTCAAGGCTCTGGCAGTAGGTGGTGAATTACTGGATGCTAGCCAACTCGATCGATTGGCGAAATTGCCAACGCGCGACGAGGCGCTTGCGATGTTGATGAGTGTTATGCAAGCACCGATTACCAAACTTGTACGCACTGCAAATGAAGTGCCCGGCAAGCTGGTACGTACGGTAGCTGCCATACGTGATCAAAAGCAGGAGGCCGCGTAATTGAAGCGGTCAACATCCCTGGATCAATCATTCAATCTATTTTTATAGGAGATTAGAGTCATGGCTCTATCAAAAGACGACGTATTAAATGCAATTGCTGAAATGAGTGTGATGGAAGTTGTAGAACTCATCGAAGCAATGGAAGAGAAGTTTGGCGTATCTGCAGCGGCTGCAGTTGCGGTTGCTGCACCTGCAGGTGGCGGCGACGGCGGCGGTGATGCGGCTGAAGAGAAAGATGAGTTCGACATTGTTCTAGCCGCTATCGGTGAAAAGAAAGTGAACGTCATTAAAGCAGTTCGTGGAATCACAGGCCTTGGTCTGAAAGAAGCGAAAGATTTGGTTGATGGCGCTCCAAGCACTATCAAGGAAGCGGCTCCTAAAGCGGAAGCAGAAGAAGCCAAGAAAGCACTTGAAGAAGCCGGCGCTACGGTGGAACTTAAGTAAGCTGTTTGAGCATTGCAATGCTCTTGGTTGGATGGGGTCAGGTCGCGGTTTCCTGGGGTCAGGTCGGGCATTGCACACGC
>CAYGSL010000116.1:0-4266 GCA_964352475.1 uncultured Pseudomonadales bacterium | reverse complement strand
GGTGAAATCGGCGACGGGTTGGCAAGTTCACTGCGCGAACTTGAAAAGAGCTACAAACAGCTTACTGGTGAAGTTTCCCGGCATGGCAGTTTGATTCGCGCCGAGGCCGGCTCGCGAGATCAATCTAGCGGCGGTTGGATGATGTATTGAGCAGTAATCACTGTTCCCCCCACCCGCAAAAAGACCAAAACTGAACTGAGTTCATTACCGAGCGGCAATGGCATAGCCAGTAGCAGCCAACTAGAATCGTACGCACTCCAGTTTAAGCGCTTAGCGATTCAGACATGACCATCCAATCAATAGTAATCAAGAACGGTACCGTCGTAGATGGTACCGGCAACCCCCCGTTCATTGCCGATGTACGACTTAACGACGGTTTGATTAGCGAGGTCGCAAAAGACATTACGCCGACTGGTGATGACGAACTAATTGACGCCTCAGGTTGTCTCGTAACGCCTGGCTTAATTGAAAGCCACACTCACTTCGATGGCACCATGTGGTGGCAGCCAGACTTGGAACCACTTCCCGGTTGTGGCGTTACCACCGTGGTGATGGGCAACTGTGGGTTTGCACTGGCACCGCTGCATGAAGACGCCGCCGTGCAGGCTGAAGTCGTTAAGATCTTTTCGTTTTTTGAGGACATTCCTGAAGGCCCTTTTCTCAGCAATTTACCCTGGGACTGGAAAACCTGGTCTGAGTACAGCAAGTCAATGCAAGAGAAGGTACAGGTACCCACTAACTATGGCAGTTTCGTTGGTCATATAGCATTGCGCTTGGCGGTGATGGGTATGGACGCCTGGGAACGCGCAGCAACGCCTGATGAAACTGGCAAGATTGCTGAGCTGTTGGATGATGCCTTGTCAGCTGGCGCTCTGGGTTTTTCTACAAACCTGATGGACCACGATGGCGAAGATCGACCTGTGCCTTCGTTGTTGGCGGATGATGCAGAGTTTCTTGCATTGTTTGAAGTGGTGGCCAAATACCCTGGGGCTACGGTTCAGGTGGTGGTCGACAGCTTGATGCGCTTCACTGCGGTAGATTCCATGGAACGCCTGGCAAGGTTGTGTGAAGACTTGCCTATAAGACTGCAATGGGGCGGTGTGCCTACCTTGCAGTGGCAGAAAGACTACGGTCTGCAGCAACCTCTGCTGGAATTGCACGAGCGCTTTGCCAAAGAAGGCAGGGATTTCTGGACGGGCTATGCGCACGTGCCAATTACTGTGACGGCCAGCGTTCGCCATTCATTGCTGTTCGCGCAATCTAATGACTACGCTTGGCATGAGATTGTTACAGCGGAAAGTGATGAGGAAAAGCTCGCGCTTCTCGCAGATCAATCATGGCGAGGGCGGGCGCGACATTCCTGGGACAATGAGTCGCTTGAAACATCTTTTTTTCGAAAACCACAAGGAATCGTGTTAGATAACTCAGAGAACAGCCATGGGCCTTCTGGTATAACCTTGGGTGAATACGCTGAGCAATTGGGCGTTCACTGCAGTGATGCCATGGCTGAGTGGATTGGAAATAATGGATTGGGCTCCACCGTAACGATGCCACCGTGGGATAAAGACGATGACATGGTGGTTAGATTAAGTCGCGATGATAAGGCTGTTGGGAATATCAATGATTGTGGAGCACACGGCCAGTTATTCTGCGGTACCGGTGACAATCTGCTTTTATACACTGACTATGTTCGTGGCAGCGGTAAGCTATCAATAGAAGAAGCAGTGCATTCGCAAACGGGTAAGCTGGCGGATCATTTTGGGTTTACTGATCGCGGGGTTTTGCAGGCTGGTAAGCGGGCTGATGTTACTGTTTTTGCGTTGGATGAGATTGAGCGGCGGGAAAAGTATAAAACGACGGATGTGCCGGATGGTAAGGGTGGGCTAACCTGGCGTTGGACCAGAGACCCTGCACCTGTGAGGGTGACTATTGTGAATGGGGAAATTACTTTTGATGGCAAGCAGTCGACTGGTGCTATGCCTGGGGTGATGGTGTCGCATAAGGAAGGGGTTTCCTAAGCTGCAAGACCGGCAACGAAGAGAGCGTCGGCTAGCTGGACACGCCGTGAACCCATCCATGGGGGCTTGTTTTCGAGGTCCCTCTCTCAAACAGTCCAGCTAGCCGACACTCTCTTCGTTGCCTCAGTGCCATAATCTAACTAACTTAGGGGTCATTTTTTCTGAGAGGACGGTAACTTAAGCTAACCCAGGAATCTCGCAAAAGAAATCAGCCTCTATCTTCACACTCGATGCAGAATTATTATGCGCACCCGCACTCCAGGACGGCATCACCATGGAATACATGCCGTTGCCTCCGGCCATCAAAATCAGAATTTGATCCGGGCTGCTAAAAGCGTATTTCTTTTTCGGGTTTGGTCCAGCAAGCGCACCGAGCACGCGGCTTACTTCGGCGGGCTGCATGCAACAGAGCTCGCATAATTCGTTGGCAATATCGGCGCGTGTTAATCCGGCAGCATGCAGTACGCTGGCATGGTCAGGATTTAAAATAACGGCCGCTGTTCCGTTGCCAAGCAATGCATTATTGGTGGCGGTGTTGGCCAAGCCTACAGCCAGCTGCGAGAGCAGCAGTTTGTAGTGCTCTTTATCATCAGCATCCGGAATATAGATCACTGAATGCGGGGCCTCTGCACCAAGTACCGTGACCACGCTGTCATCTGCCTGAAAGCCCAGGTCAACATGCATCGGATTGAACGGGCTGCTTTCCTCGTCTTCCGCTAAGCAGTAGGTAAACTTGCCTGGGTGCCCCAGCAAGGCCATATCGGAGCTACCAGGGCGGCCTTTGCCGATGTTAATCATTGCTAAGCGTAGCGCTCGGCCAATCGAGGCATTGGCTCTATGACCAGGCCCCAATGCGCCATACCCTGACGCAATTGGTCCGCAGGTATGTCTAGCCGGGCCATTGACGATGATCAATGGTGCCGTGCAATGCGTGGTGGCTTGCATCTCGGTGAGATCAAATACCGGCTCAATAATAGCTTTCGCTGCCGCTATAACCACGGGCATGTAATCTGTAAGACAGCCAGCCATAACAGCTGAAACGGCAACTTTCTCCACGGTGGCCACGCCACCGCCAGGCCCCATGGTCCCCAAAACCATATCAGGTTCCATACCGGATGCCAGCACCATACGCCGCACACGTTCTGCCGTAGGGATTACAACGGGCAGGCCGTCGGTACAACCTCGTGCATGCAAGTCTTCAAGGGCTGCTTCTTCTGAGCCGGATGACAACAGCTCAGTCACTGGACCCCTCCAGAGCATCAACAATTTGAGCAGCAATGTCTTGCGCTACTTTGCGCATATTTGCCACACCGCTGCCAGCAACCGGATGCGGCAACATTATTCTGGGTGCATCGGGCATACCGAGTGACTCGGCCACAAAATCACCTTGTGGCCAAAACTCATCGGTGACCAGTGATACGGCGGGCATTCCAAGCTTTGCTAAGTTGATTCCGTCACGCACGGTGCCGGTTGTGCAAGAGCCTCAGTGCCCGTAGGCAGCCACCGCCGCCGTACAGTGTTCCTTGATCTCAGCCAGCATGTCGTCATTGGCCGGGAACGTGGGGTTGCCTTTGTTGTAGTCGAACACCTTGATAGAGGGTTCTACCTCTTGCATCGCTACTGCGACTTCACGCAAAAAATTCTCGGAATCGGGGAAGCCGTTGGCAAGAAAAGCAACGTTGATACCGCCGCTACCGCGAACAGTCGTCGACAGATCATACGGCACGCGCTCAACACCTACTTCTGCGTCCGGATTGTGGTATTCAATCATAAGCCCTCCTGGTTACAATGTGGAGTGAAGAGTCGTGTGCTCGGTATCGGCACCCTCTCTCGATTTAAACTCTATTCGATAATGACAAGTGACGCAACGCCTCATTCCATCGCGCATGCTCTGGTTCTGCCGTTGTAATTGTGCAATTTCGTTTTTAAGTCTGGAAATTTCTGTTTGTTGTTGCACCAGCCTTTTGAGCGGTGACAAAATAGTTTTTAATTTGGTAAGCACGCTGATTCTGCGCCTAGGTAGCCCAGGTCATCCTAACAGTGCAGGAAGTTTCCGGCAGATGTGGCTCAAACTCCATTTTTAAGCCTCCGTTCTCACCTTTAAACAGAGCCTCGAACGGACCCTTACATATATTCAGGCAGCCTTCTTCAGGTAATGCATTCGGATTAGGCAAAGAACTCTGTTTCGCGCACACATGCCAACCGCACTCAGGGATTTCAATCACCGTGCGCCCATTAGCTGGGTCCA
>CAYGSL010000115.1:0-4481 GCA_964352475.1 uncultured Pseudomonadales bacterium | reverse complement strand
AAGATGCTTAGTGATTACCAGGAGCCTGCACTTGATTCGGCTGTTGATGAAGCCTTATTGGAATTTATTGCAAAGCGCGAAGCTGAGATTGGCGACAGAACTCTCTAATAAGCTTCAGTAAACGCTCTGATAAACGTATCAAGCTCATTGCGCGGAAGGTTATTGATTCCAGCCGCCGCAGTACGACCACCGCCAGTAGGGAATTGCATACAAAGTTCTGCCGCGCCCTGTCTGTTGTTTAGCGGCGCGCGAACACTGACCAGATAATCTCCGTTCTCTTTCTCGGTAACAACCGCATGTGCTCTATCAGGGTATTCCATTGCCAGGTCGTTACCGAACACGCCGCGCACTCTTAATGACCACGCAGCATTGGGCAGTTTAAACACCGCCGTGGATTCCTCACAGTGTATGGGCTTAAGCTTAGCGGCTTTCGCCATATCTTCTGCATAGCCAATACTGAGCTGCTGATAATCCGGCGAGCTGGCGATAAACTCCAAGGCACTGTCAGCATCATACAGAGTCTGGTACAAGTCTTTGGGATTAAAGTGAAGATGTTCGACAGACGAACCATAACCGTTGTAGTTCACGTAGATGCCAAGCTGCTCCAGAGATCCAAGGTCTACGGCAGACAGGTTCAAAGGGTGAGCCAGCTTACGTGCGGTTTTTTTGAAGTTGTCACCAAATGCACCCACCACAGCCCAATCAGGGAAGGCGCCTTTTAAATATCCATTGATTAAAACCGCCGTACATACTTCCGCGCCTTCATTAATTATTGCGTGCAAACGGTGATGCACAGGTATGTCACCTGCGAAATGATGGTCCGCGTAAAACACTGTCGCACCGCTGTCCAGAACACGCTCTAAATCGGCTTTGTTCTTGTCCATGGAAATATCGAGCACAGTTATCTGATCGCCGGCGGCCGCCTGTACCTTTGCCAGCAGGTTGATATCCCGTTTTATGCCGGTCACCAGCACTGACTCTCTTGGCTCAGCTTTGCGCAGCTGAATAAGCGAGCAAATGCCATCAGCATCTCCGTTGAATACATCGTAATTTCGCATGGGGTGACCAGCTGGGCTTGGTGGATTCAACTATGGTATGGGCAGCTGCTCATAAAGGGAACAGAAATTGTGTAAAAGTGGCTGGTAGAGAGAATTGAGCTCTGATTCCTTTTCACAGTGAATCAAATGGGGTGGTTACCCCATACATAGCGAGTTTCCGGCGCTCTAGGATTGAGGTCAATCGTATTGATTTCAAGTTGACCAAAAGGATATTCAACCATGCGCCTATTTACTCTACTGCTGATACTCGCCTTCACCGCCGCCTGCTCTCATCCGCTGGAGATAGTCGGGGAAGGCGATATTCTCTCCGCCAGCGGTGATCGGGATTGTTTGCTGGAGGATTTTCAGGCGGGTGCTGAAAATTGCACCAGGAACACTGTCTCAGACGAATATCAGGAGACTTACTATGCCCAACCACGACCGGGCTGGAAGTTTGATCACTGGAAGAATTACTGCAAAGACACCGATGTTAATCAGTGCAGTTTTAACACCCCGGCCGACATAGTGGCAAAACATCATGGGAAAACAATGGCGCCGCTGCGCGCGATATTCGTAAAAGACGATGCGCCTGTCGCGGAGTGCAATCACTCCTTCAACGCTGATGACGTCTACATTATAGACTTGAGCCCTGACTCGGAAGCTGGCGGAGCGTGCGGTATTCTCGGCAGTAATGATGACATTGCAAGCTGTGTTGAAGAAAAGATACGCGCGCAGTTTTCCGAAAGTCCCGCCTGTCTCAGCGCGTTCGAAGTATTTGTTCCCGGTACTAATCAAGAACATGGCGACTACAAGCAGTTCACTAAAATCGTTTCCTCCACTCCTGGGAAGACCTATCTGTCACTTCAATACGCCTATGAGTCGACGCCTTTTGACGATGCCCTGGAATACGATAAAGGAGTGGATCACGCGGAAAACGCCCTGGATCATTTGCTGGATGCTTTACGCAGCAAATTTAATGCACCAGCGGTCAGGGTATATGGCCACAGTAAAGGCTCGCATGCGGTTGCTAAACTTGCCCAGCGCTCTATTCACAGCGATGTGCAATTCTTTGCCTTTGCGCAACCCGGCCGCACTCCAGCGTCTTATCGCGGCACGCCCGGATACATTGAAAAGTTGAGCGATAATCTGGTTGCTCTTACCTGGCAGAATGATGAGGTGAAATACTATACGGGTGGCGACAACGGCAAACAATTTCCTGAAATCTGGGGTTTTCCCGGGTATGTAAACGAAGAAGGCGGTGGCCGCACTGTGCTGCCACTGCGCTTAGACCACCACAATAATTATGGCGGAGACTATCAGAAAAAAGATTTTCCTTATTGTGCTGCGGGTAACAAGATTGCGATGGGTTCAACCTCTGAATGCCGCCTGCAAGACGGCGTACGCTATGTACCATATTTCTGGGGTGATGCGGAGTGTGCCTCCACCGCATACACAATGATGGAAGAGGCTAGTCGCGGTGACAAGCACTACATTGGCAATTCAGGGCCACGGGCGGGCAATTGCAAAGACACAGTGAGTACGGTCAGCGCAAGCTATACCTTGAAATACAGTATAAACATTGCTGATCAGGACGATTGCAAATACCACATGAAGCTTTCGTTCAACGGCAATGATAATGGAACCAACCGATCGAATGGCGGCAGCATTTCCTTATCCAGCACTAGAGACACTTATAACCGAACGAAAACCGGTACCGTGCGAATACCGTATCACATGGTACTGAACTGGAAGGCCAGTATGGAAGACGTATCCGGGCGGTTTTCGAGTTGCGTAAACCATCTGGGTGCAAAAAGTGAAGGCTATATCCACAGTCTAAAAGTGAGATTCAATCACCCCGAAACAGGTCGCTCGATTAATAGAACGCTGATTGGGAACAGTGAGGGCATTGAATATATCTGGCCATCGAAGCTGGCGGGGAAAAACAATGTGGCCTGGCGTAAAGTGCGCGGCTCCTGGGACCTGCACTTTGGTCTGCCACCTTCCTATCCTGCGGATGCGCTGATGATTAAGGGCGATACTAAAGGTGGCGTAAGTGGAGAGTTTTACAAGTGGGTTCATCTGGTTGACTGACTAAGCCGAACAGCGAGCATTGTGGGCAATGCTCGCTCAGTAGGTGCTTTTCAATCAGCAACGTTCAAACTTACACTTGATGCGCCTGCCATGCGTGCATAATCAATCACAGGTACGAAAATAGATGTAGGTGTGATCTGCGCAGTGCTAACAATAACAGAACGCGTTGGGTCTTGTGCAAGTAATTGCGCAACGCTGGAGCGCACAGACAATTTGTCTATGCGGCGCTCGGTTAGCCATATTTCGCCGCTGGCTGAAATGTTAAGCACGATCGGCTTTGTGTCTGGATTACTCGCAGGCCCAGGTTCAGGGCGCTGCACCTCCAGCCCTTTCTCCACAACGAAGGTGGCGGTTATCACAAAAAAGATAAGCATGATGAAAACCACATCCAACATTGGAGTGAGGTCAATATCTTCGCTGTCTTGACCAATACGTTTTGCGGCAATTCGACTATTCATTGTTTTATTCCGTAATCTGAAATCGAACACGCGTGGTCACGCCAGTCTTACGAACCGCTTCGCCGTTGTCGGCGATTTGTGGCCGGTATTTCCATTTTTGCACCGCGCGCATAGCGGCGCGATCAAATAGTTTGGCGGGGTCTGCGCCGATCACGCGCACATCTTCTGTTGCACCTGTTACGTTTATGGTGAACATCAAGTCAACGTATCCGCTGAGGCCTTTTCTAATCGCGGTTCCAGGGTAAATGGGTTGTGAGCGAAGATAGGGGATTGGTTCGCCTGGTGGGAGGTCGGTTATTGTTGGTCCTGTTGTTACGTTGTCAACAGGTGGAATGAGAACTGGTGTTGTGGTTGGTCCAATAGCAAATTCCAGTGGCGCTGGCGCGGCTGTAGGCGGTGCTTCTGCAGGTTCAGGTGGCAATACATCTTCAATTAAAACCTTTATCTCAATATCTTTGGGCATTACAACTGGAGGCATTGGCCTGACCACCCGAGGTTCCTCTGTATAGTCATGGCGAATCAACAGCAGCATTAGCGTTAACAGGGCAAACGTTGCCAATGTTGCAAACATCGCAGATGTAGCTGTTCGGTAAACATAATCAGTGCTTAACAATCTAGAGGTGGTCATAACGAACTCCTTGAGCGATTAGAACTTCTGATGGATTATTGTCGGGATTCTCTGCAGGCGTTGATTTTTGCTCGCCATCTGTAAGCCGAAACACGTAGCGATTTTCTACGTCTTGCACTTTCACGGTTGACCCATTTACCTGGTGTGGTGCATAGCGCGATTTTCGAATCGCGTGCAGTGCTGCACGATCAAATATTCGGCCTGGTTCGGAACGAACCACTCTGGCGTTGGTGACTGTTCCATCAACCTGAATGTCGAACAACACAT
>CAYGSL010000114.1:3383-4946 GCA_964352475.1 uncultured Pseudomonadales bacterium | reverse complement strand
GGCGAGACGCTTCGGCCGCCAATTGCGGCGCGCGGTTTTTGCAGACGTTAATGGCACCGATTGGGCCGTCCGTTGACATCGCAGCGATTAGCTCACTTTTCAGTTGAGATTCAAATCCGTTCACCCATTTGCGCGCCTCTTCGATGTGAATGCTCTCCTGCTCGGCTGCCCCAGATGACAGCGCACACGCCAGCAATGGCAACACCGCACAGAGCGTCAAAAGACGCTTCCAACCCGCGGCGCGCTGGAAACAAGGATCACTGAATATTGTACTCATGGTGCACATTCACTCTCAAACGTTTACTGGAGGGCATTGCTATTCTCTCATAACACGCCGGTTGACGAGCACACAGTGTAATGCCAGATCGCCACGTCGCCTTGATATGAGTCAAGGAATCGAGACGTGATTGTCACTACACTTTTTGTAGTCACGTGTTGGAATTATCCGAGAGGATACGACTTATCGACAATAGGTCTAATTTCTTCTTTACTAGAGTCGCATTACTTTTACAGTGTATTTGATTCAATGATGTTGTAAGGCAATATTGCCCGACTTCGCAATACCAAAATCCGTTGAGTAGCGTACTAACTGCCTGCAACGAGTTTGTTCCATTTCGTACTATCACAGTCAAAACTCGGTCGCCCGAGGCCATTTAAACAGGTTATAAGCGGAAACAAGATAAACGTGAACCCGCTCCGCTCTCTATTAGCTGCCGAAAAGTTACTGAGAGCTGATTGTAATTCAACCTGAAACTGGCTCTGCCAAGACATCAATTTAAACCACCCCCCTAACGCAAAATGCAACTGGAGTTCGATCTCCGATAAGGCAGGTTACACTTCCAATCATTACCCTGCCTACTGAGACGAGCGTGTTTGGGCATCTCGATCGCGACGCATGCCCGCGACTCAGCTCTATAACCCCTATCGCATTTCCAGCGTTGACGGGAACTGTCGGCCAGATATCCATGCTTAGGGACGTCTATTGCAGCGCAAGTTTCTCCTTTAGCGGCATAACCGCGTTCGCATTTCCATCCGGAGTCGGTTATGTAACCGTTTTCAGGTACCCGGATAGCCACGCAGTTTTCTCTCGTTTTTCGATAACCACGCTCGCACAGCCATCTTTCGCCGTAGACTAGGTAAGCTTTTTCCGGTACCTCTATCACGGCACAATGGTCATTCGAGATTTTGTAACCCCACACACAGTTCCAGGCGCCTCCGTAACTACTTTCGCTCAGGTAAGCATTTTCCGGTACATTAATCAGTGCGCATTTTCCTTCAGTTTCGCGATAGCCGCGGTCGCAAGTCCAGCCATCGCTGTATGAGTTCGATGAAGCATTCGTTGGCGTGCCTGCGTCGATCGTTTGCGCTTGTAAAGCGGTGGTATAAGTTATGCTGAACGCAAAGATCAGTAGCATGCACAATGACTTCATTTAAGCTCCGGTTATCAGTTAATCGCACGTCAAGTTGCTTATCACAGCGTTAACCAATGGTGTTGACGGATCCCTTGTTAGCCGCCTTTTTGTCTTTCTTTGCCTGCTTTTTTTCTTTCTGCGTCATAGCTGG
>CAYGSL010000114.1:0-3283 GCA_964352475.1 uncultured Pseudomonadales bacterium | reverse complement strand
TCATTTGCGCTATAGGGCTTCGCTGTCCTTTGTTGCGCCCGAACATCGTGTTTTATTTGAGTAGATGATGTTCGAGGATTGTAGACAACTTGAATGATCTCTTTGCCCAATGACTTGAGGTGACGTTCCACATCAGTATTGTGCGGCTTGCTGCCCCAATCTTCCCCAACTACAAAAATATCAACGTCTAAATCTATGCACGCAGATACATACTCCAGCTCGTAATAGGGCCGCACCATATCTACGCAACTCAGGGCTCTGAGCATTTCCGCTCGTTGATCAAGTGGAATGACGGGGACATGGGGTTTGTAGGAATTCACTACGCTATCAGAAGCGACTCCCACCACAACTACATCACCCATGTGTCTGCATTGCTCCAACAAGGCGAGATGCCCTACATGCAATAAATCGAATGTACCTACCGTATAAACTAACATTCAGTTTTTTTACTCCGTAATGGTAAAGGATGTTTTTTCGGTCCAATGATTGGACCTATCTATCGCCTAAAATAACTTCCAGCCGTAGATACCAGTTATTGCCAAAGTGTAAATCGCAAGAGCGTAAACGTTTGCCGAATTGCCCGAAAATTTTGGCGTCTTGATCTGCGACACATTGAGCCCCGCCAGCACCAAACAAGTAACGAGGAGAATAGTAGTGAAAGCGCTATCGCTAACGATGCTTTCAAGTAGAAATACAGAAACCAGAATTAAGCTGTTGTTATCCAGCGCGAGTCCTGTGTATTTGGATTCGTCAGAAAGACCATATGTAGCAAAATAACTGAGCCGCAAAGCGCTGGCGGCTAGCACTATGAATGCCCCTAGAAGATAAAATGGCTCAAAATTTCCGAAGCTCAAAAGAAGTATTGCCGGAGCAACCCCGTAGCTCACTATGTCAATGAGTACGTCTAGCTGCCCACCAAGAATTCGATCGTTGCCTGTTCGATGGGGCATTCTTCTTGCGACCAGCCCGTCGGCCCAGTCAAACGCGACAGCCCAGACCATGCCAATCATTGCTGCGTAATAGAAGCCCATGATACTGAAGTATATTGCACAAACTGTGCATGCCAGTCCGGCAAACGAACACAGATTAGGAAGGTCCTTAATGTAGTATAGAATTGGTGGTTGAGACTCCTGCGTTGCGGCGTCTGCTTCAGTCCTAGAGTATGTTTCTTGGCTATTGTTCAATTATTCTGTCCATTAATCTTAGGTGCACAGCAGCACTGCCTTTAAAAAAGCGGGTGATACTAACTCCGGTCATATGCAGTGCGCCGTCCGGTATAGAGGCGCAAGCATGAGCGCAATTTGACAAACAAATTGTGCTGGCGAAGGCTCCTTGGCGCAAAGCCAAGAGCGAGAAAAAGTAGAAGCCGATGAACTAGCGGGCGATAAAGCTCGGGAGAGGATCGGAACAGAGTTCCTAACTAACTAACGTAAGCATACACTACAAAGTGGAATGAAGCACTAACTGTTTGAGCTGCAGTGTTGACAGGTCTGTTTACAATGCGCGTAACCCCAAAGTGGGGAGCGCCAGAATGTCTTGGGGTCCAAATGGAAAGGGAACGACGCGGAGAACTGCCGAAATATTAATGCGAGACCGACTTAAGCACTTCGATTTCCTATGACATTATCTGCATCAAAACCCCATTATCCTAATCCGCGTAACCATGCAGCAAGCTCCATTTCATCAACAATCCCCTGAGCCGCTCTAATGATGTGATCACCCGCTTCAGCGGTTTCATATCTCAATTGGATGCCGTTCAATGCCAGGCATGTATCCATACATGCAAATGCCGTACGTTTATTAGCGTCATGGAAGGCATGACCAACTGCGATGTAGCAGGCGTAACAAGCCGCCAGCTCATAGACATCACGAATCATCCCATAAGAAATACGGTTGTCGATTCTAGCTATGATCGCTTCGACTGATTTGTTCTTCGCTAAACCTTGGAGTTCATTGGGAGCGATCACCAAATCGTGAATTTCGACCACATCTTGAGCCGAGATAAAAATCACGATTATTTGTCTCTAAGGTAATCCAGAGTGTCTTTCAGTTTGTCTTGTCTTTGCTTTAGCATGGCAGCGGCATCTCCATTTCCAGCGGCGCTAAACGAAATTTTTGCTACCGCGCTGGCAGGCACAAAGTAGCCCTCAAGCTGATTACGATTGAGTATTGCTACAGGCTGGTCGCCCGCATTCTCAATGACCTTCTTAGGATCTCTAAGCTCAGTCAAGGAAGCCGTTTTATTGGTTATGAGATTTTCCATAGCCCGCATCACATTAATAAAGCACCCAGTCAGCTTAGCACATATATACATTTAAGTACATATTTAAACGTGTATCGCTTAATGCCCTTTCTACTTGCCATCTAACCTTTCATGAAAGCTTGCCGATTACTTAACATGCATCATTGATTAGACATATTCTGATTACTATCAATGATTCTACCGGAAGGAGTTACCGGTGAGTCGCCCCACAGCTTTATCAAAACTGTAGAACCCCGACAGTGCACTTCCTTTTTGCTCAGCGCTATACATCGCTTTATTCACAATCAGTGCGTCCGAAAAATCCAACTCCTTTCCATGCACTTTCTTTGCGTCTTCATAATTGCGCAATGATGACCAAACAACTTGGTTATCTTCGAAAACAAATGCAGCGTCTCCAATAAGTGCTCTTATCACCTTGCATAAGGCGGGTTTGTCCAAAGAATAGCGCTTTCCACTGAGCGTCCATATCGTTTCAACTAAAACCACGTCGGTAACTAATATCGGCTTGTTCTTGATGATCAGTTTTTTAGCTGTGGCGAATTGCTGTTTGTCATCGTTGAGCAAATACCGCAGCAACACATTTGTGTCGATAGCGATCATTGAAAACGATCCCGCAATGAGGCGCTTTCAGATACATCCCTATCTACCTTTACGCCCTTTAGCAGCCCCGCGGCAGCGCCCAGCTCCTTTTTGATGATGTTGAACTGATTGCCGTAACGCAGAATCTCAACATCATCGCCAGGTTGAATCCCTAATTCTTCGCACCCTGCAACCGGTAATGTGATTTGTCGTTTCTGGCTAACTTTCGGCATAGCAATTCACCTTATCTTTACAATATTATATTTGTAAAGATAGCATGTTCTTTACATTCCATCAATAATAAAGATCAGAGCAAGGCGAGGATCAAGAGTTACTTGTGAACTTCAGCATTGGATCACGAACGCGGGCAAGTTCGCATTCGAAGGAAATCCTTGTTCTTGCAGTCATAGCCCATACTCCTCTCATTTACGGTTGCCGAAA
>CAYGSL010000113.1:0-5408 GCA_964352475.1 uncultured Pseudomonadales bacterium | reverse complement strand
ACGTCTTTTAGAAGGCTGAAGATAATCACAGCAGCCAGCCCCAAATTCTGAAGGCCAACTTCTATTGCTATTGTTATTCTCTGCGTTTGCGGCAGCTTGGCCAACGTTGCTAGCCACCATCCGAGTAATAGCATCGTCACGTTCAATGCAACGGCCGCCAGAGCTGCTTTTCCCAGCTCATTCTGCATCTGCTCAATGTTTGTTGAAACCAGCCGGCTGGCACCACCATGAAACTAACTGCATTTGACGTCGTCGCTCCCGGGCAAGCGGCAAGAATAATCAAACCGATAGCGATTGCGGCGGGTAGCTCAAGCGCAAAGGCGATCATAAATGCAACCAGAGGTAGCAAAATCTGCTGACCGATTAGTCCAGCTGCAATCGCCAGAGGGTAGCGCACAATACGGACAAAATCGTCGAACGTAAGAGTTAGTCCCGTAGCGAACATCAACATGACCTGCGCCGTGGTCACAAAGTCGGACAATCCCGTGGACTGAATCATAATAGTCAGTTAACTCGTTCTAAGGGGCGCATTCCTAGCGCAGAACGGAAACTATTGTGGAAGTGATGAAGTGGTGCCTCATTACGACCGAAGATTGAATGCTCGAGTAGGCCGGACTCGGCTGTGCGTTGTTGGTGCTCGCCCATCACGTAGTCTTCCTCCTCAATGGTGCTGACAAAGACTTCCAGAATTGCCTCGAGTGTTAAATCCTTACCTAAGCTGGCGCCGTCATAGACGGTGTCAGCTGTAATCTTTTGATCCGCATCGAGGGGTCGACTCAGCGTTTCAGCAGGACTTAGACAAAGTAAGAAACCTGTTGCTAAACGAAGATCGAGCAGAGCGTATCGTGATTGGCTCAACTGTTACAGTGACCACCAGCATGTCGATTGGCTATATACTCTGGATGATTCGTGGCAGCGTTTTGGTCAGCACGCTGTTATCTTCTCTGCCCGCCTGGCGAGTTATTGATCCATTACCAATATTGAGCGGCGCGATGGGGGGTGACGATGAAGACGAAGAAACCCTGGAGTCGATCATCGAATCTGAATCAGATGATTCGGACAAAACGCCAGAAGAATTTGAACCCGATTCGAAATAGTAAGGCTCTCTCAATGTCGATAAGCTGGAATGGTGTATCAGCAATCGTATTTCGGTGCAGCAAACGATTGTAATCTAAGGTCACGGAGCGAATCTCGTCGAATGCTGTACATTCTGTACCGAATGGTACAGAATGTACAGCATGGATAACTGAGACTAGCGATGCCACGAACCCCGGAATTTGATCGCAGTAAAGCGCTGAACGCCGCAATGAAGTTATTTTGGGCGCGTGGCTATACGGCAACATCACTGCCTGAACTTCTCCTTGCAATGGGCATATCACGCTCCAGCTTCTATGCCAGCTTCCATACCAAGCGCGATTTATTCATAGAATGCCTGGTATTGTTTGGTGATCGAACCCTCGCGATTGTTGAAGAGGGCTTGCAAACACATTCGCCTCTTGCATTGCCCAGGGCTTTTTTTGAAGCAACCTTGCTGGATGTATCCGCGCGAAAGGCGAAACAAGGGTGCATGATGGTGAACACGGTGCTTGAACTAGCCGACATCGACCCACCCTTGCACCGCCTTGCATCAAACCAGCTAATGGCCATTGAAAAAGCGTTCGCACGATCATTTTTGCGTGCGCAAGAAAATGGTGAACTCGATGCCGGGCTTTGTCCCGATGAGCTTGCGGCTCGCGTAATGACGATCAATCTTGGTCTTCGAGTACAAAGTCGCTTGCGCAAATCCCAAAAAGAACTGGTGCCTATGATAGAGAGCAGTCTGACTATGCTAGGTTTAGCCGCATGATAGGCAACCGGCAAACCTTCTAACACACTATTACTGATCGAGGTTTTAACATGTTGTCTGAAACTATGCCCTATGAAAAAAAGTTTGCCACCGTCAAAGGCAAACAAATTGCCTACGTAGAGGAGGGCAGTGGCGACCCTATTGTGCTGCTGCACGGAAATCCAACATCGTCGTTTCTGTGGCGTAATGTTATGCCGGAGCTGGTGTCGTCTGGTCGGGTGATAGTACCGGATCTTATTGGTCAGGGGAACTCAGAAAAACTCCCTGCGAGTGAAGGCGCCGATCGCTACTCTTTAGAGGTAGCTTACGAATATGTGGAAGGCTTGCTTGAAACAATTAGTGCCAACAAGAACGTCACCTTGGTTATCCACGATTGGGGCAGCGGCATAGGTTTTTTATGGGCCATGCGACACGCAGCGGATGTGAAAGGTGTTGCCTACATGGAAGGAATTGTGAAACCGGTAAGTTGGGACGATTGGCCCGAAAGTGCGGTGGGTATCTTTAAAGGTTTCCGCTCTGAAAAAGGTGAAGATCTAATTCTGGAACGCAACATGTTTATTGAAGGGGTGTTGCCTTCTTCAATTATGCGCAAGCTGAGTGACAAGGAAATGGATGCTTATCGCGAACCTCACACCGCGCGCGACGATCGCCAGCCGCTGCTGAATTGGCCACGTCAAATTCCTATCGAAGGCGAGCCAGAAAACGTAGTTTCTTTGGTGAACGAATACGGTGCATTCATGGCCAGCAGTGATATACCGAAATTGTTTATCAATGCGGATCCCGGGTCCATTCTGGTTGGTCCGCAACGAGAATTCTGCCGCAGCTGGCCAAATCAGCAAGAAGTGACGGTGAAAGGTTTGCACTTCATACAGGAAGATTCGCCAGTAGAAATTGGCCAAGCGGTTGCGCATTGGTTGCGAACCGAATTCTGATCACCTCATACAAAGACAAGATACAAACCAAAGCAACTCAAATAGAGGACTAACATAATGTCAGACGCGCCCGTTTTCATGATTGCCAACCTGGTAACGCACGACAATGAAGAATATTTAAAGTACGAGAAGGGATTTTTCCCCTTGCTAAAAAAACACGGCGGCTCGTTCCTTACCTTTGATGACAACATCAAGCACATGGAAGGGTCTGAACCTCGACCGGGCCGCATAGTCATTTTTCAGTTTCCATCCGAGTCAGCGGCTCAAGGCTGGTATGATGACCCCGAATACCAGGCCTTATCCGAGCACAGAAGAGCGGGCGCTGAACTTAAGTCACTGACAATGGTTCATGGTATGGCGCCGCGCTAGCTAGGTGTTGGAACTCACATGTACCGAATGGAAAGATGGTTTGAAGTTTGAAAACTGTCAACAACGCACAATCCGGGTTATATTGAAGTTACCCCCAAAATTGACCTGAATTCTGTAGTAGCGCGGCGAGTTAAATGCGGAAGCATCTCTTCAAACAAACGCTTCAGCTGATTACCGTGCTCGGCAATAAAAGCGGGGTTTCCGCATGCGATTTCCAACTCATTGGCCACGGTTAGTTCGCAGTGGCTTCTGATACGTGAGTCGTCCAGGATATAGAACTCATTCGTGAAGCGGTCTCTGAATTCCAGGGTTTTAGCCAAACCGAATTGCGGCCAAAAATACTCGCGATCACATGCGCAGTATTGATAAACAATCTGCTCCGCAACAGTACCAATGACTGCAGCAACTGAAGCCCGCTGCGAGAGGGATACCATTTGCTCATCGAATCCTGCCGTGCCGTAGGCTGCATGGTACAGCCCCGCATCCTGAAGAGTTTGGGACGCTCCCCATTTGGAAAGTAGCTCACGGGTACCCGCAAGATGATCCAGAAGAGTTCCATCGAGATGCCTGAAGTCACCGGCACCAAGATTACGGAGCTTGGCAAATTTGTTATTCAACACTGGATGCCAAAGTTTGCGAGTGCGTTCGCGGTTTAGCGAAGATGACCTCGGTGCTAGTTCCGTCGCGCATATGAAAGATTACGATCAGTCTTGCCGCTCCTGCGAGGTAGTGAGGTCACTTACTTTCCAAAGACTGACCGTTAGGAGAACTGTTATCACGGCCACTATAAGCACTACGCCATTGACGCCTCCTACTACCCATTGTGCGCCGTCCGAGCCCCGCATGGAGCCGCCATAGAGTGACCCCAGTGCCCAGGCAATCAGAAAGGATACGCAAATCATGAGAGTGAGGCTGACCCCTAGTCGCGGTGCCCGGCCTGTCCAGACACATCCCAATGCGAGTAGGGAAATCACCGCATTCGTCAAAAGCTGCCACGCCTCATGCAGCCGCGCATGGGAGGGCCAATCAGGATTGGTTAAATGGGTGGAATTGATTTCAAACACCGGTATTAGCACTGTGAGTATCAGGGCGCTCAGGCCAACTGACGCGATCGCAAATCTAGACATAAGCAATTCTTCAACAATATAGACAGTGCCTATATTGACACTGAATATAGGCACTGTCAATATAGGGTCATGGCTCAAGCGAAACCCTTTCATCACGGTGATCTAAAACGTGTTCTGTTCGAGGTTGCTCTGCAACAGCTGGACGAGCATGGGGCCGATGGTGTCACGATTCGAGCGGTAGCCAGAGCTGCAGGCGTTTCCCACGGGGCCCCGGTCAACCACTACAAAGACCGACGAATATTACTAACCGCTATTGCCAAAGCACAGTTTGATACCCTTCTGACAGAGATCGAGGTGCGGCTTGCCGAGCTTCACGATGACCCTGGCGCCGGCATAGAAGTGTTCGCCAGCGCTATGATGGATTTTGGATTTCGTTATCCGCACAGATACCGTCTGCTTTGGAATGCAGACCTTGTCGATCACGCTGACGCTGAATTACTCGCCGTTATGGACAAAATCTACGACCGACTCTGCGCTGAGTTTTCGCAGGCCGTGCCAGGGCAAAACTTTGATAAGGACACTTATGCTGTTGCACTTTGGTCATTGGTGCACGGCTATGTTGATATGCGCCTTTCTGGCATGTTCGAGCCAATGAAAGACAGCACCAGTGGTGCACCACGTGGCGAAGCGATAATCGAATTATTTAGAAAGTTATTGTCGTGATGAGCTCTGAGGTCAAGCTCTGGGGTCAGGTCGGGCATTTCACACTGAGTAAACCCACTTTTTTTGCCTGCCGTCACGCTGTTGACATAATTGCCGGTTAACGTTTTGCGTGTGTAATTAATACCGAATTAATAGCGGAGACCACAGTTATGCAATATTACGTGAAGGAACAGCTGGACGAAAAAGTAGCCCTGATTGCGGCCGACGGTTATGCGCTTGAAGTGTTTGACAGCGTAGACGAAGCGGTAAGTATTTGTATGAAAGAGTGTAGAACTGCACCGTTATGGATTGAGTGGAAAGACGGTTTGAAGTTTGAAAACTTGCAGCAAAACAGTGGCCTCAGCTGGGGGCACTGAATCTGTTCCTACCTTCCTTTCGAGGCGAGAATAAATTAAGCGTCGAGACTGGCCCAGATTTCTTCCACCCAGCCGCGTATAAGGTCAGCTTCTTCGAAACGATCTGACAGTTCTT
>CAYGSL010000112.1:0-6042 GCA_964352475.1 uncultured Pseudomonadales bacterium | reverse complement strand
CTTGGCGGTATTCTGGCCAGGCGGGGTGACGAAGAATGTCTGAAGCATCTTCGTCGGGCCTTTGATAACCCCAATACGATCAATGACGCCGCCCACGCGGGATATAACTTCCTCACTGAACGACAACGGACAGAGGAATCTGAAAAATGGTGGCAGGATGCCTGCAAAGTGGGTGAGCAATATGATGCGGCTCACGCAGAACGCAATGTGATCACGATCGATGACGAATACCTGACGCCTAACAGCGAAGACCCGGTTCTCAATACAATCAGAGACGTGCTGGCCCGGCACAAAAATGTAAGGCACGCATGGGTGGTACAAAAGAAAGTAACACATTATCCTGAACAGCCGGTATACGTTGTTGCTTTCAAGCCAAAAGGCTGGGCACTAAGCACCGAAGGTCTTCAGGCAAAAGTGGCTGCAAGTCTTGATGTGGATGAAGATGTTTTCGTACTAAGCACCACGGGCGATGAAAAGAAGCTTGGCAGGAAAATCAAGAAAATGGGGCTCCGCCTACTGTAGGCGCTTGCTACTCACCGCTTGACTGACTGTTCACAGTCAACGCATGATTAAAGACTGACTCACAAGCGCGTAGATTCAATTCGAATGATCTACACATTCCAAAACTACATACTGGACGTCAAGCGCCATGAATTGCAGGACGATTCGGGCCTTGCGGTCGCGCTTAGGCCAAAGGTATTTTCCCTGCTGATTCTGTTTCTGGAGAACCCAGACACCGTCATCAGTAAAGAGGAGGTGCATAATGCCGTATGGCCGAAACGTTTTGTGAGTGAGGCAACACTTAATTCCTGTTTGAAAGAACTGCGTAAAGCTCTGAACGACAACGGAAAGCAAAAGCAGTTTATTAAAACGGTTCACGGAGTTGGCTTTCGATTCCTGGCACCTGTAGCGTGCCAGCAGGAGGCAGAGCCAGAAACAGAAACTGACTCGGATACACCGGCCCTGAACGCCGGCTCGGCACACTTGAATACCGAAATCACTGACGCGGCAATTCTGCCGGCGGAAGCATTTTCGGCAGAGAATAGAGTACTGAGCGTACTTCGATATCGGCTGGATTCTCAACAGCTTGGCGATGCGGAACAGGCTCACGCATTAATTCGCAGTACTACGAAAAAATTGCTCGATGTGATCGAACACTGTGAAGGTGTGATTGCGCAGCAGCACAGCGACGGAGGCCTGGCCGTGTTTGGCGCGTTAACGGCGCAGGATGACCATGCGCGGCGCGCAATGCATGCGGCGAATCTTCTGCTGGAAGAAGTATGCGGCGGTGATCAGGAATCGGCACTGCAATTGCATTGCGCTGTTTCAAGTGGCCGAGCCATTGTTGAAACACAAGCCGAAGCTCCGGTTTCCTATTCGGGTAAACCTTTCAGGGAGGTTGAGGTTCTCTGCAATCATGCGGTGGCCAACAACTGTGTGCTTGGTTCAGAAAGCTACCGATTACTGCGCGCCGATGTGAGGGCGGTGCCGCTACCAGAGCTTGAAGATGCCTGGCTTCTGGAAGCAACGCGAAACCAACGAGCGGGCGTACCACGCCAATTCAAGCGTAACTTCTCGCCGCATTTAGGTCGCGACTCAGAGCTGACTATTCTCAAAAAAAGGTTGGATTTAAGCCTGCAAGGCGAAGGGCACTGTGCAGTTGTGTCAGGAAATGCGGGGCTGGGGAAAACCCGCCTGCTACAGGAATTTATCAAGCAGCATGCGGGCCGCAGTACGGTGATAGAACTGGCCTGCGTACCCTATGCCCAGGGAACCGCCTACGCACTCCTTATAGGGCTGCTGGCCAGGCTTGGCGGCTTGCTGCATTCCGATGTTGCCGAACAAAAATCGCAAAAGCTCAACGCACTGGCCAATGCGCTGGGCGAAGACGCAGACGATGCCAGTCTGTGTTGGCACAAGCTTTTTAATCTGCCGCTGCCCAGCTTACAGCGGGGCCTGGAAACCCCCGAGGCCTTACTCGGAAAAACCGAGCGTTACTGTCGTCAAATTCTTTTCGCGGTCGCTGAGCACATCGTATTGGTGGTTGAAGATACGCACTGGATAGATTCCAGCTCGCAGCGTTGGCTGAAATCAGTCGCCAATCGGCTTTCAGGACAAAATCTGTTGCTTGTTCTAAGTTGCAGACCAGAGCCCAATACCCAGTGGCTTGCACATCTGCCGGGTACACGATTGTCGCTGCTACCGCTGTCGCAATCCGAATGCCTGCGCATTCTGGAGGCACTGCCGCAGGCCGAGTCAATCTCTGAGCAGCATCAACATATTGTTGAGCGCGCGGCCGGTAATCCATTTTTTCTGGGTGAGCTTGCCATTCATGTTCATGCAGACAAATCTCATATTCCCGACACCGTACAAGCCGTCATCGCAGCGCGAATAGACGCACTGCGCGCTGGCGACAAAGAGCTTCTGCAAATTTTGGCAACACTGGGCGAGCACAGCTCTATTCGACTGCTGCTCGCCATAACCCGGCGACCGGTTGAACAACTGGAACAAGCGCTGCTGCGGCTACAGCACGCTGAACTGATCTTGTTTGACGAGCGCCGGTCTGCCGCAGACGTGGTGTTCAAACATTCGCTCATTCAATGGGTTGCATACCATTGTCAATTGGGAGAACGTAAGAAACAGGTGCACCACTATGTGGCTTGCGCCATAGAATCGGAGCTTCCGGACTCCTCGCTAACACACCCGGAACTACTGGCGGAGCATTTTACCAAGGCTGGTGAACATCGAACCGCAAGAGTGTACTGGCAGCGCGCGGCGGCGACCGCAAAAAAACGCCTGGCCTACGCCGAAGCGCTGAAATGCACGCAGCAGGGGCTGGATCTCTTCTCGAGCGACGAACTCAACGAGGAAGAACTGGAGGCCAAACTCAGTCTTCTGCGCTTGCATTGTGACGCTCTCATGGCCACCGAAGGCTACGACATTCAGCGGGTAAATCACGTTTTTGCAGAAGTGAAAGCACTTTGTAGAACCTTAGGCGACCACGCCTCATTGTTTCAGGTGTTGACGCAGGAACGGCAGTTCCAGTTGATCGCTGGCCGACGGCTGGATGTCAGCCTGATCAATCGAGAGCTATTGCGCCACGCCAGGCGTTCGAAGGACCTTACAATGCGCGCGGAGGCCAAAGCCTCCTATAGTTCGCAATTACTCATTTACAATAAACTCGCTGCGGCTGAACGTTGCCTGCTGCGCTGTCGCGAGCTACTCGACGCCAATGCGGAAGCGCTGTTTGTGAACTTTGAGCTGCACGCGCGGGTCAATAGCCAGTTGGCCTGGTTGTGTGTTAACACCAACCGCGAGCAAGAAGCGCTTCGTTACACAGAATTTGCGATCAGCGCGGCCGAGCAATCTGATACGCCATTTGTCATCGCAAACACGCTGGCCATGGCCGCCGAGATGCACCGACTGAGAATGGACCCACGCACTGCGCTTAGCCTGGCAGACAGCTGCATTGACCTGTGTGGTACCGAATCTCTGCCGTTCTGGCTTGCGGCAGTGAAGATTACGCGCGGCTGGGCGCTGTGCCTGGCAGACAATGACCGGGCGGGTATCGAGCTGATTGAGCAGACCATTGCCGAGATAAAACGCAAGTCGACTCGAGTGCGACTCAGCGACTACCTGGCCGCATTGGCCGAAGCCTATTTGCATTTTCGGGAATGGAACAAGGTAGAAACTACGTTGAGCGCGGCGCTCGATTGGAATGCGGTGCATGGCACTGAGTTGTCTGCCCAAAAATTGGCGACCCTGAACACTCGCCTTGCCATGGCAACCAACCAGAATTGACAGGAGGCGTACCGATGGACACCGAACTTCGTGAGCGAGTGATAGACAGCTGGAATTTGTGCAACAGGGACGCCGTAGTTGAAGACCTGTACACGCGGCTGTTTGCGGCACACCCATCGCTGGATGCTCTGTTTATTGGCAGTAACAGCACCTTGAAGCAGAAGTTTCTCGACACCATGGACGTGATCGTTTCTCAGCTCTCCGCCGGGCAGCCCGAGAAAAGTCATTTGCACGCTGGCTTGCGAGCACTGGGTGAGCAACATTCGGGGTATGGCGTGCATGCCCGCCACTACCAGTTTGTGGAAGACGCGCTGCTCGACGCCCTGGCCGCAGATTTGGGCAGCCGTTTCTGTGACACCACCCGGCAGGCCTGGCAGCAAGCCTACCGCCAGGTGGCAGAAGCCATGCTCACCAGCCCCTCTGTCACACGCTAACACCCCGAAATAACTTAAATACCCCGAAAATACCCCAAATCTCGCAAGTTTGGGAGGCCGTCTCCGCCTATCTTTTCCTCACTGCGATGCATTTCGCATTGCGCCATTCGCTGTTTGCACAGCAGTGATTGTAGACAGCAACCCCCAGAGAGGAAATGACATGAATATTGACAGACGAACACGCAGTTTGAGTATGGCCCTGCCGGTATTGGCGGCCCTTGTAATGAGCACACCCAGCGAAGCTGAGGATGTTGGCAGTAGGCAGATGGGGCCAATCGGCACAACACCACTGGTGGGCCGAATTGAAATTCCCAGCGACGGTTCGCAGTATCTTCAGCCTGCCGAAGCCGTGACCTTGAATACCGAGGTAGCGGTCTATCTCCACGCCGGCAGAATTGGCCGCGTGAAAAACTGGCAGCTATGGTTCAAAACCAAAATTGACGGTGAAGGTTTCGGTGACCAAAGCGAACACGCCTACCCGCCGGTTGTCAGTGAAGCCTATCCATTAGGCTCACGCCCGAAGTCGGTCGACGTTGTGCGCTTTCTAGTGCAGGACTTTGATCGAGGGACGGATTATTGCAACGACAACGCAAACCTGTTGCGTAGCCTGGGCTTCTCTAACGAGGAAATTTTTGCGGATGATCGCATTTTGCCGCTCGCCGTGGACATTGGCCTGGGCTACGACTTCTCAGGTTTGGATGGCATGCAAATATTTGGCGAACTCCAGGACCAGGGTCTTGGTCAGCACTACCCGCAAGAGCCGGTTGAGCTGGTTTGCCAGGCTTATGACCCCTACCCCGAAGGCGGTTTGCAAGCAGGAGATGGTTTGAGTTCCAAACAAAACGCAAGAATCACCTATGCAAATTTGGCCTTGATGCACGACCAGCAGCCGACGGAATGCCCGGCGCAAGTCACGGTTCAGGCACTGTTTGCATCCGACACGCTGGGGAGTTTCTCCTTTCGCTTTCAGAACGCCTGGCAACAAGTCTCGCAAGCCATTGAGCTGGAGATGACGCCAGCGGATTACAAAGGCGGACATTACACCAAAGTGTTTGAAACCCAATTCCTGGTGGGTGAGGAAGTAGACACCAGCGGCATGTTTGGCGAGGACCAGACGGCAGGCGATGGCAAACAGTTGAACCCATTGGGCGGTGGGGGCGAGGGCGGCATCACCGGCGGACTGGGTAATCTGGTCACTGAGGAAACGCCCGACAATGTGCACGGTGACAGTCTATGGGTAGAAATACTGTCTGCTGCAGCGAACAGCGTTGAAACGTCCGACATGGAGGCCTACTCGATTACCTGCGAAGAGGAATCAGGTTCAACCATCGCGCTGCCCGTGGACGGCAAAACCTACGCTCTACCCGATGGTAGTCGCTGGTAACTGCGCCGCCCACCACAGATAGGTCCTCCCTACCTCAGCCCCCCGGCCTGGCCGGTGGGGCTGTTTTTTTATAAAGGGGTCAGACCTTACCGTTAACATTAAGAACTCGCGCAACCGGAACCCGTAGGACATTAGGTAAACTGTACGCTGAACTTCCGGGTAAATTGAATGCACCGATTTGTTGCGATCCTGCTCACCACTGATCCATTATCTGCAGGAGCAGGAGGGCATACACCTGGAAGTCAAAGCCCGGAAGGTGGCCTAGAGTGGAGTTTGGCGGTGCTCAATCTGCATCTTTTTCGAGTAATTTGAAGGATTTTCTGAACATGGTATTTTTCATGGTATCGCCGTTTATCAGGAAAATAAGCTATTGATAATAAAGAATAAAAAAGGCTTATTGATAATCGAGTGGGAGTGACTGGC
>CAYGSL010000111.1:0-6149 GCA_964352475.1 uncultured Pseudomonadales bacterium | reverse complement strand
CTTCCCTAGCCAGTTGATTATTCGGTCATCTGTTAATGGCCCAAAAATCCACCCGACTGATGTGCCCAGAGGTTGTGGTATAGCTCACCTTTGTCTAACAGCTGCTGGTGGCTGCCTTGCTCGATAATTTTGCCTTCGTCCAGCACGATTAGTCTGTCCATGGCGGCTATTGTAGACAGTCGGTGAGCAATGGCGATTACCGTTTTACCCGCCATCAGTTCGTAGAGGCATTGTTGAATTGCCGATTCGATTTCCGAATCCAGCGCGGAAGTTGCTTCGTCGAGAATCAGAATAGGCGCGTCTTTTAGCAGTACTCTTGCAATAGCGATGCGTTGGCGTTGTCCGCCGGATAATGTGACTCCGCGTTCGCCCACGTGGGCTTCATATCCGGTTCGTCCTTCCGAGTCGCGAAGCTTCATAATGAAGTCGTGAGCTTGGGCTTTTTCTGCAGCTGCGAATAATTCTCTATCCGTTGCATCGGGTCGTCCGAACATAATGTTTTCGCGTACCGTACGATGTAACAGAGACGTGTCTTGAGAGACAGTTGCTATATTCTCCCGCAGACTCTTTTGCGTAACCGCGGCAATATTCTGGCCATCTATACAAATCTTGCCTGATTCAATGTCATAGAAGCGCAGTAATACATTCACCAGAGTTGATTTGCCTGCACCGGAGCGCCCAACCAGTCCAATTTTCTCACCAGCGGCAATCTCTAACTCGAACTGTTCGAATACCGCGCTACTGTCCAAACCAGCCTGATAGCCAAAGTTCACACCCTTGAACTCAATCTTACCGCTGCGTACCTGCAGTTGTTCAGCATCAGGCGCATCAACCACTTGCTGGCGAATAGACAAGGTATTCATGCCATCATGCATGGTGCCAATGTTTTCAAACAGTTGACTCACTTCCCACATAATCCAGTGCGACATGCCGGTTAAGCGAATGGCAATTGCCATTGCTATTGCGATAGCACCCGGTGAGACGGCCGCGTTTGCCCATAAATACAAGCCGAAAGCAGCCGTTGAAAACACCAACAACATATTGATAGTCCACACACAAATATCCAGGCCGGAGACCAGTCGCATCTGCGGATGTACGGTACCCATAAACTTGTGCATCGCCTTGCGTGCATAACTCGACTCGCGCTCGGAGTGCGAAAACAGTTTCAGCGTGAGAATGTTTGAGTAACTGTCGACTATGCGGCCCGTCATGTCAGCCCTGGCATCCGCCTGTCGACTGGCAATACTTTCCAGTTTGGGCAGGAAGTATCTCAGGCAGATTATGTATAGCAACAACCAGCAGAGAATTGGCAGGCATAATCGCCAATCTGCGTTAATGACCAAAATCAGCGTGGTAACGAAGTAGACAATGACAAACACCATCACGTCCAACACCGTCATCACCGTATCGCGCACCGCCAAAGCCGTTTGCATAAGCTTGGTCGCGATGCGCCCGGAAAACTCCTGCTGAAAAAAAGAATAGCTCTGGTCCAGCAAATAGCGATGCGCTTGCCAGCGAACAATCATTGGGAAATTGCCCATCAGGGTTTGATGCATAAGCAAGGTATTGGCAATGACCAGCAGCGGGATCACTATCAGAATAAATACGCTAAACGCCAACAGTATCTGCCACTCTTGCTCGAGGAAATGCTGTGGATCTCGCAGCGCCAGCCAATCCACTAATTGGCCTAACACGGCGTACAACAGCGCCTCGCTGATGGCGATCAACGCAGTCAATACGGCCATCAGTATCAGCAGTGGCTCAATACTTCGAGTGAAGTACCGGCAAAACTGAAACAGTGTGTTGGGTGCTTGACGGGGCGGTTCGCCGGGGTATGGATCAACCAGGCCCTCAAACCAGCTAAGGATTCGATTCATCGGCAGAGGTTACACGCGTGCTGCCTCGCAAGCAATTTGGATTATTTCACGACGATTGAAAAATACCGGCTTAAACGCGGGCGTTACACCTGAAGATGATCGACAATTGCGACTGTGTTTGCACCAGCCAGGTTCAATCATGGTGCCAAATCTAGATTCTTGCCTATGTCCAATCGACACCTATTTTTTCTTCTAGCGGCTCTGCCAGGTCTCTTTACCATTGCATCTTGCGCGTCGTCTACAGTTAACGAACCTGCGGCGAAAATCTCTACTGAGAACGATAGCAGCCTGGAGCATAAAGCTGCAGAAGCCTGGTTGTATTTTTATCCTATGCTTTTAACGCAAGCCAAACTGGCTGCCGAACATGAGCTAACGCGCAATAGCTGGAATCATTCGAGTGATTCCTATCGCAAAATCTACAATCAGCCTGGCGAGCCTGACACAAACGCTGTTTATTCCCATGCATGGCTTGATTTACGCGAAGGGCCGATCAACTTACACCTTCCGGATATGCAAGATCGATATTATGTTATCCAGGCATTAGACCTATGGTCACAAACCTTCTCGGTAGTTGGCAGCAGAACAACAGGTGGCAAAGCCGGTACCATCGTTTACCTGCCGCCCGGTATGCGAAAAGAGTTATACCCCAGCGGTCATTGGCCAATTGGTGCCAGGTTCATCGAGACTCCTAGCAATACCGTACTATTGTTGGCGCAATTGCAGCGAGGCAGACCCGATCAGGCAAATCAGATTTCAGGCCTGCAGTCGAAATTTCTGCTTCGTAGACACGCCGAAACATTTTTAGCGAGAGCAATAGAGACGAGCAAAAATACAGTGCTTGCCCCTGAGGCTTTGACTGAATACCTTGCAGCCGGTTTATCGCCAGCCAATGCCCTATTGGAAATTGAACCTGCTGATTATTTCAGCTGGGCGACAGCCTTGTGGGGAAGCTCAGAGGTAAGCCTTTCCGCCAAAGACAGAGAGTTTGCGAAAGAGATAATTCAACTTGGTTTGTATCCTGGACGAGCGATTCAATGGCAGGAGCTCACGGAGCGCAGGCGGCTGACGTTAATTGCTGGAGCAAACAAAGCCTTGCGAATACTGTCTACGGAGACAATCAATAAAGGCTTAGTGCACGATGGCTGGTTTTATCCGGTAGAAGAGTGGTACGAGGTAGATGGGCACAAGATAGATATCGCTCAGCCAGAAAACTACCAGTTGCGGGCCAGAATGGCATCGCAATCACCGGGGCATTTACCTTTGGACGAAGTGGTTACTCTGCAGGCGGGTGATCAAGCGCTTGGTGGCGATGCATTGCATGGTGGTCAGGGTCGGCAATATGAGCTGCGATTTGATGCGGGTGATTTACCGCCTGCCGAAGGGTTTTGGTCATTATCAATTCACGGAGAGGATGGTGCACCGGTACAAAATTTTCTTGGTAGAAGTCGCCTGGATAGTGATAGCCAGCTAACTGAAAACCCTGATGGCAGTGTGACAATCTACATGTCGCATGAAAATCCTCATGGCGAGGGCAGTAGTGCCACATTCAATTGGTTACCGATTCCTGCTAAGGCCTTTCGGCTTGAGTTGCGAGTATTCTGGCCCAATCGAAAGATCGGTAGCGATGGCGGTTGGCTGATGCCCGCCATCAAGCCGCGTCTACAGGAGAACTAAAGCAAAGGATTTATTTGCGAGACCAGCTTCTGCTGTTGAACGCTACTTGCTGCTTCTGCCTTGGGGAAGGTCTCATTGTGCTGTTTTGCCAGCGCCAGAGCATGAACATCAAGCTCTGCCTGCCCTGACTGAACATACATTCCCGTCAATGAGGAAAGTAATACGGCATATATTGCAATGGGTCTAAATCTCATACGCTTATACTTCAGATTGCTTCGCTGCCTAAATAATGCACAGTTTGTGCCATTGAAGTAATTCTTATTTATTTCAATAGCTTACGCTAAAGAGCGCAAAAACCCTGGGTCATTTTTGTATAATTTTTCGACACGCCGTTGCGTGTTGCTTGCGGCGGATCATCGGCCAGCCAGTTGTTTAGCCGCAATGTAAGCGAAGGTCATAGCTGGCCCCAATGTGGCCCCGGCGCCTGGATAATGGCGCCCCATTGGTGATGCAGAGCTGTTACCAATAGCGTACAGGCCGGGAATTTCCTGCTCATGCCGGCCCAGCACCTGAGCCTTGGCATTAGTGAGCAATCCACCCTTGGTGCCAATATCTCCCGGGTGTATTTCAACGGCGTAGTAAGGCGGCTCTGTTAAAGGCGCCAGGCATGGGTTAGGTTGAATGCGTGCGTCACCGTACAACAAGTCATAGCTATTTTCACCGCGCTGAAAATCTTCATCCTTGCCATTTTCTGCAAAACCATTAAAGCGGCTTACTGTAGCGCCTAGCGCCTGGCCATTGACGTTTAGCTGATTTGCAAGCTCATCCAGTGAGTTAGCCTGCAGCAGAAAGTTATTGCGAACAGCAGACGGCTGTAAGCAATCCAAGTGCATACCCTTGGGCAGCAATGGGCCAAAAGGGTATTCGCGTCGATAGCGCGCATCAAACACAGCATACGCTGGAATATTTTGCCCATGCTCGCCTTGCTGATACATAGCCTGCACGGCGGTTGTGTAGGCAACAGACTCGTTCACAAAGCGATGGCCTGATTGATTGATCATAATGCAGCCCGGCATAGAGCGCTCCGTGAACAACATTCGTGCCCTGTCTTCGGCCATTAATTTGATGGTTGGTCCCCACCAGGCTTCATCCATCAGGTGCAGCTGTGCGCCGATTTTTTCGGCTGCAACAATCAGGTCGCCAGTATTGTGCGGGTAGGCGGCGGACCATTGTGCCGCCGTTGGGGCGGGTAAATATTTTTCGCGCAGTGCCGTGCTGTGTTCAAATCCGCCAGCCGCTATTACCACGCCTTTGCGCGCTTTAACCTCGGTATCCTTGTAACGCACTCCGCAAACTCGCCCATCAATCATGCTCAGTTCGGTGACAGGGCAATCCAAACGCAGCTCTACACCGCGATCAATGAGCGAATGACGCAGTCGGCCAATCAAGGCATTACCCATCACCAGGCGTCTTGATCGTCTGGACTGAATGCGCCCGGGAATATCGGTAAGATACTCAAACGCCAGTTTGCACACCACCTTGAACCAACCGGGCGATTTGCTTAACAGCACAGCACCTTCCAGATTGCTGTAACCCATCAATCCCATCACGGTGGTTTGAATGTGTGACGAACCCATTGTTAAAAAGTGCTCACCGAGATGCTTGGCGTGATACGGCAAGGGGTCGGTGGAGCGCCCACCAGGTTTGCTGCCAGCAAGTTCTTGATAATAATCGGCGTAATACTGCATGGATTCATTCGCAACATGGGTATTCATTTCCATGTACTCGAGCATTTCAGGACCGTAGTCAACAAATGCCTCAATCAAACTCTGCGCAACATCACCCTCGGTTAGCTGGCGAAGATATTCAATGGCTTCATCTCGCGAATCATCCAGGCCTTTTTCTTTCATCAGATGATTATTGGGAATCCACAGTCCACCACCTGAACTGGCCGACGTGCCGCCGTATACCTTGGCTTTCTCCAGTATCAGAACTTTCAGGCCAAAATCGTGCGCACAACAGGCGGCTGTTAACGCGCCAGCGCCGCTGCCAACTACAATAACGTCAACTTCTTCTTCGCTCATTGCTGCAGTGTAAGTGGAAGCTGGAAGTCAGGTCTATTACGATCTGTGACATCTTCTGCATAAGGTGAGCACTATGACTACCGACGGATACACCCTGGCACAGCAAACAATGGCAAAACTGGTTAAGTACCATGGCCAGGCGAGCGAGAGCGGCGACTGGATTTTCTTTGTTGATGAAATGTATGCACCTAGGTGTGTCTATACCTGCGAATACGCGGGCACGATGACGGTTGCGGCAAACGGTATCGATCAGATCAAATCAACGCATTATGGGCGGGATATGGCGCACGGTTGGGAAGGGTGGACGTTTCCTTACATGGGCACCTATGTGAATGATCGCGGGCAGGGTATTACCCACTGGATGAATCGCGGGCCAGGTAAACGAGCGGATGGATCTTACTTTGAGACGCCGGGTGTGTCGTTTATGGATTTCGATGACAATGGGCAAATCGCTAAACAGCTGGATATGTTTGATTTGGCGCATCAGATGCATTTGTGTGATGAGCTGGAAGCAGCTGGGTTGCTTTCTGAAGCTTTGAAAGAGAATTGGGTTAAGCCTATGAAACAAAAGATT
>CAYGSL010000110.1:0-6181 GCA_964352475.1 uncultured Pseudomonadales bacterium | reverse complement strand
ATTTATCCTTCCTATACAATCAGTTTGGTCATCGATAAAATAGGCTACAAGATTGCGATGCTGTTTGGTTTGGTTTGCCATGTAGTTGCTACCTTATTGATTTTGAGCGCAAGTAGTTACGAGCAAATGTATATCGGTACGTTTATTTTTGCGCTGGGTTGCGGCACGGTCGAGGCTTATATTAATCCGGTAGTGGTAACCATGTTCAGCGATGAGAAAGCGAAGAAACTGAACGTACTGCATGCGGGGTGGGCTGTAGGCTTGGTGTTAGGCGGCTTGATTGCCATTGGCCTTGGCGATGTGTATTGGAAAGTCAAAATAGCTGTTGTGCTGTTGCCAACCGTTATTTACGCGATCATGTTGATTGGCAAGCAATTCCCAGTGAACGAGCGTGTTGCGGCAGGCATATCGTACCGGGAAATGTTAGGTGAGGTAGGCGCCGTAGGCGCGTTGATAGCATTGAGTCTGATCACGATGGAGCTTGGCCGATTGTTTGCGTGGTCGACGACTATGATGATAGCCATCATCACGATCGGAACGCTTGTGTACGCATTTTTCAGCCGATCAATAGGCAAGCCGTTCTTTATCCTGATGCTGTTGATCATGATGCCTCTCGCTACCACCGAGCTGGGTGTGGACGGCTGGATTACATCGCTAATGAGCGCCAGTATGGAAAATATAGGCTTTGCCGCGGGTTGGGTGCTTGTGTACACCTCGGCGATTATGGCCTTGTTGCGCTTTTACCTTGCTGGTCAGTTGATTGATAAGCTGAGCGCCTTCGGTCTGCTGGCCTTGAGTTCAGTGGTAGCGGCAGTCGGCTTGTTTGCACTTGCCAGTGCTAGCGGCGCGGTAATGATTCTTGTAGCCGCGACCATCTACGGAGTTGGTAAATCATTTTTCTGGCCGACCACGCTGGGTATTGTTGCTGAGCAGTTTCCGAGAGGTGGCGCACTAACGCTGAACTCAGTCGCCGGAATTGGTATGTTGGCGGTCGGTATCGTAGGTTCGGCGTTTTTGGGCAATATTCAGGATCGGGCGGTATCCGATGAAATAGCAGCCGCAAGTGAAGAAGTTCACGCTGAGTATGTAACGCGCGAAGAACGAAGTGTTTTTGGTACCTATATGGCCCTGAACCCTGACAAGATGCCAGGTGCGTCAATAGAAGCGCAGGAAGTGATTCAGGCAGCTAAAGACGTCGCGCCGAAGAGTGCCTTGAGTACCGCTGCGATACTGCCCGTCGGCATGTTCATTTGTTATTTGATAATCATGGCCTATTTTCGCGCCCGCGGCGGCTACAAGCCGGCAGAGTTATAGATCTTGCCAAGCAATTCTATGGGTTCTCCGGGTGGTGAAACGGGTACAGTAGCGGCTGCGATAGATCACGCCAGGAATTTGCTGGAAGCAAACCCTGCGCTCGCAGCTGAGCAGGCGCGGGAAATATTATCGGTTGCGCCGTTGAGCCCTGAAGCAACGCTATTGCTGGCGCAGGCTTCGCGAAAAATGGGTGACAATGAATCAGCTCTAGATCTGCTCTCGGAACTGACCTTAGCGCAGCCAAAGTGGGCGGACGCACACTTTGAATTTGGCGTTTCACTTGGCGTGGCTGGGCGTGGCGATGACGCAATTGCGGCCTTGCAGCAGGCCGTAAACTTGCGCGGAGATCACCCGCACGCATGGCGTTTTCTGGCTGACCATCTAATGGCCTATGGACGGTCGGAGGAGGGCGACGCGGCATACGCGCAACACATTAAGTGTTCCAGTCGCGACCCGGTGCTACAGCGCGCCGCCTTGGCAATGGTAGATAATGATGTTGCTGTAGCAGAGCGGCTGCTCAAGACTCATCTGAAAAAAACACCAACGGATGTTCCTGCAATTCGTATGCTTGCGGAAGTGGCCATAAGGTGTGGGCAAAATCAGGCCGCTGAAAATTTGCTGCACCGCTGTCTCGAACTTGCACCAGGCTTTTCGGCTGCGCGTTACAACTATGCCGTGCTATTGCAGCGTCAGAATGATTCGGAAGCGGCAATGACCGAATTGGAGATTCTTTTGCAAGAAGATCCTCGCAGCCCGAGCTATCGAAATCTGGCCGCCGTGATTCTCAGTCGCATTGGTGAATTTAGTCGTTCCAGCAAAATGTACGCTGAGTTGCTGGAGGAATATCCAAGCAATGCCAAAGTGTGGTTGAGTTACGGGCACGTGCTCAAGACCGAGGGTCGCCAGGAAGATTGTATTGACGCATACCGCCGAAGCATTGCCTGCGACCCTGAGTTTGGTGAAGCTTATTGGAGTTTGGCTAACCTAAAGACCTTTCGATTTAACTCGAATGACCTGCGTGCGATGCGACATCAACTCGACAATTCTGAGCTTGATGAAGAGCATCGTTTGCATATGCACTTTGCCTTGGGCAAGGCAGCGGAGGATGCCGATGATTACAGCGTATCTTTTCAACATTACGCCAGCGGTAATGCATTGCAAAGCGCGAGTCTTAAGTACGATGCTGAACTGAACACGGCACGTGCGCAGACGCTCAAACGCAACTTTACCGGGCAATTGTTTCGCGAGCGTGCCGGCAGTGGATGTATTTCGCCAGATCCAATTTTCATTGTGGGCATGCCTCGTTCAGGATCAACTCTGCTTGAACAGATACTGTCTTGCCACTCTGCTGTTGAAGGTACAACGGAACTACCCGACATCATCACGATGGCGAAGGACCTCAGAAACGAGGCCAACAGTGATGAGATAGCGGCTTATTCAGAAGTGTTGGCCGGCAAGAGTAGTGCTGAGCTGAGAGAACTGGGCGAACAGTATCTGACGCGCACCCGGGTTCATCGCAAAACTGATCGTCCATTATTTATAGACAAAATGCCTAATAATTTTCTGCACGTGGGCATGATTCATTTGGTATTGCCAAACGCAAAGATCATTGATGCGCGACGCCATCCTTTGGGTTGTTGTTTCTCTAATTTCAAGCAGTATTACGCTAGGGGGCAGAGCTTCAGTTACGATCTGACCGATATGGGTGGCTTCTACAAAGACTACGTAGAGTTGATGGCTCATTACGATCAGGTTTTGCCTGATCGTGTCCATAGAGTGTTTTATGAGCAAACGGTGTCTGATACAGAAGCTGTGGTCCGGGAGCTATTAGATTACTGTGAATTGCCCTTTGAGCCTGCCTGTCTGCGCTTCTTTGAGAGCGACAGGCCCGTAAGAACCGCCAGTTCGGAGCAAGTTCGCCAACCGATTTACGCCGACGGCACGCAGCAGTGGCAGCATTATGAGCAGTGGCTTGGGCCATTGAAAGAATCATTGGGCGATCTGCTGGATAGCTACCCACTGGTGCCAGGACGACATGATCTGTAGAGTATTGCGACAAGGCCTGTGGTATTCTGGACAGGCATGCGAAGCAAACGATAAAATACGGATGCAGAAATAACAGCCGACTGTAAAGCTGACTACTCAAGAACGCCGAGGAATACACACAATGAAAAATGCCAAAAGCAAAGGCCTAGCGCGGCGATTTGCGCTTACACCCATTGCGGCAGCCGTTTTAGTCGCCAGTCCAGTACTGATGGCGCAAGAGACGCTGCGTCTGGAAGAAGTCGTTGTGACTTCGCAAAAACGAGCGGAGAATCTGCAAGACGTGCCAATCAGCGTGCAAACGTTGGGCAATCAGACCCTTCGCGAGCTCAATATTCAGAATTTTCAGGAATACGTTAAGATTTTGCCTAGCGTTGCGTTTACCCCTTCTGCGGGCACTGGACCGAGCTTCAATAAGGTGTATATGCGCGGCGTAGCCACAGCAGGCGATGGGCAGGCGACTACATCGCAGCCTAGTGTCGGTATGTACCTCGACGAACAGCCGATTACAACAATTCAGGGCAATCTCGATGTCCATATGTATGACATTGCGCGTGTGGAGGCATTGGCCGGCCCACAAGGCACTTTGTACGGCGCAAGTTCACAAGCTGGCACGATTCGAGTGTTGACCAACAAGCCGGATGCATCTGAATTCTCTGCCGGCTACGGGATTGAAGGCAATATTGTCGATGGCGATGACACGGGCTACGTGGCTGAAGGTTTTGTCAATGTTCCTATAAACGACAAAATGGCAGTGCGTATTGTTGCCTGGTCCAAGCATGACGCTGGGTATATCGATAACGTCCTTGGCAGTCGCAACTTTGCCGGCGTAGCCAACACCACAGCCGATGATATTATCGCAACCAATGAGCGATTTGCCGAAGACAATTACAACACCGTGGATACGATTGGTGCGCGCGCCTCACTGCGAATTGATCTGAATGATAACTGGACCATCACCCCTACTGTGATGGGGCAGATACAAGAGGGTGAAGGATCGTACGGCGATGATCAGAGTGATTTTGTTGTCAGCGGTGACAACAATGTCACCCACTTCCAGGAAGAGTTCACCGATGACCAATGGCTGCAAGCAGGGCTGACAATCGAGGGCAGTATTGGCAATTTTGATATTGTTTATTCAGGTTCCTATTTGTCACGTGATGTTGATGGTTCGTTTGATTACTCAGATTACTCATACTGGTATGACAACATATACACCACTGGCTATTTCTCCGATTTGCACTTTTCCAATGACGGTCCACGTGCGGTCCCCAATCAATTTTTCGCGGACGCTGGTACTCGTATTTTCCCGGGTGCTCGATTCACTAACAATGACTCGTACAAGAAATACAACCAAGAGCTGCGCATCAGTTCACCACAGGAACATCGAGTACGCGGTATGTTAGGTCTGTATCTGGCCAAGCAAACACATGATTTCCAGCAGAACTGGTTAGTCGCTGGTTTAGCGGATAGGTTTTTGTTGAACTCTGACGAGCCAGATGGAAATCAGTTTCCAGACACGGTGTATTTGAACAGTTTGGACAGGGTTGATAAAGATCAGGCTATTTTCGGTAATATCAGTTTTGACATTACCGAGTCGCTGGCAATGACCGTAGGGGCTCGTTACTTCAAGCCAGAGGTAACGGTGAAGGGTTTCTTTGGCTTTGCCGATGATTATGCGGGTATATGGTCGGGAACCGGGGAAACTCAGTGTCCGTCGCAAGCCCAGTTCAAAGATGACACGCCTTGCCAGAATGTCGATAAGGGCATTAAGGAAAGTGACAGCATCTTTCGCGTAAACCTCACTTGGCAAATCACAGACGACCACATGATCTATGGCACTTGGTCTGAAGGTTATCGACCGGGCGGCATTAACCGTGCACCAAATGCCGGCGAATATATCTCTGACTTTTTGACAAATTATGAATTTGGTTGGAAAACTCAGTGGATGGACAACAGGCTTCAACTCAATGGTGCTGTGTTTTTCGAAGAATGGGATGATTTCCAGGTTTCTTTCGTAGGCGCTAATGCCATCACTCAGGTAGATAATGGTCCTACTGCGGAAATATTTGGCCTTGAGTCACAAATAATATTTGCCGCCACCGAGAACCTCCGTATCTCTGGTTCGTTTACGTATATCGATTCTGAATTGAAGACAGACTATTGCCCAGGTTGCGAAGGTGATGGTGGTCCTTGGGCGCCAGCTGGTACGGCCTTGCCCGTGACTGCCGACTTTAAAGGCAACTTTATTGCACGGTATGGCTTTGAGCTTGCCGGGTGGGAGGCGCATTTACAAAGCTCTGTTGCCTACGAAGGCAAACGCAGCTCTGATCTTAGAGTTGTCTACAATGATATTCGCGGCGACGTGCCGTCGAATACCCTAGTGGATTTGTCGGCTGGAATAGCCAGAGACTCTTATGCGATAGAGTTGTTTGTCAAAAACGCGACAGATGAGGATGCACCCATATATCTTACATCTCAGTGTGCGACATTCACCTGTGGTACGCAAAATTATGGAGTCCCCTCACGACCTCGTACTATCGGTCTGAAGTTCACGCAGGATTTCTAGTCGATTGACAATGCTTCGTGGCCTGGAGCGATACAAGATCGTTCCAGGCTGAGGCGCATTTCTTTATGCATCAATCCAGGCTGTTGTTCGCATTTGCGTTGCTGACCTGCTGTTCCCTAACGGCCTGTTCAAATAGTGCTCCGGTTAGCGTTGATGATCATTCGGCCGCTCTAACAATTTCTATTGGACCCACCACTATTCGTAATGGTGATGCCGTTAGTGCGGGCGACTTTACCGTCAGTAATGAGTTCTACG
>CAYGSL010000109.1:0-6357 GCA_964352475.1 uncultured Pseudomonadales bacterium | reverse complement strand
AAGAACTGTCAGATCGTTTCGAAGAAGCTGACCTTATACGCGGCTGGGTGGAAGATATTTGGGCGAACATCGACGTATAAGCTTCAGTGCCAAATACCCGTAAACTTTCTTCGCAGCCCTACACATTTATGAGAATGTGTCTGAGCTTAGATCAATACTAAGGATTTTTAGTCTTTTGCTCAGCTGCTTGACGTGCGGTGTGCAATAAAGCGCTTTCAGACACCTGACTTGTTGAGCGACGTTGAGAATGCTCTTTGTATCTTGTATAAAAGCCCGCAATACTAATCGCAAAGACCACTCCAAAAACGGCTTTTAGGATCAAGAAGAAGAGACCCGGGGCGTCTTGTTCGGGTGACAGATAGACGTATAGGAACCCGACTGCTGCACAAAACAGCTGAAACTTTAACGGTGCTCGACTCAAAATTGCGTTGTGTATATTCATTGTCAATTGACGCCAGACTAATTATTGATTCTTCGATGGTAGTCCAAGTATAGATTGTCATCGTGTCGGCGCTAGTCGCGTCACCAGGTACAATAGCAACGTGACCCAAGACTGCATCGGTGATTTAAATGCTCGACCCTACCTTGCTAACAGGCTTTATCCTTGCATCTTTTGTCGTTCTTTTGATTCCGGGTCCTGGCGTGGCCTACGTAGTTGCGCGCAGCGTAAGCCAAGGTCGGCGAGCTGGTTTGATTTCAGCAGCGGGCTTATCGCTTGGCGCGCTGGCGCATGCGGTGGCAGTATCTATCTTGGCCTCGGCATAAGCACGGCGTTGCAACCGTCAGAGGCTTTTTCGCGCTAGTTATTTTCAGACAGGCTATCCAGGCAGCAAGGTTACATCGCCCATTGCACGCTAACCCTGGCTCTGTAATTGATACGTTTGACACTAGGATCAAATGCTTGTTTTATATAGCAAGATCGAAGCCATGATTCCTAAACATCGGATAGTGAGATGAACGAAACTACAGAGACAAGGGCACACTGGAGCTTCTGGGTGATCAGCGTATTTATGCTGGCCTGGTATGCGATGGGCTCTGCTAATTTCATAGTACAAATGAATTCAGATGCAATATCTTCTTATAGAGACTCTGAGCAAGCCATTGTCATGGGCCGTCCGCTATGGGCTACCGTAGGGTTCGCGCTTTCTGTTTTTGGTGGAGCGATTGGCTGCGTATTACTGATGTTAAGAAAGCACGTCGCATTCTATTTCTTTGTTGCCTCTTTGATTGGGACACTGCTCGCTGTTGGGCACTCAATGTCTATAGGGATTGAATTCAGCGCAGGGGAAACTGTTGGAATAATTGCATTGCCAATTATTTTGTCGGTTTTTTTGGTTTGGTATTCGAACTATGTGATGCGTAAAAGTTGGTACTAAAAAATGAGAAAAGAACAATGAACCCAGTAGACTTCGCCCGCAGCTTTGTTGCGTCGCTTATGGATGGCGATATTGAAAAAGCCCGTGCGGCCTACCATCCGGATTGTGAGATTTGGCTTAACTTCAGTAATCAGGCTCAGACGGTTGATGAGAACCTGGCGTTATTGCAGACAATGTTAGCGGCTTGCAAAAAGCTGGAATACGTTGTGCATAGGCTTGAGGAAATTGAGAGTGGCTATTTACAACTCCACACGCTTCAAATGACCGCGAACGATGGCGCTATCTATTCCACAGAAGCATGCCAGGTCGTTACATTGAAGGACGGCAAAATAGCCAGCGCTAAAGAGTGGCTAGACCCCTCGCCGTTGGCTCCAATATTTGCTAACGCCTAAAGCTAGACCGCACAAAGTACCTGAGATGAATTTATAACTCGAATCTAATTTTGGATCTTCCTGGCAATTGTAAACACTGACAGATCCTTCATAGCATGAACCCACTGGTTTTCTATATCGAAACCGGCATTTTTTAAATCACTACTCAAGCCATTTTTTGTCAGCACCGTGAGATCTGGCAACAGGCCTATGAACTTTCCTATGGGCACTAGCGGTTTAATAAATCGAAAATACGAGTCGCCTAAGCAAGCGGTACTGTTAATAAAGATACCGCCTGGTTTTAGAATTCGAGCGACTTCGGCCAGTGTGGTTTTATGATCTGGAAGCAAATGAATCACATTCAACGCCAGGACTGCGTCAACGCTTGCGTCATGCGCTTTGAATTCAGCCAGAGTGCCGCGAAAGAAACTGATGTTATCCGCGCCCTCTTCCTCAGCTCGTTTGCGACCAATCTCAAGCATGCTCTCAGATATATCAATTGCGTTGATGTGCTTCACATACCGAGAGTGGCGAATAGCTGTTGACCCGGTGCCGCAGCCAAATTCTACGACATGCATATCTGTAGAGAGATAGCTCTGCGTTTCGGCCACTTTTCGCTCGTAGCTTGCCTCATCGGAAATCGCGCTCTGCGCATACGATTCGGCTTTGCGGTCCCAAAACTTTTGAGAGTTACTCATACTGACTCCTGCGGGCTAACGGCAGAACATTACTTCACTCTGATTTTACCTCATACCGCCGGATCAGGCTTTGCATTTAACAATTATCCTGAATCGATGATGTGCACCTTCACCGAGGAGTTCCGGGCAACTCAATCGCTTTAATGCCCAGGGCTTAACCCTTTGACGAAAGCACCATGCTTGAATAATTTAAGGAATAGAATAGCGTTTAACCCTCTATAATGTGAAATGCCCGACCTGACCCCATTGCACGGAAGAGACCATGCAGCAGCAAGCGATAGACTATACAAAGTACACAAGTAAGCCGGCATCCAGTCTGAGCCACATACCCGGCGATGATGGCATGCCGGTCCTGGGCCATACACTGGAGTTTCTGCGCGACAATCACGCCTTGTTGAATCGTGGCTATGCGCGGCATGGTCTTGTCTATCGCCGCAGGGTTTTGTTTCAACATGGCATTTCCTTACTTGGCCCGGATGCCAATCAGCAGGTATTGCTGGATTCTCAGCAATGTTTTTCCAATTACCTGGCATGGAGCACTGTACTTGATCGTATTTTTCCTAACGGTCTAATGCTGAAGGATTTTTCGGACCACCGATATCATCGACGCATTCTTCAACAAGCATTCAAGAAGCCAGCACTGGAAAGTTATATACAACCCATGGGGCAGCACATAAGCGAGGGTTTATCGCAGTGGCCAAGCAAGCAACGCTTCCATTTCTTGCCAGCCATAAAATCTTTATTGCTGGATATTGCAGCGCAGACGTTTCTGGGCGTTAAGCTGGGCGATGATGCCAAGGCCGTGAACAAGGCCTTCGTGGATGCCGCGGACGCCAGCATATCGGTAGTGAAGGCGCGCATCCCAGGCACTCGTTGGGCGCGCGGAATGGCGGGCCGTGAATTGCTCGAGGATTTTATGACTCGGCAATTGCCAAGCAAAAAAGAATCAAAAGATCTGGATTTTTTCGCCCAAATTTGCCGCGCAGAAGACGAGCATGGTCAGCAGCTGGATGATGAGGCTGTGATAGACCATATAATATTTCTGTTGTTCGCAGCGCACGACACGACCACCAGCACCTTATGTTCAGTGGCGTATGCGCTGGCCAAAAACCCACAATGGCAAGAAGAATTACGCTCTGAGTATGCGAGTCTTGGTGAGCGTACTCCGAGTTATGACGAGCTGGCGGCCATGGAAAAAACCGGCTGGGTGTTTAGAGAGGCGTTGCGCATGTACCCCCCATTACCTGTTATACCCAGGCGATGTCTTAAAGAAACAGAAGTGCTGGGATATCGAATTCCGCGCAATGCCGGCGTTGCATTGTCGCCTCTGTTCACTCACTACATGGAAGACTACTGGGACACGCCAACACAGTTTGACCCCGAACGCTTTTCAGCAACACGCGCTGAGCACAAACGTCATTCCTATCAGTTTGTTCCTTTCGGTGGAGGTGCGCATAAATGTCTTGGATTGAATTTCGCGGAAATTCAGGTGAAGTTATTTCTCAGTCTGTTTCTCAGTCGCTATCAACTGAGCTTAGCGCCTGACTACCAGGCAAAATACACATTGATTCCCTTGAGAATGCCGAAAGACGGTTTGCCCATTACTATTCAAAAGAGACCGTAAAGCACTGGACTATAGCTGGACTATAGTAAGGCGAGGCATTTCAGCTGCTTCCGAAGGTTTTAAGCTTAACCGGCTTACCAAGGACCGTACTGATTCCCGGCAAACCGGCTAAGCCTACAACCAACTCTATTAGTCAACTAAAGCAAACTCGGAATCTGTCTTCTGAGTAACTCGGACCATATCGAAGCTGATAATTTTTTTCCGGCGGTTATTGACCACACAATCCGCTTTAGCAATCACATTACCGCTTTGCGCATCTCGCGCAAAAACTTTATAGCTGGCGAGTGTGGTGCGTAAAGTTCTCATCTGAGACAAAGCCATTAGATTCTGTTTCTGTGTGTATTTTTCTGCACCGATTCCTTTTAGGTCTTTTAGCTCGGTTATCATCTTGGAATTGCACGTTTGCACATTGCGTACGTCGTCTGCGAAGGCGCCGCTGGCTATCGTCATGCTCAAGATGGCGAATGGTACTGCAAGATTTACCCTTTTCATTACACTGTCTCCTGATCAGTAAAGCGGTTAACGTTAACCGCCTATGTAGATTAGGGTTCAGTTCAATATGCTGCAAACGGATTGTATTTGGGCTAGCAACAAAAAAGTTTAGCCTGCTTCTGAGAACTCGGATTTGATCCATTGCCTGAGGCTCTGAACTTCTGGGCGCTGCAGAATGCTCTTTTGATAAATTAGGCAATAGGAGGAATCAGTTGATATCTCGCATCCAAATAAGCGCACCAAACCATGGCGCTGCATAAAAATATCGGCCATAGGTAGCGCTAGCATCGCAACGCCTACGCCGTTTTCAGCCGCCAGTGCCACTTGAGACATTGTATCGAAGGTAATTCCTTTGGCCGGTTTGAAGTCACGTAGTTCGTTGCTTCGCGCAAGCTCATCCCAAATTGAATGTCGATCTTTTAGCGTAATAATTTGCTTTCCATTCAGATCTTTCAGCGTTTGTAATTTGTTGCTGTTTCGAAACGCGGATGAGCAAACCGCTACAAAGCGCTGACGGAACAATGTTTCACTTTGATAGTTTGGATTGCTGGTCTGACCAATACTTATCGCAAGATCAACATCATCGTTGGCTGCATTTGCATCGGGTGTGATGGTGCGAATATCCAGCTCAATACAAGGATGATTCGCTTTAAAGCTCGACAGCTTTGGCACAAACAATTCCGCGCTGAAAAAGGCGGGCAGACCTAAGCGAATCAATGATTGTGCAGGAATATTCGCGATCGATGCGGTTGCTTCATCAAGCTGTTCAAAAACACCTCTTAGCCTGTCCGCATACTGCTTACCTTCAGCGGATAGCCGCAGTGAATGAGCACCACGTATAAATAGTTTTACGCCTAAGTCGTCCTCAAGCATTTTTATCTGATGACTGACCGCTGAGGCGGTGATGCAAAGATCGTTTGCCGCCAGCCGGAAGCTCTCACGTTGCGCGGCGCAAAGAAATGTTCGCAAGTACATATCACTACGACTTCGAGCCAAAATTACCTCGCTCTAGTATGAATACAGTGAAACTGAATGGCGCTGTGTTGTGGGATACTGAACGCTCTCATACCTTACGGGCTATTATTAGAATAAACATACTAATTAATTTCCCTAAAGCGGTGCGACCGACTCATGATCGCCCTTTAATAGTGCAATCTTATGTAAGCAAAATGAAGCATTCGTGAAAATTCGAATGTGCTGTGGCAAAGGTATGCTTGGGCCGTAAACACACACGGTCTATGTTGGCCGCTCTATGTTGTCATTTACGTTGAATCGTTTCGATACAGTAGCGGAAAATAGCGCTGGATATTTACAAAATCCACAACAGCGCAAGCAGGGCGACAAACCATGTCAACAGAAACACACTTCGTCTACGCCAGTTGATTCGCGCTTCCGTAGCCGGATAAGTAGCTATGCAAGATCCGGAAGATTCTGTGCACCGCTGCTTTGCTTGCATTTTATTGTAATTGTTCAACACAGCGCTGAGTGATAAGGCAACGGCAAAGGTTACGACAAAACCAATTACGTTCCACCAGAGCCAACTGACGTTGGGTACAAATAACCAGAAATACGCATTGGTCGCCATGCCCATCATCAATCCAATTATTACCGGACCGCCGCGAGTCTTGATGGTCCAAAGACCCAATGCAAACACGGCTAATATGGAGCCATTCGCCAATGAGCCAATTTTATTGATGGCTTCCAGAACTGTGTCAGCAATGTCGCCGACAAAAAAGGCCATGGTGGATTCAACCCATCAACGCAACACACAATACTCACTCACTGATTTTGGAGAT
>CAYGSL010000108.1:0-6496 GCA_964352475.1 uncultured Pseudomonadales bacterium | reverse complement strand
TCAATCAACGCGCCGCAGAACGAAACTGCTGTGGCTTAAAGTTAAACTTCTGACCAGCAACACTGGCTTCCAGCATCAAGCCACCTTTGGCGTGGGTGAATATGGCCAGGCCTTTGTAATAGGCACCCATCTGCTGGCGGGAGGTTTTTGGTCCTGCACTATAGCCAGCGGATGCACCCATTGTGCCGGTTTGCGCTTGCGCGCCTGCAGTAACCGCAACGGCGGATGCGGTGGCGTCAAACTCGAATGTGCCACTGATGAACTCTCTATAAGCGCGTTCGTCCTGGAAGAAAATAATTTCACTGTACGCCTGCAAACCGGCCTGAAAACCAATCGACAGCTGCGTGAGAGACGACAAACCGGCAAGTTCACCCTGGCGGAATACTTTACCTGTACCATAGGCACCACCCACTATGAAGCCGCCTTTACCAACAGTCGGAAACACAGCATATCCATAGGCATGCTCGAAGTATGGGTGCGTTACTTCCGAATCCTGGAATATGCCCAGAACATTCTGAACTTTCACATCAGATGTTTGAGCCACTGCAGTTACGCTGAGCAAGCCAGCCACCAAAGCCATTATGGCTAAAAATCCGGTTCCTGCACGCTTCATATCGCCTCCATTAGGTTTGCACGCTAAAACATTGTTTACCGTGCTGTTTTACCCTTGTGGAGAGCTCTCGTAAAGACGGATTATTACCAAACGCTTCGATACAACTCGGCAATCTCTTGCTGGTTTGGCACGCGTGGGTTATTAGCCGGCGAGCCTGACGCGAGCGCTTGCTCTGACATGGTCTCTATCGAGCTCTCGTATTCCTTGTGGTCAATACCGTAAGCGCGAGGCGAAGGAACCTGTAAGGATTCGCACAATTGAAATAGTCCATCAACCAGTTTGCGATTGGCATCGTCGTCGTTGTCGGCATCAGTCGCCATACCCATTACTCTGGCGCAATGCGCGTAGCGCTGGGGTGCGCCGGGAATTGAGAATTTGGTGACCTCCGGTAACAGCATGGCATTACTTAGCCCATGCGGCACGTGATAGAAAGCGCCAATAGGGCGGCTCATACCGTGAATAAGAGTAACCGAGGCATTTGAGAAGGCTATGCCGCCCTGGTAGGCAGCCAGCATCATTGCCTCACGCGCTTCGAGATTGTCGGGTTGCTCGCAGGCGGTGGGTAGAAAGCGGCTTACATTTTCCATGGCCGACAATGCGATGGGGTCGGTAAAGTGATTGGCTTTTTTGCTCACGTAGGCTTCCAAGGCATGGCATAGAGTGTCTATGCCGGTATCTGCGGTTAGGCGATACGGCTTCTTGAGCGTCAGTTCATAGTCCACTATCGCGGCACTGGGCAGAAAGCCCACGCCCATGCAGAGCATTTTTTCCTGGCTTTCGGTATCAGTAACGACGGTGGCACGGGTGGCTTCTGAGCCAGTGCCGGCAGTGGTTGGCACGGCGATTATCGGAAAACCTTTTGGCACAGCATTTGGCACTTTGTAGTCGCGCATGCGACCACCGTGGCAAGCGAGAACGGCGGCGGCTTTGGCGGTGTCCATGGAACTGCCACCGCCTACGCCGATCACACAATCGTAGCTCTGCAGTTGCCAGGCGTTTACGCATGCTGCAACGGAATCTGTGGTGGGGTCAGGCACACAATCACTGAACCGCCCTGACTCAATACCTGCGGATTTTAGTAAATCATCAATCTCATCCAGCAAGCCCATTTGCTGAATGAATGGGTCGCTTACCAGAAGAGGTTTGTTTACACCAAGCTCGGCCAGCACTGCTGGCAATTGCTGGCGACACCCGCCGCCGATACGACTGATGTTGGGTAGGTAAAGCTGGGCTGTCATTGGGCACCTGTAGGAAGCGTTACGCGTGCCCGGGTAGAATCAATTGTCGGTCAATAACAATGCTTTTATTTCTTTAAGCTTGTTTTTCACCAGGGCACTGTTTCGTGGCCCCAATCTTAGCATTTGTTTCTGTGCAGAGGACAAACGCTCTAATGAAGGATCGGCGTATTTGTAGAATACCGAGGGCTGCACCAGGTTTATGTCGCCGCTGATTTGCGGAGTTTGTAGCAAGTGATCAATGGCTTTTAAGCCTTCACTGTGCAGAGACTTGCGCGGCTCGCCCAATTCGGCGAAGGCGGCTTTCAGTGTTGGCCAGAAAAACTGGTAAATACTCACCGCGCGCTTGGCGTCCATCGCCGCAAACGCATCTGCGTAGCGGTCATAACGTGCGTAACTGGCAGGCGAGATTCTGAGTGAGGCGCCACTGCCCTCAGCCCTGAATGGCGTTGGGCTGTTCAGTGGCAGATAGCGATGTGCCACTTCACCTTCGGCCAGGTTATAGACCAGCACAACGAAACGCCGTGCCAAATCTTGTGCGTCTGACCACGCGACTATATTTTTTAGGGAGCCTAATTCCTGTAATTGCGAGAGCAGGTCGTTGTCGCTGTCATTAAGCTCGGGCACAGCTGGCGGCAGTTTGTACTCTCGCTTCAATTCTTCGTCAATCAAAGGGGCAGGGGCGCGATGCTGTTCCGGGTCAAAGCGGCCATCGTCTTGTTCCAGGTCAGTACCTTGGATTGAATCGATTTCACTGGAGCTGTGTGGGTCTTCTTCCCAGCGGTCGAACTCATCATTGCCTAATTTATATTTGAAAGCGACGAAGCCTATTACCAATACAGCAATCACACCCACAACGATAAAAACGTCGCCATTAATATTGCGACGCTTACTGCTGGGTTTTGTAGAGCTACTAGCGCCCGATAGCCTGTCTTGATTGTCGGCGCGCAAGGCCTTTTCTCCAGTCGGGTTTTGCTGTGCTTGCAGATTCCTGAATTTCTTCGTTGGCCGCGGGCTCTTGCTCAGACAACAAAGTGTTATCGTTTACGTTCTCAGTCTCAGGCGCTGATGAGTGCAGCGCTTCAGTTAGGCTCACAGCACTAACGGGTTGATTAATAATTTCCCAATCAGAGTCATCGTCTTCAGCTGAAAATCCAGCTTCCTCGTCTATGAAGGACTCTTGGTCGTCTTGGAATTCATGATCAGCCATATCCTCATCTTCAGAAAGCAGAAAGTACGGATAGATATCGCCTAACGCGTAACTGATGTCGCCCTGCAGGTTTAACGCTTCACGAATCTCCTGGGGGTAGGCATTTTGCGCATCCTGCCACCAGACTTTTCCGCCCGGCATGCATAACACAGCCATAGTGCTGGCCCGATTGGATTCGTATTCCTCTTTGCTTATCACCTCTTCGTTGTACGCATTCATGGAATCACGAAACAAAGTCACGATGCTTTGCAAAAAATAATGCAGGCGAACTTTATCTTCCACAGATAAGGCAGCGAAGTCATTCAAGCCTCTGCGGAACAGTTTGGCAAGTTGCGTGTCGGCCGCTAACTCGGAGTACACCTTGCTGGCAAAGGCCAGGCAGGCTTGACGATTTCCACTGCGTACTGCACGCGTATTCTGGTGCATGCGTGAACCAAGAAATAAAACGGCCAGGACCATAACCACTGACACGGCAAAACTGATTTCTTCAGTCAGTTGAAATTCGAACACTGCACTAACCTCATCCGATGTGCTGAGCCTGGTGCGTGAGCAACAGACCTTGCCAGTTTTTTGTTATTTTACGATTTAATGCTTTGAGTTTAGACCAAAAACAGCTGTTTAGAAGTGCAGCCTCAGCCTGGCGGTTACTTCATGCACAGCGAGTTCGTCTGTTTCCAGATTGTCGCCAAATTGACCAGTACGAGTGGTTGCATCACCCAGATTGGAATACTGGTAATCGAGACCAATTTGCAGTCGTTCACTGATGTGCATGTTGACGCCAGTGCCCGCAGACCAGGCAAATTCTCGTTCCGAGCCGCGCGGATAGAAGTCACCATCCAACATTCCCAGCGCTACAAACGTAGGTTCAACGTCAACCGTGGCAACTGTTCGATTTTTGGCCTCTCCCACACCCAGCTTCAGATAAGCCGCCCATTGAGGCTTAATTAGCTCGCCAACGTAGGCCACATTGAGCATGCGGGTTCGACTGTCTATATTGCCTGACGCTATAAATGTTTCGGTCGCCGAGCCATTAAAAGCCGACTGCGGACGGGTTGCCACAGTTCGGTTACTGGCTATTTCCAGCTCCCTGTCTCTGAAGTCCAGCTCCAGCCTGAGACCATTAATCATCTGGTAACCAATGGCAAAGCCTTTTACGCTGGTATTACCCATGTCGTAGTTGGGCGTACCGTTTGAATTCGCACCAGCGTGTTGTAACTCGCCGGTCGCGATCGATGCACCTACGCCAAGCTCAAAATAGGCTTGATTTTCGTGCGCCTGGGTATTGAATGCGCAGAACACAAGCGACGCCGCTGCACAGGCGCTGGCCAACTTGTTACGCGAGTTATGAAAAAAATTGAATGAACGTTGATGCACTGCGGTTTTCCGTAAACAACCTAGAGAGGCCTGTTTCGTTCAGGCGTACAACAACATTAGCAGCGATACGCCTGGCTGCAGGCAGAGCACCCCCAAATCACGCTAAATCAGGGATTTTTCCCAAAAAAGAGCATGCCCTAACTCAGGATTCAAGGCATATGACTGAAAACCAAACTTGTCATACGCGCGGCGCGCAGCTTGATTACCCTCCAACACCTCCAGCGTGAGCTTACAACAGCCGCGCGCAATTGCCTGTTGTTCAACCAGCCCCAACATGATGGAACACAAACCGCTGCCGCGCGCCTTGTCTGTAACGACCACGTCGTGAATATTAATAATCGGCTTGCACTTAAACGTTGAAAAAGACGCCAGGCAGTTAACCAGTCCGGCGGCTTCATCTTCCATAAAACCCAGCACACTAAAAGCCCCCGGTGTGGATGCCATTGCGGCCGGTAATTGTTCCAATATGTCATTACTCAAGGGCTGTGCACCACCCATTGGGTCGTTGGCGTATTCGTTCATCAGTGCGCGCATCATTTCTGCGTCACTGGCGTTTTGATAGTCAAGTAAACGGGCGTTGGAGTTCATTCTTTCAGCATGTCCAGAAAATCAATCAAGTGAGTATTGCATTGCGCCGCCTGCTCAGCCTGCACGAAATGACCGGCATCAGCAATTAAATGTATACCACGCAAATCAGCTGACGCTTGTTGCAAAACATCAAACGCGCTTGGGTCAATCATTTTGATCACGGGATCGTCGGCACCGGCAATGAACAAACTGGGTGGCTGGATAATACTGGCTGCGGTTGCTTCGGTAAGTTTCCAGTTTGCGTCAGCCGCGCGATAGGCATTCAAGCCGCCGATAAATTCTTTGCCGGGTGGTGCATTCATGAATTCATCAACGTAGAACAGCAGGTCTTCTTCGCTCATCCAATGCCAGGGCAAGGCCAGTTCAGGTTCGGCCAGAACGTCGATATAACCTTGCACATCTTTAGGGTATTCGCTCCAGTCTAACAAACGTCCTTTGGCGCTTAGCGCCCAAAACAAACGGCGCAGAAATTTCTCAGGCGCGTTTGCGAATTCTGCTTCGGCCGGCCCTATGGTTTGGTAGTAATGTGCGTAAAAGAACTGGTGCTGGGCAATCGCAGCAAAACACTCGCTGGGTTTTTTGTCGCTTCTCGCAAACGCTCGCTGTTCGTCTTGGGTATCTCTGCCGGGCAAGCCTGCGCCACTTCGTCCGGAAAAATCGAAATCGTACGGGCACGCCATTCCCACCAAACCAGCGACTTTTTCGGGTTGGCGCAAGGCCAGGTTATAGACTTGCGCGGCGCCAAAGTCCTGACCAACGAAGTAGCCGCGTTGCGCGCCAAAATAGTCCAGCACGCAGCTAAGGTCTTGAACTGTGTGGGTGCTTGTATACGCTTCAACGTCAACAGGGCGGTCGCTGCGGCCATAACCACGTTGGTCAATGGCGATGGAAACATAACCGGCTTCCGCTAAGGCCGGCAGTTGATGCCGCCAGCTATACCACAAGCCTGGCATACCGTGGCATAGAATGACCGGGGGTTTGCCGTTCGGGTTCTCTGGCTGGGCGCAAACGGCGTGCAGTTGTACGCCATCGCCGGCCAGGTAGTGATGGGATAATTCCTTACTCATACCACTCTTCAAGTTGACCCAGACGTTCCCATTCAAGATCTATGAGTTCCTTGGCGGCGCCATGGGACGCTACCTTTGCTTTGTCTTGTTCGTTTAACTCGGCGTAAAACCTGACTTCATCCCAGCCGTAACCCCAGCGAAAAGTTGTTGGAAAGAATGGTGAGCCACCGACACGCACGCCTAACAACATTAGTACGGCAACTTCAGGTTCTCCGCTACCACTAACACAAAGCTCTAGTGCAGAGTCTGACTCCAGGCGTTCAACATAGGTGCCGCCTTTCCAGTAATCGTAATCGTGCGCAACACAGCAGCGCAGCCAGGCTTTTTTCTCTTGCAAACTGCCGTCGGGAAAAGCGCTGCAACCATCGCTGATGAAGGGTTGCAGTTCATCGGATTGGATGGGTGTGCA
>CAYGSL010000107.1:1294-6710 GCA_964352475.1 uncultured Pseudomonadales bacterium | reverse complement strand
TGGCTGATTTCAAAGGCAAGCAGGCCTTTGTTATAGCGTGGTTTCCAAAAGCGTACACCAGTGGTTGCACCATTGAGTGCAAATCGCTGGCGGAAAATGGCGAGCTAATCAGGGCGTTTGACGTGAGCTATTTTATGGCGAGCGTTGATCCGCTGGCCGACAATATAGGGTTTGCCAAACAACAGAACGCCGACTTTCCCTTGCTAAGCGATCCTGAGAAAGCGGTGGCCAAAGCCTATGGTGTGTTATCCATGGGTGGTTACGCCAAGCGCCACACCATTTATGTCGACAAGCAAGGAGTTGTCAGCAAAATAGATCGCTCGGTTAAACCGGCAAGCTCAGCGCAAGATATGGCTGCTCATCTTGCCACCCTTGGCGTGGCAAGGCGTTAGTCTAACTCTGGGAAACCTCAGGGCGTATACCAGATCGGTGAAGTATAGGCTCTTTCCTGTAAGGTAGCCGGGCCTTCGTTTGGTGCTGCTTCCATCTGCAAGGCAATGCCGTCTAACAATGAATGTCTTGCGGTAGGAATCTGCAGAACGCGAACGTAATAGAACGCCGCATGCTCTGCATTGAAGTCAGGGTCAGACCACAATGCTGACAGCGAATCAGTACCAATGCTGTTTTCAAGCTGACCGGAACTTAAATCAACAGTGTTACCGATTGCTGGCAACTTGCCATCGGCATCCAGTGCGCGATCCCCCGCCCACGCCACATTGTAGACATGTTCGAAAGTGTTGCCGTCTGCGTCAACCCAGCCTTTAATCACTTGTACTCGGTCGAGGTTGGCGCCTTTCGGATCTTTAAACGCCTTGATTAACATTTGCGGCGCGCCGGACTCGGCAGGCTTGGTTTTACTGCTTAACTCTCCGCCCATTGGTACGCCTTGCTGGTAACCAATGCTAGCAAAATCAGTGGACTCAAGGTTGTCTTGCGCAAAGTTCCAGCCGCCAAACACTCGTACCTTCAAACGTGTACCGGTTGTAGCATAGACTTCCTTGCGCTGGAATGCCGCAAAAATAGACTCGCGGGTATTTTCTTCAGCCCAAACCGCGGCCAGCCCGGACGCGGACATATCCCAGCCGGTGACACCGCGGCCGCCAATTGAATCGGCAGCACGCTTAGTCTCCGGTGTAGAGTCGCGCGCAAACTTACCCCAGAAATTATGCTCCTCGGGAGATGCCAAACCCGAATGCGAATCGGTAGAACCTATCATTCCAAACTGATAGGGATTAACGCCAAGGCTTTGTGCTTGTGCCAAACCTAAACGTAGAGCAGAGCGCGCGTAGTCTGCGGCACGCGGAGTGTACTCTTCTGCGGTTTGCTGAATGTAATACTCGTAGGTTTCAAAGTCGGCAAACTCATCTTCTGGCGACAGGCTTGGATGGGTTTCCGAATCGCCTTTTATCTGTGTTACTTCCGACACCGGCTCCCACTGCATTCTTTGCCTGGCATAATTGCTGTCCAGCGCGTCACCTTTGAGGGTTTTGTCGGCATACATATAGCCCTTGGATATATTCGAGTTATGCGGCATAGCTAAAAATCTCGAACCGGTTTTTTCCTGTGTTGCTTCCAGCCACTGCCAGAGGTCTTGCGGGTATTGGCTGTCGTCCGAGCCATAGGGCAAATACTGTTTGGCCTTCTCGCCGCCATCAGGACTGAACACGATGCGATGCAGGTTGGCGCCGGTGGGAATCGAGCTCCATTCCCAGCCAACAAATGAGGTAAACGTACCAGGGTTGTTGTGCCTATCCGCTGCGTCAACAATCTCATGCCAGGCATTGGTTTCAATGGCTACGGTATCTCCAAATGCGCTGACGTCATCGATATTATTCGAAGGATCAAGTACCGGGTCGCCACCTGGATTTTCGGGGGCAACTGGCAGAAGCGAGTTAAACAGATCACTGCCTTCCCCACCTTCAATCGCGTCGTTAAGAGCATACACAGCAAACCAGCGTTTCAGGTTCCCCCACAAACCAAGATCTTCTGTTTCGGCCTCGTCTCGGTTTAAAGCTCTTATTACGCCCATCAATTCTGCGTGGTCAGACACCACCAAAAAATCCAGAGGCGTATCAATCTGTGCCCGGGTACGATTCAAAGGATGGATTACCGCCTGGCCTTTTGCCCAGCGGTACGCCGTGTCAGGGTCAGCCGACTGATTCTTGTTTAGATACGCGTCAAAAGAATACGAGGTGTGCAGATGGGTGTCGCCGAACAGTAACTGAGTTTCGGCGGAGGCATTTTGTATTCCCAGCGTAAACGTGAAACATGCGCTGATGATGACTTTATTCTTCATGCGTGACTTTGGCTTGCGATTAAACCAACATTATATGGGCTACTGGCCTTGCGCACGAGTCGTTAAAGCGCTGAATTGGCTACAGATTACCGTGTTAGCAACGAAATACTTTATGATGCACGCCGTACAGCATTCACCCGGTTGTTTTTTTTTCATTGAGGTCAGATTTTATGAGTAATGAAGAAGGTTCAATAAGCGTTGAAGTTCGCGATCATCTTTTGCTGATAGGCTTGAATCGCCCGGAGAAATACAACGGTTTTACGCCAACCATGGCCGGGCAACTGATAGACGCATTGACCAGACTGGATGAAAGCGACGAGCTTTGGGTAGGTGTTCTATTTGGTCATGGCGACCATTTCACGGCGGGCCTGGATTTGCCGAAGTGGACTGGCGATATGGAAATGGGGGTTGGCGGCGATGGTGACAGGATAGATATGTGCGGCTTGAGCCGCGCTTGTCGTAAGCCTATTGTTACCGCCGCGCATGGCATCTCATTCACATTAGGCATTGAGCTTGCACTGGGCGGCGACATTGTTGTAGCTGCAGACAACTGTCGGTTCTCACAGTTGGAACCCAAGCGCGGAATTATGGCCACCGGCGGCGCCACTATCCGTTTTGTGGAGCGCGGTGGTTGGGGTAATGCCATGTATCACCTTTTGACCTCTGATGAATTTGATGCCGAAGAAGCGAAACGCATAGGTATTGTGCAAGAAATCGTGCCGGTAGGTCAGCAACTGGAGCGTGCAATAGAAATAGCGGAATCAATAGCCGCGTGCGCGCCATTAGCCGTGCAAGCCACTAAAGCATCGTCTCGGCGTTACCTAGACCACGGATTTGAAGCGGCGGTTTCTGAGTTTGCCAGCACGCAGCGCGCAATGCTGGCGACCGAGGATGCAAAAGAAGGCGTGCAGTCTTTTGTCGAGCGACGACAGGCGAAATTTCAAGGGCGTTAAGTAAAGAAGTACCATGCAAATTAATACGATATCTCTCAGCAATGGCGGCATAACCGCCCATTGGCAAAGCGGTGAACAACAGTTCTTTTCCGCGTTCTGGTTACGCGATCATTGCGATGATATTGCAAGCCAGGACCCCAATACGCGTCAGCGATTGGTCGACACCTTTACGATTGCGTCAGACATCTCTGTACAAAAAGCCACGCTTGATAAGCATTCTGAATACGTGGATCTTTTCTGGAATGACGATACACGCAATACAATATCAATTGCCCAACTCAAGCGTGCGGTATTTACAGAGCAACAGAGCAGCGCCATTGAACATCGTTACTGGAGTGCAGCGATCACTCTCGAGTCGCTGCCAGAAATTGCATACAAAGACGTACTTGCCAGTGAGCAAGGCGCATTGCAATGGCTAGAGCTCATAGAGCGCTATGGATTTGCGCTGGTAACAGGCACAGAGGCTTCCGAACAAGGCGCAGAAAACCTGGGGGGGCGCATAAGCCCGGCACAGCGTACTATTTTTGGTAACTATTGGCCTTTGTCGGCCGAATTGTCTGAACACGAAGATTCCGCGTACTCCACTCAAACTCTATTACCCCATACCGACGGTACCTATTACCACAATGCGGCCGGTCTACAGATGTTTAACTGTCTGGAGTTTGATGGTACGGGTGGTGAAAGCGTTCTGGTAGATGGTTTTGCCATAGCGGCGGAAATGAAAGAGCAATGCCCCCAGCATTTCGAAACCTTGTGCACTGTGTTTGTACCTGGCCAGTACCTGGAGCCAGGCGTGCACCTTTACGCTGAGCGACCAGTAGTAAGGCTTAACCGTCACGGCGAGTTGCAGCAGGTATCGTTTAACAATTACGATCGCGCGCCAATGCACATGGATGAGAAATCCTTGGCAGCGTTCTATGCAGCTTATGCGGAATTCAATCGCCGATCGATCGATGAAGCTAACTGGCTTAAGATTCCGCTACGGAAAGGCATGGCGTTGATATTCAACAATTGGCGTTGCTTGCACGGCAGAATGGGCTACAGTGGAAAGCGCACTTTTTACGGTTGTTACCATAATCAGGCCGACTATGAGAGTAGGCTGCGAACTCTGCGCCAAACTGCAAGCGAGGCTATCGATAAAGGCTGAAGAGAACTATGTTTGTGATGCTGAGCAGTTTCAATCTTCGTGAAGGCGAAACCCCAGAGTCGTGCCGAGAAGCAATCCAGAATTTTGCCGCGCATATGCAACAGCAGCAGATGTTGGTATCAGTAGGCCCGCTGGGAAAGCGAGTGGCTAATACGCCAATGGATACTGATGATAACCGCCAACTCAACTATTACTTTTTAAGTTATTTCGAAAACCGCGCACAAAGTGATCGCGCCTATGAGCTGATTGAACAAGGTGTTGAGCCTACGGTCAGTATTCATCGAGCTATGATCAGCAAGGTAAGAGACGCGGTGTTTACATGTTGGAATGAACTAGCTTAGCGGGCTGGCATCTAACGATGAAAATACTGATCAGGACGCTACTCATTAACGTGCTCTTTGGGCACCCAAGTAGCTTTTTCGCAACAGAATCAAGTTCTGAAGCACAAGAGTGCGTTGTGCTACTGCATGGCCTGGCAAGAACAGAGCGTGCGATGCGTACAATGGCAGACACCCTGCGTGAGAAAAACTACGCAGTAATCAACATTGGTTACCCTTCTACTGACTTATCGATTGAAGAGCTCGCAGAACCCGCAGTCAGTAGAGCAGTAGATCAATGCCCAAAAGACAGCCGCATTAATTTTGTAACGCATTCCATGGGAGGAATTATTCTGCGCTATTATCTTGCCAATGAGTCGATTGAGCAATTAGGCCGCAGCGTTATGCTTGCACCACCTAACAAAGGTAGTGAGGTGGTGGATACTCTGGCAGATTTTCCAGGCTTCCGGTGGCTCAATGGTCCGGCTGGCCAACAGCTGGGCACAGGTGCAGATAGCGTTCCAAATAGCCTGGGCCCGGCAGACTTCGACCTTGGAATCATCGCGGGTACCAGCACGTTCAATCCTTTCCTGTCTCTGTTGCTACCTAATCCTGACGACGGCAAAGTCTCTGTGGAAAACACCAAACTAGACGGTATGCGTGAGCATATAAGCCTGCCCGTTACGCACACTTTTATGATGAG
>CAYGSL010000107.1:0-1194 GCA_964352475.1 uncultured Pseudomonadales bacterium | reverse complement strand
GGCAATAGCTCATCAATAAACAGCTGAGATTGCTGAAGCATATCTTCGTCGTTATCAGCCAAAGGTATGGCAACAAATTTCGAAATACCTACCGCCGTATATTGATTCATCAGACTCAAAATATCGTCTGCATCACCCACCACACTCAAGGCTTTGAATGCATTTGGCACAGACACTTTCGCTTTGTCCGTCGGTTCCGCAAACCGAAACACAATTGTGGCGCCGTAATGATCATCTGCAATGTGCCGCCCGGTTACCTCAAGGGCCTTTTTGATACCACTCACGGTAGCAGCAACAGCATCAACTGAGCTTAAACCGCCAAGCCAACCAGTACCGTATTTTGCGGTACGCATTTGGGCAGCTGCACTGTTACCGCCAATCCATACCGGAAAATGCTTTTGCACAGGTTTTGGGTTAATACTTGCATCAGAGAGCTTAAAAAACTCACCTTCAAAATTTACGTGATCCTCAGCCCAAAGCCTGGTCATTACCTCAAGCGCTTCATTGGCTCGTTTCCCGCGAGCACTACCGTCATACGCACCCGATGCAAATTCAGGTACTCCGGGACCGCCTATGCCAAAGCTTGGTAACAAACGACCGTTGCTTATGAAGTCAATGGTCGCGCATTGCTTGGCGAGCATGACCGGGTCTCGAAAACTGAGCACGGTGGAGTTCATGCCAAACTTAATGCGCCGGGTTGCCCCAGCCAGCGCAGCCATCATGCTCATGCTCTCAACAAATGGGCTTTCCGAGAGAACTCGGTCACTGTGCCACAGCGAGTCAAGCTCACTTTGCTCGCACAGCGCCACCCAGCGCCAATAATTGTCGACATTGCGAAATGGAAACCGGCCCGCGCCCAATCCTGCGTTAATCCCCACGTACCCTCTCTCCAGATCTCTTGTATTCGCTGCCCTTGGGCAATTATACTGGGCGCGACCATTAATGGTCATTCTCAGGGCGGGGTGAAAGTCCCCACCGGCGGTAATCGCATAGCGTAGCCCGCGGGCGCTCCTGCATGCACCGGCTTTGGCCAGCATGGGGGAGGACGAGCAGACCCGGTTAGATTCCGGGGCCGACAGTTAAAGTCTGGTTATGAGAATAAGGGTGTATCTGGGCCATAGTAGGGCCTGCATGCTGTCCTTGTTGCCCTGTTGTTCAATCAGAGTAGCGAGGAAACAACAGATGAATTCCATT
>CAYGSL010000106.1:0-6742 GCA_964352475.1 uncultured Pseudomonadales bacterium | reverse complement strand
CTTCCTCAGGCCGGCGTTGCTGAGTTTAACAGTGCGACGCTTGAACTATTGTTCGGAGCTGACAGCTCTTTAATAAGTGATGGCCTGGTTGGCAGCGTGCAGGCACCGGGTGGTTGTGGTGCATTACGCATTGGCGCCGAGGTGATCAATCGCTCACAACCCGGCACGCGAGTATGGTTGAGTAAGCCCAGTTGGCCCAATCATTATCCTTTGTTGGAGGGCGCAGAGCTTACGGTTCAGGAATATCCTTACTATGATCACGACCAACACGCGATCGATTTTGACGCCATGATGTCGGCGTTGGCTTCTGCCGGGCCGGGCGATGTCGTGCTGGTGCACGGTTGCTGTCACAATCCCTGTGGTTCTGACCTCAGTCTGGAACAATGGAAAGTGTTGACCGATCTAACCTTGGAGAAGGGCTTCACTCCGTTTGTTGATGCTGCCTATCAGGGCCTTGCGCATGGCCTGGAGGAAGACGCGCAAGGCTGGCGCTGGATGGCTGAGCGGGTTCCGGAAATGCTGATTGCCAGTTCATGCTCCAAGAACTTTGGTTTGTATCGAGAACGTGCCGGCGCAATCGTATTTTTAACGCGTTCGGCTGAGCAAACACAGGTAGCTTGCTCGCAGGCAATGAACGCAGCGCGGCAGATTTATTCCATGCCACCGTCACACGGTGGTGCGATTGTGGGTACGATCATGAGTGACCCGGTATTGAAGCAGCTATGGCGCACTGAACTGAATGAGATGCGTGATCGAATCAACGGCATGCGCGATGCGCTGGTTGACCGGCTGGATGCGGCCGGGCACACCGGGTTTCAATTTATCCGTACTGAAAACGGCATGTTTTCCTTTCTGGGCATTAGCGAGCAACAAGTGCAAAGACTGCGTGACGAGTTCGCGATTTATGTCGTCGGCTCTACGCGTATGAATGTTGCTGGGCTAACCACAAGCAATATCGACTACTTTGCGAAGAGTCTGGTAACTGTTCTGGAAAGTTAAGGCAATTGGAGCTTCATTTGCCAATCGTTGCATCGGTATCAGCTATTGAGCACATAGCCGATCAATGCGAACTATCCCATACTAGAATCAAGCGGATTATGCAGTGCGGTGCAGTGTGGCGCACGCGTGGTGGCCAGACGGCGCGCTTACGTAAGGCAAGTAGTACGCTGGTCGCAGGCGATGAGCTGCATATTTACTACCGTGCGGACCTTATCGATGCCGAAGTGCTCCAACCTGTCTTGCTCGTCGATGAGGGTGAGTACAGTGTGTGGTACAAACCAGCAGGTGTGTTATGTCAGGGCAGCAAGTACGGCGACCATCATACCTTGCAACGAATGGCACAACTCCAGCAGAACACTGATCGAAACAATTTGCTTGTGCATCGTCTTGATCGGTATACGTTTGGTGTTTGCCTTCTGGCGCACAGCAAAACAATGCAGGTAAAGCTGAGCAAACTGTTTGAAACCCGCCAGGTGGACAAACACTACCATGCCCTGTGCGATGTCGGTCCGGAGCCAGGAACGCTACCAATAAGCGTTGACCACCCTATTGATGGGCGCGCCGCGCACAGTGAGGTGAGCTTGCTTGCCGCTACTGATGAGTACTCCATGCTAAACGTGCGCATTACAACGGGTAGAAAGCATCAGGTTCGCATTCATCTCGCCTCTCTCAAGTTACCCATAATCGGTGATCGCCAGCATGGTGACCCAACCGATCAGCGGGATTTGCAGTTATGCGCCTACAGTCTTGGCTTCACCTGCCCAGGCAGTGGTGAAGAGAAATTTTTTAAAGTCGAGCAAGCGCTATTGCCGCCATTGTGGCAAACTTTCAAATCATGAATATCGACAGCAAGTTGCCAGGCCTTGGAACCACTATATTTACGGTGATTTCTGCATTGGCGCAGCAACAAGGCGCGATAAATCTTGGTCAGGGTTTTCCTGACTATGATGGCCCGGATTATCTGCGCGAGCGTTTGGCACACTACGTTCGCGAAGGCTTTAATCAGTATCCGCCGATGATTGGTGTGGAGGTGCTGCGCGAACAAATTGCGCTTAAAGTTCAACGTCTGTACGACCGCAGGGTGAGTACGGATTCAGAGGTAACGGTAGTGCCAGGCGCTACGGAAGCCTTGTTTTGCGCCATTATGGCCAGCGTAAAACCCGGCGACGAGGTCATTGTGTTCGACCCGGCCTACGACAGTTACGAACCGGCCGTTCAATTGGCCGGTGGCAAAACAATCCACATTGCATTGCAGCCACCGCAGTTCTCCGTTGACTGGCAACAAGTGAAAGACGCGATTAACCCGCGCACACGAATGATTATTCTTAACAGTCCACACAATCCTGCGGGTGCTGTGCTATCAGGGGATGATTTAGATACCCTGGCCGCACTGGTTCGTGATACCAACATCTTATTGCTGGCCGATGAGGTATACGAGCATTTGGTGTTTGACGGGAGGGCACATCAAAGCATGCTGCTTCACGATGAACTGTATCAACGCGCATTCGTCGTTTCTTCATTCGGCAAAACCTTCCACGTTACTGGTTGGAAAACAGGTTATTGCGTGGCACCTCCTTTGTTGAGCGCCGAGCTTCGCAAAGTGCATCAATTCGTTACATTCGTAGGTGTAACACCGGTGCAATGGGCGCTGGCAGATTTTATGAAAGAGCAGCCGGACTACTGCTTGCAACTAGCCGGATTTTATCAAGCCAAACGAGATTTGTTCTGCGCTGCGTTAGCCGACTCCGGATTTCAAATTACCCCTTCCTCTGGCACCTATTTTCAACTGGCAGACTACAGCCAGATTAGTGCCAAACAAGATCGCGACATGGCTGAATGGTTAACACGAGAAGCGAAAGTAGCCGCGATACCCATCTCAGTGTTTTGCAAGAAACCGATTGAGCATCGATACGTTCGCTTTTGTTTTGCTAAACAAGACGATACCTTGCTGGAAGCCGCATCACGTTTATCAGGCATTTAACACCGCGTTCGATTAGCCGCCTGGCGCCCGGCGCGGCGACCGAAAAATGTTGCATCACCCACAGACATGCCGCTGGCATACCCTTTTGCAGTGCGTGGAATACCGGCAACGGTTCGACCCGCTGCGTAGAGACCGGGGATAGGCTCACGATCTGGCGTTAGTACTTCACCGGTGGGAAGCACGTCTAACCCACCCAATGTGAAAATAGCGGGCTTTAGAATATCAAGCGAATAGCTTACCAGCGCATATGGTGGTGTAGCGATGGGTTTTAACCATTCTCGTGATTTGTTAAACAGCGGGTCCTCGCCGTTCTCCGCATGTTGGTTGTAATAATTGACCGTGCTCTGTAATACCCCGCTTGGAAGCCCGGCGTCACGCTCCACTTCTTCAATGCTTTCACCCACCGCAACAATGTCTACTGATTCCTGATACGCCGGCCGTGAAAAATGTTCATTATCAATCAGCATGAATATTTGTTTGTCTGGCTGTTCCATTGCGTAGTGACCCATGCGAGCCAGATAAATGTCTTCATTAATGAACCGTTGACCGCGGTTATTAACGAATATGCCAAACGTCAACTCTGGCGGTGGGTAATGCGCAACGCAAATAAATGCCTCGCCCATATTGATGGCGTGCCCGCCAGCTGCAACACCGAGCAGAATGCCGTCACCCATGTCGCCCGGGTTGCCATGCGGATTATCGATAGGCACGTAGCGGGGAAGGTGTTGCTTTGTCATTTGTTCGTTCATAACAAAGCCACCTGCAGTCAAAACCACTCCCTGGCGCGCTTTGATAACAAATGGTTTGTTGTCGATTTTTGCAATCACACCGCAGATTCGGCCCTTATCGTCTTGCAGCAACGAGGTTGCACGCGCATCAACGCGAATATCCGCGCCGGATTCTTCAACGCGTGCTAGCAATGCAGACATAAAAACCTGACCGCCATTATGATCGGCGTCTGCAGGTAAATGGCCTCTGGGTACAGGCTCAGCTACATTGGTAAATGGCCAGGATCGTTCGTTGCCTGTGTATTGAAGAGAGTCACCCGTCATAGCGACTACGTCGCGCCCCGGAAAAAAGCCACGCTTGTATTTCACGCCCAGCGATTCGCACCAAGCAAAATGCTCTGGGCCTTCCTCCGTGTACATTTTTAAACGTGCTTCATCTACGTTGTCGCCGAAGCACTCTTTCATATACGCGTAGAAATTTTCTGTGCTGTCGCTAAAACCCAGGTCTTTTTGCAAAGCGGTTCCGCCACTTCCGCCCAGGTACATCTCGCAGGCAGACATCATCGTAGAGCCGCCACCGGCACTTGAGCGTTCAAGTACCGTGACTTCTGAGCCAGCCCGTCGTGCTTCTAAAGCAGCGCTCGCACCCGCGCCACCAAATCCAACCACCACAACATCGGTTTCAAGATCAAAGTGTGCAACATCTTCAAACCGCGTCACGCGTTTCATTCCGGCTCCTCTCAATATCAACCATGATGCCGGACAAATGCGACATACCTGAAAGCTTCTCGGTATTTTCTATGCCATCGCCAGCCAGTGTGTTGGAATTAACACCCGGGTGCTTAGCCGCATGCGGTAAGCTCTTGGCGGACTTATGCCCCCAACCATGAGGTATAGCAACGCTGCGTGGCATAACGTCATCGCTGAGCTTGACCGGTATTTCTACTTCACCGTGTTCCGAGCGAACTGTCACCCAGTCTTCATCTTTTACACCCAGTTGCTCGCCGTCCCGCGGGTGCAACCAGGCGTGGTTAGACTCTGTTTTCACCAGCCTTTCTGAATTGCCCATCCAGGAGTTGATGGTTTTGATTTCGCGTTTTCCAAACAATTTGAATCGGTCCCGGTTGTTAAGGTCATACAAATAATCGGCATCCATTTTGTCTTCAAAGGCAGCACAGATGGCGTCCGGGGCGAGGTTCACCAACCCGTCATCAGTCAATACGCGCTCAGTGCCCAGGAAGTTATTGACTTTTGTATCACCCAACAAAAGGCCGTGTGGGTGCTTTTCCAACATTTCTTCTCGACCGGGTAAACCGGATTTTTTCAACATACCATCGATCAGTTTCTCAGGTGTTAACGCAATTCTGCGCAGCATACCTATGCTGGAGTCAGCGAATTTAGCATTCAGCTTCGACAGCCAACTGATGACGGGATTACCAAACATCCGTACTTTACTGGTAGCGGCCAACCTGCTGTAAATCCACCATTCGTTACGCACACCCGGTGGCGCTTCCACTACTGCATCCGTGTAAGTGATATAAGGAATCGGTGTATTGGCGGTAAAACTCTGTAATGCGTAGGGCAGGTCAGGGCGCTCAAGAAAGCTGGTGGCCGGAAGAATATAATGCGCAAGATCAGCGGCTTCGTTCTTGAACAAATCAATACTGACAATTAGCTCCAATGACTTCAGCGCTTCAACCATTCGGTCTGGTCGACTGCAGGCAATAATTGGGTTGCTGGCCTCAATGATTGTGCCGCGTACCCGATCGGGAGCGTCGCTGAGTATGTCGTGCGTAAACATATTCGACGGGTGCTGGCCAACAACGCAGGGCAGGCCATCGGTTCGCCGATCAAGGTTGAGGTCGGTAAATCCGCCTGCTTTCTTACTTTCAACGGCCATGTCAATCATGCCGTCGCCCATTACAGTGCCGCCACGAGAATCAAGATTGCCGCTAATGGCGTTGATGCTTTCAAGTAACCAGAAGCACAGTGAGCCATTGCGCCCCTGATTCACGCCAGTGGCCATATACAAGGCGGCTGCACCTAATTCGATGTGTGAACGCACCAGGTCCTTCAACGTCTCTGCAGAAACACCCGTCACCGATTCCTGCTTCTCGGCTGACCACGGGGCAACAAGCTCGGCAAGGCGTTCATAACCTTTCATATAGCGATCAACCCGTTCGCGATCCACGCCACCTTGTTGAATAAGCTCATTGCAATAGGCAGCGAGAAAATACACGTCGGTGTCCGGGCGAATAAATACATGCTCACCGGCTTGCGCAGATTCAATGCGCCGCGGATTAACAAACACGCATCTGCCGCCGCGCTTAACGATGTCTTTCATGCGCGTAACGGCACGTGGCAGATGAAACAAGGTATTTCCTGACACCGCCGGGTTGGCGCCAATCACCATATAAAATTTAACGTGTTCTACGTCTGGAAACGTCAGTCGCATGGCCTGACCATACATGTCTTCGTTCACGCGAAACTTATTCACGGTGTCAGTGGTGGCCGTGCCATAAAAACGGTGGCTGCCCAGGCCTTCATAAAACGCATTTCGAAATATAGGTAGCACTAAATGTGCACCGGTAGGTGAACCCAGAAAATGTGAAAATGATTGCGGGCCGTGTTTGTCGACCATGGCGCGAATTTTCTGGCCAATCTCTTTTAAAGCCTGGTCCCAACTGATCTCCTGCCACTCTTCCCCTACTCGCTTCATAGGTGCAGTAATGCGGTCAGGACTGTTCTGCACGTTTTCAAATCGGGTACCTTTAACGCAGGCATACCCCTGACTAACAACATGCTTCTCATCAGGCTCAACACTAATAAGCGTGGAGCCATCTACCTTCACTTTCAATCCGCAAGTTGCTTCACAAATTCTGCAGAATGTTATCTTTTCTTCTACTGCCATTTTTGTTGTCTCTTATTTGTTAGTTTGTGCTTCGTAGCTCGGCAGGAGCATGGTTCGGTCTCTAGGCGGACCCGCCGTGAACCCATCCATGGGGGCTCGTTGAAAAGGTCCCTCTTTTCAACG
>CAYGSL010000105.1:0-7292 GCA_964352475.1 uncultured Pseudomonadales bacterium | reverse complement strand
GCATGTAACCTCGCGACGTTATGACTTGGCGCGTGAAATTGATAGTTTGTAAGCAGGATAGATTGATCACAAAGGAAAGACAATGAATCATTTAGTTCTGAGAGATAAGCAAGCGAGAGGCATATATTTTTGGGCACTGCCAATAGTGGTAATGGCTTGTGTGGGGATTATTGCGCTGAATGGGGCGCTCTAACTCTCGTCAACTACGCAGAGGCTACCTACTACTTTTACTAGGGGTAGCGCTCCCCCTCGCGTTTCTACTAGCCGCTCAATGGTCTGGCCTGAATCACAGAACCATTGCTCTTGTAAAACACCACATTGGAAATCACTTCACGCCAACAGGTGCCACGATATTTCTAGGCGACAGCCTTGTGTCGTCAGCGAATTGGAACGAATTCCTGCCAACACACAATATTGTGAATCGTGGAATATACGGTGATGACACCAAACAATTGCTGAGTGTTTTACCTGAAATATTGGATATCCAGCCAGCGCAGTTGTTAATTCTGATTGGAATAAACGACCTCAACAAACAGTTAGACTGGCAGCAGTCCAAAGCCAACCTGACTGATATCTTCGATCGTATTGACAGCAGCACTCCTAAGATACACGTTGTATTGCTACAACTTCTTCCCATCAATGACAGCTGGCATAGAGAAATAGAGCTTGAAGCTGTGACTCGATTTAACCAATTTCTGCAACTGCAGGCAGATGAGCGGCAATACACTTTCGCAAGCGTTGCCTCCTATCTGGGAGAAGGCCATAATGGCTTAAAACCTGAGTTCACCAGCGACGGCATACATCTTAATTCAGAAGGCTACAGAGCACTCGGTCAAGCCCTGGAACCTTATCTTATCGGCGGCAAACCTGAAAACAACTGATAAACGGCCCGTGGCCAGCTGACTCTATACCGTATAATCCCCTCAACAAAATCATAGGGTTACAACGGAATGTCAAGCACGGTCGAACAAAACGACGCAGCGGTACCGCTGTGTGTCGATTTGGATGGCACCTTGACCAAAACAGATACCTTGGTGGAAGCAGCGTTCAGTCTGCTTAAACAGCAACCGCTGTCATTATTGCAAATGCCACTTTGGCTACTGCGCGGTAAAGCCAATTTCAAAGAACAAATATCATCGCGAACTGAATTGGCGGTTGAGCTACTCCCTTACAACCAAGATGTTATCGACTACGTCACTGAACAGAGGCTGAAGCGCACTACGGTTCTGGTGACAGGTAGCAATGAGAGGGTTGCGAGCCAGGTTGCCAGCCATCTGGATATCTTTGACGAAGTTCTAGCCAGCAACACTAAAAATAATCTCACTGGTACGCAAAAACGCGATGTCTTGGAGAGCAAGTACGGCGCCAAAGGTTATGACTACATCGGCAATAGCCGAGTAGACCTACCAGTATGGCGAGGCGCGAATAAGACTCTTGTAGCGGCAAAGCCAGGAAGCTTTTTAAACGCAGTTAAAGACGAGTTTGACAGAGTGCACGCGTTTGAGCTGCCTAGCCTGAGCTTTCGTGAATTTTGTAAAGCAATACGTGTGCATCAATGGCTAAAGAACCTGTTGATATTCGTCCCTCTACTTCTAGAACACCGCATAGCTGATCTGCAAGCGTTATCTAGCCTGGTACTTTGCTTCTTCTGCCTTAGTCTATTCGCGTCAGCCACTTATCTGGTTAACGATTTGCTGGATCTGGATGCAGATCGAATGAACTCGACCAAAAGGCATAGAGCTTTTGCGTCTGGATTGATTCAACCTCAGCACGGGGTTGTGTTGTTAATTGTGTTGCTTGCGCTGAGCATGTCGTTGGCGTGGTGGTTACCAATCAGCTTTTTTGCGGTGCTGATGGTGTATGGCGTAACGACGCTTGTCTATTCGTTTTGGTTAAAGCGAGCAATGATGGTAGACGTTTGCGTTTTGGCCGCATTGTTCACGCTAAGAATTATCGCCGGTGGTGTTGCTATTCAGGCAGAGTGGTCTTTCTGGCTGCTGGCTTTTTCCATGTTCTTTTTCTTAAGTCTTGCGCTTGGAAAAAGAGCCTCGGAAATTGCGAACGCGATCAATGAGCATAAAGAAAAAATTAGCGGCCGCGGCTACACCACCAGTGATTTACCTATGCTGAGTACGGCCGGTGTCTCTGCAGGTTATATGTCTGTGTTGATCGTTGCTTTGTACATCAACAGCGAAAAAGTCGCACTGATGTATGAATACCCGGAAATATTGTGGTTGGTATGCCCATTGCTGCTTTATTGGGTGGGTCGTTTCTGGATGATTGTTTCCAGAGGTGGCATGCACGAAGATCCCATTGTGTTTGCCATGCGCGACCGCATTAGTTTCTTAACAGTGGGTTTGTGCATGGCCATTGTATTAGGCAGTTCTGTTGCGGCCTATTACTTGTGAACGCTTACCGGAGTTGGGCATACACGCCTACTGATTCACAAGCGGCTACTCAACCAGCCTGGCGCAGTACTGATTTGCCTGACGAAGGCTCGCTGCTGCCGTATGGCAATGGACGTAGTTATGGCGACTCTTGTTTGAACAGTGCTGGTTTGGTTATTGACGCGCGTAGTCTGGACCACGTCATTGATTTCGATCGGAATACAGGCCGTATTCGCTGTGAAAGCGGCCTATTGTTCGAAACTTTACATAGCATCACTCTGCCAGCTGGGTGGTTTGTGCCGGTAACGCCCGGCACGGCCTATATTACAGTTGGTGGCGCTCTGGCCAACGACGTGCACGGCAAAAATCATCATCGCGATGGCTGCTTCGGCAATCATGTGCTTGCCTTCGAGCTTTGTCGTTCAGATGGCACTCGTGTCGTATGCAGTCCTGACAGCAATCAACAGCTGTTTTCGGCAACCATAGGAGGCTTAGGTCTAACGGGTTTTGTTACCTGGGTTGAGTTTCAGTTGCAGGCTATCAACTCACCGGTGATGGACGTTAACACCCGAGTGTTCTATGGCCTTGAGCAATTCATGGCGCTTTCAGCCGAATCGCACGACAGTCATCAGTATTCGGTGGCGTGGTTAGACTGCGTTGCTAGTGGTAAGAATTTTGGCCGCGGCATTTTTATTCAAGCTAACCACAGTGAGCAATCTACGACCCCGAAAAGCAACGCTCGATCCGGCGGGCTAGCTGTGCCTATCGATTTTCCAGGCTGGGCACTTAATAGCGTAACAGTGCGGGCATTCAACGAATTGTACTTTCACAAGCATCGATTAATGTCGCTTGGTAACAGCACACAAACCCATCAAAGTTACTTCTATCCTTTGGATAGTTTGCGGCATTGGAACCGGATTTATGGCCGGCAAGGATTTTATCAATATCAGTTTGTTGTGCCCACCGCGAACACTGAAGCGCTTACGGAAGTACTTCAGCGCATTGTGCATTCGGGTCAGGGTTCATTCCTAGCCGTTTTAAAATTGTTTGGCAGCAGAAAATCGCCAGGCCTGATGTCTTTTCCCAAAGAGGGTCCTTGTCTTGCATTGGATTTTCCTAACAAGGGCAAGAAAACGCTTGAATTGCTGGACGAGTTAGACGCAATCGTAATGTCAGCCCAAGGTTGTGTGTACCCCGCGAAAGACAATCGAATGTCTAATCTAGCTTTCAAACAATACTTTCCCCAGATGAGCGAATTTACCCAACATATAGATCCGGCGTTCAGCTCGGATTTCTGGAGACGAGTGAGTGACTGATCAGCGAAGCAATACAGGAGGGGGCGAACAGGCACCCCAGTCGATTGTGATATTTGGAGCCACCTCTGCCGTAGGTCAGGAAGTTGCCAGATTGCACGCACAACGCGGTGAGAACTTGATTCTATTAGCTAGAAACGATTCCGCACTGCAAACAGTACGTGAAGATCTGTTGGCGCGCGGTGCAAATTCTGTGCAAATGATATCTGCAGATCTGGCTAATCTGGATATGCATTTAGACATTCACAATAAGATTCACGGCTTCGATGCTAAGCCGGCGCGCTATTACGTTTTTTACGGTGTGTTGCCTGACCAACAGGAAACCGAACAATCTGCGAAAGCAGCGCTCGCCTCCATAAACGTAAATTTCAATAGTGTGGTGTCTTTACTCACTCCAATTGTGCAGCAAATGGAGCAGCAGGGTGGCGGCGAATTGGTCACTATTTCCTCGGTTGCTGGTGACAGGGGCCGTCAGTCCAATTACACCTACGGTGCTGCAAAAGGCGGGCTAAGCTTATGGATGCAGGGCGTGCGTAACCGCTTGTCGGATGCAGGCTGCACGGTGCTTAACGTAAAACCCGGGTTTATTGATACGCCGATGACGGCGGATATTGAAAAGAGCGGCCCTTTGTGGGCGCAACCCGCAGATGTTGCACAAGATATTGTTGCAGCCGCCGACAAGGGCAAAAGTGAAATTTACACGCCATGGTTCTGGCGAGGAATAATGTTAATTATAAAAAGCATTCCGGAATTCATTTTTAAAAAGCTAAAGCTATGAGCCAATACATTCCGCTAATTTTATTCACTGTGCTGACCAACTTCGGGTCGCAAGTTATGTTGAAGCATGGCATGACCATGGTTGGTGAATTTGACATGGACGCCGGTGGTTTGCGCGCCGCGCTCGTTGATGTCTTTTTCAACTGGTATATATGGGGCGGCTTGGTAGTGATGGGCATAAGCATGGCCTCGCACCTGGTTGTGTTGTCGCGGGTTGATATCAGCTACGCCTATCCGTTTCTGGGTTTGAGTTTCGTGTTGATCGCGCTGTGGGGGCACTTCATGTTGGCCGAATCGGTCAATATGTGGCGGATTATGGGTATCTTGTTTATTTGTTTGGGCGTATCGATAGTCGCCAAGAGTTAATCGTTTGTTACTGTTCTGGTAATTGGCGGGATGGTTTAAGTGAAAGGGAAGATGAGTGAAACATATTATTTTTGGCGGTAATGGCTTTCTGGGAACGGAGTTGTGCAAAAAGCTCACAGCCCGTGGCGAGCAGGTTTTGATTTGTGATCTGGAGCAAACCTTAAGTAGTGGAATTTACGAGCCGGACAATGTCAGCTACCTCAAGATGGATGTTGTTCAAGCAGATTCCTTTGCGAACATACCGACTGAACCTGGCGATGTGGTTTATCACTTTGCAGCCCGCCTGCTGGTGCCAATACTGCCTAGAGATCAACGAGAAAAATATTTCTGGGATGCGCTGTATGTAGGCACACAGAACGTGTTTGATTTTATGGAAGCTCGCGAGCTAAACAACCTCGTGTACTACACCACTGACATGGTGTACGGCCATACCGTTGAAGACCCACGCTACGAAACTCATCCCAGAGCGCCGCTTGGGCCGTATGGTGAAGCGAAATATCAAACAGAGCTGATGTGCGAACGCTACCGCGAAAAAGGCTTCAACGTAACAGTATTCAGACCGCGATTGATTATCGGACCAGGTCGCTTAGGCATTCTGGAAAAGTTGTTCAAACTAGTCGATTTGAACTTGCCGGTACCCACAATTGGCAGCGGTAGAAACTACTACCAGTTTATTTCAGTGAGCGATTGTGCAGAAGCCTGCCTTTGCGCAGTGGAAGCCGGCTTTCCTAATGAATACTACAATCTGGGTTCGGAAGATCCACCCACTGTAAATACCTTGCTTCGCACTCTCATTAAAGAAGCAGACAGTTACTCAGTTTTGTTGCCAACGCCTGCATTTGCCGTGAAGTTTGTTCTCGACATCATGGATCGCATTGGTATGCCAATTATGGATCCGGAGCAATACCTGATTGCCGATGAAACCTGTGTACTGGATACCAGCAAGGCGCTTAAAGAAATTGGATGGCGCCCTGCAGATAATGATGTGGATATGTTGCTTGCCGCCTACTCGGATTATAAATCGCTGGGTTAAGCGGCTTGCTTCAGGCGGTATTTACTCACAGATACCACTGTAGATCTGAGTACCGTTAGCGGTGCCCCAGAAGGGCTTCTCACGATCTTGAAAGTGCTCCGCAACGTACATAAACATGGCGGCCAACGGCGCTTCTGATTGCGCCATCGACTTATACGACGAGTTGTCGCTACCGCGATCCAGCACTGTTGTTGATTTATACGCCGAGGTGGTAAACGGCATGCCAATCATTTCACCATTGTTGCGATTGATGGAGAAGCTTCGGTCTTCGAACTGCTTGGTGAACTTTTTGCTTTCTATCAGCGTGCCTTCATTTGAGAGTACGCGAACTTCCACAATCTTGCAGATGTAACCGTCTTCGCCGGCCTGCGCCGTGAAGCTTAATAGGCCTGCCAGTAGGGTGGTCAGTAGAACGGTTGTATTTCGTGTGTAGCGCATGCAGAACCTCTGGTCGGGAGTGCTAAAAAGACGGCGCTATTATATCGCCCACTGTTCAACGAACATCATTCAATGACCAGTCATATTGCCTATAACCGTCGATATCACGGATTTCCTTGCCTCTGGGGTGGTGCGCCTGGAGCATGCTCAGCACGCCGTCTGTTCCGCCCCAATCCTGCTTGAACCAACTAAAAATCTTGGAAACCTTAACATCGCCGGCACCTCCCTCTACGAACTGAACACCTCTTTCAGACGTAATGAATGTGTGCCGCTGCTCATCAAGTTGTTGCTGCAGTTGCTCAGCTCTAAACGCGGTATCCCTAAGAATTGGGCAGCTCATTGACGCGCAGTTAATCGCGTAGTGAATTCGCGGGTCGCCCATTGGCCGCAAGTTCTCGTGCTCAATATCATCCAGTGTCAGTACTTCATCGCCTACTGGATAAACCCCAATACTCCAGGGCCCGGAAAACCAGCCGCCAATATCTTTAATTGAGTCCACCGGATAATGCTTGAGCAGCAATTCCACAGTGAGCGCATTGTAGGCATTAATCAAAAACGCCTTTCGCTGCGGCTCAGTTGGTAACTCCTTGAAGTTTATTGATTTAAGTTCTGCGATGAATGCTTGGAATTCAGTAAGTGATTTGGCACGTGAATAGTCGACAAGACCGTCTCGAACGATGTTTTGTAGAATGGTGTCCCATTGGTCCCACAGTGCACTCACGTCAGGTTCGACTTGTGCGTGAGCTTTGGGAAGCATCAAGAGCAATAGAGCCAGTATGACCGCGCAAGACCTTGTTGATATTGAAGCCATAAAAATACTGAAGAGTCGCTACTTTCGGTTCATGGATACTAAACAGTGGGACAACTGGGCTGAGCTTTTTACTGCAGATTTCTACGGTATTTATACCGGTGATCACCCTGATATTGAATTTCATGGCCGAGATGACATAGTCTCAAAGAATCGTGAGATGTTAGCTG
>CAYGSL010000104.1:6043-7548 GCA_964352475.1 uncultured Pseudomonadales bacterium | reverse complement strand
GGTGTTAACGTTAACAGAAATCGTGGGTTACACTGAGCACCTTGCGATTTATTGTTTTTAGGAACCATGACAGCACACCCTGCCATTATAAAACCCAGCGACGCGGTAGCCTGGGATTCCTGCAAGCGCCGTGCCTGGTTAGACAATTACGAGCCTGAGGGCGTTGATGTTTCGCTTGAAGCCTTTGACCAATTGGTTATCGACCTTGGTAACCAGCATGAGTTAAACGTGTTGGCTGAGTTAAAGCGTGAGTATGAAGTACTTACAGCCAATTCAGTAGAGCACACCCGGGAGTTGATGGGGCGCGGTGTGGATGTTATCTACCAGGCGCAGTTGTTTGATGAGGAACTGTCGCTGATTGGTTACCCGGATTTTTTAATTCGTAACGATGATGGGCGCTATCAGGCGGCGGACGCGAAGCTGTCATTGAGTGCGGATAAGAAAGCAATTCAAATACAGCTGGGGTGTTACCGGTTGCTACTGGGCAATGATCTGCCGGCTATTGTGTTTCTGGGTGATGGTAGCCAGGCAACGGTTACAGACGCTGCCGATCGCACTACTAATGAATTCATTACTTCAATGCGCAGCATGCTGGCAAGTAACGCGCAGCCTGAGGTCGGCTATAGCCACAGCAAGTGCAGTGCCTGCCCGTATGTTGAACACTGCAAACCGCAGTTTGTCGCCAATGATGACTTAACGCTGCTGTACAGTGTTGATGGCCGTGCTGCGAAGGGGCTTGAGAGGTCGGGAATCGGCTCCATCTCAGCCTTGGCTGATTCAAACCCGGCAAGTATTCCCGATGTGCCATATCTTAAAGGGGATGCGAAGAAACAGCGCGCAGTGTTGCAGGCTAAGAGTTGGTACAGTGGTGAATATCATCAGTTGAATGCGATTGATTTACCCAAGGGCACCTGGGTTCATTTTGATATTGAAGACAACCCGCTTACGTCAAGCGGGGAAAAGCATGTGTATCTATGGGGCTTCTTATTACCTGACTATAGTGATGCGCAATACGAGTGCGTGTGGACAGACAGTGAAGACCAGGACCAAGCGGGTTGGCTGGCATTTCTGGAGCGCGTGGCGGAATACCAGCGGCGTTATCCTGACTTGGTGCTGGCGCATTACGCGTCGCATGAGCGATCGACCATTCAGCAATACGCCACGCGCTACGCCATGCAAGATCACCCTGTTGTGCAATGCTTACTGGGCAACAACAGCCCGCTGTTCGACATTCAAAAGCCAGTGAAGAACAATCTGGTGCTGCCACTGCAAGGCTATGGCCTGAAAGATATTTGCAAGCATAAAGACCTGGTAAATTTTCAGTGGTCCGACGATGGCTCTGGGTCGCAGTGGAGTATTGTTCAGTTTGTTCGTTATCTGCAGGCTGAAAATGCTGAAGAGCAGGCATCTCTTAAGGAAGATATTATTAGTTACAATCGCGATGACGTGATTGCTACGCGGCGACTAGAGGAATGGCTAAGGGTATTGTGAGAAATAAAATATTT
>CAYGSL010000104.1:0-5943 GCA_964352475.1 uncultured Pseudomonadales bacterium | reverse complement strand
ACTAGAGGAATGGCTAAGGGTATTGTGAGAAATAAAATATTTGAACCCAACTGAAATGGAATAACAATGAATAACACCGGGCTTAAGGGCTACGCTCTGGTTATAGGCATTGACGCTTACGAATCAGGAATTCCAGCATTACAAAGCGCGGTTAGAGACGCCAATGCAATGGCTGAGGTTCTGCGGCTAGATCACGGCTACGATGTAACACTGCTTTGTGATGAAGACGCCAGTGTAGAAGCGATAGATCGCTACCTGACCACCACCTTCCCTCCGCTTTTAAACGAAGAAACGGCCTTTCTGTTGTATTTTGCCGGCCATGGGGTGGCCGCTGGAAACGGCACAGAGGGTCCGCAAGGTTATTTAATTCCACACGGGGCGCAGTTTGCTGAAGAAGGCAGCTGGTACGCGATGGACCACTTGCGTAAGACGCTTAATGGGCTTTCCTGCCGGCATTTGTTGGTTGTTCTTGATTGTTGTTTTGCCGGTGCATTTCGCTGGGCGTCTACACGGGAGTGTGATTTCGCCCCGCAACGTTTGTACGACAGCCAGTTTGAGCGCTACCTGAATGGTAATGCATGGCAGGCGTTAACGTCTGCGGCGCATGACGAGCGTGCGGCTGACCTTTCGCCACAGAGAGGCGAACAATCGCAAAGCGCTGCCTTTGAGGGTCATTCGCCGTTTGCTGCCGCATTATTGCGTGGTTTATCCGGTGCTGCTGATTCATCACGCGGTGGCCACGAACCCGACGGCGTCATTACGGCCACTGAGTTATACCAGTACGTATTTGAAGAGTTGAAACCTGCAGACAACTCACTGGCGCAAACCCCTGGAATTTGGCCGCTTAGAGAGAATAACAGCGGCGAATTTGTATTTGGAAACCCATCCAGCGAACTCAATACGCTGCCGGACCCGCCATTAGATGATGGCAAAAATCCATGGTTGGGTTTGGTACCTTATTCCGCATCAGACAAAAATATATTTTACGGCCGCCAGCATGTGGTTGATGCCTTAGTTCAGCGCATTTCTGAAGAAAATTCACCGTCTTTGCTGGCGGTTGTTGGCGCTTCAGGTACGGGTAAATCCAGCGTCGTAAAGGCAGGTCTGTTGCCCATGTTGGCAGAACCGTCGGAAGAAATCGCCGATCAGATCGGGGAATGGCAGATTGTTGAATTAGCGCGGTTAAACGCAGAACCATCCACTCAATTAGAACAGTCTTTGGCCAAGCTAGACAGCTTGCCCGGTAACGCCAGGCAATTGTTGTTGATCGACCAATTCGAAGAGCTGTATACCCAATGTGCGGATGAGCAACATCAGTCACGCTTCCTGGCCGACCTTCGTAACGCTATGAATACGCGAGACAATTTCACGGTGGTCATCACCTTGCGTTCTGATTTCGAACCACGACCAGCTAACTCCAGCTCGCTCAAAGATATATGGCAAGCTGCAAAATTCTTGGTGCCTGCGTTTACACGAGACGATTTTCTACAGGTTATTGAAGGGCCCGCCAAAGCTAAGGCTCTGTTTTTTGAACCACATAAATTGATTGACACCCTGCTTGATGAAATTTTATCTATGCCGGGTGCGCTACCAATGTTGTCGTTTTCACTGGCAGAAATGTATCGCTGCGCCAATAAACGGCGACGCGAAAGTGGTGCCACAGACCGTGCGATAACTGAAGAAGATTATACTGCGGCCGGCGGAGTTGTTGGCGCTCTACACGAGCGAGCCAACACCCTGTATCGTGAAGAGCCGGATGAGGCTTATAAACGCACAGTACAGCGCGTGTTTATGCGCATGACTTCATCAGATGGCAGTGGTTATGCGCGACGAAGAGTGTTGCGTTCAGAGCTTGAGTTTGGCGATGACAATGAACAGGCACGTGTAGAGCAGGTTATTAGGCGTTTTGTGGATGCAAGACTGCTGGTTGGGGATGGCGACTATATTGAACCGGCGCACGACACGCTTGTGGTTGCTTGGGACAAGTTACTTGCTTGGCTAAGCGCGGCTGGCCCACAGCATTTGATTCGCTCGGTGTATACAGCGGCTAAAGACTGGCAAGATAATAAGCAAAGTAAAGGTTTGTTATGGAACAACGACCCGCGTTTGGCGTTGGTGTTGACACAACGCAATGAACTGAACAGGCTTGAAAAGAGTTTCGTTGATACCAGCGAAGCTCACAGAAAATTTCGTATTAAGCGGCTGGTATTTGGTTCAACCTTAGTTGGTGTGGCCATTTTGCTGGCGGCGGCAGTCGCGTTTTGGCAGCGCGATGTTGCGGTGCAGCAGCGAGATAATGCAGCGGCCAGTGCATTGCTGGCAAATGCTCAGAGCATCAGCGACCCGGTCTCAAAGGGTTTGGTGATTTCTGAAATCTCTACTCAAAAGCTGCCAGAACCGGCCAGGGCTGCGGCTGTAGCGCAACGCGCATTGCATGATATGAGTACCGCCAAAGGCATTGAATTTACATCCAGTGCTTTTGATGTAACGCACCGCCGTGGCAACAGTTTCATTTCGTTTCAGTCTCTTAGAGGAACGTATATTTTTGACAGTTGGGCCTTCTCGCGTACAGCCTTTAACAATAGAACATACGACGATCAAATTGAGTGGGCTACATATGCGGACAATGAAAGCTCTGTGTATGATCGCGTTAACGAAAACGAAGCTTACTTTTGGCAAGACCCAATCCAATCAGAAGTCGCGCTCACAATGCCGGGCGAGGTGGAAGATTTTGCCGCAAATAAATCAGGGTCCACAATTATTATTGCCACCGGAAAACAGGCTCAGGTTTTTCAACTTAAGGGAACAAAGACGTATTCTGAATCTTTTTCACTGGGTGATGAGCAATCCGCAATCGTTAGTGTTGCCTTGAATGCAGAGGAAACGTTTGCTGCTACTGGTTCAAGTAATGGGCAAGTGTCATTGTGGGATATGAGCTCTGGCGCTTTACTGCAACAGAAAGACATTGGAATACACATTCGACGTATTGACTTGAGCCACGATGGAAAACTATTGGTCGCCGGCGGCATAGACGGCAACATAATACTTTGGCCGCTGGAGGGTGACGAAAATGCTCAAGTTAAAGGTAGGTGCGAAGGTGCCGTTCAGTGGATCACGTTTTCACCGCGAGCACACGCGCTGGCTGCAGTATGTGATGAGCAGGCATGGGTATGGAATACCAATGACCTGAGCAGTGCCAAACGCTACGACTCGCGTGGCTTAAGAAAAGTGAAATTTGTGCTGTGGCCCGACTCGTTTTATCCAGGCGGGCCCTGGCCAGAGGCGTTTTCGCATGACGGTTTGTGGCTGGTTGGCCTTGGCAGAAATGTGCCGCCGGTAACCTGGCCTGTTGTAACAGGAAGTTCTCGGGCTGCTAAAGTGGTACCGCGGCAAGACAATGGGCAACCTGTCATAGCTGTAACGAGAAACGGTACCCATACTCGGCTGGAAAGCCCTGCTGCCAACAAAGAAATACTCATTGAGTACTATTCCGAAGAGGATACGGATCGAAACACAAAGTTGATAGTTACCCTGCGAGATACTTCTACTCTTGAGGAAGAAACCTTAGAAATAGCTTGGTTATATCCATATGGGCCAGATGAATACCTGCTCCAGGCCGCTGGCGAAAAACTATTGCTGGTTGGAACGAATCGAATTTTTTGGTCATTGGCGCTTTTCGATCTGAATGAACCTGCGAGCAGCAGAAAAACTCTTGGTGGAAGTGAGTTACACGGGGTGATGCTAAGCCCTGATGGCCGGCAGCTCTTGCTGATGGCAGATAATATGAATCCAAATATCATTCATAAAGACCCGGTGCTTTACGACACGGAAAACCTGACCAAACTCCGTGATTTACCTAACCAGCGCTTTGTTCGCCACGGAGAGTTCTCACCGGACGGGCGTCTTTTGGTAACCACCGATTGCTTCGGTGAGTCACGAGTGTGGAACGCGGATGGGTCTGGTGACTCACTGGTTTTCAATCAACGCGACCCGGAAAAACCCGTGGCAATCTGTGGCCCGCCGATTCCTTTTGGAAATGAGGTGAAAGAACCCAAGGCCAGATTTTCCGATGACGGCAACTATCTGCTTACCCAACAACATAATGAGCAGCCTGAGATACACGCTATAAAATTCGAGACCTTAAGCGAAAAGATAATCGGCCAAACATTCGCCTGCCTAAGCATTGAGCAGCGCGAACAAATTCTCATGCAAGCAACGGAGCAGGCGCGCAGCGACTACGACCATTGTATGGCGCGCCTGGGGTATCAGCCCACCGGTATCAACTATGATTTGTAGGCTTAGTTTTTATGAAACGGCTTTATTCGGTCGGCCACCCTTACAGCGCCTTCTACCGGCGCATAACCTCCGTTACCGTATCGGTAGCCAATCATTCCATTTGGAATTAGCGTCACTACGTTACCTCCCCAGCCGTGCATCTGACCCATTGAAGTTAACGCACCGGACAAGGTTTTGTACGGGTAATGCCATAGCGTCATGTGGTAGCTTGCATCACCATATTCGTTGCTGTCGCCTGTGGGCAGGCCGCGTATCTCGGATTGATACAAAGCCTCGGCCAGCTTGTTTGCGCTGAGCAATTGCTTACCGTTATGGCGGCCGCCGTTTTGCAGTAAGGTGCCAATTTTGGCGGTATCGTCAGGGGTCAGATACATGCCCCAGGCCAGAAAGGCAAGGCCAGGTGCGCCGTCGGCTTCCTTGGTTCGGTTGATGGGTAGGTGATGAATGCCTATGGGTCTATACACTTCTTCAAACAGCACTTGATCCAGATGCGCATCTGGCCCTTCCTTTGCTTTTAGGATGGCGTCCAGTGCAGCGGCCAATACATAAATGTCTCTGTCGCGATAACGAACGTGTTCGCCTGGGCCCCAGGGGTGGTTAGGCACCTGAAACAGATGGTGTAGTTTTTCTTTGTTGGTGGGTGCCAAATACCAGGCGTCGTACTCTGGTCGGTCTGATTCAATGTAGCCGTCGCTGATGTAGTTGGGGGTAACGTTCTCAGTACCGGTACCAATTCCTGTGGCCATGCTGACCGCGTGACCCAAGGTAACGTCTTTCCAACCATCGTGCGGTGCATTTACGTCCAGCCAATCCACGAACTTGTAGTCAAAAATTTCATCGCCGTATTTTTGCGCCATGTACAGCATGGTTACCAAACCGTGCGCTGTTTTGGTGGCCGACCAAATACCGTGGCGCATTACATTGGGGTATGGGTAGTCACCGAACGGCGTGGAGTTGGAGTGCATGAAAATTTCACCGTCAATCACCAGCCCGCTCGCGGTTACTTTTTCAGGGTCTATGCCTTCTATGAAACCTTGCAGTTTTTCTTCGCCCACACGATTTGCCAGCTCCTGCCAGCTGTATACGGGCCAGCGGTCAGCAAGCTCTTGTTCATAGTTGCTCTTGATGGTTGACGCGTTGTCGAATGCTTGCGGTGCGTAGTCAATTTCGTACTGGCCCCACGCGGTGAAAAACGTTTCCACAAAAAACGGCGTTGTTTGCTGAATGATTTGATAACGCAGCTGCGACACGCCTTCTTTGTTGTATAAAAATATGGCCACGCCGTTGTACGAGTCGTTCTCTATATTGCTAGTAAGCATAAATGGAAACGAAGCGCGCGACATATCGCCATCGCTTTCTTCCTGCCAGATCTGGCCGGGCTCTACTTGTATCTGCCAGAAGCTGTCGCTGTTCTTCGCTACCTGAATTTCACGATTAAGCGGTATCAGATGTTTGCCCATGCTGACGAAGCTCAATTCAATGCCAGGAAATAGCTGGGTTTTCTTACCCAGAATATCCATGGGCTTTACAACAGCCGGCGCGGTTTGCATCACGTGCTCTGGAATGGTGATGCTGGCGGAGAATTCGTGTGTTGCTTTGCTGGCGCTTTTGCTGGGCAGGAATTGCCGGTTTTGTATTGGGGCGTTT
>CAYGSL010000103.1:0-7682 GCA_964352475.1 uncultured Pseudomonadales bacterium | reverse complement strand
TTGTAAGAAGTACTGTGAGTCAAACGGTGCCAGTATAAAGGTCTTGATCTTTACTACTGGTGCCGACGAAAAACTCACAGGCATCTATTTTCGGCAGCAGATGGCGAATTTGCTCGTTGTCCCTTCTGAAAATAAGATCGTGTCCTCTTCCAGGCATTTCATACCCTGACCATCATGCTGCAATTCTGCCATACCTGTGGTGCAAGCCCCCTACGCGGGGAAACGCAACGATATTTCCAGTGCCCGACGGTTCAACAGGTCGACTTTCCGGTGGATCTTTATTCAATGACAAGTGAGTTCGGCAGGTATGATAATAATCAATGTATTCTCTAAGAATCCGTCGCAGATGTTGCTCGTTGATGACAATGACGTGATCCAGACAGTCTCGGCGGATGGAGCCGATAACGCGTTCACAAAAAGGATTTTGCCATGGCGAGCGAGGTGCCGTGACAACGTCATCGATACCCAGACTTTTGATCCGTCGCTGAACCATTTCACCATAAATCGCATCCCGATCGCGCAGTAAATAACGTGGAGCGGAATCGAAGGGGAAGGCTTCAAAAAGCTGTTGTGCCGTCCATTGAGCGGTGGGATGCACTGTCACATTGAAGTGCACGATGTGACGACGGTCATGGCTGAGCACGATAAATACATAAAGAATGCGAAATGTGGCCGTCGGGACAGTGAAGAAATCGATCGCTGCCAAACACTCCGTATGATTACCGAGAAAAGTTCGCCAAGTTTGTGAAGGCGGTTTTCGTTGGCGCACCATGTACTTTGATACGGTAGCTTGAGAGATCTCTATGCCTAGTTTGAGCAGTTCACCATGGATTCGGGGCGCGCCCCAGCCTATGTTGGTAGCCTGCATTTCTCGGATCAACTCGCGTAGGTCTGCATCAATAGCGGGTCGGCCCAGCTTAGGGCGTCGACTCTTCCAACGCCAATGAAAACGAAAGCCCTGCCGATGCCAACGCACAACTGTATCGGGATGCAATGCGTGCAACATTGACCGCCATCCCTCTACATATTTTGAGAGCAGGATCCAAAACAAGCGGTCGACAGGAGATATCCGAGGACGCTTCACTGATGATTTGAACATTGCAAGCTGTTGGCGAAGCGCCAAATTTTCCAATGCCAATTGACAGCGCGACTTGAACAGAGAACGAACGAAAGTGACTACGTGGAGATAAAATGGCATGCTCGCCATCCTCTATCCGTTGCGGGAAATAGTCAAGAATTTCAACACGATTGAATATTCAGAAGGGACAGGTCCATTGCAGGAGAGGGTCGGATAAGCAGCGGCCGTTACCGGCCACCACTCTCCTGCAATGGACCCCCATTCGGGGGATCTTTACCGTGTCGTTTTAAATAACGCTCAGTCGTATCAAAATACGCAAAGGTTGATTCGCTTTCTACGAAGCGCAGTTCCATTAATCGACTGGTCGCATCGTCAATAAAAACCAGCAACGTACAGCGTTCGGCACGGTCTTCAAACCAGTGATGATCCGAGCCATCGATCTGGATCAACTCGCCAACGCATTCACGGCGATTACGCGGTTGGTAGATCTGTTTAGTTTTTTCTCGGCGTGTTAACCATATCCCTGCGTCGGTCATCCACTGGCGCAATGTTGGCGGGGAAATTGACACGTCAGCTTCTCACACGCGAATGTAGGCCCAAAATCGCCGTAATGCGTCGATATCAGGTGCAATACGTATTCTTTGAAGCTATCGGGATAACGTCGATAACTGGGTACGTTGCGCCGCTCAGAGACCAAGCCATCAACCCCATGGACTTTGTACGCGGTAGATAATCGCTGTACCTGTCTAACGCTCAAGCCCAGTAAATAAGCGGCCTGCTGGCGTGTGACGCGTTTTTCTTGGAGTTTTTTGACCGTATCAAGCCGTGTGAGTTCGTGATTATGGCCGTCATCTTAATAAATCGAGGCTCCGGATCTTCTGCCATTGCCATCAGTGGCGCTTTCGAAGTTGTTACTTGTGGGTCAAATCAACACAATTACTATTGCACTAATATTTTATTTGTGCAATAGTGTGGTTTTGTTGCTTGGGTGAATTGAACCTCATGTCGGAGAATCACTACGTTAGCGCCACCTCAACAACTGGTACCCGTCGCTGGGGGCAGCAGCAGCGCATTGACAACCTGGGAAAGGGCAAGGCCCGCATCATCGAAGCCGCCAGACTTTGTTTTGCTGAATCCGGTGTAGCCTCAACCACCATTGACCAGATTGCCGAACGAGCGGCCATTTCCCGCCGCACTGTTTATCACTATTTCGATAACAAGAAAGCGATTATTCATGCTGTGGTTGAACAACAGGTGGAACCCTTCTTTGAACAATTCAAAGAATCGCTGCAAGCTTTACCCAATAAGGACTTCCGTGAGCTACTGATTCACTGTGTATTGTTTTCAGTCGAAAAAGGTCCGCAGATGGCAGGTCATCATTTACTTCTGGGTAGCAATAACATTGCTGCTACAGCTGATTTTTATATCAAGTCAGCAAGCATGCGGGAAAATATGTATGTACTGTTGGAAGGTCAATTTCAGCAGGCACAGTTGACGGGTGAGATCGATCCGGCATGGCGCCTGAATGATTTAGTGAACTGGGTGGGTCGTTTGATTTACTCATTTATTCAGTACCCAGAGCCCAGAGAAAATATTGAGCGCATGGTGACTCGATATTTGCTGCCCGACCTAACTACTAGATGATTTCATTAGTGTAAAAACTTACGGACGTAAAATTTGAATACAACTTACGATTACATTGTTGTGGGTGCTGGCTCCGCCGGTTGTGCTTTGGCGAACCGGCTAACCGCAGACCCAGCCAATAAAGTATTATTGCTGGAAGCGGGCGGCACCGATTGGGACCCATTGATTCATATGCCGGGAGGTATGCTCGAAATTTTTAAACGTGGCATTCACCAGTGGCAGGCTCCAACAACTCCCCAGGAAGGTTTGAACAACCGTAGTCTCACTCTGCGAACTGGTAAGGTGCTGGGTGGTTCATCTAGTATCAATGGTATGTTGCATATTCGCGGCAGCGCCCGGGACTATGACCGCTGGTCTAATGAACATGGTTGCGAAGGCTGGAGCTATGAAAAGGTGCTGCCGTTTTTTCGGGCGACCGAGACCAGCAGTGAGGGTGCTAATGAGCAGCGCGGCGCGGCGGGTGAATTGAACGCCACCAGTGTTCAGGAAAGACACCCGACTAACAGCATAATCAGCCATTATCAGGCGGCGGCTCAGGACATTGGTGTTCCGGTGCGGGATGATTTCTGTGATGGAGAAGCCGAAGGCGTGGGCTGGACCCAGGCGACCATAAAAAATGGCAAGCGCCATAGTTCAGCAGCGGCTTTTCTAACTCCTGCCAAAGGGCGGACGAACTTAACTATATTGACACACGCTTATGCCCGGCACATCGAATTTGACTTCTCTTCCGGAGAACCCGTCGCTACGGGTGTCACTTACCAGCGTAAAGGTGAAGTGGATTCCGTGAACGCCAGTAAAGAAGTCATCCTGTGCGCGGGCGCTCTGCGTTCGCCCCTGCTTTTGCAAGTCTCGGGCATTGGTTCCCGAGAGCACCTCGAAGGCTTGGGCATTAATGTCATAAGCGATCTACCAGCGGTGGGTGAAAACCTCCATGACCACCCGACGCTGAGCGTTCGCTACAATTGTTCCGAGCCGATCACCATGGCCGACATCAGCCTTTTTAAGCAAGCGATGATCGGGCTGAAGTGGCTTCTATTCAAGAAAGGCATTGGTAGCTGGAATCACTTTGATGCCAATATGTTCACTCGCTCCAGCCCCGACCTAGACGAGGCCGATATCCAGATCCAGATGATCCCCATGCTGGCTGGCATTTCAGCCGGATACCCCAAAGAGCACGGCGTGACTTTCCTGGTGTGCCTGCTGGCTGAGACCAGTCGTGGAACTGTGAAGATTCGCTCCAAAGACATGATGGACCCCCCCGACTTCGACCTCGGGTTTATGACAAATCCGGCGGACCTTGAGCCTATGAAACGAGGCATTCGTTTTGTCCGCAAACTCGCCGCCTCGGACAAATGGGATGGATTGCTCTATGAAGAAAGAACACCAGGTGTACAGGCTGACGATGATGAAGCCCTGGAAGCTTATATCCGTGAATGTGTTGACACGGATTATCACTATGCAGGGACCTGTTGCATGGGTAACCCGGATGATTCGCACACTGTCGTTGACCCACAGCTTCGTGTTAAAGGTGTAAAAAACTTACGTGTGGCGGATGCTTCAGTGATGCCCTTGCCCATGCACGGTAACACTAACCATGCCTGTATCATGATTGGAGCGAAAGCGGCGGACATGATTCTGAGCCAAATATGATTGGAGAACATGAAGTGTCAATGCCTAACCTGACAGATGAAGTCAAAGAATATTGGTCAAAGAACTTTGACGGTCTGGATTTTTCCAGCAAGCAAATCTGCTCCACGGAATTCGAGGCCTGTACTTTTAAAGGCTGTGATTTTAGCGACGCGGTCTTAAAACGGTGCAAATTTATCGACTGCGAGTTCGTTGCGTGTAATCTAAGCGTGGTCAATATCGAATACAGCAGATTTTTTGATGTGATCTTTCGTGACTCGAAGTTGATAGGAGTCAACTGGACCCGGGTAGACTGGCCGAATATGGCATTCAGCTCACCGATAAAATTCTATAAGTGCATTGTCAACGACTCCTCTTTTTTCGGTCTAAAAATGCAGGAAATTGTGCTCGAAGAGTGCAAAGCGCATCGCGTCGATTTCAGGGAGGGCGACTTTAGCAGTGCGAATTTCACCTATACAGACTTGAGCAGTTGCCTCTTTGGAGGCACCGATCTGTCCGATGCGGATTTTTCAGAAGCAACCGATTACGATATTGATATCCATCAGAATATCCTCAGGGGAGCCAGGTTTAATCGCTTTGAGGCAGTGAGACTGTTAGAGTCCCTCGAAATCGAATTGATAGATTAATAGCCCGGGGTTTCGAAGAGCCTTCCCGCAAATATACGCAGCTTAATGATTAAATAGCCCTGGCTTTTATGGGGTGATGAGGTAGGACATGCAGCAAACTAACCGTCAGTGGATTCTTAAAAGCCGCCCGAAAGGCGCATTGTCATCCGACAACTTTGAGCCCCGCAATTTGGGAGGCAGCTGCACTACCGCCTTTTGGGGGCTGATGGATATCGGACAACCCCAGAAAGGTGAGACGTTGGTCGTGTCCGGCTCCGCAGGCGCAACCGGCTCCGTTGCCGCCCAGATAGCGAAGCTCAAAAGGCTGCCGCCAACATTCTTGAGGCAGCGATAAATAGTATTGCCGATTACGGTCGTATCGTACTGTGCGGCGCCATTTCCAACTCGGAAGCGGCCAAGGTCTCGGCCCGGGCAACTTAGTGAATATGGTGAACCGGCAGGTGCGCATGCAAGGCTTTATTTCGCTGGACTATCTTGATCGCACCGATGAAGCTTTGGCGCAACTGGCGGTGTGGGCTATGGAAGATAAAATTGCCTTCCGCAACGATATACAGGAGGGCTTTGAGGCTATCCCGGAAACTTTCATGTGCTTGGTCGAGGGCAAAAACGAAGGCAAGCAGCTATTGAAATTGGGCGATCCTAAGACCCTGGAGAATTTGTCGGCAGCGGATTTCTGAACCGCACTCACTTCAAACTGCACATTTGTAACAGCCCTGGTTGGAAAGTACGATGAAAAATAATATTGGATTACTGTTAAAAAAGCGTGCTTTGATCAGCAGTGACGCGGAAGCCTTTGTCGAGTTCGAGCGCGGCCGCCGCTTTACTTTTAGGGAGTTAAACCGGCGGTGCAACCAAATTGCGAATGGTCTGCTGAACCGGGGCGTCAAGCCCGGTGATCGGGTAGCCACGCTGTTAAAAAACAGTATTGAGTTTGTAGAGGCCTATTTTGCCGTAGCAAAAATTGGTGCCATTCTGGTGCCAGTGAACTGGCGATTGGTGGCGAATGAAATCGCCTATATATTGAATGACTCGGGGGCAATCGCCCTCCTTTATGACTCCGAATTTGATGTCGTCGTCAATGACGTTCACGACAAAACTATGGCGGGCGTGAAAAACTATGTGCGGGTTAACGCTGTACAAGTTCCCTCGGCGCCTGCGGATTTTTCCAAGGACTATGATGAGCTGGTCGAGGCCGCGTCCGAGGCCGAACCACCGATCGGGGCCTACGATGATGACCTGTTGTTTATCATGTACACCTCCGGCACCACCGGCAGCCCCAAGGGGGTTATGCACAGTCATGAGGGCATCCTGTGGGCGCAACTGACCACCCTGACCAGCTCCGACACGCGAGGCAATGACCGCTTTTTGTTGTCCACGCCGATGTTTCATGTGGGGACTCTGGTGCCCGTGTCGCAACTGGTCCACAAGGGTGGCACGGGTATCATTACCCGCAGCGCCGACTTGCAAACCATTTTCCAGGCAATCGACTGGGAAAAAGTCACGATGACTTCTTCCGTACCCGCCTTGTTACAGGCTATGTTGCTATCTCCCGAGCTGGGAAAATACGATATTTCCAGCATCCGCTGGATTGTTGTGGGTGCATCACCGGTGCCGGTATCTCTATTGAGAGATTATGAGGACATCGGCGTTGAAATCAGCCAGGCCTACGGTTTAACCGAATCTTGCGGGCCGGGCACCGTCTTGCTACCCCAGGATGCCAAAACGAAGGCCGGATCCTGCGGCAAGCCGCAGATGCACACGGAAGCAAAAGTCGTAGACAGTCAGGGCAATGAGGTTGAACCGGGGAGTGGTGAAGTGGGACAGTTACTGTTGTCGGGTAGCCACATGATGCAGGGTTACTGGAACAACCCGGAGGCCACGGCCGAAACCCTGGTAGACGGTTGGTTACACACGGGGGATTTGTGCACCGTTGACGAGGATGGGTTCCTCACCATCTGCGATCGCATGAAGGACATGATTATTTCCGGAGGAGAAAACATCTATCCGGCAGAGCTTGAGAATGTTTTGGCGGCATGCCCGGAAATTCGCGAGGCTGCAGTGATTGGGCTGAAATCAGATAAATGGGGCGAAACACCATTGGCTATCATTGTTCCCGCGGCGGGTACGAGTCCCACGCAGGAATACCTGAAAGCTTATTGCAAGGAGAACCTTGCCGGTTACAAGGTTCCGCAAATATATAAGCTGGTTGATAGCTTACCGAGGAACGCATCCGGGAAAATAATGAAGCAGGAATTGCGCAGTCAGTTTCCCGACCCCGCTCCTTTTTAATCAATGAGAGATTGTCATGAGTGAGGATATTTTGTTGGAAATACATGATGGGCTGGCGTTAGAGACCGAAAAAATCCCCGGGGCAGGGCAAAAATAAATTAGGCCACCATGGATAGCTCCTCCTCATCTTCTGACGGTCCGTCGTCGACCTGCATTGACGGGTACCACTGCTTAAACTGATTTCGTAATTCGCCGTTAAGTACAGCTGTTCGAGTTTGCAGCAAGAGGTGAGCGCCTTGAGTGGACCAGTACCCCTAGTAGCTCTATATAGTATGCCTTATCGAAGCCCAGCCGCGGGATAATCCTTGCCCAAATGAACTCCGAAAACCAGAATTCATTAACCTTTCGGCAACCGTAAATGAGAGGAGTATGGGCTATGACTGCAAGAACAAGGATTT
>CAYGSL010000102.1:0-7746 GCA_964352475.1 uncultured Pseudomonadales bacterium | reverse complement strand
AAAATGCAAGATGGCACCGCAGAAGATTGGTCGGTGATAGGTGCAGCCCACATGGAGCACTTCGGCAAAACCCCAGAGACGTTAATGGGTATGCTGCGCAGTCTTGAAGACATCACACTGGGTTTCGCCTGCAATCAGCTGCAGCATAGTCTTATGACGGGCACTTTGGCTCGCCAGTCGGGTGCCAGCGATGAAGAAGTGGCTATCGCCTTACTGCACGATGTGGGCAAAGCGATCAATGTTCCTAACCATGGTCCCATCGCTGCCGAGCTGATGCGTCCTTATGTTAGCGATGATGCCTACCACGCCATCTATCACCACCAGGCTTTTCAAGGTAAGTTTTACTTTGAGTATCTCGGTGCAAACCCCAATGGTCGCGATAACTTCACCAATGAGAGTTGGTACGATCTGGCGGTGAAGCTGGTTGATACCTGGGACGCTCCAGCATTTGACCCCGACTTTGAGGTGGACAGCCTGGAATCGTTTGAACCGCTGCTGGTCAAGTTGTTTACATCACCGATTCGAATGCTGTAGGTCATCTGCAAGCGGAAACGTTTCACAGAGCGAAGCGGGCTATTCAGGTATTGGGTTTCGGCTCAGGATGCAACACCCCATCCAGCTTCATCAACAAAGGCGGCAAGAACAGGAAATCAACAATAAGCGCCACAAGAATAATGATAGCGGTTAGTAATCCCATGTCGCCATTGATCTTAAATTGGGATTGCGCCAAACACATAAAACCAACGAATAGCACCAATGTGGTAACCCACAAAGCTTGGCCGACACTGGCAAAAGCATATCGAACAGCGTCTTCGGCGCTTTGCTTCAATTCTTTTCTTGCTCGTAAGTACTTAATCAGAAAATGCACGGAGTAATCCACCACAATACCCAGCGTCATGCCCACCACCAAAGAAATTCCCATATCGACCACGCCGCTCCATAGCGCCCACAGTCCAAAGCCGATCGCGGCCGGTGCCAAATTAGGGAGTAGGCTCAAAACCCCATAGCTAAACGAGCGCAAGGCAAATGCCATGAGCAGCGAGATCAGTAACAGTGCCAGCGTTGTTCCCAGCAACATGCCAACAATATTGCGTTCGGCCAGATGTGCAAACATCAGCATGGTGCTGCTAACGTTTACATCGTACTGCGGCGCATTCTCATCAAACCATTCAACAATACGCCGCTCCAGATCCATCATCTCCTTGGACGATACGTTTCGAAACGTGGCCACAAAGCGACTGGCCGACTGCTCTAGGTTTATCTGATTGCTAAGGTCGAGATTAAACGGCAAAGACATCTCGTAGAGTAATAAATACTGCGCCGCCAGTTCGCGGCTATCGGGCAGGCGGTACCATTCCTCCAGGTCGCCGTGCATGTTTTTGTTCAAACGCTTGTAAGTGTCTGTGATACTGATGACATGATCAGTAACCCCTAGTTCTCTAAGCCAGGTAACCAGCTTGTGCGAGTCTTCAATAAATGCCGGCTCGTTAATACCCCCATCTATTTTGCTGTCGATGGAGACTTCAATCGTTGTTAGCCCAGACATTCTTTCTTCCATCAGGTCTGTGGCATATCGGAATGGCACAGACGTAGCCAGAAAGTTTGTCGGGTCGTTGTTTATTTTGTTAAGCGGCATTAACGAACTGACGCCAATAATAAATAGCGTCATAGCCGGCAACAAAATACCGCGTTTTTCGATCACGACGTTGGCAAGCGATTGCATCATCTGATTGCTATTGCCCTGTTGCGGCTTTACTCGAAGCGGCAGCAATGCCAATAAAGCGGGAAACAAGGTGATGGAAAACGCAAAGGCCAGGAGCATGCCAACGGCTACCATGTTCCCTAAATTCTGAAACGGCGGCGAGTCGGAAAAGTTCATGCTGAGAAAACCAATCGCGGTGGTTACACTGGTCAACATTACCGGTTTAAAGTTCAGTTGCAGGCTGTCTAATAGGGCGTTGTTTTTGCTTTGCCCTTCACGCATATTAAACACCGCGGTGGTTAGTATGTGCACGCAATCGGCAATGACCAAGGTCAATATCATTATAGGCGCGGAGGAAGACGCGCCGGTTAAATAAAACCCGGCCCAGCCAGCAAGACCCATGGCGGTTGCAATGCTGGCGATCACAATGATCAGTATGGAAAGGGTGCCAATAACGGTTCTAAAAACACACCATAAAATGACAACCACCAATAAGAACATCAGTGGTACCAGGCTAACATTGTCACTCATCGCCGTTTCAAGAAACGCCGTGTTAAGCATGGTAATGCCAGACAGGTGAACCTTAACTCCCGGATTGTTCGCTTCAAATTCCGCGGCTAACTGACGGGCCGCCGCAGCCGCTTCCGGCTCTTCGGTCAGTATGTCTTCGCCCGGAAGGTCGATAGTTACATTCACCACTGTGGCGCTGCCGTCTTTCGCCACCAGTTTGTTCACTAACAATGGTTCGTTTGTGGCCAACCGCTCTATGCGCGCAAGCTCTTGCTTACTGAACGAGGGCGCATTTGATATGAGATCTTCTACAATAAGATCATCTTCTTCTGCGTAGGTGTGTTGGTAGTTAACGATGGAATCTATCCGCCTGGCATGTGGAATTGTCCAGGCGTCATTGGTTAGATCACGAATAGCAATCAACAGATCAGACGTGAAAATGCTGCCTTCTTCCGGCACAATCAGCATGGCTACGTTGTCACTCGCGCCGTACACCTCTTCCATGCGTTCAAACGCAGCGAGCTGAGGGTTCTCTGAGCTGAAATATACGCCGTAGTCGCCAACGTAACGCAGCTTAGACATACCGAATGCCGCTGCCATCACTACGATAGTCGACAGCACAATGACCACCACAGGGTGGGCAATAATCCAGCTGAAGAAATTTTTCTGCACTAAAGCTTTTCGGCAAACCGCTCAAATAAGAATGAGGGTATTATCGCTGAATACGCTTAAGTAACCTAGCGCGGGTTCAATGGCTTTGAACATAAGTACTACCCTCACAGACACACGGCTTCACGGACTGGATTTTCTCCGCGCACTGATGATGACTCTGGGCATTGTGTTGCACGGTGCGCAAATGTACATGACCATGCACCTGGGCTTTGATTACTACCGCGACCCGGTAATGTCCATGACCATGGACGGTGTGCTGATCTTTATTAACACCTTTCGTATGCCGGTGTTTTTTACTCTCTCAGGGTTTTTTACCGCAATGCTGCTGGTGCGCTATGGCTTGAACGGCATGCTCACCCAGCGAGCGAAGCGAATAGCCTTGCCCTTCCTGCTGTTTTTGCCGCCACTATCATTGCTTCTGGGTCTGCAATGGATAGCCAGCGCGCAACTCAGCGCCACTGGCTCATTGGGAATGGACGCCAGTTATCTCTCGCATCCGCGCGCACTGTGGGACAACACACACCATCTTTGGTTTTTGTACTACCTGATGATATTGCTACTGATTACTGCCGCCGTTGTGTATGCCTGGCGCTACACCCCGGATGCGATCAGAAACAACGCACAGCGATTGGGAAGCAAGCTGCGAGGTGAAAGCGTTGGCTACGTGATTGCATTGGGACTGTTGATTGGCTGGATAGCGCTACCGCGCTACTTTGGCCGAGTGAACGGAGCGCCATGGTTTCTGCCATATTTACCGGCTGTACTGACGTTCGGTTTGTGTTTTTTAGCCGGCTGGCTGTTGTATTTCCGCACATCGTGCCTGGAATTATTGGCGCACAGATGTTGGAAATACCTGGGTATTGCCATGCTGTGCTTCTGTGCGGCACTTTACGCATTTCTAAACCAAGGTGAACCCAGTGGCCCAGAATACGCCAGGCTGCACCCCATACTGGCGTTTGGCAATGGGCTGGCGGTAGCGTTTTTTATCGCTGGTTTTACGGGCTTATTTCACCGCTACTACAACAACTACCAACCCCGCGTACGCTACTTCAGCGACGCCTCGTACTGGATTTTCATGCTGCACCAGCCAGTGCTGATTTTCCTCGCCTGGCCCATGCACAGCTGGGTAATAGCGGCAGAACTGAAGTTTTTGATTGTTAGTGTTGGCACATTGCTGATCTGCGTGTGGACCTATGATCTGTTTGTGCGCAATTCCGCCATTGGTGCCCTGTTAAACGGGCGCAGATACCCTCGCGGCCTGCCCGCTGGCTAGAACGCTCAGCGTTTGTCCGCATTGTTCAATAAACCGACAAGCGGTCGAAAATTTCCACCAGACTATTCACGCTATCAAACGATAAAGGGAGACCATTGTCGGGCCTTTTTTATGCTAAGTTTTATAGAGTGATTCAATCACTTAGCGGCCAATTCCCCACACACTTACGCTGGAGCCTCACACCTTGAACGTAGACGTAATTATTCTTGCCGCCGGCCAAGGCACGCGCATGCGCTCTGCGTTACCCAAAGTGCTTCATCCCATTGCTGGTAAAGCCATGCTGGCGCACGTGATCAGCGCGGCCAGGCAGCTAGATAATGCCCAGCTGAACATTGTGGTGGGGCATGGCGCAGAACAGGTTCAAGCTTTGGACAACGGCAGTGATATTCAATTTGTTTTCCAGGAAGAGCAGCTGGGCACAGGCCACGCCGTACAACAAGCGGTTCCTAATTTACGCAACGACAGCACCAGTATCATCTTGTTTGGCGACGTACCTCTGATCAAAGCCAGCACCTTACAAAAACTGCTGAAACAAACTGCCAACGGCAGTATGGGCCTGCTTACCGCCATTTTTGATAACCCTATGGGCTATGGCCGTATCATAAGAGACGAGCAAGGCCAGGTGATTGCCAATGTGGAACAAAAAGACGCAAGCCCCGAACAGCTCAAGGTGCAGGAAATCAACACGGGGTTTATGGCCTTGCCCACTGCGCGCTTAAAAGAATGGTTACCAAAGCTCCGCAGTGATAACGCTCAGGGCGAATATTATCTGACAGACCTGATCGCGATGGCCGCTGAAAGCGGCGCGGGCGTTAACACGGTGCATCCCGACGAACACAGCGAAGTTGAAGGTGTAAACAGCCGCACACAGCTAATTGCCCTGGAGCGAGTGTTCCAAGGTCAACAAGCCGATGCATTACTGGCCAACGGCTTAGCCATTATGGACCCAGCACGCTTTGATCTGCGTGGTGCCTTAAGCCATGGCCAAGACAGTACCGTAGATGTGAACTGTGTGTTTGAAGGCACGGTAGAGCTGGGCTCAAACGTTAGTATTGGCCCCAACTGCGTGATCAGTAATTCACGCATTGGCGACGGCGTGGAAATTAAAGCCAATAGCGTGCTGGAAGGCGCGACTGTGGAGCGCGATTGTATTGTAGGTCCGTTTGCCCGTCTGCGACCCGGCAGCGTGTTAAGGCCTGGTGCTAAAGTGGGCAACTTTGTTGAAATGAAGAAGTCAGAATTAGGCCCTGGCAGTAAAGTAAATCATTTGTCGTACGTGGGTGACGCCGAGATAGGCGAAAACTGCAATATTGGCGCGGGCACTATTACCTGCAACTATGATGGTGCAAATAAATCGAAAACAACCATGGGTGATAATGTGTTTGTGGGTTCCAATAGCACATTAGTGGCACCGTTAGATATTGAGGCAGGCGGTTTTGTGGGTGCGGGCTCAACCATCACCAAGAACGTCGAAATCGACCAACTGGCCGTAGGCCGTGGCAAGCAACGTAATATTGATGGCTGGAAGCGGCCAAGCAAGGACTAGAGTATGTGTGGAATTGTTGGCGCAGTAGCGCAACGCGACGTATCGGAATTACTGCTGCTGGGGCTGCAACGGCTTGAATACCGCGGTTACGATTCTGCAGGCCTTGCTGTTATAGATAACAGCGGCGAACTGCACCGCGTACGCCGTGTTGGTAAGGTGAAATCGCTGGTAGACGCCGTGGAAGAACACGGAGTGCCCGGTGGCACCGGCATAGCGCACACCCGTTGGGCCACGCACGGTCAGCCCAATGAAACCAATGCTCATCCGCACACCTCCAGCGATAAAATTGTAATAGTGCACAACGGCATTATTGAAAACCACGAAGAACTGCGCGCACGTTTACAAGAACGCGGTTATGAATTTGTAACTGACACTGACAGTGAAGTGATTGCACATCTGGTTGAAAGTGAACTGCAATCCTCCAGCAGCCTGCTTGAAGCCGTACAGAAAACCGTAAAGCAGCTTGACGGCGCTTACGGCACAGTAGTGATGGACAAGGATCAGCCCGAGCGCCTGGTAGTAGCACGCTCCGGTAGCCCGCTTGTTGTGGGCTATGGCATAGGCGAAAATTTTGTGGCGTCTGATCAAATGGCCTTGTTGCCGGTTACCCGCCGCTTTTCGTTTCTGGAAGAGGGTGATGTTGCAGAAGTAACCCGCCGCCATGTGCGCATATTTGATAGCGAAGGCACCGAAGTAGAACGCGAAGTACGTGAGTCAGACATAGACCACGACGCGGGCGGCAAGGGCAAATTCCGCCACTACATGCTGAAAGAAATTTACGAGCAACCCCTGGCGATACAAAACACGCTGGACGGGCGCATAGTAAACGGCAAAATACAAGACAGCGCATTTGGCGAACACGCTGCAACACTGCTGCCCACCATTGAGCACGTGCAGATTATTGCTTGTGGCACCAGCTACCATTCCGCCATGACAGCCCGCTACTGGTTTGAAAGTTTTGCCAATATAAGCTGCAACGTAGAGATTGCTTCTGAGTACCGCTACCGGCAATCGTTTGTGCGGCCCAACAGTTTGCTGGTGACCATCTCACAATCGGGTGAAACCGCCGACACCCTGGCCGCACTGCGCCTGGCCAAAGACCAGGGCTATGCTGCCAGCCTAACCATTTGCAACGTACCCGGCTCCTCGCTAACGCGTGAGTCAGACATGACGTATATGATGAAAGCTGGCGCTGAAATTGGTGTGGCCTCCACCAAAGCCTTCACCGTGCAACTGGCGGCACTGATGATGCTGGGCGTTGCCATTGGCCGCCACAAAGGCATGAGCGACACGCAAGAGCAGTCGGTTGCTGCCGCATTACAAAGCCTGCCAGCAAAAGTAGAGCAAGCACTAACAATGGATGAGGCCATTCAAGACCTGGCCGAAGATTTTGCAGACAAACAGCACAGCCTGTTTTTGGGCCGCGGTGATCAATATCCGATTGCTATGGAAGGGGCGTTAAAGCTTAAAGAAATATCTTACATACACGCCGAAGCCTATGCCGCAGGTGAACTCAAGCACGGCCCACTGGCTTTGATAGATGCCGATATGCCTGTGATTGTAGTTGCGCCCAATAACGAATTGGTAGAAAAGCTTAAGTCCAACGTGGAAGAAGTGCGCGCTAGAGGCGGCTTAATGTATGTGTTTGCAGACAAAGATGCTGCGTTTAAAAGTGATAACACAATGAAAGTGCTGCAAGTGCCGCATTGTGACCCGCTGATAGCACCTATTGTGTATACGATTCCGTTGCAGCTGTTGAGCTATCACGTGGCAATTATAAAAGGCACGGATGTGGACCAGCCCAGGAATTTGGCCAAGTCTGTGACGGTAGAGTAAGAAAAAGCGTACTTTCATCAGACTTTTTCTATAAACGTTCCAGAGCACCTATCACTGACGTAGTATTTTACGTCCGTTTTCTCACAAAGACAGAAGAAAGCCGCTTAATCAAACAATTAGCTTGTGGTTGATTGTAAGTGGTTGTGGGGATATATTTCACACTGATTGAAATGAATACGTCACGTGGACGTATACTTGGGTGTTATG
>CAYGSL010000101.1:0-7935 GCA_964352475.1 uncultured Pseudomonadales bacterium | reverse complement strand
GCGCTCAACTGAGGTGTTGCCTAATTCGAAGAAAGTATCGATCCCATCGTTATGGATAAGGTCGTTAATTTTTGGACCAATTCCTTCAACAACGGTGAAATCGTTAGCTCCGCGCTTCATTGCAAATCCAGCTGCTTTCGCGGCTGCTACGTCAATTTCCGGGACAGTGCTTGCAGATACGCTCAAGGCAGCCAGTTGCGCCTCCAGCTCTGCATTTCGATTACGCAAGGAATCAAGTTCGTCATCATTGCTGGAAGAGCCCATCGAGGCCGCAGCTGCGCCACTAACCAAGCCAAGTGCTGCACCACCTAGCGCTGAGCCATCGCCCTCTGATCTGGATTCCGCGGCCGCAAGCTGAGCTTCAAGTTCACTAATACGCGCAAGGTGCGCAGGGTTGTCTACCTCTACGGTAACTTCCTTCTCAACAATCTTCTCAACTTCTTTTTCAACAATTCTGTCTACTGGTTTTTCCACAGTCGTCTCAACCAGTTTCTCAACCGGCTTTTCAACAATGCGCTCGCGCACTTCAGCAAACTTCAGGCGAGACGCCAACAGTCCGCAGAACAGCCAACCCAGTAAGCCCCCAAATAAAATTGGCCACAGGCCACATAGAAAATCACTCATACCTTTTTCCTTCTTATCAGTTGCCGCACCCCATGCGCGGCGGTCAAGGAAAGTTCAGGCTATCACGTAGCTTGCGGCTTAATAAGCGTTGGGTTTGATCCGCATACGATATTTTACTCTTTTGTACAAAAATTGAGCTAAATAGCCTGCTTGTTATACTGGTCCCACTCATATAAAAATGGCAATAACCGTATGCAACCAGTGCTCGATCGTAAAGTATTCGGCATCTCCCTAATTTCAGTATTAATTGTCAGCGGTTTGCTAATCACTGCACCTGAATCCTCCGCTGAGTTCTCGCAGCGTGCGATGAAGTGGGTGACCGATCAGTTCGGCTGGTTTTACCTGCTTACGGGTGTGATGCCGCTGTGTTTCGCAGGCTGGCTGGCATTCGGCCGCTATGGCCAGGTGAAACTGGGTGCCGCAGATGAAAAGCCGGAATACTCCACGGTAAGTTGGGTAGCGATGATGTTTACGGCCAGCATGGGTGCCAGCCTGATCGCCTGGGGTTTTGCAGAGCCTATCTTTTATTTGCAAACGCCACCGTTCAATGTGGAGCCACACAGCCCTGAAGCATTTGAATGGGCGCATCTGTACCCCGTTTTTCATTGGGGATTCACACCCTGGGCCATGTATTGCCTGCCGGGTATCCCTATTGCTTATATGTTGTTTATTCGAAAAACACCTAGCTTGAAAATTAGCGACAGTTGTACTGAATTGTTGCCTAAAAAGCCAAATTCTGTCGCGCATATGTTGTTGGATATTTTCGTCGTTATTGGCGTGGTGGGCGGTGTTGCAACCTCTTTGGGGTTTGGCGTGCCTCTCGTAACAGCACTGTGCGTTGAGTTGCTAGGGGTACCAGATACATTAAATACGCAACTGGCGGTCATCTTTCTGTGGACAGCAATCTACGGTACTAGCGCTTACCTGGGTTTAAAAAAAGGCATCAAGGTATTGGCCGACATCAATCTGGGACTGATGTTTTTTGTGATGGCGTTCATTCTGATAGCGGGCCCAACGATATACATTCTATCAATCACCACCAATACTGTTGGTCTGTGGTTGGATAACATGGTTCGAATGAGTTTCTGGACCGACCCGATTGAGCGCCGGGGTTTCCCGGAAGCCTGGACCGTCTTTTACTGGGCCTGGTGGATGGCTTACGCACCCATGATGGGTTTGTTTTTCGCGCGTATTTCCCGGGGGCGTACCATTAAGCAAATGGTGGTAGGCATAATCGGTCTGGGTACTTTGGGAACGTTCTTGTTTATGAGTATTGCCGGTGCCTATGTGTTGTATCTTGAGGGCTCTGGGCTCTTGGATGCATCAACCATTATTAGCGAGCAAGGCATGGCAACACTGGTGGCTCTGGTTATCGCCGAGTTACCTTCGCCAACGCTTATCCTAACGGTGGTCACTATTCTCTCCGTGATTTTCTATGCAACAACCTTCGATTCGGCGGCGTATATTCTGGCCAGCATCTGCACTCGCAATCTGCCCAGTGATAAGGAGCCCACACCTTCCAATCGCGTAGCCTGGGCGCTTGGACTGGGTGCTATGGCCGTTGGGCTAATGGTTGCCGGTGGTGGCGAAACCGTGAAAGCAATGACGGTAGTGTCGTCTATTCCGGTTATGCCTGTGCTGTTTATGATGTGTTACACGCTGTACCGTTGGTTACAAAAAGATTTTCCGCATTTGGCGCATAAGCCGGTGCATACCATTGACTAATGCTGCGTCCGGGCAGCCAAACAGGTGTTCGCGATGAAGCTTGTTAAGACACTGCTTCTGCTTGCATTCATTCTGATCGTTATACCTTCTTTGCTGGTTCGCTATTTCCTGGGTATCTGGCCGTTGAATATATGGACGTGGTCAGAAACCGCTACGGGTATGGGCGCGAAACTTGCCTGCTCGCAACGCTATGTCAGTGGCCTGAGTGAGGCGCAGGTGATGGATGATCTTAAGACCTACGCGTCGGCGTTTGACTTGTTGACGCTTGAATATAACGATGAGCAGCGGCGCGTTGTTAGTCGTTGGCCAGGTTTCGCCACTCAGGCAGCACAATTTAGAGAGGGGCTGGGTTGTAGTCTTGAAATCGGTGACGCGAATCTGGACTCGCTGATTCCTGCGAAAGAAACCGAACATTTGGGACAATGGCCGGCCGGCAATGTGGTTGATACGATCGATCCTGCAGCACAAACTGCGCTGCTTCAATTGTTTGAAACTGACGTAGCTGAGCAACACGACACGCGGGCCCTGTTGCTTGTTCACCACGGCCGTGTCATTGCCGAAACCTATGCCCCGGGTATTGAACCTGCAACGCCATTGCTGGGTTGGTCTATGGCGAAAACGCTGGCGGCGATCAAGCTGGGCCAACTTGAGCACGCGGGTTTGCTTAGCACAGATGAAGCAAACCTTTTCCCGCAGTGGTCTAATGACGACAGGCGTCTCATCACGGTTGAGCAGCTATTGCGCATGTCGTCTGGCCTGGAGTTTCGTGAACTCTACGTGCCTGGTGTTGATGTCACAAAGATGCTGTTTAACTCGTACAGCGCCGCGAACGTTGCATTGAACAAACCGCTTCAATACCCACCTGGCGAATATTTCTATTATTCATCAGGTACTGCGAACATTTTGTCGCTGTTGTTCACTCAGCGTGTGGGTGGAAGTTTTGCAGCAGCTCAACATTTTCAGCGGGAGATTCTGCAACCACTGGGCATGGCGCATACGGTATTGGAGCCTGATCCAAGTGGTGTTTTCGTTGGCAGTTCTTATGCCTATGCCAGCGCCAGAGATTGGGCGCGCCTGGGGCAATTGCTGCTGAATAAGGGAGAGCTAAACGGCCATCGTTTGCTGTCGGCTGACTGGATTACTCGTGCTACCACGCCCAATGGATCCGTTAACGACCCTCGTTATGGATATCAACTTTGGCTTAATTCAGGTGGTGACGAACTGCGTTGGCCTGAGTTACCGGCCGATGCGTTTGCCATGCAGGGTAATCGATCGCAGCGCGTTGTCGTTATTCCGTCGGCCGATGTCGTTATTGTGCGTCTTGGATGGAGCAGGGAGGAATACCCTGACTCCAGAAAATTTGCCGAATTGCTGCGGAGTATCCAGGCTCTCTGACAGCATTCCTCCTACGATGGTCTGTTTATGCTGCGTGCGGGCTGTGTACAAATGCTGATGAGTGTTGCGCTACTAACGCCAGCATTAGTGCATGCAGGTGATACGAAGCTCTACGGCTATCTTGCAGCGCGCAGTAACTATGTATTTTCTACGGGCACCAAGAACGATTCCAACCCTGTTGCGCAAGTCTGGCTGAACAGCCAGTTTTCCAATGGTGTATTTCTGGACTTGTGGAGTAATGCGCCGCTCAGCGATGGCAACCCCGAGCGTTCAGGCGAGATCGATTATAAGATTGGATATTCCCACACCACAGCCATCGGTGGGCTCAGCTACTCTCTGGCCTATTACGACATACAACTGCCAGACCTGTTCGACGACAACAGCGATTTTTATGCCCCTGAGGTTTACTGGTATAAAGATCAGTACAGTGTGCTGGCCACCTATTTCGCCGGCCCTGGTCATCGTGATGGGTATCGTGTGAGCTTTGGCTGGAACCCAAAGCCCATTGGGCAATGGTCATTTAACACTTATGTTAACTATGCAAACGGACCGTTTGCATCGTTGCAAGCGGTGATCAGCAAGCTCAGAGCAAGCTATTCCTTCGGTAACAAGCGGCGTTGGCATCTTTCTGCCGAAGCCTCAATCCCGCTCTATCTTGAACAAACCAATGACAGGCGTGGCAGAGATATTACGTTTTCGCTTATCTACGATCTTTTTAAGTAGTTTTCAGCAGCCCGCTAGTTCCAATCGGTGGCTGCCGGTAATCTAAACAAAACCCCATTCATATCCAGCACTATGTAATCAGCGCGAATGTCCAGTAGCACAAGCCCGGGTGCGATGGTGTCGCCTCGGCGTTGGCTTCTGCCGTTTAACGTAACAAGCCCTTTGCCGGTCGCTTCCGCGTAACCATGTGTTGTGTAGCGCAACGACGGTATGCTGTCTTGCTGCTGAACAGGCAGCTGGCTGGCAAATGGAATGCTGGAATACACTTCTTCTGCTGCGTTTTGTTCGTCGATGAGTGAGTTTTGTGCCTCGTTTTGGTCTATAAAACCTTGCGCAACGTTGGTTGAAGGCTGCGCGGTCACAGCTGTGGCGATGTGGTCTGGGCTTTCGTTTATAGGGTTGGACGTGTTCTCTGCTTTTAGTCGCTCATATAAAGCTGCAACGTCCGCTGTCGTTGTGTATGGCTTGGTTTGTTCTTCGGTAGTTGCTGGCGCGCTTGTCGTGCCCTGTGTTGAATTTTGCGCTATTGGAGCGTTTTGCTGACTATCTTGCACCATTTCCCTATCTTGAATTGCAAGTGTTTCATCAGCAGTTGGCAGGACGTTTGCTTGCGTGCTGCTTGTTTGCAGGTAGATTACGTAGGTCAATAGCAATAGTATGATCAGCGCCAGGGCCGCCAATATCCATTGGCGTGAATTTTCGGGCGTGGTTGGGTTTGCCACGGCATGCGGCGTGTCTATCCCTGGCACATCACCTTGGTTTTTGCGTTCGCTGTCTGCGCGTTGCAGTGCCTCCAGTAGCAGCGACATCAGTTGCTCGCCCCATGCTGCAACAACAGGGCGTCTGGAACAAGCTGCGTTGCTTCATTCAGCTTTAGGATAGTGTTGGCACCCACAATCCCGTCTGCATCCAACGAATAGTCTGTTTGGAATAGCATTACGCGTGAGGAAAGTGCCTTGTTGAACATGCGCCGTGCCAGTGGCGGCTGTTGATCAAGAGCACTGAATTGATCGGCCACCCATTGCACAATCAGCCCGCGTGAGCCTACTGCAATGGGTGTTTCGTAGCCGGCGGGCGCCAGCCAGAAACTGGTCGCATCGCCTGTCCATAAGCTACCTATGTCACTTAAGCCAAGCCGCTGTTGCTGGCCGTTCTTGTCTATAACTGTTGCTTCATTCTGTTCGACTTTAATCACCGGCACATACGCATTGAAGCGGCCGGGTGTTAGCAACTTCACGATGGCTACACGGTTCAGCGCGAGTAGGTCTTGCCAGGCATCGTACTGGACGTCAATGCACGCTATTCTCGTGAGCTCAAGCTTACCCTCACAGCTAATGTCGTATTCAACACCGGCATTCTGAAAGTAAGTTGCAAGAGCTTGCGTTGCTTGACCCTGGTCTATATACGCTGAGTTCCACCATTCACTATCTGCTTGTTCTGAGCTGGGCGGAGGTGCATCTGCTCGAATTTCTGCCAGCAGCGGCGCTGCATTCGCTTCATCTGCTACGATGTCTTCAGATTGAGACGCCGCACTAGCCATCTGCTGGGTTTCATCGTTATTTTGGTTTGCGCGAAAAAGCAGAAAGCCAGCGATAGCGAGTAACAAAATGCCCGCCATCACATTTGCGAACCATCCTGTTTTTCCGGCTGGCTTGCCAGGCAGTTTTTCTTTATCGTTGCCAAATATTTCGTCAATGGCTAGCTCAACGACATCATCGTCTACGGTGTTGCGTTTTTTGGCGTAACAACCCAGTAAAATACGGTCACACAATATATTGATCAGCCGCGGATAGCCTTCGCTAACCTGGTGTATCCGTTTGATTGTCTGTGCGGGAAACAGAGATTGCTGCCCTGGCAATCCGGCCACCTGCAATCGGTGGTTAATATAAGCCGTAGTTTCCTCGATGTTTAACGGGCCCAGGCTAAAACGAGCCGTAATGCGTTGGGCAAGTTGCCTAAGCTCGGTGTTGCGCAATTTCTCGTCTAGCTCTGGTTGGCCAACCAGAATAATCTGCAACAGTTTTCGGGTGTCTGTTTCAAGATTTGTTAGCAAACGAATTTGCTCTAGAGCATCAGTTTGTAAATGCTGTGCCTCGTCTATGAGCACAACCGCGCTTCGACCTTTTGCGTAGCTATCCAGCAAATATTGGTGCAATTTGTCGGTTAAATGCTTCAGGCTTTGCTGATCAGCGTTGTACTCAATTTTGAGTTCATCGCAAATCGTGGCCAACAGCTCTATGGGATTCATCGCCGGGTTCAGCACCAGCGCGATATCGGTATTGTCTGGCAATTGCTGAAGCAGGGCGCGAATCAGAGTTGTTTTGCCCGTGCCCACTTCGCCAGTAAGCAACGCAAAACCACCCTCAGCGCTTGCACCATACAACAGCGTTGCCAAAGCATCTTTGTGCTGCGCTGTCATAAACAGGTAGCCCGGGTTCACCTTAATGCTAAAGGGAACTTCCGTGAGGCCAAAATGTTGATGGTACATAAGTGCGTTGGCTCGGCGTTGTTGTGTTCACCTGCCAGGCTGGCTGCTGGGCCGGGTGATTGCGGGCAGAGTATCAAACGCAACGGCAGAAAGCAGCCCGAGAGTACAAAATGCACAGGGTAAGCTTACAACGGTATGATGTTGGGTAGTGATATTAAATCGGGCGTACTGCAAACAATGAGCGACTATGAATTTCGCGAGGGTTTACTCGATCACCCTCAAGTTATTACGCTGTTGGAACAGCATCTGCGGGATATGTACAAGACAACACCGATTGAGAGTGTGCATGCTCTGGATTTGCGCGAGCTAAGAAGTTCACGGATCAGTTTTTGGACATTGTGGAAAGCCGACCAGCTAGCGGCCTGTGGGGCGCTAAAGTCGATTGATGAACAACATGCCGAGATCAAGTCAATGCGTACCAGCGAGCGCTTTCTTCGTCAGGGCGTAGCTGGTCGGCTGCTTTTGTACCTGATGGATCAGGCGCGACAACGCGGGTTTCAACGGGTCAGTCTGGAGACCGGCTCGCAGGACTACTTTGAACCGGCCAGGCAGTTGTATTTGAAGCACGGCTTCACTCATTGCCCGCCTTTTGCCGATTACGAAGAAGACCCCAATAGCGTATTCATGAGCTTGCAACTTGTGTAGGCTCATAATGTTGATAAACCGCCGCAACGGGAATCGTGATTATGTTTCAACGCAATACCCTTAAACTGGGTCTGCTGGTCTTTCTATTGACCAGTCTTCAACTTGCCAACGCCGGTCAAACCCAGCGCCCACCGCTGCATGGCCAACATTGGGTTGCCATAACCGGTAAACCCCTGGCTACAACCAGTGGCGCCATGATGTTTCAACAGGGCGGAAATGCGGTTGATGCGGCCATGGCGATGTTGGCAACCACATCCACGATGTGGGATGTTTTATCCTGGGGTGGTGAAACGCAGGCACTGATCTATCACCCAGGGGAAAAGCGAGTCATCGGA
>CAYGSL010000100.1:0-8066 GCA_964352475.1 uncultured Pseudomonadales bacterium | reverse complement strand
AATTGGAGCTGGCGAGAGGAGTCGAACCCCCGACCGGCTGATTACAAATCAGCTGCTCTACCAACTGAGCTACGCCAGCAAAAGCGGTTGTGGCCTCACTCCTGACCACGAAACGGCGGGCATTCTATTCGAAGTTACCCGCGGTAGCAATGATGTCGCAGTATTTTTGCTCTAAAGCCAGGTCACCGTTGTCTGAACGGAATCGCTCCCAGGCTTCCTCGCTGAGTTTGTCGAATTCCCGGGTTCTTACCACCCCCCAGTATTCTTCAATATTGCGGGGCACTACCTGCATAGCAACTCGGTAATCCTGACCCAAATGCTGCTCAATGACTTCTCTGGCGGTCTTCTCCTCAGAATAGAAACCAAGCGAAATGCCGTTCTCCAGCTCGCCCTCGGCGATGATGAAGCTATCTACATTGCGTTGCTGCAAATTACGAAGCAGCTCAACGGCTGCCTGTCGCGTTTCCATAGGAACCGCGTACACCCAGTAGTCAGGAGCGACCGGTGTGGCTATTTTTTGCACAAACAAATCGACACCGGTTGCTCTAAGTCGAGTTTGGATGTTGTTGGCCAATTCACTCTCTTCGAAGGGACCCAGCTTCCAGCACATTTCGTTCGCAGCATAGTCCTGCTGTTGCTGGGCGCCAGCATTCGAACCGCTTCGTGTATCTGCCACCAGTTGCAATTCGGGGGCGTCAACGTGGCTGAGCGCAATCTGCTGCTCAATTGACTCTGTTCGACTGCCTGATTTTTCGCCAAATGCGAGGTGCCAAATCCCGAAAACTACATTCAGAACAAGCAAGAAAAAGAAAATGGAGCGCATGGCTAACGTCCGGCCGAGTATCCATTAATCATGGCAACGACAGCGCCAAGCCGTCAAGTACTAGATCCGGCACAAGTGTGGCTTTCACCCGCAGTGCCGGTAACAGCCATTGTGCGTCACCGCCGCACAGAAAAAACTGACAATCCGAGTCTTGCTCATCAACACCGAACGATTCATGTATGGCTCCAGCCATCATGTGCAAGGCTCCATTGAGAACCGCATCTTCGGTACTTTGACCCAGTTCTAGTCTGCCGCCATCGGACTCGGGGTCAAATAGCACTTTTTCAGTTTTACGCTGCAATGAGTCAAGCAGTAATCCGCGGCCGGGCAGTATCAACCCTCCTTCGTGCTGACCATCCGCCGCAAGGTAATCGATGGTTAGCGAGGTACCGCAATCAATTACACAGACCCGGCCAGACTCAGCGGTTTCTCTATGAACGCCAAAAGCCGCCAGCATAGCCAGCCAACGATCAATGCCCATCGCGCCCGGGTTTGCATAGCTGTTGGTCACGCCAGCACATTGCCCAACTGTTTCGGCGTATTCAGCCCGCAGCGACAGCCTGTCAGCGAGGCTATCAATTGCTGACTTCAGGGAGTCGGCAACACTGGCAATTCGCAAACGCCCACATCCCGTCATTTTGCCTAGAGTGTCCAGCCCTTCAGTGTAAAATTCATCATGCGAAAAACTACCGCTGCTGCTGACCCCTGAGTCACCGATTACCCGCCATTTGAGCCGGCTATTGCCTACGTCTATTTCCAGAATCATTTGTTACTCCGTGCGCGAACAGACACTTCGCCGCCGTAAACAGACTGGGTTTGCTCATCAATGGATACCAGCAAGGCGCCGTCATCAGCAACACCCAGTGCCTGCCCAGATCGCGTGCTGTCTGACATAAACAGATCAACATCCTGGCCTGCCAGGTAGTCGAACTTATGCCAGCGAGTTTTAAACGCAGTAAAGCCTTCTTTCTCAAACTCCGGCAACATCTTGCACAAGCCAAGTGCTAAATCAGCAACAATCTGATTCCTTGAGGGGCATTTCACCAGTTGCGAACTTACATCAGTCCAGGGCTGGTCTATGTCTTTGGACTCTGCCGGTGGAACGGCTACATTCAGGCCAATACCCATCACGACACTGGGTGTACTGTCTTTGCGCATTTGCATTTCCAGCAATATCCCACCGAGTTTACGCTGCTGACACAGCACATCGTTTGGCCACTTTAGCGCCACATTAGCTACACCCATTTTATCGAGTAGCTCAGCCACCACCACGCCTACTGCAAGACTGAGCCCATCCAGACCTTCCACCTCATTGAAGTGCCACAACATTGAAAAATAGATACTGGCCGACTCTGGGCTGTGCCAGTATCTGCCACGCCGGCCCCGCCCCGCCGTTTGCTGCTCGGCCAACCATACCGTAGCAGAGGTACTGGATTCCACGGCACGCAAGGCAGCCGCGTTCGTAGAGTCAATTGAATCAAACACTGAGAAGCTCGGTGTCACTGGCAAGCCTTGCTCGCCCAACGCCGCAAACCTTTCTGCAATATCATTCGCGCTCAGTGGGTCGAGTGCGGCCGATTCAGGCATTTCGAATACTCAAGCCGCCATCTACCAACAAGGTAGCGCCGGTAATATAGGAGGCCGCGGGCAGTACAAGACTCAAGGTGGCGTGGGCAACTTCCTCTGGTTCTGCATAACGCCTTAGAGCGGTACGTCGATTGGCAAAGGTCTGTTTGTCTTGCTCAGGAATGCCCGCGGTTATTCCCGTTCTGATTGGGCCAGGGCATATGCAGTTAACTGTAATACCCTCTTTACCAAGATCCATTGCCATTGCACGAGTCAAGCCCATTGACGCATGCTTGGCAACTACATAGGCGCTGTTGTAACGGGTTGCACCATGCGCTTCCGTGGAGGCGACGTTAATAATGCGAGGGTGTGCGGAGGCACGCAATGCCGGTAACGCTGCACGAATAGCCCATGCTTGAGCACTGCCCATGACCGCGAGCGATGTATCCCAGGCCTCAGCAAAATTATCACCGTCAACGGAAGTTGGAACTCCCATACCGGCGTTGTTAATCAGAATATCCAAGGCCGAGAAGTGATCTATGGAGTGCTTCACCGTTCGCTCAACGTCCTCTCGCACCGCCAGGTCCACTACCGAAGAGAAAACCTCGGCACCCACTTGCTGAACTTCCGCAACTACCTTGGCAAGACCCGTTTCATTAATGTCCAGCAGAATTAATTTTGCTCCTTCATCAGCAAACAAATGCGCGGTTGCCCTGCCCATCCCACTTGCAGCACCTGTTATCAAGGCCACACTTCCAGCTATTGATCGGCTCAGCGCAGTCAAACGCGGCTTATCTGGATTCGACATTCAATTTTCTCGCGGTTTATGACGTAATGCTCATTGTACCGTAGCATTTGTGACTGGGTACTCTAGCCGCGCTTTCACAGTGAATGATCAAAACCATGAAACATATATTATCTGCCCTACGTTTGCTTTTGGTGTTTGCGCTTGTTGTCGGCTGCAGTGGAGAATCACTGCCAAACTCCGTGCCACGAGCGGATAGCTCAACGCAGCCAGAAAATCTGTCCTGGGTTTCACGTGCCGCCTTAAAGAGTTTTCTGGATTTCAATGTATGGATGGGTTGGCGCTCAGGCTTTGTTGTGAGCGTAGCGCGCGATGGCAAAGTTATTCATTCCGTGCAGAGTGGCTATGCAGATCTTGATAGTAAACGCCCCTTGCTATTGGATACGCGTCTGCGTATTGCATCAATGACAAAGCCGGTAACCGGCGTTGCCGCTATGATTTTGATAGAAGATGGCCGCTTGAGCCTCGATGACGAAATAGCACAATTTATTCCGGCCGCTGCTAATGCCCGAGTGGCCATAAGTACAAACTTCAATGAAGAAGGCGTTATTCCAACCGAGGCACTGCAGCGACCTATTACCGTACGTGACCTGCTGATGTTCAGCGCAGGTATTGGCGACGTTGACGATACTGACCTTGGGCAGGAATGGTCCAAACACGGCTTCCGCGGCGATGGCAAAGGTAATCTTGCAACACGTGCCGAGCGGGTATTTAAAGCTCCCTTATACGAACAACCCGGCACGCACTGGCGTTACGGCTGGTCAGCCGACGTTCTTGCCAGAGTCATTGAAGTGGCTTCCGCCCAGCCCTTTGATCAATTTCTGCAAAAAGAACTATTTGAGCCTCTGGGCATGCATGCCACCAGCTTTGCCCAACCAGGTGACGATCTCTCAGACCTGGCCACCATGTATACGCAAGACGAAAACGGCGATCTTGTTGAAACTGCTGCAAGCTCTCACACAACAGAATGGGCCTCTGGCGGCGGAGGTTTGATCTCAACCACCAACGACTATATGCGTTTTGCATTAATGCTCTGGAATGAAGGCGAGTATCAAGGCCAAAGGATACTGAAACCCGAATCCGTGAAAGCAATGCATCAACCGCATGTAAAGAGAGGCGTATTGGAAGACATGGACATTGAAGGCCTGGGCTGGGGGTATTGTTTCAGTGTGGTGGTTGACGAATCCGCGTCGTTAATGACAGATAGAGATGGCGACTTCTGGTGGGCGGGATTCTACGACACCAAGTTCTTCATCAGCCCTAGTACTGGTATTGTAGCGGTGGTTATGGCTCAGAATGAACCTGGCCCCTACAGTCCTCTGCCCTGGGCTACGCATGCGGTGCAGAGCTTTATCTACGCAGGTCTCTGAATTGCTTATGCGTATAAGTAAGGTCAGTAAGCGAACTATGCCGGCGCGGCTGATACAATATCAGCATGCCTGATAGTCGCCGTCATTTACCCTCTGTTGACCAAGTACTGCAACACTGCGGTGAATTGCTAAGCACTTGGGGCCATCCCCAAGTTAGCGGACTTATCCGAGAAGAGCTTTCAAGACGCAGAGTGCGCGTGCAGCAAACTGCTGTGGCAGACGAACCAGACCTATTGGCTGTAGACAACATTGTGAATGCAGTTCATCAGCTACTGGAGCAACAAGACCAGTCCACACTGCTGCCTGTTTTTAATCTGTCTGGTACAGTTTTACACACCAACCTTGGTCGAGCGGTACTACCGCAAGCCGCCATTGACGCCATGAATCAGGTGGCACGCACCGCTTGCAATCTGGAATTCGATCTTAATACCGGCAAGCGTGGCGATCGCGACGATCACATTGAGTCTTTGCTGTGCGAATTAAGCGGCGCTGAAGCCGTCACAGTGGTGAATAACAATGCGGCCGCAGTGCTATTGGTTTTAAACACCCTGGCCATTGATGCAGAGGTGCCGGTGTCCCGTGGTGAGCTGGTAGAAATTGGTGGGTCGTTTCGAATACCCGACGTAATGGCAAGAGCGCCCTGCCAGCTTGTGGAGGTTGGTGCCACAAACCGCACGCATCTAAAAGACTATGCAGCTGCCATTAATGAACGCACAGCGCTATTGATGAAGGTGCATACCAGCAACTTCCATATTCAGGGTTTCACCAAGTCGGTGTCTGAATCTGATTTATCCGAACTCGCCAAAGAACATACTCTTCCGTTTGTAATCGACCTCGGCAGTGGCAACCTTGTTGATATGACGCAGTTTGGGCTGCCAGCAGAACCTACGGTTAAACAATCGCTGGATTATGGTGCCGATCTCGTGACCTTCAGCGGCGACAAACTATTAGGCGGACCGCAGTGCGGCATAATCGCAGGCAGCAAAGCCCTGGTAGATAAAATTAAGGCAAACCCCTTAAAGCGGGCATTGCGCGTAGATAAGTTAACCATTGCCTCGTTGACCGAGGTATTAAAACTTTACCGCCATCCCGAGAAACTGCTTGCTGAATTACCCACGCTAAGGCAGCTGAACAAAAGTGCGGATGACATTGAAGCCCAAGCACAACGACTGTTACCAGCGTGGCAATCGGTTTTACCAGCCCCTTTTACCGCCACCATTGAACCCAGCGAAAGTCAGGTGGGCAGTGGTTCACTGCCCACAAGCAGCCTGCCAAGCTTTGCGCTATGTACGCGCGCAGCTAGCGATAAACAGGTATCACATTTGCTTACCAGCGCACGCGCATTGCCAAAGCCGGTCATTGGCAGACTAAACGATGGCCGCTTTAGCCTGGATTTGCGCTGCCTTGATGATGAAGCTGCGTTTATTGCGCAACTACCTCAACTTGGCGATTTGCTAAAGCAATGATTGTTGCTACAGCCGGTCATGTGGACCATGGAAAAACGGCGCTCATCAAACAACTTACCGGCGAAGACACCGACACTCTCGCAGAGGAAAAGCGTCGCGGCTTAACCATCAATCTTGGCTTTGCGTTTCTGGATACCGATTCTGACACGCGAATTGGCTTCGTTGATGTGCCAGGGCATAGACGTTTTATCAATACGATGATAGCGGGTGTTGGCGGCATTGATCTGGCAATGTTGGTGGTTGCAGCAAATGAAGGGCCCATGCCGCAGACGCTGGAGCACCTGGAAGTGCTGCGGCTGCTTGGTGTGGATAATGTTATTGTTGTTGTCAGCTTCATCGATGCAGCCGATGCCGAACAACGTTCTCAAGCGGAATCTGAAGTGCTGACACTATTCACTAATGCCGAACTAACACCGCCTAAATTTTTTGCTGTCAGCAATGTTACCGGTGAGGGCATCACACAGCTAAAAGATCATCTCTTATCCGCGGCACGTACAGCAATCGCGGCAACAGATGATGAATACTTTCGAATGTTCATTGATAGATCATTCACGCTTACTGGAACGGGGCTAGTTGTTACCGGCACCGTGCGCTCAGGTAAAGTAAAAATTGGCGATCAGCTTGCGATAGACCCACACAAATCAAAAGTTAGAGTGCGCTCCCTGCACGCTGAAAACAGAGAAAGTGAATTCGCAGTACGCGGGCAACGCTGTGCACTGAACCTGGCCGGTGATATTGATGCCGCCAAGCTGGAACGAGGTGACCTATTACATGACAAAAACTTGTCGATCACCACGGATATAGTTGATTGCTGGTTTGACCAGTCTTTGCAACACGACAAACCATTGCGGCACATGCTGCCGATCAAGCTATATCTTGGCGCACGAAAGTTATCGGCGAAATTGATTGTGGGTCAAGATGCGAAGGGCAAGCGAGATTTTCGAAAAAGCGGTTATCTGCAGCTGCAACTTTCATCGCACATCAGTTGTTGTTACGGCGATCGCTTCCTGCTCAGAGATGATAGTGAAGAATTCATTATTGGTGGCGGACAGGTGATTGATCCATTTGCGATTCGCAAGCGCAGCATGGGGCAGGAATGGCAAGATTACTTACTCTCGCTAAATCACAATAATTTAGATACCTGCCTGAGTGCTCTGCTTTCCAATCACCGCCGCGAGGTAAACCTGAGCCAACTTAGCCAAGCCAGAAACATTTCTATAGATACTGCGCTCGAATCCACAAACCAACTGAATTCCGCTGTGGACGCAAAGCATTTTACTCACGAAGGCCAGCGTTTCGTTGTCGCAGGCAAGCTACTGGCGGCCTGCACCACAGATATTAATCAGTATGTTTCTGAGTGGCACAAAAAGAACACTCAGAAAGATGGAGTACCTGTTCGCACGGTGCTAACTGCAATGCTACCAGGCTATTCAGAAGGGCTTAGCCTGGCGGCGGTATCGAATTTGATTACGTCAAACTCACTCAACCTGCAAGGAGGCTTGCTGGCACTGGCAGGACATAGCACCGACTTGACCACAGAACAGCAGGCTTTGTGGTCATCGCTACAGAATATTCTCAAGAAATCTGCGCCAGCTATTCCTACATTTACAGAGCTTAAGGAAGAAACCCGGCTGCCAGACAAGGAACTGCGCAATAACCTGGAATTCCTGGTTCGCAAGCGTTACCTGCTGCGCATCTCTGAACGGCGCGTTGCACTACCGGAGTCAATGCTCAAGTTCGCTAATAACGCCAACGAACTTGCACGCGAGCAAGAACTGATAGAGGTTGTTGCGTTTAAGAACCGCGTAGCGATCGGGCGAAACTTATGCGTGGAAATCCTTGAGTATTTCGATACCATACGGTTCACGCAGCGTCGTGGAAACCACCGAGTGGTTCTTGACGCGGAGGTGCCAATCAAACTGTTTTCATAGTAGAAAGAAACGGAAGAGCGATATCCCTGGTGGGGTACCTGGTCTTCAAAACCAGTGAGGCGTTTTATAGACGCCTGGTGGGTTCGACTCCTACCTCTTCCGCCA
>CAYGSL010000099.1:0-8516 GCA_964352475.1 uncultured Pseudomonadales bacterium | reverse complement strand
ATTAAATCCGCTTTTTAGTTCGTGTTCTAAACGCTCCCTAAGCAGGGTTGTTGTCAGTGGAGCAGTAAATGTACGATAGGTTTTGCTCCATCCATCTAGATAGAATTTTCCCGTATGATCCAATAGATAATCTGAATAAGACCTGCAATCCGCTAAAGTTTCTATCTCGTTTAATACCCATTCTCCGCTCTCAATATCAACAAAATAGTCGATTCTCAAATTAGGGAAAGTTGAGACCTTAGCCAGGGACAAAGATATTTCTTTAAGCTTATGGAAAAACCTATCTTGCATTAATGTTGCAGTTTCTGTGTTTCCTTCCAGATACTCACCTTTGTTACCGAGAAAAACTCCGTTGCTATTTCTACAACCGACAAACAGAAGTTCTCCCCAAGCAGTCATATATTTCATCTCAGTAGGTCCACTTTGCTCTCTATTATGTGGAAATAATTCCTGAATAATCAGGCCAGATTCAATGTGACGAAGATGAGTATCTATATTGCCAGATGTAACCCCCATAATATCTTCAGACACCCAGCGGCTAAACGTTTCGTAGTCCGAGACGACTTCTAATGCGTTATCATATTTTGGCCCAGCTCCCTTTGAAGATAGGAATTTCGCATTATATTCATCGTTAGATCTAAAAACCTTTAAGGTTCCAATACTTTCCGAGCCGTTAGTAGGTTTAATGATAAATTCTTCACGATTTTCTACTTTATTGATAACGATTTTGAATAAGCGCATTACTTCCGATTCGCTCATCAACATTGAGCTGAAACCAAAATCTCTCTGAATTGGAATTAATCCACTTACCCATTCCCGGAGCAATATTTTATCTGCGAATAACGCAAGCTCTTCCACCTTATTCGCTGTTAGTAGCAGTTTTTGAACGTTATGCATTACACTATGATAATCAAGGGCTCCAGAATAGTTTTTCATTTCGTGCTTACAATCAAATACTGAAGATATTTCAAATTCTTCGGAATAAGCCAGAATTGGATTGTAAATAGTATTTGCCGCTGAGCGATCTGTACTAGGCTGATTTACAATCATTCCTGCAGAATGATTTTTCATTGATGTCTCTTCCAAACTTTACGCACGTATATTTTTCAGAACTATGTTCAGAAGCCCCATTCTCTAGGACATCTAACCTTCAATTTGGCCTGTTCTACTAGCTTTTTGCATTGAATATTTTCTTTGCGGAGATGAAATCTTGCTGTGTATCGATTTCGATCCATTTTAGACCGGAAATATCCAGAGCATAAAAAGGGACATCTTTTTCGATCAACCTTTCGTATGCCGCTTCGTAGTACTCCTGATGATTTTGGGCATCCCGCATCATGTTTTCCAGCTCGGCGAACAGATGTGTTGCAGTATCTGCGCTAATTTTTTCGATACCAATGGACTCACCGATCGCCTCTTCTGGGTTAACCGTTTTGCTCGCTTTGACCACACGGTTCTGTTCCTTAATAATGACTTTGACCTCTTCGGCATCGAGTTGTATATTTTTGTCGATACACAATGCGTTATCATGTTCGCAAGCAATAAGTCGGCTAAGAATCGTTTTATCAAACACCACATCTGCGTCAAACTTAATAAAAGATGCGCCAGCAACAAGGTCCCGGGTCAGCATTAGTGAGAATCCGGTATTGGTGGTCGCATATTGCTCATTGGTGATGAAGTAGGCGTTTAATTCAGGAAACTGCTTGGTTACATACGCTTTAATCTGTTCTTGTAAATAACCCAGTACAAATACAATGTCAGTGATTCCGCAATCGCGAATATGCGAAATCATCATTTCAAGAATGGTGTGGCCATCAATCGATAGCAAACATTTCGGGCAGTTGTCAGTCAAAGGTCGGATTCTTGAGCCCACGCCTGCGGCCAGAATCACCGCCCTCATGTTTGTGCCTTTCTTGTTTGTTGTCATGGTATGGAAACCGCGTTTAGAAATAGTAGTGTGTGAGAATGGTCGCTCTCAAGTGTCTATTTACCGACAATTCGATGGCTGTTATTGGTCATATTGACACCGCGTAACCAGCTGCGGGAAAGACCATGGATAACCTGACTGATGGCAAACAGCCAAAGCATCGGAATGAGAGCATCAAACACCAAAGCCAACGACAGCATAAAAATAAAGACGCCCTCATCAAAGAGGATTACTTTTCGCTGCTCAACCATAAACCATTTCATGTTGGCTAGAAAACCATATCCAAGGCCTGCCACATCTTCACGTTTGCGACCGGCTTTGTTGTCGTTTATCTTTTCCAAGTATCGATTGTCGTCGGCTACCTCGGTATAGATGGCGACGTATTTTGAATAGCCACGCAGTGAGTAAAAGGAGACTCCGATAAAAGCCAAAAACAAGGGTACTGCATCGTGTGATTGTTCGTAAGCGGCGTAACCAATAGCCCCAAACCATAAGGTGACTTGTAGCTGATCGGTTAGCTTGTCAAAATAACTACCCGCTAAGGACGGAGTGTTGCGGTAACGAGCCATCTGCCCATCCATGCAGTCCAGTATATGACTTAAGTGGATCAATACAGCCGCACTCACAAAATTTGCGGTCCCGCCCGCGACAATTAGGGCAACAGACAGGATGGCAACAACAAAAGAGAGCAAGGTGATCAAATTCGGAGTTAACCATTTGATATCTACTACAAGATAATTCAACGCAATGGCCAGTGGAGCGGTCACAAATGACGACCACCACTCATCATCCTTGGTTTTGGTTGCCCATAGGCGAGTTAGTTTGTCATTCATGCGCCATCCACCGCTACGGTGAGATCCCCACCGGCCAAAGGCTCCATAGGGTTATTGACAATCATTCTGAGTACATTTGTAACGGGGGCAGCGACTGGTAATATCTGATTAAAACTGGCCAAAACGTCATTCAGTGAATCGATAAAGAACTGGATGTCATCGAGGGAGATATCGCCAATATTGCCCACCTGAAATACCTTGCCACGAAAGCAGCCCTTACCTTCATATATGATGATCGACTTTTCCCGTAAGCGATTACGAAGTTGGGTTACATCAATGTTTAGGGGGATGTTTACAGTAGTGAGGACTGAACACATCTCTTTTTGCTGTATAAGAAAAGTAAGTCCAGAGCTAAGCATCCCCTGCCGTAACAGGTTAGCCTTGTGTTTTAAACTGGCATATCGATTGGAGATTCCATCGCTTAGAATATTGATTAGCGCTTGTTCTAGAGCGAAAAACAAGTGGGTTGCCGGTGTGTTGGGGGTTTGTGAAACTGTGTTTAGGAAATCGTAGAACTTGTAAAGATTAAGGTAGGTTGATTTTTCCGGGTAGGATTTTAGTTTCTCGAATTCCTCTCTCCTGCCAACTACGAACGACAGGCCAGCATAGGATCCAATGGCTTTGGAACTGGAGCTCGAGAGGAAGGCAATATGATTCTGTTCCATATCTATCACCTCAGCTCCTACGCTGCTTACGCCGTCAACGATAAGTATCGATCCATTGGCCTTCGATAAAGTACCTATGTCGGAAAGCGAATTGAGCATGCCTGAGCTGGTCTCATGATGCACCATCGCAATAACGCCAATCTTGTTCTCTTTTAGATAGGATTCAACTTCGACACTACTAATATTATTTCCCCAACCAAAATCGAGCAGGAACGTATTTTTGTTGTAGATCTTTGAAGTGTTATACAGTCTGTCACCAAATTCACCATTGGAGAGAATAAGGATGTTTTGTTCATCGACTACGGATGAGAGCATCGATTCATTGGCGGCTGTCCCTGAACCTGTAATGACGACAGCTCGGTAGGCAGCCGTATTCTTTATCTCAAACAGTTGCAGTAATTTCTGTTCAATGCTCTGTAGCAGATAGTCGAAATCTGCCTCGCGATGACATATATCTTCCTTTGCTATAGCCGTTCGCACATTACTTGCCACGTTTACTGGGCCTGGTGTAAACAGTAAATATTTTTTCATCTTATAGTACCTTCAGATGTGAGGGGAATCATCGCAGGCCTAAGATTTATATTGTGTCGGGGCGTTCATTATTCAGTGGATGGCATTTCTGCCATAGAATCATTATTTGAATTAGAGATAAAGCGATCACAAGAGGCAGCAGATGCGCTGGATAAATCGTTCAAATAGCGATAGCTGACGCCGTAAACGTCAATTATTCATGTCACTGAATCGAAGAATAAATCGAGCAAGCACAGTTGAGGCGTGCATCGACTGTTCGACCTAATAATAAAAGAATAGGCTCTGAGGGCCGAAGTTTTAGCTTGAAGGCTTGGGGCTTGGGGCTGGAGCTTGATGGGCTAGAGCTTGAGGGCTTGAGTCTCGCGGGCGTACGTGATAGTAGGTGAGATCTACTGTATTAGCAAGAAGTATTGCGGCAAGAGATAGATTTTCATTGATATCAAACTACGGCAACTCAACAGAAACCTTTAAGGGGATTCCAACAGGGCAAGGCAAAATAAACGACCTGTTTGGCCTTCAACGCATTTTGAGACAGTGCCTTCTCCATCTGGAAGCGCAATACTTGTTTCGGCTGCTCAAGCTCTCCATGAATGGCCTAAGTACCACAATCAAAATTCGATCTGCATCCGGCAAGTCTGTAATACTATCGGAGCATAATGTGCGTAAGCCCGCTATCAGCAAAAAATCCGCAGTGCGATAGTCATGAAGTGATATCTTCTCGTGAACGATGGAGAGATGATGCACAACGAGACCAAAGCTATACATATACCGAGGCGGCGAATACTGGGATCAATTGCGCCACCAATCCAGCTGTCTACAACATTCGAGCACGGACCAGCCGGTGAGCGCTTACACGGTTACGAATATATTCGGGGCGGTAGCCCTAACGTAGATGACCTACAGACGCGGCTTGCAGCAATCGAAGGTGCTGACGGCGCAGTTGCTTTTGCGTCGGGTATGGCCGCTGGCGCTGCGATTCTCTCACGGCTTCCGCCCAACGCGCGAGTTGTATTCCACAAAGACGTTTATTTCGACTTTCGCACATTGGCGCAGAAGGTTCTGCCAAACTGGGGACTGTCCTGCGAAAGCATCGATTTATCAGACCCTGCGGCTCGTGAACGATCTTTTACAGATGGTGTGGATCTTGTTTGGTTCGAGACACCATCAAACCCGCGAATCGAGGTGCTTGATATCGAGGCTATCAGTCATGAAGCGAAGGCAAATGGCGCTACCGTGTTGGTTGATGGAACGTTTGCGACGCCCGTATTGCAAAGGCCGCTCGATTTGGGTGCGAATTACGTTCTTCATTCTCTCACCAAATATATGGGGGGGCATAGTGACGTTCAAGGTGGAGCGATAGCTTATCGTGGTGAACAGGCCCTTGCTGAGGGTCTTTTGGAGACGCGCCGCCTAACAGGCGGAGTTTTGGCACCGTTCAATGCCTGGCTAATATCGAGGGGACTGCAAACACTCCATTGCCGCATGGAACGCCACTGTAGTAATGCACAAACAGTCGCGGAAGCACTCGAAGCTCTGGATGGTGTAGATAGTGTTCGCTATCCTCATCTGCCAAGTCATCCATCGTATGAAATCGCCAAACGCCAAATGTCAGCCGGTGGGGCGATGATTTCCTTTGAGGTCAAAGGCGGTAAGGAGGCTGCGATTAAGGTTGCATCAAAACTTAAACTTTTTCTGAACGCCTCAAGTCTCGGCGGTGTAGAAAGCCTGATTGAGCACAGGGCATCCTCTGAAGGGCCAAAATCAACCGCTCCCGAGGGTCTGCTTCGAATGTCGATTGGTCTCGAAAACCCGCTCGATTTGATCAATGACCTACGCACAGCGTTGACTGACATAGTGGAATGAGATGCAGCGAACGGCCGCTAACTTTGGCGACTATGAAAAAATCAGCTTGTCAGCAATGCGTTGTTAAACCGCATGAGCAGATAGTGCGTTGAGCCCATTCAGGTTTTCTGAGCTCCAAAGGGATGCTCCTTCGTATTAACCCGATGGGCACAGGTAATAATTTGCTTCAGCGTACTATTAGATACTCTCCTTATCGAATAGTGATGTCTCAGATCTGCTCATTAAGCTGTTCGAGCACCTTGCGATCCCGTTTCGCTAGCCGCAGCACCTGCAACCATAACGAGACAATTTTCTCCTTCAATGTCGGCACTTTAATTTCACATTATCTGCGCTGATACGCCCCAGCGGGACTTGATTTACCAACGTTAGCCCCCATTAAGACTGCTGCACAGGCTGCCAAGCATACCGCTCAAGCCGATGTGTTCGTTATCTATTGAGTATCTGATTTCAATGGTAACTACAGAGAAGAACAACCATGAAAATTCATCCGCTGCATGATCGGGTTATCGTTCGTAGAGAGGAAGATGTTGAAAAAAGTGCCGGTGGAATTATCCTCGCCGGTTCCGCAAAGGAAAAACCAAATAAGGGCAAGATTGTTGCCGTGGGTTCAGGAGAAGTGCTGAAAAGCGGTAAGGTCCGCGACTTGGATGTGAAGGTGGGTGATGTCGTTGTGTTTGGTCAGTACGCTGGCAATAACGTCATAAAGATCGATGATGAAGAACTGATTATTCTCCAGGAAAAAGAAATATTTGCCGTTGTCGATTGATCATCAGCATCGCTGTTAATACAACCTAGACACAAAACACCCTAAAAGGATTAAAGTAATGACTATCAAAGACGTTAGGTTCGGTAATCCCGCGCGCGAGCGTATGCTGGCAGGCGTAAATCTTCTGGCAGATGCTGTAAAAGTTACATTGGGACCGAAAGGTCGGAACGTGGTGATTGACTCATCGTATGGTGCCCCAACGGTCACTAAGGACGGCGTGTCGGTTGCAAAGGCTATCGAACTGGAAGACCGGTTCGAAAACATGGGGGCTCAGATGGTAAAATCTGTTGCATCCAAAGCATCCGACGTAGCCGGAGACGGTACAACAACAGCAACCGTTCTAGCCCAGGCTATCGTTTCGGAGGGAATGAAGTCCGTATCAGCCGGAATGAATCCAATGGATCTGAAGCGCGGCATTGATAAAGCGATAGTAGCCGCGGTAGAAGCCATTCGTGCGGCATCAACACCTTGTGATGATACCAAATCAATCGCACAGGTTGGCACAATCTCAGCCAACAGTGACAGCGCTGTGGGCGACATCATCGCCGACGCAATGGACAAAGTTGGTAAGGAAGGCGTGATCACCGTTGAGGAAGCAAACGGCCTTGAAAACGAACTCGAGTTGGTCGAGGGCATGCAATTCGATCGTGGGTATTTGTCGCCCTACTTTATTAACAACCAAGAAAACATGAGCGTGGAGCTTGAAAACCCCTACATCTTGTTGGTCGAGAAGAAAATTTTAAATGTCCGTGACTGGCTACCGCTATTGGAAGAAGTCGCCAAATCAGGCCGTCCACTGTTAATTATCGCCGAAGATGTTGAAGGCGAAGCCCTGGCAACATTGGTGGTTAACAATCTGCGCGGTATCGTTAAATTGGCGGCTTGTAAGGCGCCGGGTTTTGGTGATCGCCGAAAAGACATGCTGCAAGACATAGCCATTGTGACCGGCGGCACTCTCATTGCCGAAGAGGTGGGTCTGGAAGCCAAAGCGGTTACGCTTGAACACCTTGGGGAAGCAAAGCGAGTTGCGCTGACTAAGGATAGCAGCACGATTATCGATGGCGCGGGTGAGCACGATCAGATATCCACGCGCGTGAATGTAATTCGGGCGCAGATTGAAGACACTTCATCTGACTATGACCGAGAGAAATTGCAGGAACGTGTTGCGAAACTGTCCGGCGGTGTGGCGGTCATCAAAGTTGGCGCAGCGACCGAAATCGAAATGAAGGAGAAAAAAGCGCGAGTCGAAGACGCTCTGCATTCAACACGTGCTGCTGTTGAAGAGGGTGTCGTGGCGGGTGGTGGAGTTGCGTTGGTGCGTGCTCTGCAATCTATTGGAAAACTGGTCGGCGACAACGAAGACCAGACTACGGGCGTTATGATTGCCTGTCGAGCAATGGAGGCACCGTTGCGCCAAATCGTTGCGAATGCTGGAGTAGAGAGTTCGGTCGTGCTCGACAAAGTCAAATCGCTGTCTGGAAACCTGGGTTACAATGCGGCAAGTGGTGAATACGGCGACATGATCGAAATGGGTATCCTCGATCCAGCTAAAGTAACGCGCTCCGCGCTGCAGGCAGCGGGGTCTGTTGCAAGTCTGTTGCTTACCACAGAGTGCATGGTTGCCGATCACCAGGAGGATTCTGTCTGAAGTCGCCTCTAAGGCTGAGGCACGGGAGCCGCGATGTAATTCCGGGTCCACACTCAAACAGAGGTATTCGTATCCCCGCTTCGGCGGGGTTTTTTTGGCTTACAAGTAGGGGTACCACGGGTTTTCCGTCTCAAAAGGACAAAGTTGCCTGTAACCCCCGCAGACCGGGGCCTGCAGAGGTGTATCAGATTTTTATGGGTGTAATTCTCTGTGATTTTCAATCAGAAAACCCAAAAGAAAGTGATTCAAAAGTCGCTTCCTCGCGGAAAAATCTACAGATCGG
>CAYGSL010000098.1:0-8519 GCA_964352475.1 uncultured Pseudomonadales bacterium | reverse complement strand
TAAAACAACGACCGATTAAAGCTGGCTAAACGTTTTAGAATGACGTAAACAAACAAAAGAAATCCCAGCGGCAAAATAATAGTTTGAAAGACAAAAACAACGATTAAATTGATCGCATGTTGCGTCGCAGCCGAGGCCGATTCTTTGTATTGCTCAAGTCTGGCTTCCAGGTCTACGGAGCTTGCTGCGGATTGTACCAATTGGCGTACCGAGCCAAGCAGTGACTCTTGTTTAACTGCGGGTTCGGTTTGATCAAGGTCTCTATTCAACTCACGTATATCATCCGTCGTTTCCGTAAGCTTGGCTGTCGACTCTGAGTACAGGTCAGACAGAAATTCGGCGTAAATCCATTCGTTTGCAATCGCCATGAAGGGTACCGCAAAGCGAAAAATCATCAGCGCCAAACCGAGCTTCAATAGGAATTGCCTGGTAGCTGAGCTGATCCCGGACCGTACCCACAGCGCAATACCTGCGATGGCTAGCACGGCGACTACAATTATGCTGAACAGGTACCAGGTGCTGATAGAGAGCAATATTTGCTGAAGGCCCAGCGACGTACTACTGAGTAACATCACCCAGGAAAAACGCTCAACCAGGTCATTGATAGGATCAAGAATTTCACCGGGCGCGAAGTTAACGCCAACGCCCGCAGGCTGCACCGCTATTTCAGTGCCTTGTGCAACAGAGATTACGCCGTTCAAGCCGCGAGCAATGGCGAATGCAGCCAAGCTACGTTTTAGAGTCTCATTGGTGTAGTCCTCGCCCTGCTTATCCAACACACCAGTGAACGCCAGGCCGATTGCCAAAACGAATAGCATAGAGAGGAATATTCTTGCTTTTGCTGGAATCGCGGAGAGGGTTTGCTTGGTCATTGAATTAGTTTTCGAGTCATAAGACCTTGGCACGGTGCCGCGTAATTTACGATATTCCTTCTTTCATAGCAGATTCTTTAAGCGCGTATTCCTCTGTGTACTTCTTGAAGCGGCCGAACATCCATCGATTGGCCGTTCCCATCAAGGGTCGCACTATGGCGTCACTCCAACTCGGCCCACCCCGATTTTCCATGGCCATGTACCAGACAACCCTGCAAGTGCCATCACCCAGGTCAGTTACTCGATAATCTTCCAGAAATTTCTCGGTATCATCTTTGCTGCTACCAAGAAAAGTGAATGCCATTCGTTTGCCTCGCTCCCATTCAACAAACTCTTCATATCCGTTCCTGTCGCCCATCATATACACGGTGCGGGTGGTGCCCACGCCAAATGGTTTAGGCGATGTCCATTCAACTCTTTGTATCGGCATGGCCCATACTGTCCAGGACACCTCGTCTTCAAACACATCAAAGATTTGTTCAGGTGTGGCCCGAATCACCTCTTCGGCTTTATACACATTTGCGGCTTGCTCTAAAAATTCCACACCTACCGGAGTGCATTCGAAATAATCACTCATATTCTTACCTTTCGCCTGGATTTTCAGTTCTAAACAATCACTTAATAAATCAATCAAATAAACGAACAATCGTTCGACCCAGTGTTTTCCTGTTCATCAAATCTTCCATTCCTTGAGGCACATCCTCAAAGTCAATCACTTTACCCACAACCGGTTTGATCTTACCCTGCTCAACCATCGCTATGATGCTTGCATTGATTTCCCGGCCAACGGAGGTGGGTACGAAGTTCAGACCGGCATCCTTCATTGCCGTGAGCAAAGGCTCGTCAGCGTAATACAACATTGCGCAGCAGAGACTGACATTGGCCATCGACAGCCTTCTAGGTACATAGAATTTCTCATCCGCTACCGATTTGTTTGACGAAAATCCCATCGCCACGTAGCGGCCATTGTAGGCAACACTGGCGAGGTTTTTCTCCAACAGTTCTTCACCAATATTGTCGAAGACGATATCAACGCCTTTGTGGTTGGTAGCGTCTCTGACTACGGCCACGAAGTCTTCGGTTGTGTGGTTAACTGTGATTTCAGCGCCAAGCTGCTTGCACCACTGCAGTTTTTCCTCGCTGCCCGCAACGGCAATAACTCGTGCGCCGGCTGCCACTGCCAATTGAACCGCGGCCGCACCCACGCCGCCGGCAGCACCGTTAACCAATACGGTTTCGCCTGCCTGCACCCTGGCTCGTTCATACAAACCCAACCATGCCAGGTGAAACGGAAAATAAAGTGCCGCAGCATCAGGCAATGGAATGCTGTCTGGCATATCAAACATTGAGGCGGTAGGGCAAACACAGTATTCGGCATACCCACCGTGTGCGCCTTTAGGAATCGCAACCACCCGTTTGCCCAGCCAGCTTTCAGCGCCTTCACCGCAACCTTCCACAACACCCACTACTTCCATACCAGGTCCTGCGGGCAATTCTGGCCGCACCATCATTGTGCCGCCAGTGGCGCGTTCCATATCCGCAAGGTTGAGCGGAATGGCCTGCACCTTGACCAGAACCTCGCCTTCCTCAGGCTGGGGAATATCAATGACATCCAGTTTTAGTGCTTCAGAAGGTTTTGCGTACTGATGCGTTCGCCAGGCTCGCATTGTTCCGTTTGTTTTATTCATCAATCAACTCTGTATTTCTTGGTCTAGCCGTTAATAGCACTCGTACGCCAGGTCGATGCTCTCAATGCACGGCCCCAATTGCTTGCGTACTTGCTCTGGAACAATACCATTGCTGGCGTCTGGTAGCACACTGCACAACCTATCTATTTGTTCAGCAATTGAATTTGCTATCTGAGACCAGCTGCTCTTAGCTATTGGGTTTTGGCAAAAATAGGTGCCAGCGGCGAGGGGTCTATCCACTCTTTGGCGCTGGCTATCTTGCCGTTCTTCAGCGTAACGACCAGGCATGCTTCTGTGGAATAAGTGCTGCCATCGTCTGCAGTCATTTGAAGGGTGTGGAGTTGTAAATAGCCGTTCTCAATTTCCTCAAGCCTATTCACGATATATTCCAGTTTCTTACAGGCCGCTAACATTGTTTGTAGTAGCGCTAGATTTTCATCAACCGTTTGAGTTTTATTGCTGAAGTTATGCCAAATTACACAATCCGGATGGTAGGCCGCACGCGCCTTTTCAATGTCGCCCTCCATAAGCGACGCTACAAAAGAACGAGCAAAATCTACAGCATTCATTATTTTTCTCTATTTGGGCTTTAGGGAAAGATCTCAGAGTTTAGCATCGACCAGAGGGTAAGCATGTTGATTCAGTCATATCGTAGGTGCGGTGGCCTACCTAACCCCGATTCTCAGAAGTGAGGCTGGCTTCAGGCGCATAAATGCCGATATTACGTGGAAATGCATCAATACCCTGACGTACAATCAGGCACACAACTTGGCTTCCATGGAGTGAGCCGTTGCAATTCAATCGCGAAATGATTCATACGGTGCGGCGTATCAGCAAGTTGGCGCCGAATTCAACGGGCCTGGATCTCAAGCTATCTAACCCGGCGTTGTTGGAAAACTTACGCGACCTCTATGGCGTCTATCAAAGCGAGGAAATGAAACTGCTTATAGAGCGTTTCTTTGAACTTGCCGATCAAGAGCTTGCCCCACAAAACAGCAAAGATGCGCCCGCCAACAAGGTGTATCGCGGTCGTGCGATGCTCAGTGAGAAAACTACGGATGCTCCGTCTACGAGCAAAACATCCACGAGCAAAAAGAAGCTTATATACCGCGGCCGTGCGTTTGAGGTGTAATTGTTGACGGATTTTGGGGTCAGGTCGGGCATTTCACACTATGCCTTTATTCGTCCAACAGCTTGAAAGCATTGGTGGCGACCGTTAGCAGCGACCCTCGCGTTTGTTGTTCGGTAGTTTATGTGCATTGCTATTTTCTTTTCGCAATCAGGAACACAGACATATCTTTCACCCCATGCGTCCATTGACTGCTAATTGTGAAGCCCGCTTTTTCTATATCGCTTATCAAATTGGCTTTTGTGAGTGTTTCATCTTAACTCCTAACGGATGAATTTGATTTCAGGCTTGCGTTTTACGCTCAAGTGTTTAGGCGTTGTCAACAAATGTCAATTGAAATGCAGGGCCGCACTCATTAGGCACTATGATCCGTCTGTGCGCCATTTCAAAATGTGAAATGCCCGACCTGACCCCAGTACTCTCTGGAGTTAGCTTGCACACCCCATAGCAAATATATCGTGCAGCCATTGAATGTGCGGTGTGCGAAAGAACGCCTTATCTTTTAGGCCTTGGTAAAAATGGGTGCCAATGGTGAGGGGTCTATCCACTCTTTGGCACTGGCTATCTTTCCGTCCTTCAGCGTAACAACCAAGCACGCATCAGTGGAATAAGTGGCGCCATCGTTTGCAGTCATCTGTAATGTGTGAAGCTGTAAGTAACCATTCTCGACTTCCTCAAGCCTGGTTACGATGTATTCCAGGTTTTTACAGGCTGCAAACATTGTCTGTAACAGCCCCAGGCTTTCATCAACCATTTAAACCTGATTACTGAAGTAAAGCCAAATCTCGCAATCAGGGTGGTAGGTTGCACGTGCTTTTTCAATGTCGCCTTCCATAAGTGACGCGACAAAAGAGCGAGCAAAATCTACGGCGCTCATTGTTCTTTTCTCTTAGTAGGGCTTTTAGTAACGAGCGGGGAGTTTTGCATCGACAAGCGAGTACGCCTCAGACAAAAACTCCGGCGAAAACAGAAAAAGAAGACCATTGCCAAGGCTGCGCTCCTTTGTCGCGTAAGCACATCGCCGATCTACGAATGGCTTCTGGTGCATGATGACCAGCACAAATATATTTCGCAAACTCTTCCATTAGGTCTGCCGTCGAATTGTCGTCCACGTTCCAAAGGCTCATCACGACCTGGCCACACCCGGCCAACTGGAATGCTCTTGATAGGCCTATAACACCGGCATCGTGAACCCTACCCAGCCCTGTCTGACATGCGCTCAATACAACGAGTTGTGCCCCCATCCATTCTTCTTGTATTTCGCGCGCGGTCCAGCGTCCTGACTCCTTGTCGTCAGTGGACGGAGTTAGCGCTATAAAACTCGCGTCCAATGGATTAGTCTCACTTGCCACTCCGTGAGTTGCCAGGTAGATAATGGGTGCATTCGACTTTAACTGCAGCTGCCGTTTGGTTGCTTGCGCACTGATGAGTGGTTCAACACCAAAGATGGCAGCAACAGCCCGCGCTTCTCGTTCAGCGCCCGGAAGATCTGGCAGTAGCCATTCCGAGTCAGCGTAGGCAGGATTTCCTACAACAAGTGCACTAAGGGTATCTAACGGAGTCTCGGCGCGCAGATGGCTGCCTTCTTGAAAGAGGTCTCCCAGGCTTGGGGCTATCGTTGACGACACGCAATCGATAAATGGAAGGTCTCCTGCGTTGAGCACAGAAAAAGGAACGGTCGCAAGCTCTCCGCTGGGAACGATCGCTAGATGACTAATGGATGAAGATTGAATGAGTTCTGCTACGGGAGATGGCAAAAGCAATCTCGACAGACTCGACACTGTTTCTTCAATGGTTTTGCCACAGTTGGCCAAGTCGTGGTCCGGACCATCCCAGATCATTTCACGTCGAACCGGAAGATGGGAACGCGTCTTATTACCGATGCCGAGCGCTTGCCCCAAACTCGAAATTTCTTGTGACAATTCTTCGCGACCGATAACGATTGTTTCGGCAATAAACGCTTTGCTACTAACAGCCCATACTTTCAAGCATGTGTCGTTCAACTCGTACATTAAGAGTGCCGTTCCGGCGGGAAACGATTTATCGAGAACAGCCACTACATCGTCAACGTCTATGTCAAGCTGCCCACGAGAGTGGTCTACTCGTCGATCAGATGAGCGCGTTGCCATTAGGTCACTCAGCTGTCTTTGATGTTTCGCTGCTGCGTTGCGAAACTCAGCATGCTTGTCGCTAGTGGGTCTTCTACTTTCCATACCAAGTTAGTTGCTGCTCCGAATTAGATTTGTGATCAGGCCTTACACTTTACACCCAATTCGTAGCTGGTAACCGCTCTATTCACCGGTGGGGAGCAGTCTGGGATCTGGGGTCACGTCGATCATTGCACATCTTGATACGCCTAATGCCGAAATAATTTCCTGTTTCCGACAATGTTGGGTGTCTCGCACAATGATAAGCTGCAACCATAACCTTATCTCTGTTCCTGAGCATGCTCTCGTATTCCACTAAAGGCACGGAGCTGCCAAGCTCTCCAGGCCGCCATTCAACATATCTAAATATGCAGCGGTCGACGAGACCCCGTTAGCCCTTTGAAATTAGGTAAACTGTACCCCGAACTCTCTGGGAATTTTCATGCATAAACTTTTTCTGACGCTAGTCACTACCAGCCTGCTCATCGGCAGCCTTGCCCTGGCTGCGCAGACCATCGAATGGCCCGCCTACGGTGGCACGCCCGGCGGTGGACACCATGCGCCTATAACTCAGATCAACGCAGGCAATGTCTCGCAACTGGAGCAGGCCTGGGTACACCGCTCAGGAGACTACCGAGCAGGTAAGCAGAGTTTGACTGAGGAAGTCACGATGGATGATGTCTCCAGTCGTCCGACGTCGTTTATGGTGACACCCATCGTTGTGCAAGACACTCTCTATTACTGCTCGTCGTTTAATCGTGTCTTTGCGCTTAACCCGGCAACCGGGGAACAACGCTGGGTTTACGACCCTGGTGTGGACATGGAAAAAGAGACCATCACGAATTGCCGAGGTGTCAGCAGCTGGATCGATCCCAAGCCTACGCAGAAGTTTTGTGCGCACCGAATTATCACTGGCACGCTGGACGCCAGGCTTATCGCCCTGGACGGTGCTACCGGAAAGCCCTGCTCTGATTTTGGCGAGAATGGAGAGATTAATCTCAATGATGGGCTGACCGAGCATGAGAGCGGCGAGTACAGCATTACCAGTGCTCCCGCTATTGCGGGCGACCTGGTAATTACCGGTGCATTTGTTCTAGACAGCAATCACAACGATGTGCCCTCGGGGGTTGTGCGCGCCTACAACGTGCGCACAGGTGAATTCGTTTGGGGATGGAACCCGGTACACCCAAATCAGCCTCAAAAAGACCAGCACGGAAATTTTACGCCAGGAACAACCAACGTCTGGTCAACAATCTCGGTGGACGAGGAGCTGGGATTAGTGATTGTGCCAACCGGGAATTCCTCGCCTGATTACTACGGCGGCGACAGAGGTGGTCACCAGGACTACTACTCCAGCTCAGTAGTGGCACTTAAAGCGGCGACAGGTGAGGTGGCTTGGCACTATCAGACCGTGCACCATGACATCTGGGATTTCGATGTGCCAGCTCAGCCGACCTTCTCCGAGCTCACCATCGATGGCAAGACACGACCCGCAGTGGTGCAGGTTACCAAGATGGGAATGACCTTTGTGTTGGATAGGGAGACCGGTGAGCCTCTGCACCCCATAGAAGAGCGCCCGGTCCCTCAAGAAGGCGCCGTGGCAGGGGAATACCTGAGTCCAACTCAGCCATTTCCGGTGAAACCGGAACCATTGCACCCTCTGGGCCTAATGCCTGATGATGCATGGGGCCTAACATTCTGGGATAAGGCGCAGTGCCGTGAGCTTATTGAATCTGTCAGCGGTCATGCTATTTATACGCCACCCTCGGAGCAAGGTGTGGTGCTGTATCCTTCTAACCTTGGCGGTCATAATTGGGGGGCACCGGCCGTTGATCCTGATCGCAAGATTATGATTACCAACACCAAGCGTCTTCCCATTCACGTGCGCCTGGCACCGCAGGCCGAGTGCCCCGACGATCTACCTTTTCCACAGCGTGATTCCCCCTACTGTGTGATTATCGATGTGTTGACATCAAGCCTGGGCATTCCCTGCTCTGCACCGCCCTGGGCCACCCTGGACGCAACCGATCTTGAGACGGGTGAGATACTCTGGAGTGTGCCCTTGGGTACGCTTGAAAAAATGGTGCCCTGGCCTTTCTACCATATGATTGAAGGGGGTATGGAGATGGGCGGGCCGATGGTCACCGCCTCAGGATTAATATTCATTGCGGCAACCAGTGATGCCTATCTTCGAGCCTTCGATATTGAGAATGGCGATGAATTATGGAAGAGCGAATTGCCAACAACTGGTAACGCTGTCCCTATGAGTTATCAATACCAAGGGCGACAATATGTGGTGATTGCCGCCGGCGGGCATTTTACGTCACCATTGCCTTCGGGTGACTATCTTGTGGCTTTTAGTTTGCAGGATTAAACGGGGCTACGTCGACCATTGTGCAGAATGACGAATTGAGTTGTTTGATGGTCGGTGCATTTGCGCTGCCCTTGCTACTGTGGCGCGACTCACACCGAAGTGATTTCCTACTTCTACCAATGGATGGCGTTCTGCCATAATAACTGCTGACATAGCCACGTTAAGTTGCACGCGGCCACCTGCTATACAAGATCAACAGCACACCGGTTATCCGCATGGACGGTATGTAGAACAGAACGGGCAACATCAAGCTCACGTCTTTTAGAAGGCTGAAGATAATCACAGCAGCCAGCCCCAAATTCTGAAGGC
>CAYGSL010000097.1:0-8720 GCA_964352475.1 uncultured Pseudomonadales bacterium | reverse complement strand
GCTGATTGAGTTTCGCAATTCAAAGGGTCAATATACAGCTGTACATGATCTAGTAAACCGATGAATTGATGGACACCACGGATACCCTGGGTTTCACCCGCCGATCAATTGGCTCAAATCCTCTTCGCTCATTTCTGACAACACTGGGCATCGCCATTGGTGTGGCCGCTGTTGTATTGCTGACTTCATTTGGCGCTGGTCTTGAGCACTACATTGTTCGAGAGTTCAGCCAATTTGGTTCGCACAATCTGGTGATTATGCCAGGCAAACCAGACACGGTTGGCATTGGACCACCCGGTGTTATTAACACGCAGCGTCCATTAACCATAGAAGACGCTGCTGCTGTCGCTGGGCTGCCAAATGTTGAAGCCTCTATTCCCGTACGCGTTGGTACTCTGGAGGTCAAAGCCAATGGTCGCGTGCGCGAAACGCTGATTCTGGGCGGCACATCAGACATAAACCAGCTGCTGTTCCTGGAGCTGAATCAGGGTCAATTTCTGCCGGATGACAATTCAACATCGCCACGCGCACTTGCTGTTTTGGGCAGCACGGTTTTCCGTGATATGTATGGTGAGCATAGTCCGCTGGGAGATCGGATAAGAATTGCCGGAAGCCGTTTCAGGATTGTGGGCGTACTTGAAGATAAAGGTGATGTGCTTGGAATCAATGTTGATGATTTAGTGATCATACCGGCAGCCAGGATGCTTGAACTCTACAACTCTGAAAGCTTGATGGAAATTGATGTGCGCTACTCTGAGCACGCCAACCCAGCGGAACTCGTAGCCAGTATCAAACGGCTTCTGATTTCACGTCATGCTGTCGAAGATTTTACCGTTATAACCCAGCAACAAATGCTGGATTCACTGGGCTCAATTCTGGACGTGATTACGGCCGCCGTGGCAGGCCTGGGCGCCATATCACTGCTGGTCGGCGGGGTTGGCATTTTCACGATTATGACGATCTCAGTGCGCGAACGAACTCATGAAATAGGCTTGTTACGTGCAGTAGGTGCTACCCGGCTGCAGGTGCGGAATCTGTTTCTTTCTGAATCAGTTCTTTTGGCAGCCAGTGGCGCGATTGTGGGTCTGCTGTTCGGCGCTCTGCTGGTGCTGGTGTTGAGCACACTAATATCGGGGTTACCTGCAAGGCTCTCACCGTTTTACATGTTCGCCGCCGTTCTTGTTGCCGTGGTCATAGGCGTTATAGCGGGGATCACGCCCTCCTCCCGCGCTGCACAATTGGCACCGCTTGAGGCATTGAGAGCGGACTAGAATTACGCTACTGAACGGATATTTTCAGGCGCGATTGTACTTTTTCCAGAACTCGCTCGCATTCATCATGGTCAGTGGCATGAATAATAATATGACCAAAGCGACTGTAGGATGAGGTAGTAGGCTCAATTCTATCGCCTACTGAGTAGTACAACTTTACTTCGATAACGCCGGCCAGAGCTAAAGAGCTTTGTATTCCCGAAATGCGAGTAACAACGCCAGCATCCGCAAAAATAAAATCGATCATCGCTACTCGATTGTAGATGATGTTGTCGTCGATTATTCGCTCTTGCAAACAAGCCCAGGCTACCAATTGCTGATAAACATTGACGCCAGTAACCATTTCCACCAGGCTGGATATTGCGTCTCCAGCAGCGCGATTGTGGCCCTCGATAATAAACGCTTTGCCATTTTCAATTTTCAGTTCCGTATGAGACGGACCATTCTTGACTCCGGTTGTGTCCAGAAACTGCTGAACAGTAGCATGTATAAGCTCGCCTTCCTGCGGTTCAAGAGCGGCTGGAAAAACATGTCTCTTCTCGACGAAGCTAAGCGGGTCGACTGTCTTTTCGGTAACACCGATAATCTTGTGCTCGCCGGCATAGGAAAATGCTTCTACTGAATATTCCTGGCCCTCAATGTATCTTTCCGCGAGTAGCGGGTAATTAGTAGAAACTGGCTGAGATGAGCTGTCTTGTGATGTGACTCTGGATATACTTTGACTGGCCACGCCATCGCGTGGCTTCAAGACTATGTCGCCCTGCTCGGCCAAGAACTTCTGCATCTGTACGTCGTCATGCACCAGCGTATAGGCAACGTTATTTAACCCGGACGCCGCCAACACCGAACGCATCGAGTACTTATCTCTTAATAAGGTTTGATCGCGACAGCTTTGGTACGCGATGTTAAAACGACGGGTAATTTGCTCAGCGATTTCTAACGCGCTTTCCGAAGATGTAAGACAAGCGATGATATCTCGCTTACTGCACAGCGCATCAACGTAGTCCCATAACTTTGGATCACTCTCGTATTCCAGTAGAACGGTTTCTGTTGCGGTATGAGGCTCATATAATGACGGCTTCTGGATAAGCGCATAGGGAATCTGGTAGTACTCGCACCAATCAAGAATCCACTGCCCAGCACCAATCAATAACAACTCAGGCTTCACTCTCGGCATACCTCCTGCACGTACCAATACCTGCTCCGCAGGCTAGCGGAAACAACCAGGTGGAAATGTCACTGAACAGAAGGGGGTTAGCCAACAATTTTAGCAATTGGCATTGTCAATCCCTGAGTGTAGAGCAGTCCATGTCCGGTGAGTATTATATTTATTTTTACTGGTCTGGCTAGATAATTTTTTAGTTATTATCTCGCTTTGATATAACGTTAGGTCAGTTGGAAGCTCTCACTCGTAGCTCTTTGCCAATGCTGATTGTAAGGGGCAGGAACTTCGTCATGGTCGAGCAATGCTCGGGGCAAAAGGTAGGGGTACATTTCGCTGGCTGATAAAACGGTGTCAGTATCTTGACGTATCATCAGATGCTCAGGCTTTAGATCAGCGCTTGATCGAAGCCCTGCCGCGCCAATGATTTTGCTTAGCGCCTTTATTGATTCGGCATGAAACTCCGCAACCTGCAAGGCTTTTTGTTCCACATTCAGACCAGCCTGTCGTAGCTTGTCTTGCGTAGCGATGCCTGTTGGGCAATTGCCCTTGTGGCAATGTTGCGACTGAATGCAGCCGAGTGAAAACATGAAACCTCTTGCCGCATTGCACCAATCTGCACCCAGAGCAATATTTGCTGCAATATTAAACCCGCTGACAATTTTGCCTGAAGCTCCGATACGAATCTTGTCTCTCAAGCCACAACCCAGCAAAACATTGTGTGTGAACACCAGTCCTTCGCGAAGCGGCATACCAATATGATCAGAAAATTCAACGGGTGCGGCACCTGTACCACCCTCCGAACCGTCTACAACAATAAAGTCAGGAGTTATTCCAGTGCTGATCATTGCCTTGGCAATCGCCATTATTTCCCACGGATGGCCTACGCACAGTTTAAATCCAGCGGGTTTGCCGCCAGAAAGCTCGCGCATCTCTTGGATGAACTCAAGCATTTCTATGGGTGTGCTGAAGGTGCTGTGTCTTGTCGGAGAGATGCAATCGCTGCCAATTGCCACGCCTCTGGCCGCCGCTATCTCTGCGGTTACCTTCTTGCCAGGCAACATCCCTCCCTGCCCAGGTTTTGCGCCCTGCGATAACTTTAGCTCTACCATTTTTACCTGCGGGGATTGAGCCAGTTCACTGAACGCAACACGATCAAAGCTACCGTCTTTGTTTCTGCAGCCGAAGTAACCGCTACCAATTTCCCATATCAAATCTCCACCAGGCCCGCGATGAAAACGGGATATTCCACCTTCCCCCGTATCTTGCGCAAAACCTCCGATCGCCGCACCTTTGTTTAATGCGGCCACAGCGTTGCCGCCCAGTGAGCCGTAAGACATTGCAGAAATATTCAGAAGCGAAGCACTGTAAGCTAGCTTGCAATCATCACCACCAATAGTTACGCGCGCTGCATTAGCGTCAACATCGCAGGGATAAATCGAGTGGTTTATCCACTCATAACCATCGCCATATACATTGAGCTCTGTACCGAAAGCCTTTTTATCTTCGACGTTCTTTGCGCGCTGATAGACCAGGGTGCGTTCCTCGCGATCAAACGGCATGCCATCCGTATCACTTTCTATTAGGTATTGCCTGATCTGTGGCCGTATGGATTCAAATAATGCCCGAATATGGCCAATAATCGGGTAGTTGCGATACACGGCATGCTTGCTTTGCCAGCAATCGTAGCTGCCCAGGGCAACGAGAGGAAACGACAGCACCATCGCTAGCATCGCACTTGGTGAGGGGTAGAAAACAATAGCTGCAAACGCTGTGATTATTGCTAGAGCAAAAACTGTATACCTGATCAACTGCGTAGCCTAATACATAAGGGCGTGACTGCAAATTTTATCATGCAGTTGCTGGCAACGGCCAACGCGGCTGCTCGTTACAGGCTAGTCGGAAGAATGGAATGGTTCGCATGGCCCTGCGTTGCGAAACGCGGTAGAAATGTCTCTTGCGGCCAGCAGCGTTTGTCTAGCAAGACTTCCAGGCAAATCATAGCTTGGGCTATCCACACCACTTCGAAACAATTGTACCAGCTGTGGGTATCGATCTCTGTCAGCTTGCGTAAAACGGCTGGCTGACAGCGCCGCCAGGTTAATATAACTCAGCAGCTGCAGTGAATCATTGCTGTTGACACCAACAGATCGAAAATTGGGGGTTGCATTGTTGTCGAGTAAATTACGAGTCAAATCACTAGCGGCCGCAATTTGATTGTTCAGCTTTTTGAAATCTATGACTCCTTCTTCATCTTGCGCTGTGTGGTAGCAAGCTCCAATGCCATCGGTAAAAAATACGGAAGGCACACCCGCTGCGAGGAAATTGGTGTGGTCACTAAGACGGTCGCCAAAGGACGAAGTTAGCTGACGGAATTGGACATTGGATGAATTGATGGCCTGCTGCACCGCGTTTTGCAACAGGCTGCCACCACTCTCTGCGGCAATCACAAAACTGTTGTTAACCAGGCTGGGCATTACATTTGTGCCGAGAATATCGAAGTTGATGTAAGCAACCACACGGTTAAGAGGACGTATCGGGTTGTTTACATAATGCCTGGAACCGCGTAAACCAAATTCTTCCTGGTCCCACAATGCAAGAATCAGTGAGCGACGGCCCCTGAACTCATCATCCGTGATTCTTTTCGCGATATCGATTACCGCAGCCACACCTGACGCGTTGTCGCTAGCACCGTTACATATTACGTCGGACGATTGCGCCGTACTGCAACTACTTCCCAAATGATCATAGTGTGCACCGACCATCACGTATTCATTGGCTAGATCCGTACCTGGAACGATAGCCAGTATGTTAGTGCCGCCATTATAAAACTGCTTAAAACTGTTCTCGCCGCTGCCACCCATTAAGCCTTGGGCATGCGGGCTAAGACGCTCGATAATATAGTCTTGGGCTGATAGTGAACCGGCACTACCGGGTAATCTGCCCCGCATCTCCTGAGTATCAGCGAGCCTTTTAACATCAACTTCAGGACACGCAGCCAGGAGCAAAGACACCAGCGCCAGCATCGCGATCTTACAATAGTTAATCATTAACCCACTCACTTAAATTTTCAGAAAACAATCACTTGTACATGATACCTAGAAATGGCGACAGCCGCATGCGCGCCTGTTTTTTGCACTGCCGCTACAAGGGAAATGGTATCACATGCTGTCTGCTACAGTAGGCGACGACAGAGAGATGGTACAATTTTTATACATTTATGAACTGACGCTGATGACGCGCTCAAAATCTGCGTGCAATGCAACACTACGCCGATTCAAACCAAACCAGGGTCTGTGCGCAGGTGTTGTAGCCGCGGCAGGTACAGGTGCCAGAATTTCATTTACATTTACTGTTATTCCCGCCTGCTCCAGGCATTGTTGCATTAAGGCCAGCAAATAATCCCGTCTTGCAGAATCAATCAGTGCCTGAGCTCTATGGTAAGCCGAGTAATGTCCTATCAATGCTAACGGGCTACAGGCTCTATCGTTTGCTGAAGCACCCGTTGCAAGAGGCAGAATCATTTGTATATCGCCATCCTCTCGCAGTGCAAAAACACCTAATTGTTCGGAAATTCCAAAATGCCGCCAGTACTCCCACTGATAAGCAAACTCTCTGCCAATTGTCGGAGTTCCTATTGGGTCCAGGGCTATATAAGATTCTTTCAGGGACAACCACTGACGGGTGCTTTTAATTTCCAGCAATTCTATAGTTCTGCCAGATTGTTCCAAAGTCAGTATTGGCTTTGGCAGTTTCTGAGCCGATATCGGTCGCCAGTACTCGTCTGGCTTGAACTCCCAGCGAATACGGCCCATTTGATGCCCCGCACGAACGCAGTCGTTTTCCCGTAGATGCGTTTCATAGCCCCACCTGGCAACTAACCGGCCAATACTGAGCCAATGCTGCAGTGCGTCGCCTGTTGCTATGGCCTCTATACCGCTCTTTGGTTGCCATAGATCCATTTCATGTACCATTCTTGAAATGACATCACGGCCTCGGCCACGGTAATCCGGTTTCACGCAATACTCGTCGATGTGAACAATGAGTTCATCTCGTTGGTGATACAAACTGCGATTGTGGAAATACACCAGCATATACCCGACCAATTCATCACCGCAGTACAAACCAAAACTAAGATTGAGATTCTTTCGCTCAAGGTTTACAAACAGTGCGAACAAGGAATGCGTTTTTCTACACAGCTCTTGCGGCAACAAACTTCTGGAGAGCTTGATAACATCAAGAGTTTGACGCCAGCCTATCCGGCGAAAATGTATCTCATTGGCATGCATTTATTTATTCATTCAACAAGGCAGCCAGTTGCTGCGCGTTTTCGTAGGGACGCAGCACTACAGGACAGGGAACGGAAGGGAAGCAGGCTTTTGTTAAGGCAGCATCACAATACACATGAATTCTCGCCAATCCGTCAACATACTGATCCAGAACATAAGACTCAATCTTGTCATTGGACTCTTCTGTTTGCGGAACAACAACATGCGCCTCAAGCGCCGAATTGACACTGTTCATTAGCGGGTTTGCGCAGATAAAATCCCGCCATGCTGACTTCGCAGTTGAGAATTCGAACTTCATCAGGCCTTGCGGCACCACCCCTGCGCCCACTTTCGCGCCCCACTTCTTCTTGTATCGCAATATTCCGTCCGACAGAATTGCGCGACTGTGTCCCATATCGATCGTTCTGCAGCCGGTATCAAAGGCATATTTCATACAGAAGTAATCCAGTGCATCTGCGGCGCCGCGTAATTCCGGTTTCTCGCTCAAATCAGTAAGCCCTGTCCAGCCTAGCGCTAATACCTCCTCTTGCCTGTCTATTTGGGCGGCACCGATAACCTGATCGTTCAGCAGCAACTGAACAATGTGACTGACTCGGAGTTTGCTGAGTGCCGCTGCTCTATCGATGACAACCGCACTTTCACCATGCCGAGATCGAATATAAGGGGCATACAGCTTGTCATAGAACTGCTCCGCATAATCGACTCCGTTCACCACTCGCATCTGCAAGTCAAATTTACGAATCATCCGCTGCGCTTCACGACGCGTTTTTCGTCGCATTCTGCTCAAATAAGCGTCCCATTCGTCGCTGAGTTCAATTTTTTGCTTGATCCAGTACGGCACTGCCAAGCCCGGAAGCTTCAAAAGGAAGTGAAGGGGGAAATCAAAGTCATAAACGATCAAATCATGATCAGATGCTTGCCAACGCTTGCGCAACACGTCCGCAAGGCTCAGCTTCGTGCTTTCTCGCTGATTGTAAGGCTCATTGGCAAAAAGAGTTTTCAGGTAAGCCAGTTGCGAACCATCCCCCACGTAGTGGATTGTAGGGGTATTCTCTTCATCCTCAGCCGGCATCAATAAACGGACCGACTGATAATCACAGAGTAATGGTTTAAGAGACAAACGGTATGCCAGGTCACGAACTATCGAAAAAGTATGCTGGAAATTCATACCCGTCACCTTGCGTGCTGTTGACTCATTATTGCTTTGTGAGTGTTTATCAATCTGTACGGCTGCGTTCATACAAAGCGTTTATAGGCGCTGGGATTTTGTTCATTTTTTGATTATAGCAACGCCTTGTTTGTTCGCCCGTACGAAGCGCAAATTATCACCTATAATCAATGAATAATATTCTTTCAATTCACTTTGAGGCGCAGCATGCCTGAAACTCTCGACCTCTCTATCATTGTTCCTTTGTACAATGAGGAAGAGTCTGTTCCTTTATTGCACCAGAAAATTCGCGATGCAGTGGAGCCAATGGGCCTGAACCACGAAATTATTTTTGTCAACGATGGCAGCAAAGACGATACGCTAAATGTGGCGCGTTCGCTGATCGATGAAGACGCCAGCTTGCGAGTCGTAGAATTTAGAAAAAACTATGGGCAAACACCCGCAATGGCAGCCGGTATAGACGAAGCCCGTGGCAAAGTATTGGTTACAATGGATGGTGATTTGCAGAATGACCCTTCTGATATACCAATGCTCGTAAACACCTTATTGGACGAGGGTTACGATATCGTTGTTGGATGGCGCCATCAGCGCGAAGATAAACTAATCACCCGTAAAATTCCGTCGAAAATCGCCAACTGGATAATAGGCAAAGTCACTGGTGTGCCCATTAAAGATAATGGCTGCTCGCTAAAAGCATACCGCGCTGCGGTGATGAAAAGCCTGCCGTTTTATAGTGAGATGCATCGATTTATTCCGGCATTGCTGTCGCTTTCTGGTGCACGAGTGAAGCAAGTAAAGGTAAAGCATCATGCCAGGCAGTTTGGCGAGTC
>CAYGSL010000096.1:0-9248 GCA_964352475.1 uncultured Pseudomonadales bacterium | reverse complement strand
GCGGGTACTGTTTTGTTAATGATGGTGGTGTTCTTTGAGCCGCAGGTTTCTATGATACCTATGGCCGTTTTAGTCTCGGTCATGATCATGGTTTCCATTGGCACGTTTAACTGGAAATCTTTTAGCGACCTTCGTGAACTGCCGCGTTCCAGCAATACTGTAATGATCACTACTGTGATTGTCGTTGTCTGGACACACAATCTAGCCTATGGGGTATTTGCCGGTGTTTTATTAGCGGGTTTGTTCTTTGCGAACAAAGTGGGCCACATCATGTATGTGGCCAGCGACTATGACGATGAATCGGACACCAGAACGTATAACGTTGTTGGGCAGGTCTTTTTTGCATCAGCAGAAAAGATGTTAGCTTCGCTGGACTTCAAAGAGGCGATTGGCAACGTAGTAATAGACCTGAATCGCGCCCACTTTTGGGATATTACAGCGGTTGGCGCCTTGGACAAGGCCGTGATCAAGTTTCGCCGTGAAGGCGCGGCGGTTGAAGTGAGGGGTTTGAATGAGGCCAGCGAGACAATCATCGATCGCTTCGGTGTTCATGACAAACCTGAAGAAATAGACCGTATATTAGGAGGTCACTAGTGAACAGCTATCCTGGAGAAGTGCTCGCGTGTATTGACGGCTCGCAATATAGCGCGGCGGTATGTGACTACGCGTCTTGGGTCTGCCAAAAAACGGGTGCACCGTTAACTCTTTTGCACAATATTGAGCGCTCATCGAACGCAGCTCTGGTCGACTTATCCGGGGCAATTGGTCTAAACAGTCGCGAAACTCTGCTGCAAGAGCTTACGGAAGTGGAAGCACAACGCGCAAGACTAATGCGTGAGCAAGGCAAAGTGATGTTGGAAGCTGCGCGCGAAAGAGCCATGGCAAATGGCGCCAGCGATCCAAATACAAAGCAGCGTCATGATGGCTTAACCGAGTCATTGATTGCCTTGGAGGAAGACATTCGAATATTGGTGCTCGGTGTTCGTGGCGAGGAACATGAGCAAGACTCCGAGCACCTTGGTACTCATCTTGAAGCAAGTATTCGGGCATTGCATCGCCCAATATTGGTTGTGAATAGTGACTTCAAAACACCCGAGCGAATAATGCTGGCCTATGATGGTAGCGAAGCTTCAGACAAAGCCCTCTCTCTTTCTATCAACAGCACACTGCTTAGAGATCTACCCATACATCTTGTGACTGTTGGAGAATCGTCTGCAAGAGCCGCAGAACTGCAGGCTAGTGCCTCAAATAAACTGAACGCAGCCGGCCATGAAGTGATTGCGGCCTCTCTGGATGGAAAAGCCAGTGAGGTACTTCCCGCGTATCAAGCAGAGCACGATATCCATTTAACATTGATGGGCGCCTTCAGTCATACCAGAATTCGAGATCTCGTATTGGGCAGCCTGACCGCCAAAATGTTACTTAGGGCTAAAAGACCTTTATTGCTGCTGCGATAAAAACTGCTTACCCGCTGCCTCAGAAAGAACCTGATTCGAGAGATTGATGAAAGCAACAAAACTTGAGTCAGCGGCAATTCTCTCCTGCACTACCATTTCCGCTACTGTTGCCTGAAGTTCCTTAATTTGGCCAGCTACGCTGCTCGCCTGCTGCGTATTTTCATCCATCGCTTTGCGCAATTGAATCAGTTGATCAAGGTAAACGTCGATTCGATCTTTTCTAGCCTGCCTTCGTATTCGAACTAACGCAACCATTAAGCTGGTTAGAGCAACCAAAGCAGTTACTACGAAAGCAAAAAGCTCAGCATAGCGCTCTAGATATCCAGGCGCATCCCGGTTTAGGTAACGGGTAGCGCCTGGATGCATAGGAAGGTTCAAAAGGTGTTGTTGTTCATCATCCGTAAATTGAGAGCCAGCCAGTGGATAAATAGCTCTGATTTCAGCCATTTTCTGACTGACTTTGGTAGTAACCTCGTAGGCGAGATTTGTTTCAAGCTCAGGTCTGGCAAGCAGCAGCGTTTGCACTGCAAGTGTGAGCGTGGGTTTTTCACCAATGGATTGATACAAACCCTGGGGGATGATGGCTGGGTCAAGATTTGGAAAGCGAATAGCAATTCCTTCAACCCATGAACCTTTACCCAACTCTTCGATATTCCCAAGCCCCACTAACTCGAAGCCTTTAAGCCGATTTAATGCATCCGCCGACAGTATCCCACCAAACACAACGTACACATCCGGGTCTCTTCCCAGCGGCGAGTCCAGAAGCTCAAATTCAGATTTGTTGGGCAGAATGCCGTCGGAGACCAAACGTTCAACCAGCGCATAGCCTGCACTGCCGGGTGGTCCTGCGTACAAAGAATGACCGGCAACAATGTCCTTCAGATACGCGCCTTTATTCGCCACATCGCTCATTCCCGGTTTTGCAATTACGTGCAGAACGCTTGGGTAGAGTGACAACAACACGGACATATCGGTAGCAGGCGTTGCCGGTTGCTCAAGAATGGCAAGGTCAATCTCACCAGTCCGCAACGCAGCAGACAATGAATTCGAATCCTGAAACTGCTGCCTGCTTACCGTAAAGCGACCATCGCGATTTAGATCATCGGCAATAAGTTGGGATATCTGAGCACTCGGTTCTACCGCGACCCAGCCGATCACGAGGCGATCGTTTGACTCGCAACCGAACAATAAGCTGACACAACACAGAGCAAGGAATACTCTCATTGCTCGAAAAAGCGATCATAGTTTTGCTGTGCTGACTGCAGGTTTACCGCTGGATTTCTGTCCCAAACATGTCTGCCGTTAGTAAAACCAAAGGTTTCAAACAGCAGCAACTCACCATTCTGGATGGCGAAATTCTCATAGTCCGGGCAAGTTAATTTGTTTTTAGCCAACGCTATCGCACACCACCCGCTGAACTTTGGCAGGTATTGCGTCGGGTTGGCAATAAACAGTGCCATATTTTTTTCGCTACTGAACCGGTGAATAAGATCATTGTAGTCCGTGCTCCACTCAGCTGAACCCCTGACGGCCCGGTTCTCGGTGTGATAGGCAACCAGATCATACCCACCGACCGCGATACCGTCTGGCGAACATCGACTGGAGTCATGAGCGTATTCGTCTTCGCTGGCATTGCCAACAAATGCAAAGGCGAGCAAGCTGAAAATGACTGATAGTCTCTTAATGAGTTTCATGAATGGGATTATTTTATTCCAATAGTACCCATGCTTGGACGCCGGCGCGGCGACTAAGTTCAGTAGGTAAGCCCTAAACCGCGCGCTTACAGCATTGATACTCAGCAGCTGCGCACTAATTCCGCACTTAAAATACGGCGACTAGCACCATAACAGGGCGGCAATACAAAAGCTGGCCTTCACTGCAGGTGTGTGCAAAGATTCAGCCATACGCGCTACTCCAGCTTCTTCTCCTCAACGAAGAAACTTGGTCGGCTCTTAGAGTAAAGATCCCAGGTTACACGCCCTGGTAAAGGTAGAAGTCATCAATACTGAAACAATGATCACGAGCCAGGCATCTCTTTACGCAATGCCGCAACAGCTTGACACTCGAGCAGCGTGGCATGCGTTTCTGGAGCTTTCCTTTTCCGCTATGGACGGGGTTTCACGACTGCAATCATCTCGCCATCAAGGCCCTTTATACATCCAGAAGGCTTTCTATCCAGAGACCCCGGATTGGGCCCATGTTTATCTTCTGCATCCACCAGGAGGTGTTGTTTCAGGCGATACTTTGGAAGTCAGTATGAATCTGACGGAAAAGGCCAACGTGCTGCTAACCGCGCCGGGAGCTACGCGCCTTTACGCCGCAAGAAAGGATGCTCTGTTCAGCACACCTTTACCCCAACGAATCGTCAACACCTTGAATATCGACAGCGGAAGCTGCATTGAATGGCTACCCTGCGAAACCATAATCTACAACGGCGCCTGCGTAGAGCTGGTAACACATGTTTCTCTTGCAAATAAAGCGCAGTTTTGTGGATGGGAGATTACCTGCCTTGGACTGCCTGCCAGCAACGCGCCATTCACCGCCGGGAGCTTTAGTCAGCGGTTTTCTATCGACATCAACGACAAGCCAGTTATCGTCGATAGAACAGCGTTTGATGCTCAATCGCCTTACTTGACGTCACGATGCGGCCTGAACCAAAACCCTGTGTTTGGCACCTTAATTGCAGGCCCATTTCCCGAACAAGACAGTGTGCTAGAACGCGCTTGTGAGCAGCTTCAACAAATTTGCTCGCATCCTGATGAGTGCATGGCATCAGTAACGCATCTGAATGGCTTTATTGTACTTCGCTACCTGGGACCTTGCTCGTTCGCGGCCAGGAAGCTGTTTATTGAGGCTTGGCGTATTATACGACCGGCCTTACATGGCCGGGAAGCGATCGAGCCCAGAATTTGGGCCACTTGATGCCACTGGCGGGTAAAGTGACTGTACAACAATGAACTGAGAACAGGACGCTAATGGAACTGTTGCCGAGAGAAAAAGATAAATTATTGGTCGTTGCGGCAGGCATGCTTGCTGAACGCCGTCTCAACAGAGGGGTGAAGCTCAATTACCCGGAGGCCGTAGCACTGATCACCTTGGAAATAATAGAAGGTGCACGCGACGGTAAAACGGTTGCTCAGTTGATGGGTGAAGGGCGTCAGGTACTGTCGCGAGATCAGGTGATGGAGGGTGTTCCGGAACTGGTAAACGAAGTTCAAGTAGAAGCAACTTTCCCGGACGGTACAAAGTTAGTAACCGTACACAACCCCATCGCATAGAGTGCAGAGAGAATATCATCATGAGTCGAACACTGATACCGGGGGAAGTAATAGCAGAACCTGGAAGCATAGAAATCAACCAAGGTCGTGACACTATTGTTCTCACTGTGGCGAATAGCGGCGACAGGCCAATCCAGGTTGGCTCGCACTATCATTTTTTTGAGACAAATCCATCGTTGAAATTTGATCGCGATATGACGAGAGGCTTTCGATTAAACATTGCCTCTGGCACTGCAGTACGTTTTGAGCCTGGTCAGCAACGCGAGGTTGAACTAGTAAGCTATGCCGGCGAACGCAAGGTTTTTGGGTTTCGCGGCGAAATCATGGGCCCGCTAGATTAGGCGTCATGGCAATCGTAATTGGGGATACACACTATGGCGAAAATTGATCGAGCCGCTTATGCACAAATGTATGGGCCCACCACCGGTGACAGGCTTAGACTCGCGGACACAGATTTGCTGATTGAAGTAGAGCAAGACCATACCCAATATGGTGATGAAGTGAAGTTTGGTGGCGGCAAGGTGATTCGCGATGGAATGGGTCAGAGCCAGTATGCATGCGCGCAGGTTGCAGACCTGGTAATCACAAACGCGACCATTGTCGATCACTGGGGAATAGTCAAAGCCGATATTGGCGTGAAAGAGGGTCGCATTGCTGCGATCGGTAAGGCGGGTAACCCTGACATTCAAAACAACATCGATATAGTGATTGGCCCAGGCACTGAAGTATTGGCAGGCGAAGGCCAGATTGTGACCGCTGGCGGCATCGATGCGCACATTCATTTCATATGCCCGCAGCAGGTTGAAGAGGCACTTATGTCTGGAGTGACCACCATGATCGGCGGTGGTACGGGGCCAGCCACTGGAACCAACGCGACCACGTGCACGCCTGGCCCGTGGAATATTGCGAAAATGCTGCAAGCGACGGATTCAATGCCGATGAATTTTGGTTTTTTGGGCAAGGGTAACAGCAGCCTGCCACTGCCACTCGAGGAGCAGCTGCTAGCCGGTGCCTGTGGTCTTAAGTTGCACGAAGACTGGGGCACAACACCCGCCTCTATTGATAACTGTCTTAGCGTGGCGGAAGCCTTCGATGTTCAGGTGGCTATTCACACGGACACTCTGAATGAAAGTGGTTTTGTGGAAGATACGCTGGCCGCGTTTAAAGGCCGCACGATCCATACCTATCACACCGAAGGCGCCGGTGGCGGTCATGCGCCAGACATTATTCGAGCCTGCGCGGAAAACAATGTTCTGCCTTCGTCAACAAACCCAACACGGCCGTATACGCATAACACCGTCGACGAACACCTTGATATGTTAATGGTCTGCCATCATCTGGACTCAAGTATTCCAGAAGATGTAGCGTTTGCCGACTCTCGTATTCGAAAAGAAACCATTGCTGCGGAAGATATCCTGCACGACATGGGCGCTTTCAGCATGATCGCGTCTGATTCACAGGCTATGGGGCGAGTGGGCGAGGTGATCGTTCGGACCTGGCAAACTGCGCATAAAATGAAACAACAATTCGGTGCATTGCAGGAAGATAACGAACGCAATGATAATCACAGAGTAAGGCGCTACATCGCAAAGTACACCATCAATCCGGCCATTGCCCATGGTATTGCGGCCGAGGTTGGCTCGGTGGAAGTCGGGAAGATGGCCGATCTGGTGTTATGGAAACCTGCGTTCTTTGGCATCAAACCGGCAACGATCGTTAAAGGTGGATTTATCGCGGCCGCGCCTATGGGTGACCCCAATGCGTCTATTCCAACTCCCCAACCCGTGCATTACCGCCCGATGTTCGGCTCAATGGGTGCTGCGGCTACAAGCACGAGCGTTAGTTTCACCAGTGCGGCTGCACTGGAGGCTGGAACACTTGAGCACCTGGGCACACACCGGAACTACATTGCGTGCAAAAATACAAGAAACATTGGTAAGCAGGATATGGTGCTGAATGCGCTGATGCCGGCAATCACAGTGGATTCTCAGACCTACGAAGTGCGCGCGGACGGGCAACTGCTAAGCTGCGAGCCTGCCACTGTATTACCGCTTGCTCAGCTGTACTCACTATTCTGAGCAGCGGACCTGGATTGAAAGGAATGTTGGAAGTTCACCAAAAAGCACCCGCTGATTATTCCGGTCCTGTGGATGACAGCATCTATCTGGACCATATTCAGCGAGAAAAAGCCCGCCTGAAAGTAACAAGCGCTAAAGGAGAAGAAGTACGCCTGTTTCTGGAGCGTGGGCATACGCTTCAGGGCGACGAGATATTGCTTAGCGCTTGTGAGCGCTACGTCCAGGTTAAATTAGCGGATGAACCCGTCATCACTGCATCCACTGATTCCTGGCAAGACTTCAGTCGGGCCTGTTACCACCTTGGAAATCGTCACGTACGACTGCAGATCGGCGAACTCTGGCTGCGCTTTTTACCTGACCCTGTGTTAATGGAGCTTGTACAGCATCTTGGTCTGAGTGCCATACGACAAGAAGCCGAATTTGCTCCGGAGTCTGGCGCTTATGGCCATGGGCATGCAGGCAAAGCAGCTCACCACGACCATGACCATGACCATGACCACTGAGACGATAAACGCCCCTACGCCGCTAGCGTTGATGAGGCTATTACAACTCACCAGCTCTAATTTACCGGTGGGCGGATACACTTTCTCGCAAGGCTTGGAATACGCGATTGAAGCTAATTGGTTGAAATCACCAGAGGACGTACAGACCTGGATAGAGCAGGTCAGTCTGGCCACCTTAGTGTACAACGATTTACCGCTGATCACGCGCTTACACTCTGCGTATCTGGCGCAGAACTGGGACCAATTCGACCACTATAACGACCTGGCGCTTGCCATACGAGAAACCAAAGAACTGCTACTTGCAGATTTGGCCATGGGTCAGGCTTTACAGCGGCTTGCAAAGAGCACCGCAGTGCCGTTACCACCGAATTATCAGTCACTGCGGGCAAGAATATCCTTTGTTTCAATGTACAGCGTGATGGCTAGCCATATGAATATCTCATTAAGCAACGCAAGCACAGGGTATTGTTGGACGCTGTTAGAAAACCAGGTGCTTGCGGCAACAAAACTATTGCCCATGGGGCAAACGGCTGCGCAGATCATGCTTACCAGCCTGAGCGAGAGATTGCATGACAGTTTTACTCAGTCGCAACAAGTGAATGACGATCAGATTGGATTAAGTCTGCCAGGACTTACCATGGCCAGTGCCCAACACGAACAGCAGTATTCAAGACTGTATCGTTCCTAATCAACGTTAATATGAGGATTATCAGACAGTGAAGCAAACCTTAAGAGTTGGTGTCGGCGGGCCAGTAGGCTCGGGTAAAACAGCATTGCTCAGGAATCTGTGTATTGCCATACGCGACAAATACAACATAGCGGTCGTCACCAATGACATCTACACAAAGGAAGATGCCGAATTTCTAACACGGCATGATGCGCTCAGCGCCGATCGAATTATTGGTGTTGAAACCGGCGGCTGCCCACACACCGCGATTAGGGAAGATGCTTCCATGAATCTGGCGGCAGTAGACGAACTGTGCACTCGGCACGAGGGCTTGGACCTTGTGTTAGTCGAGAGTGGCGGCGACAATCTTAGTGCGACATTCAGTCCGGAACTTTCTGATTTAACGCTCTATGTGATTGATGTTTCCGCCGGAGACAAAATCCCTCGAAAGGGTGGGCCGGGTATTACTCGGTCCGACCTGCTTATTATCAATAAGATCGATCTCGCACCGATGGTAGGCGCTTCGCTGGAAGTGATGGATAGGGACGCAAAAAAAATGCGCGGCGATAGACCCTTCATATTTGCCAACCTTAAAGAAGGCAAAGGCTTGAATCAGATAATTCAGTTTATTGAAACTGAGGGTATGCTAAGTACGCTTGGTGAAAAACCCGCGCCAGCTCAAGCCGCTGAACAACACTAAAAGGACTCGATGATGAAAAATATTATTCTGCTTACACTGTGCCTTACATCTGCGGCCACTCAAGCACACTCTCCAGAGAGTGTGCATAGCCCTATTCTTCATGAAATACTGCATGCAGCGCCTTTGTTACTAACACTGGTATTGGCACTGTTACTGGCCACGGCATTTCGCGAGAAAATTCAAAAGCGCATCAAGCAGCGCTTTTTCTCAGAGTGATGGCTTAGAACCTTACTGCGAGGGTAGGTTTACAACATTTCCTCAGCCAACAATTCCAAAGCGGCTGGGTCGCCGCTGCCAATCAGCATACTGCCTACCTCACCACGTTTACCTGCTTCTTTCCATCGTTGTAAACGCTCGCGAATGCGATCGCGCGGACCCACCAGCGATACTTCGTCAACCAACTCATTTGGCACCAGCGCTTCAGCTTCGTCTTTGCGCCCGGCGAGATACAGGTCCTGGATACGCTCGGCAACATCACCATAACCCATGCGATGGGCATAATCGTTATAGAAGTTTTTGCCTTTTGCGCCCATGCCGCCAATATACAAAGCTAACATTGGCTTGC
>CAYGSL010000095.1:8122-9817 GCA_964352475.1 uncultured Pseudomonadales bacterium | reverse complement strand
TGCTTACAAACTATCAATTTCACGCGCCAAGTCATAACGTCGCGAGGTTACATGCTGCTCCAGGTTTTGCATGCGGCCTTCCAGCCCACCCATGCGCTCTTTGAAGCGGCGGATAATGATACGTTTACTGTCCAAAGACGGTTCACTTGGTTCATCACCTATGTCCGTTATGGTTTCATACGCGCGCTGAAATTCACGCTGGCGTCGTTCACGGCGGTGTTCTCGCTCTTCCAACTCATCGAGAATAGTCTGCTCTTTCTCGCGCTGGGCTTGTTGCGCCTCAGAGCGTGTAGGCAATGCGAAGATGCCAACAATATAAGCGATAACTACAACCTGCGGCATAAACAAGCCGGCAGTGATTGTGATACCGCGCGCCATTAAGGTGCTGATATCGTAGTAATCGGCGAAGCCTGCGCATATTCCGGCCAGATGCCCCTGGCTTGGAATTCGGTACCAGCGTCTGCTGCCCGGTTGAAAATTACGGCTACTGCGTCGGCTGCGGTAAGCAGACCGGTTGCTATTTGCTTGACTGTGCTTGCGGCGATGTCTGTGGCCCATTTGGCTCTCCTTTCAGTTCCTCTTTGTATACTGCTGTGCAACTAACACACTGTGCTAAAGCTGGTCGCGCCAGTTGCTGTCTGTTTCATCCAATATGCGTTCCAGGGTTACGATGCGCTGTTCCAGTTTCTCTGCTTTTTGCAGCGTCTCTTCAAGCTCCTTCCACTCCTCATCGGAGAGCTCTCGCCCCTGTCTGCTCTTCTCGCGGTAGTGCAGGCGCAACCACATTGGCATAACCACCGTCAGAAATAAGATCAGTGGCACAAACAAAATGCCTGCTATTGCCGTGGAATTCATATCGCTCCTTTTTTCGCGTTGTCATCTCGTGTGGTGAATGAATAGACTCTGAGGGGTATCAGCCCTAGTTTACCGAGCCTGAATCCGGCTCGCTCTTGGCGGCAGACTTCTTGTCCATACGCGCTTTAAGCTCCGCTAATTCATTGGCTATCTTTTCTTCATTCTCCAGATCAGCAAACTCATCATAAAGCGATTTGTTGCCAAGGTCGAAGGCCTCTACTTCCCCTTCCAGTTCGTCCAGCTTGCGCTCGTAGCGCTCGAATCGAGCCAAAGCCTCATCGATCTGGTCTTTGTCCAGATGCTTGCGCACGTGCAGCCGTGACCGATTGCTTCGCGCACGCATTACCAGCGATTTCTGGCGTGCTTTCGCATCACTCAGCTTTAGCTGAAGATGGTCAACGTCCTGACCTAGCTTGCCAATCTGCACGTCGTGCTCATTGATCTCTTCTTCAACAATATCCAGATCTTCATTGATGCTGTTTTTCTCAACCAGGGCGGCTTTCGCCAGGTCTTCCCTGCCCTTTTGAATAGCCATCTCGGCTTTTCGCTCCCAGTCGGCTGCCAGCTCGCGTAATTGCTCGGCCTTGCGCTGCAACGTTTTCTTGTCGGCGATCATTCTCGCTGATGTGGTACGTACCTCTACAAGCGTTTCTTCCATCTCTATGATCATCAGCCTGACCATCTTTTCCGGGTCTTCGGCTTTGTCCAGCAGAGCGTTGATGTTTGCGTTAGCGATGTCGCTGACTCTTGAAAATATACCCATGATCGGTAGTCCTCCTGCACATTTGCGTTACTAGAGATATTGCAGAAACCGGGCCAAGTTTTGCCTTTTATCGTAAC
>CAYGSL010000095.1:4204-8022 GCA_964352475.1 uncultured Pseudomonadales bacterium | reverse complement strand
GCCTCACGAATTCACTACCTCTCCAGCCGCTGGGACCAACATTTCGAAACCCTCAACTGCGCGGCCATCAGTGACTCATTAATGGAATCTGAGCTATTCGGCCACGAAGCCGGCGCATTCACCGGCGCCAGCAAACGCCACCTTGGGCGTTTCGAGCGAAGCCACGGCGGCAGTCTTTTCATGGACGAGCTCGCCACCACCAGCCAACGGGTGCAGCAGCAGCTTTTGAGGGTGATCGAATACGGCGAATTTCAACGGCTTGGCGGCAATGAAGTATTGAGAAGCGACGTACGCCTGATAGCCGCCACCAACGAAGACCTTCCCAGTCTGGCCAAAGCCGGCAATTTTCGCTTAGACCTTCTAGACCGTTTGAGCTTTGACGTGATCACCCTGCCACCACTGCGTGATCGCCAGGATGACATAATGCTTCTCGCCGAACACTTCGCCAACGGCATGAGCAGGGAACTGGGCCTAGACTACTTCGCAGGCTTCACCGAACACGCCGAACAGCAACTGCATGACTATGCCTGGCCTGGCAATGTGCGTGAACTGAAAAATGTGATTGAACGCAGCGTGTACCGAAATGAGAATAGCGAAGACGCTTTAGACCAAATAGTGTTTGACCCTTTCGCCTCACCTTATAGACCAACTTACAATAAATCGAATACCAGCAAGCAGAACACCGAAGATCAGCCAGGGCAGCTGCACACTGACATAAAACACACCCTACCCGACGATCTACGCGCGCATCTGGATGACGTAGAAAAACACTGCATCGCCAGCGCATTGCACCAATCACGCTTCAACCAAAAAAGAGCCGCCCAATCACTGGGCTTAAGCTACCACCAGATCAGAGCCAGCCTGCGAAAATTCCCCGAATTGCTAGAAGACAAAAACTAAGGTGCCTTAGCCGCTTTCAGAATTTCCGGCGTAACCTGCTCACCCGTCTCGTAATACAACTTCTGCGCAAGCGTGACTTCATTCAGCGTTTTACGAAACGCCTTAGAAATTAAACTGCTCCCTAGCATATGCCCCAGCTTGCCACCTTTTAACTCAAAACTCATGGAGTTCTGCAAAATCGTTCCATCACCATCAGCACGCATCCCATACCGATAAAACACCCGCGTAAACGGCCCCCAATTATCCTTCTCACCATAATGCAGCCGCAGCAACATACCCGCGCCCTCTTCCCACTCAATAACAGTTTCATCCATGGGCGGCCGCTTACTAAACACCTGCCGACTAGCCCCAACCCCCCGCGCATTCTCAGTAGTTACCTTAGTCCCAGTAAGCCCAGGCACATAAAAATGCGCCACGCTCAAGTCACTAAGCTTCGCCCAAACCACATCCGCAGCCTGCTCAATCCGAAACTCATCACTATTCACTTCGTTCATATTTTCATTCACTGTTAGATTTGGCACAGAGGTATCTGATGGAGTGCATGCAACCAAGACCATTGAAAAGAGGGACCTTTTCAATGAGCCCCCATGGATGGGTTCACGGCGAGTCTTGGTTGCATGCACTCCATCAGATGCCGGTCTCGAACAAAAACCCAATCGCACCTACAGCATGTCCCCATAAGCACTTCCCCCAAACAACTCAATAGAATCATACCCCTCAATATTCAACCGCCCATCCTCAAACCAAACACTCTCCCCACCCAACACATTATGATTAAACTTATAAATCGGCTCAGCCTCACCAGCCAACGCCCGCTGATCGTAAGCCTCGGCCGCCACTGCAACCGCCTCATTCGCCGACCGCCACTGCGCCAGGTTCTTTTTACCATGCTTCTTCTCAAGCATCGCACTCACCACATGCGGCGCCAACAGTGACGCAGACGCATTGTTACCCCCAAAACCTTTTGCATTAATGATCGCAACATCCAGCTCGCGCTCGCCATATTCACTGTGCTGCGAAGAGATGGCCAAATTGCTGTTGTGTACATCATCAGCCACATGATCAATGGTTTTAATGCCCGGCAGTATCCCGTGTGACCAAACACCCAGTGTCGCCATAATCTGATCACCGCCCGCCACACCAATACTGTGCCCAAGAAAACACTTCACTGCTGCCAACGGCCAACTCTCTATGCCAAACGCCTTCGCGCACTCGTTCAACACATGCGATTCTGTAACGCGATTTTGTGGCGTACCCGTACCGTGCGCCTGCACAAACGAACGCTGCTGAATCGCTTGCTCACCCACTATTTGCTGCGCAGAGGCCAGTGCTTTCGCAACGGTAATGTAATTGCCAATACCCGGTGCTGAAATAGATTTCTTATGACCGTCTGCATTAACAAACACATCGTCAATCGCACCATGCATGTTGGCACCTAACTCAAGCGCCAGTTCATCATCAAACAACACCAGAAATTGTGCAGACTCCGCAATGGTGAAACCACAGTTTGCACTGAATGGGCGGCAAGCTCGTTGAAAATCCGGTTCCTCAAATTCGCTTTTGCCTTCCAACTCGCACAACTCTTTGGCCGTGGCCAGAGCCCCCATGGCAGAGTAACCTTCAATAATCTCAGGCGTTATCGGCGCCTCGCTGTTGCCTACAATCACAACCCGGCTTTTGCCGCTGCGAATATCATTCACCGCCAAGCGCAGGTTATATAAAAAAGACGCACAAGCTCCCATGCTGGTGCCCGTCATGCCCACACTGCCCAATACGTAGGCATTAATAAAATCCGCCGGCATTTCCGCAAAACCCAACGCGCACTGCTTTGATGTAACCCGCTTGCCAAAGGCACGCGATGACATCATGCCGCCGTTTCCTGCATGATCCAGCTGACTCATCGCACTGCCCGCGTACACACTGATCTCATCAGGTGACACTTTCTTGCGTACCGTCTCCCAATCGATGCCCACCGACTGCAAAGCGTCCGACGCGCCATACACTGTCATCTGAATACCGCGCGGATGGTTGCGTGATTGATACAGCACTTTGGGATCAAAACCGGTGGGCAATTGGCCGGCCGCTTTTACATCACTCACCAGCGAATCGGGCAACATCATTTCGCATGCGCCATGCACGATTACTCGCACTGTTCGCTCATCCATGTGGCTAATTTCCCAAGTGTCGGGAATTTGCGCCGGCAAGTGCTTGGTTCTTAGGTCGAAGAAAATAGGTCTTTCCGGCTCGGGGCGTAAATTAACCCGCCGGTTCCAGGGAATGTTTTCCGTATCAAAGTGATCAACACCAATGCGCCGTATCAGCGTATTCGCCCGTATTTGCGCCACAACACTGGCGTCCAGGCCATTGCTGGTATCAAGGTTCATCACCTGCGCCAACGAGTGCCATGTGCTGGCAGCCTGAGCCTCAGGCAGCGCGTCTACAACAAGGCGACGGTAGCCATGGTGAAATGACGACCTACCAGCCGCATTGATACCACCAAAGCCAACAATAATCGGTAAGCGAGACATTCAAGACCCTAAGAACTGTTATCGGAACCGCTGCATGGTAAAGCCAAGCAGGGTATTCTTATATGGTATATAAGACAGTTAATATGGTATTTTAGCCATACTGTGAATTTGCCCATCCGGAGCAGGCGCGCGCAAAATGATTCAGTCTGTGTCGGTTGTATTGCTTGACGAAATGCTAACCTCAAGTGTTAGCTTACCGCTTGAAATGCTGATCGCAGCAAGTGATGTGTGGCGGCGTGACAGCCGAACAACGGGAAAAACCAACTCCGCGGCTGGCAAGCTCTCTATAGAAACACTGGCGCTCAGTAGCAAAACAGTGCGCACCAAAGCAGGCCTCACGCTGCGTGCTGATCGAAAACTGAATCAGGCCAAACCGGGTGACTTAATATT
>CAYGSL010000095.1:0-4104 GCA_964352475.1 uncultured Pseudomonadales bacterium | reverse complement strand
GATTCTATTTACTGCGCTGGTAGCATTAACTCGGTTGCTGACCTGATGATCCACTTAATCGGCCAGCACTTCAGCCCGGCAGTTGCCAGACAAGTGGAATCACAATTCTCACCAGAGATACGGCGCACGTACAAAGACACCTTATACGTAGAAGGTGATTCGCAGTTGCATCACGACGAAGTGGTGGCTAGCGTGCAAGATCGGCTGAATAGCCAGAGCGGCGAGCCGATTAACATTGCAGCGCTTGCCAACAATGCAGGGATTAGCGCGCGAAGCCTGAACCGACGTTTCAAGAAAATCACCGGTCACACACCGCTTGGCTACTTGCAACAAAAGCGCATCACTGACGCCAGAGAGCTTCTGGCGAAAACAGATCTTTTAGTCGCCGAGGTAGCGCTTAGCGTGGGCTATGAAGATGCCAGCTACTTCAGCGGGCTGTTCAAACAACATATGCAGCTAACCCCGGCCGAGTACCGCAAGTCCGTTCGTGGCAAGTTATTCAGCACCGTGTAATCGTCTAATCGTCAGTCAACATGCGTCGGAATAATTTACACCGGGCTACCGCTCATCACTGTCGATTCTCTCTAACTTATTGTTATTAAATAATTTTTTAAACATGGCACGACCCATGCAACTCCTATGTCAAACAGCTGGGAAAACCAGCACCAAGAACTCTGTTGGAGATAGCCATGAACACCAAGCTGAACAAAACGCTAAGCATCATCAAGTCGATATCGTCGGCCACGCTGATCAGCGCATGCATGGTGAGCAGTGCGGTTGCCGCTGAAGCAGCCCAATCTCCAATTGACCCTAGCACCCTGGCAATGTTTGCAATTGGCCTTGCAAGCCTGGTGGCAACTCGCAAACGAGTGAGGTAAATACTCACTGACCGCGTTACGGTTATGTGGGTGGCTGGATCAGCTCTGTCGAAGTGCTCCCATTGAGCGACAGAAGCCCGGTCACCCATGTTACCGCCTTTATCAAGCGGCGCGGCGAGTATGCTTGCCGTTCGCCAATTTTCTCACTGCAGTGCTTGTGGCTATTTCGCCTTCGTTAACCAATTGCTCGTGGTTTTGTTCAAGCATGTCTGCTTCGTATAAATAATTGACCAAAATGCCAAACGATTGCTTCAGGCGTCGGGCCGACAGATCACCTGCCCAGTTCACCTGGTCCAGGCTGGCGCCATTGCTCAAATGAAATCTGGCCACCGCGTCTTTGGGAAGGTCTGATCGCCGTTCAAAGAGCAGGAATGCGGCGCACAAACGCATCAAGGCCGGCTTGCAATCCGCAAGCAGCTCATCAACATCATCATTGTTTTTAATCGCCTGATCCAACTCCGTCAGCTTGGCCACTCTATTGTCTGAAATACCATAGGTGGCAATCAAATCCGGGTCGTCCAGCACCGACTGCAGCCAGCGGCGGTAATTGGGCACCGGCGATAATGTGAGGGAGTTAACCACGCTTGGAAACTCGTGTTTCAATTCCAGCAGAACCTGTTTGATCAGGAAGTTACCGAATGACACCCCACGCAAACCCGACTGGCAATTGCTGATTGAATAGAAAATGGCCGTCTTTGGCGGCACAAGTTCCTGATTCAGCTCTTCATCAATAATATCGCCAATCACGGTTGCCGTTTCTTGTGTTAACGCAACCTGCACAAATACCAGCGGCTCATCCTGTAAGGCTGGATGAAAAAACGCAAAACAACGACGGTCTTCAGCAAGCCGCCTGCGCAAGTCGTCCCAGCCGCGAATTTCGTGCACAGCCTCATACGCAATTAGCTTTTCCAGAATGTGCGCCGGTGTTTGCCAATCAATGCGCCTGAGCTCCAAAAAACCGCGGTTGAACCATGACAAAAACAAATGCATCAAATCATTGTCGAGAGGCTGCAACTGCGGGTTCGCGGGAAGCAGCGACAGTAAGCGCTCGCGCAATTTAACCAGCGCCGGCACACCGGCTGGCGATGTGCTCAATAAGCGAAATACGGATTGTCGTGGCGCCATTGCCGCATCTGACAGCGCAGAAGCAGCTTCAGGGCCAGGATCGGCCAGGTAAAATTCTGCGGCAATCTTCAGGCTTTCGGAATCTGGTTGGAAGTGATCCACCAACTGTTCGAAGAATTCCAGCGCTTCATCATCATTCATCGCATTGAAGCGAGAAATAATCTCATCGGCAATTACTATCGCCGATGCCTCACCGCGCAAGCCAACCAAACGATGACATAGGTCTATCGCGGTTTGCTCATCGCCCAGGCCAAGCCGCCTGCGCCATACGTCAAGCCCTGCACCGCCCAGGCGATACATTAGTTTTTTAAATGTTGGAGTTGCCATGCCTTATTATATCCTTTGCGTTGGCAGCAAGTGACACCAATGGTCGCTCAACCACTCATCCTTTACTACAAGTGTAGCTTAAGAAAAGTTGGGTTTTCGCTTTTCCATAAAGGCGGTTATGGCCTCAATATTCTCAGCCGAACCCGCCTGGCGCATCATTGCCGCGTCTTCCACTGCAAGCGCCGCATTCAAGCCGGCTGTATGCGCAAGCTTCAGGCAGCGTTTCGTTTCACGCAATGAATTAACCGGCCATTGTGCTATTTCCTCGGCCTTGCTCAAGGTCATTTTCAGCAATTCTTCATCTTTATATTGAGCGGTTGCAATTCCTGTTTCAACGGCACGATTTGCGTCTATCCATTCGGCGGTATAAAACAATTCCGCCGCCCTCCTGGAACCAATCATGGCTTGCAATTGATAGCTGCTGGCAAATTCCGGCACCAGCCCAAGATTCACAAACGGCAGCCGCATGCGCAAGCTTTCCCCTACGTAAATAACATCCGCGTGAAACGCCAGCGTTGCTCCGCCACCAATCGCGATACCATTGACTGCAGCTAGCAGAGGCTTGTCAAAAGCACACACCGTACGAGCACAGCGGCCAAACGGATGCTCCTCATCCGCACTGGCGTCCATAAACGCACTCAAATCTTGCCCGGAGGAAAAGTTTCCACCGGCACCCGACATTACAACAACCCTGACGCCATCATCTTCTTGCGCGGCCAACATGGCTTCAGTGAATGCCAGCCATTGTTCGCTGCTAAATGCGTTCTTCTTGTCCGGGCGATTGAGGGTTAAGTGACAAACACCATTGTTGGAATCAACTATTACGGTTTCAGACACTCTTATTTCCCCTGATAAACCGGCTCACGCTTTTCCTTAAAGGCTTTCATGCCCTCTCTCGCATCTTCGGTTGCAAATATCGGCCCACCCACTTCCAGCTCGGTTTCCAAGGCCTCTGATTCGAGAATGGAACCGTCCACCTCGCGCAGCATTTTCATCAGAGCCTTTATTGATAACGGTCCGTTCTTGCAAATAGTGTCCGCTATCTCACGCGCCTTGGCCATGGTTTCGCCCTTGGGCACAACATGATTTATAAGACCAATGTCCTTGGCTTCCTGAGCGGTCACGTGCCTGGCCGTCAACAGAATTTCCGCTGCCTGGCAGTAAGGAATTTGCCTGCGCAATCGAACGCTTGACCCACCCAATGGAAACAGACCACGCTTTGCTTCGGTAACACCAAAAATAGCGTCTTCTGCCCCCACTCGGATATCAGTTCCTTGCAGCATCTCGGTTCCACCGGCAAGCGCATAGCCTTCTACCGCAAGTATGATGGGCTTCATGGGCTGGTTATGACGCAGCAAGGCTTGCCAGTGAAGATCAGGCACGTCTTTCATCAATTCCTGAATCATTTTTGTGTCTTCGTCTTCACCACCTTCCGGCCCTTGCTTAAGGTCCATGCCGGCGCAAAATGTGTCGCCTTTACCAGTAAAAATGGCGCACATCAATTCGTCATCTTCGTCCAACATTCGCCAGGCGCGATACATACCAACCAACATGGCTGGGCTTAAAGCGTTTTTTGCTTCTGGTCGGTTTAACGTAACAATTAGGACGTTGCCGTCTTTTTCTACGGTGCAGTTTTTGTTGCTGATGTCTAGTTCTTGCATTGTTGATTTCCTTAGTGTTTGAATCTGGTCCGCAGAACGTGATGAAGTCTCATCTTTTCCAGACACGCCGTAAACCCATCCATGGGGGCTCTTCAAAAAGGTCCCTCTTTTTG
>CAYGSL010000094.1:3480-10445 GCA_964352475.1 uncultured Pseudomonadales bacterium | reverse complement strand
CCGCTGATTGCCAACGCGCAGGATTTACTTCAGAACACTGTGTATGAAGGCGTAACAGAGTTTCACCATACTAAGCCCGGACCACTTGATTTCGATAATGAGTCTTTCGATGTTGTTTACAGTGTGGGTGCATTCACCCAAACGCCAGACAAACTCGGTTTGTTCGCTGAGTCTTTTCGTGTGCTAAGACCCAATGGACATATTGTGTCTTATGACTGGACCAAAGCACCGGGACCGCTCAGTAATGCGATGCAGGTCTGGATCGAGCTTGAAGGCCTGACATATGAGATGGTAACCATCGATGAACAGTGCGCGCTGTTCCGTGATGCAGGGTTTAAGGATGTAAATGGCCGCGATGACCAAGGTTGGTACGCCAACCAAGCACACCTTGAGCTTGAGCAACTGCAAGGCGGCTTGAGTGCTGAGATGGTCGAACAGTTTGGCGAAGAAAGAGCGGCATTATTCGTTGAAGATTGGCGAGCGATGGTAGCTGTACTAGAACTGGCTGAATTGCTTCCGGCGTTCTTTAGCGCTCGAAAACCATAAGCTTTTTTTCGTAAGCGCTTCAATCGAATTCATCAATCAAAGAATGATGCTTTCTTTTCAAAATTGTCGCCGTAAACCGGTTCATTTCGTTCCGTCAGGTAAGCGCGATTAATGCTCTCAACAAACCCCGTTTGCGACAGCAATTCCAACATGGCTTGATAGTTTTCGTGATCAAAATGGGCCACTAGGGAATCGCTGTCTTCCCACAATTCGTACACCTGAATGGCAATCGCATCACAGGGGTCTGCGGCAAAGCAGTACGCATGGCAACCTGGTTCCTGATCTCGTGTTGCTTGTTGTATCGGGGCGGATAAGGACACCGCTTTGTCGCGCTCTTGCTCAGAGGTGAACATTATTTTTGCCGTTACAATGATCATTTATATCCCTGGTTTGGCTGAACAGTGCTTACTCGCCGAACGGTGCGCCTGCTAGATGCAGCATGGTGTGGTTCGCCAGCGCCGCTTTTCTATGTCTTGAGGCAGACTGAAATTCGGGGTTTGACAGCATCTTCATAAATGCAGTTCGGGTTGGGAAGTACATCACGGCGGCTATGTCCCATGAAGGAACTGAAGGCCCAATCATTACTTGATCCACTGGAGTGCTAAACGCCACTCTGCCGCCCAGATCAATAATGAATTGCCCCGCTACTTCGCTGTATCGTGCAAAAGCCTCTTGCGCTGTAACGTCTGCATCCGGCGTTCCGTATTCCGGGTCGTCCGGTGCGTACTGAGCACGATCATTGAAGTGAAACAAGTTCAGTGCCGCTACAGGATCGTTTGGGGGTAGTGCCTGCAACTTTGCTATTTGTTCTTCTGTGGGCATTAGTGTGGACAAAGTGGTCTCCAATGAACGTTTGGGTATCTCACAGTTACGCCATTATTTTCAGCGCAAGATAAGGTACCAGGTTAAAAATAAATACGGCCAGTTTGTAATTGGCTAGAAAATTAAAATACATGGGGGCAAGCTTGTCTTCAGGAATATTGAATAGCCTGCTGTGTATTCCCTTTGCCCAATTCCCCGCGCTAGTTACCAGCATAATGGAAGAGAGCGCCAGTACACCGTAGTTCAAAATGGTGCACCAGCCCAGAAATTCGGTAAGCATAGAAACATTCATATTAGTTACCCATGTATCGGCTCTTAAAGAATGATCATAAAGGTTACGGAGATAATCTTAATAAGCATGCCGTCGTCAGGGACGGTTGTCACACACCTTTGTTATCTGCGATTAAGCGCTTGCCAAAAGATGCAACACTGTCTTTGCTGTAGCCGAGGCGCTTATAAAAGCTTGCAACTGTATTGTTTGTCGTTCGCACATCCAGATTAAGTTTTGGGCAGCCCATTGAATACAATCGAGATTCAATTTCACACATTAACTCGGCGCCAAAACCCTTGCCCTGCAGGTCGGGTTCTACAGCCAGGTAGTAAACAGACCCTCTATGGCCGTCGTACCCAGCCATCGCAGTGGCCACAAGCGTTCCGTTACTTTCGCCTACAAGAAACAACTCTGGTTGCACCTTGAGTTTTCTGGATATGTCTTCGTAGGGATCATTCCAGGCTGTTGTGAGGCCGCACTTTCTCCATAAGCTTACGGCATCCTCCGAATCACTTATATCGAAACTGCGAATTTTCATCATTGATTTATATCAAGTCCAGGTAGCTTAGCTTGGTTGCGTAACTTTTCATCGTATTGTGCTAACAGAAGCCCAGGTAACTCTAACACTTATTCAAAGCAAATTGCTTCTAGAAACTAGCAACTCTATTAATATATTTGCAACGCCTTACTCCGCTTTTCGTAGGCAGTGCCGCCAGTCTTCAAACAGTAATTTGCACCCAAGCACAGTAAACACCATAGGGAAGAAAAAGTACTGATACTGTGTCCACACCAATGCCAGCAGTGTATCCCAAAGACCACCTGGCATATTAACGAAACCGTCGAATACTTCGGAGAAGGTGAAGATAAACGTTGTTGCTATTGGTTCGCCGCAACCCAAAACAACCACCAGATAACGATAAGGGGAACGCTTTTTGTTTAGGTAGAAAAAGTAAAACGTCATCGCCAAATTAACGAATGCATACATCTCCAAGGAATAGAAGGTACCATTGTGGTTCACCGTACGCAGGTCCAGAGCACCGAATGTAGCTAAGATCCAGTAATACAGATGCCAAGGCGCTTCGCGCATGTAATCAGTTTTCGCTACAAGGTCATCAAGAGTGTGCAAATTCTCAAACACGAAGGGTGAGAAAATAACCCACGGAATTTCCCACTGAACATTGGTGATGGCGTAGCTCACTATCCACACCACTAACAAATCATGGTACAGGTCCATTTTTTCCTGCCCAGCATAGCGTCGTCGAAACCACACCAGTATCCAACCGTTAAGCCAGATGCTGATCAAATACATGGAGAGTCGGCTGCTCATAACAAAATCGAGAACGCCTACGTAAAACAAGCCCATAACGGTGATGGTGCTGGCCACCCAGATTTGCGTCCAGATCACAAAGATCTTTTTAGCCGGTAGAGAAAGCGTTCGTTCAGGGGCGGGCCGATCAAATTCCTGAACAGTTGTTGAAGTGGTCATTGTTTCCCCTTAATTATGTAATTCCTGAGTTCAGCCCAGTGTGGCTTGCCATGATAGCCTAAACGCTGCCTTCACTTGCTTACTGCACAAATCTGTAAGACTGTCGCCGAAACCCCCAGCCTGTTTGATTCGGGAATAATGAGCGCAGTGCCTGGGGATGAAAAGCAGGAAGAAGAGTTCAACAAATTATACGAAGCAGGCTTTGGAGAAGGTGAAGAGATCGAAGTGTTGAGGTGATCAAAGAAAATCGTGAAGATTGGCGTCACGCTAAAAGGCCCGCAGCACTCTAAGATCTGTAACAGCCAGGGTGTTATTTCTCAATCGTTGACTTAGCCAACGCTTGCCATTTGCTGTGGCGGTCAAATTGCAGGGAACGCACTTTCCCCATCCTTTCTATATTGATTTGATTTATTTGCTCTGGCCAATAATCCTGCATGGCATCAAAGCGGAACCATAGGGTTTGCTCCGCTTCGGGAATAGGCAGTTCTTGATACACCCAGATAAACTTGCCTTCTACCTCTTGCCCAACATCAGTCAGCGGTATGGATTCGGGACTGCCTAAACCCAATGCAAAATGCTGGGTAACATAATGCGCAAACTCTTGCTGTGCCTGTGCATTCTCAAGCAGATACACTTGCTTACCAGTTGTTTTTTCCAAAGCATGTTCGGCATCGTGAACGTAAAAGCGATGCATAATTTCTATGTTGTGCGTGCGCTCATTAAACAAAACGCGCGTAATAGCAGTTTTCATTTGATGAGCGTGCGCAAAGCCAGCCATCAGTAGGCAGGCCACCATTACCCACGAAGTTAGCCTGGCGATCATTTCTTATGGAAGCCAGGCTCAGGTTTTTCTTTCTTGGTAGTGATGTCGTGCATGATGTCGCGCTCAACCGGTTCGTCAGACTCTTCTTCTTTATACGCTTCAATACGCGACTTGATAATTCTGCGTGGATAGTGGTTGTTTTCATTGTCCACATCGGCTGTTTCCCAACTAGGGTCCACCACCACTTGCACTAATTCCTTATCGGTAACCACCAGTTTGGACACCGCCCATGGTGAACGGCGCCAGATCTCTGCGGGAATGTGTCGATCTTCCACACTGCCATCTTTGTAAGTGAGCTGAAGCAGTATGGGCATTACCAAGCCGCCGTGGTTGGAAAAATCCATCACATAGTAGTGCTTGTCTTCTTTAAGAGCTCGGGCCAGTACATCGCGTTCCCACGGCTCCAAATCTTCCATTAACTGCGCATACTCGTTACGCTCTTTGTTGGTTACCGTAAAGCGGTCGTGCTTATCGTAAAAATCGCGAATGTCTTTGTTTCGCTCCAGCCAGGTTTTATTGCCTGCCTCCCGCTCGCGTTTTTCGAACAAAGGTTGCGGTTTTTCCGCTTCTTCGGCACGGCGCCTGTCAAAATCGATGTCCGGGTTATTGCTGTCAAGGCGCAGCGCATACACCTTGTCAATGCTGATGTCCACGTGGTCGGTGGAATAAAACCAACCGCGCCAGAACCAATCCAGGTCTACGCCACTGGCCTCTTCCATTGTGCGAAAAAAGTCAGCAGGAGTAGGGCGTTTATACTGCCAACGAATAGCAAACTCTTTAAACGCGAAATCGAATCGCTCACGACCCAGAACAAGCTCACGCAGAATATTCAAAGCCGCAGCCGGCTTGGTGTAGGCATTGGGGCCAAGGCGCAGCACAGAATCTGACTGAGTCATAATGGGCACTTGGATATCTGACTTCATGTAGTCCACAATATCGCGCGGCTCTACACCCCATGGCATTTCCGGGTCCCATTCACGACCTGCCACGCCGTCCAGAAAGCTGTTTAGGCCTTCGTCCATCCAGGTCCATTGGCGTTCGTCTGAGTTCACTATCATTGGGAAATAAATATGCCCTATCTCGTGAATCACAACACCAATCAGGAAGCGTTTCTCGGCCTGGGTCCAGGTGCGGCTGCCATCTTTATGCAGTTCGGTGCGTGGGCCGTTAAACGTAATCATCGGATATTCCATGCCGCCAACCGGACCGTTGACACTTTGTGCCACGGGGTAGGGGTAGTCGAAGGAAAAACGCGAATAAACTTCCAGGGTGTGCACCACGGCTTCAGTGGAGTATTTTTTCCACAATTCACCGCCCTCTTTGGGATAGAAAGACATCGCCATAACTTCAGCTTGAATGTTGCCGCCTTGTTGATGGCCTCTGGCGTCCCACATGAATTTACGTGAAGAGGCCCAGGCAAAATCGCGCACACGATCCGCTTTAAAATGCCAGGTTTTGGTCTCGTTGCTGCCTGCTTGTTCGTTTTGCAACGCTTCCGCTTCGGTAACGATGAAGACGGGGCGGGTAGCGGTGCGTGCTTTTTCCAGGCGGTCCCTCTGAGTTTGGCTGAGTACTTCATCGGGGTTCTGTAAGCTACCAGTGGACGACACTATATGGTCGGCGGGCACCGTCAATTTCACATCGTAATTGCCAAACTCCAGCGTAAACTCGCCGCGCCCCAGAAACTCTTTATTGGTCCAGGCTTCATAGTCCGTATAGGCGTGCAGGCGCGGAAACCATTGGGCAAGCAAGAATATGTCATTACCGCCCTTACGCTTATCGTCAGGAAAATGTTCGTACCCGGCGCGCGCAGAAACCGCGTCTTCTTCAAGAATGTTGAATACAAAATCCATGCTGAAGCTAAACGACTCTCCCGGTTTCAGCGCTTCAGGAAGGTCCACTCGCATATTGGTGCCGTTCAACATGGCGTGCAGCTCATTGCCTGCTGCGTCTTTTAAATTACTGATGGTGTAACCCACTTCGTGATCCGCCAGCCACTGCAGACGGCGTAATTCATCGAAAGTAATGCCGGCCGGTGCTTCGTCGGACTGGGCGCGGGTGCCAGGGCTTCGGTTACCGATTCCACCGAACGTAAGAGTGGTCTCAGCCATGGAGTCTAAACGAAACTTGTTTTGATCCAGCTGCAACCACAGGTATTTGAGTGTGTCTGGTGAGTTATTGGTGTAGACAATTGACTGGCTGGCGCTTAATGCCCGCTTGTCTTCATCAAGTGTTACGTCAATTTGGTAATCCACTTGCTGTTGCCAATAGGCGTGACCTGGTTCGCCCGCTGCATTGCGGTATGCGTTAGCGGTTGGCAGAACTTCGTCCAGCTGACGGAACTTATCCTCAAAATCACCTTTAGTCTGCTTAATAGCCGCCTGCAAGGAGATAGAACAACACAGAGCGGTGGATATAAGGATTGCGTGAATGATTGGATGCATAGGATCTACCGAAAGAATTCAAATGAAGGGTTTGGCTCAAAATACGGTGTCGGCTTACTAAACCAGAACATGGAAGCATCGCTGATCAGGCGCTCTTGAAATGTGCTAATTCGCACACACAAACCAATTAACGGAGGATAACAAATGCTTAGCTGTTTGTCGTTTTCACAGCGCATACGATTGCGCCCAGTTCGTCATTATTTTCAGCGCCTGCGTCCACTCACGTCAGAGCCCGCCTGGCGAATCATAGACCCACTGCCTGTACTCGCAGGCGCGTTGTAAGACTACGATGAAGACGATGAATCTTTGCAATCTATTTTGGAAGAGCAAGAATAGGCTGAGGAGCCATCACCTGATGACCCTGATCTGCAACAAGAGAATGGTCAAGTTTAGAGAGTTCGCTTGGCCATTGTGAAAGCGCGTCTGACGGTTGCAAAGCAGTACTTATGCCCAGACCTAGATAAATACTTCCGCCCAGATATCTCAGTACAGGGCCACCTAAACCGCGAGCAAGCCATTCTCTTAGTCGCCCGGCAAGCAAGGCGTACGCGCCGTCAGTAAACAGCGCGAGGA
>CAYGSL010000094.1:1650-3380 GCA_964352475.1 uncultured Pseudomonadales bacterium | reverse complement strand
ATTGTGGTGAATGCGGTGGCCGATGTCAGCATAATCGCAGATAGACCAACGGATACAGCCACTGCATGCACCAGAGCGCCAAGCGATAAACCCGCTGCAGAAATCAATCCAGCCCGCTGCCCCTGGCTTACGCTGCGCGCCACTACATAGGCCACACCAGGACCGGGAATTAACAGAACAACTAGAGTTGCAAGGACAAAACCTACTAGCAGAGCAGGTTCGAGCATAAGAAATACCTGTGTAGCTTCGTCCTATATGTTCTTGCTTTTGGAATTCAATGTCAAAGAGGCATAATGGGGTTAGGTTGATCCCTATTGTCAAAACCCTTAGCAATCGCATTTAATTCGCTTTTGGATGAATATTGAAGAGAGCATGCAACAGCAGACGATTGATTACACGCAATACACAAGCCAGCCAGCATCTGGTCTAAGGCATATTCCTGGTGACAGCGGCTGGCCGATTCTGGGCCACACTTTGGAATTTTTGCGCGACAATCACGCTTTATTGAATCGCGGTTACGCGAAGCACGGACTTGTGTATCGCCGCCGGGTTTTGTTTCAAGATGGCATATCCTTACTGGGACCAGACGCGAACCAACAGGTACTGTTGGATTCCCAACAGTGTTTCTCCAATTATCTTGCATGGAGCACGGTGCTGGACCGCATTTTCCCCAATGGTTTAATGCTGAAAGATTTCTCGGACCATCGCTATCACCGCCGTATTCTTCAATCAGCGTTCAAAAAGCCCGTACTGGACAGTTACATACAACCCATGGGGCAGCATGTTGCAGAGGGTATAGCGAAGTGGCCTCGTAATCAAAGCTTCCATTTTTTGCCAGCCGTAAAATCATTGCTATTGGATATCGCCGCACAGACATTTCTTGGTGTTGATTTGGGCGAAGATGCCAACGCCGTGAATAAGGCCTTTGTAGATGCAGCTGATGCCAGCATTGCAATCGTCAAGCGGCGGATACCCGGTACTCGGTGGGCACGCGGAATGCAAGGGCGCGAATTGCTTGAAGCCTTCATGACGAAGCAACTGCCGGCCAAGAAAGTATCTCATGATCTCGATTTTTTCGCCCAGATTTGCCGTGCGGAAGACGAGCATGGTCAGCAACTGGATGATCAGGCCGTGATAGATCACATAATATTTCTGCTGTTCGCCGCGCATGACACTACCACCAGTACATTGTGTTCGGTGGCGTATGCGCTGGCCGAAAATCCACAGTGGCAGGAAGAGTTACGTGCAGAGTATTCGCATTTGGGCGACCGTATACCCAACTACGACGACCTGGCAAAAATGGAAAAAACAGGCTGGGTATTCAGGGAAGCGCTTCGCATGTACCCACCATTGCCGGTTATTCCCAGGCGTTGCCTTAAGGAAACGGAAGTAATGGGTTATCGCATTCCACGCAATGCCGGTGTTGCTTTATCGCCGCTGTTCACTCACTACATGGAAGACTACTGGGACAAACCAACGCAGTTTGATCCTGAACGTTTCTCAGTTGCGCGCGCTGAACACAAACGCCATTCCTATCAATTTGTTCCCTTTGGCGGAGGCGCTCATAAGTGCCTCGGTCTTAACTTCGCAGAAATTCAGGTTAAATTGTTTCTCAGTTTGTTTCTGCGCCAATGCCATCTGAGTGTTGCGCCAGACTATCAGCCTAAGTACACCTTGATTCCATTGAGAATGCCGAAAGATGGCTTACCGGTAGTTGTACAGAACCGAAG
>CAYGSL010000094.1:0-1550 GCA_964352475.1 uncultured Pseudomonadales bacterium | reverse complement strand
CCAAGCGCGTCAGTGGATTGCAGCTGCTCCAGACCACTTCGAATCAACTTCGAGCCAATCCCTTGCCCCTGACGTTCCGGAGTGACCGATACAGGACCTAGAGCAAACCAGGGAGCGATCTCTGAATTTAAAGTAACAGGTGAGAACGCGGCATGGCCAATAACCCGATTTTCTTCGGCTGCCACCAGAGAAAGTGAAAGCGCGTTGGAGCTCCTGAGTCGGTCAACCACGTCGTGTTCGTCGCCTGCCGCATAGCTCATTTCGCGAAACGCCAATTCAGTGATTCTCCTTATTTCCGGGATATCACTACGTAATTCGCCACGAATATTGATAAAGTCCATCATTGACCTGAATATGAGTATGAAAAGTACTGGTTAGCAATCAATCAAGGAGACATGCTAATACATCTTTGACTTAGCATCCGCAAAACATGATGATTACCGTCGACGTAGCGTAAAGGTATACGAAGAAAATGAGCAATCTCATTGCCAGACGTCCAGCGCTGAATTTTGAGCGGGCTTTACCCCACTGGAATCCATATGAGCCAGAATTCAGCCAAATTAATAATGCAGGTTCTACCGTGCTACCGCATCTTGAACCTTATCTGATCAAAGTGCTTCGATTGGCTAGAGAACAGCTGGACCCACAGCAAGATAAAGCGCTTCTAGCTGACGTAGATCAGTTCATCCGCCAAGAAGGTAACCACTACCAGCTTCATCGTAGTTACAACGAATCGCTGTATTCGAACGGCTATGAAGTGGTTAAAGACCATGAGCAAATTCTGGCTGACGATTACACGTGTTGGCTAAGAGACAGATCATTAAAGTTCAACTTGGCGTACGCAGAAGGTTTCGAGAGTCTTGGCCTGATACACGCGGAATTCATGTTCAACCACTCGTCCAGATGGTTAAAGGACGCGGATCATAGCGTTCGAACACTGTGGGAGTGGCATTTGGCTGAAGAGTATGAGCATCGGCGCGTTTGCTATGACGTGTATATGCGGTTGTACGGAGGATATTTTTATCGATTGTATGGCCTTTTCTTCGCCATAAAACATTTGCAAGGTTATGGTCGTCGCCTGAGCAAGTTCTTGATTAAATTCGATCGACAACAGGGAAAAATAGATAAGGGTATAAATTCCTGGTGGCGAGAAACTCGTTACCGCGCACAGCTTAATGTATTCGGTATGTTCAAGCTACTTCGTCCATTATCGCCTTTCTATAATCCTGCCCGGCTGACTATGCCTGTTGCTGCAGCGCAAAAGCTCGCCTCTCTTTGAAAGTGTCTGGGCGTCGCGCTGAAGACTCCTGACCCGCCAATGATTTCAGGCAGTGACGGATTTGGGTAAGATGTAATTCCTGACTCCGTGGCTATCACATATAGGAGAGCGTGAAATGTCTTATCCCGAATTAATAGTTGAGTTGGTTGCGGCTTGCTCGCAGACGCTTTGGTGGTTCCACCGCTGAACGCAGCTATTCGAAGTAATGGTTGGCAGTGGGCATTTGGTAATCGAGATAGTGTTGCCGATACCAACGCCCAGCGCGCTCTTT
>CAYGSL010000093.1:0-11076 GCA_964352475.1 uncultured Pseudomonadales bacterium | reverse complement strand
TGTCCGATTTACAACGCTGATGATCAATTAGCTGCCAAAGGCAGTGGGCCAATCTTGTTAGAGCAGCGCCGCTGAATTGAGCTTGTTAAACATCGTTTGCTATATCACTTTGTAGCTTTTCAAGCTCATCAAGTATGCGCATAAACTTGGTCCCAAACGGCGTTACTTTGTATTCCACTCTGGGCGGTACTTCGTTAAACGACACGCGCTCCAAGATACCGAACTGAATATTTTTTCGTAAACACTCATTAAGCACTTTTGTCGACAAGCCCTCAACACAGCGCACCATCTCTCCTGGCCTGTTAACTCCGTTTGCTAATAGCTGGTAGACAGTAAGCGACCATTTACACCCGTAAATCGTTTCTACCATACGCGCGCTTCTATCCGGTGCCGTTTTTCTTGCAAAAAGTTTTTCTTTAGTTTTCATCAACATGTACCAATTTGTACCTACCTTACCAAAATGTGCTTACTTTTTCTTACGCGTAAGGATCAGTAAATTAGTGCCAACGCTAACACATACAGGTACACATTATGAATAACTCATCTCTCGCACTGATCATCGGCGGTTCTAGCGGTATGGGCTTGGCCAGCGCAGAAAAACTGCTTGAACAAGGCATCAATACACTGATACTGGGTCGTAATAGCGACAAACTGAAACAGGCAGAACAGCGTCTGGACAACAATGGCCTACTCGAAACTCTGCAAGCTGATTTGTACGACGATGAAGACCTTCAACGCGTTATCAGCGCGATTGAATCCGAACAAAGACACATTAAATATCTGGTCAATGCCGCCGGTTATTTTAACCCCAAGCCCTTTCTTGAACATTCAGTTGAAGACTACGACACTTATCTGAACCTGAACAAGGCAGCGTTCTTTGTTTCCCAGGCCGTTGCAAACAACATGGTAGCCAATGGGGGCGGCTCAATTGTTCACATAGGGTCTATGTGGGCCAGGCAGGCCATTAAAGCCACACCGTCATCAGCGTACTCCATGGCCAAGGCGGGCGTGCATGCGTTAACACAGCATATGGCGATGGAACTTGCCGACAGCAATATCCGAGTAAACGCGGTCTCACCTGCGGTGGTGAAAACACCTATCTATGAAGCGTTTGTTCAGCCCGAAGCTATGGACGAAACACTTGATAGTTTTAATGGATTTCATCCCATCGGCCGCATTGGTACGCCTGAAGATATTGCCCAGACCATCAACTTCCTTTTACAAGACACATCAAGCTGGGTTACCGGTGCGGTATGGGACGTTGATGGCGGAGTGATGGCCGGCAGGAACTGATTGGCGTATTGGTGCCAGGTTTCGATTACCAGGCGCAACTGAACCACAGGCTGAGGTCTTCTTCTGAAGCCGCCTTTGATTCAGTTGCCCGATTGATCGCAACCCGCACGATGGTTTGGGCCAACATCTGATCGCTTATTTTTTTATGACGGCCATATCAACACCAAATGGCAGCTGCAGCAGTTTGGCTGGCTGCACCATTTGCTGCAATGAAAACGCAAAGTTTTGATCAAACGACAAAAGCAATTTACTTTGTTCCACATCACCAAAGTCACCAAACAAATTGTCGTGATGAATGCTGATCACTTCGGAGGGTTGAACCCAAGCAGCTGTCTCTGCGATGTAGCTCTGTACGTAATCGTACGACAGATCTTTTAAACCGCCGGTACCTAAAAACAAAACGTCTGCCCTCACGTCTTTGAGTGCGTCACTCACGAATCCGGCGCTGCCTTGAATTAGCAGGCTGCCTTCAGGATGAGCAATATGAATGGCATAACTCTTACCCTCTTTCCAGGCGGTGTAGGGTGCCGGTAAGGAGAAAGGTTCATCCACCGTACCTTCAATGCCCGAGTTACTTGCCAGTGGTGCATGCCTGGATTCATAGAAAGTAATGGCGAATTTGCCGTAATCGTAAGCCACACCCGGTTGAACCACCTTCACTTGGGCAGGGTCAAGCGCTGAGCTTGCCGCAATGTTTGCGGTGGTGTTTGAGCCCAGCAACTCGGCACCGGTTAACTTCGCAATGTCTGCGCTGTCCATCGCGTGGTCGAAATGAGAATGAACAGGCATGATCACGGCAAGGCGGTTTAGATTCTGCGTTTGTACAAACTGTTTTATTGCTTTTAAATCCGGAGCAATAGGGCGTTGCAAAAGAAGGTCTAGTTCGCTGGGTCTGCTCACAAACCCATCCGTTAAGATTTGTGTTTCACCGTCGTCTATCAACAAGGTGGTCACACCTAACCATCGAACTTTCAGTACGGCATCATGTTCAGCCTGCTGTGCGTAGGGTATGCCAACATCACTCATGCCAGGTCGCAACAACACGACTGCACTGCCAACCACAACGACCAAGGCTATTATTGATGCCAGCCATTTTGCTATACGGATTATCATTTTTGTACCTTTGTTGTTAGTCCTTACTCATCTGCCATGTATCTCGTTTTCTAAACAGAATAACTGCAGTGGCGATGTAAAGGCCAATCACTACCATACCCACCCACTCAATTTTGAATGGCGTAAATTGATACAGCAGAACCAATCCGCAGAGCAGCAACCAGTTCAACACTATGTAGTTACGCCGTCCAAACCTTTCCACCGTTATCTCTAAGTTCTGTGTATACAAACGAGTTAGCGAGTCCAGTGAATTCACAACGAAAAGAATACCTACCGCAACCATCACCATGTTTAGTGTGGCACTGATTTCAATATCATTCGCGTAATACAAATGCAGCACCGAGAACCAAAGAGCGATGGGTATGGACGGAAAAATCAGCAATGCGATAAACAACTGCCAGGTAGGCAGGTTCCCAACAAATCGTGCAACGAACTGACCTATCATTATGCTCCACGCAAACCACCAGAATAAGTAAAAGCCGTGGTAGTCGCTAACAGCGTAGGTGAACTTGGGTAAATGATTAAAGTAGTCACTCAACAACACAAGGCTTTGCCCCAAGTCGCCAAGCCCAAGACCGCTGAACAAGAACACACCGACTATAAGCCCGTAGAAAACCCAGGTAGACGAAACGCTTAAGCCTCGAACGTAACGTACGTCAGTGCTGGAGTACACGGCCGCTAGCACCACGATACCCGCCAATAAATACACTGCCGTTCGCGAGATGCCGTCAATGTAGTCGGGTAAGTAAGAGGTAAACAAAAAGGCAGTGAACGCGCAGGTACTCACGATGGCCAGATTGTTAACCGTTTTCACCCAGGGGATTTCGAAAATCTTCACCTTGGGTTCAATGGCACAGAAATAAAACGTGGAGAAGAAATACAAAATCCATATTAGAAAACCCCAGGCGCCGAACATAAATGCCAAAGGGTTTGTAAACTGATACGGTGGCTCACTGGCGTAAACGCTGAATTCGGTCAACGGAAATATGATCAAGCCAACATCAAGACCGGATGTGAATAGTATGGCCAGAAATGGAAACAAGCCCTGCGGCAATTCACCCGACAAACGCTTATTGCGATACACAATCAAAAGGATTGTTGACGCGATAAAAACGGTGGGTAAAACAACGGTTAATAGTGAATACATAAGGTTACGTGCTCATGCGGCCAGTTGGCAGGGTGCAAAACTGCGTTCAAATTCAGCCTGGGTGCGATGCCGTTTAATTTCTTCGAAGAATGCAGCGGCTTCAGGGAATGCCATTTGCAAGTAATACATCCATTGCTTTACCCGGTTGCCCAAGTGGCGCTGTGGGTACAGGTCTTTTGTGCCCAGATAGTATTCATACACTAGAAGCTGAACGTCTTGCCAGTTCATGGGTTTCAAATGCGTTGCATCTGCTGCCGCGCGTATTTGCAGTGCAAGATCAGGCCTGGCCATTATTCCGCGGCCCAGCATAAAGTCGCTGCACTGACTTTGCTGCTGGCAACGGCGCCAATCTGCAACACTCCAGATTTCTCCATTCGCAATCACCGGAATAGACACTTCGGAACGAATCTCTGCGATGTGGTCCCAGTAGGCGGGTGGGTTGTAAGCATCGGCCCGGGAGCGAGCATGAACGCATAGCTCAGTAGCCCCCGCCTCAAAAATAGCCCTGGCATTGTCCAGGTAACCAGAACGGTCGTTAAACCCTAAGCGAATCTTGGCCGTAACCGGTATGTGCTTGGGCACAGCAATGCGAACACTGGCAACAATGCGATGAACCAACTCCGTATCTTGTAACAAAACAGCGCCACCACGGCTGTTGTTCACGGTTTTAGCCGGACACCCAAAATTAAGGTCAATGCCGGGTGCGCCCAGATCGCAGGCATTAACAGCGCTGGCCGCCATAGTTTCTGGATTACTGCCCAACAGTTGCAAGCGCACTGGCAAACCGGCATGCGTATAACCAGGCCTTGTGTTGTTTAGCTCCTGGCACTGCAGGCGCAAACTTCGCTTGGGCACAACCGAGTCATTGACACGCACAAATTCACTAACGCAATGATCCAGCCCACCCAGTCTGGCATACAGTTCCCGAAAATGATGGTCAACCACCCCCTGCATAGGGGCGAGCAGTAAACGCATGGCGGCCTCGCGCAATGATGAAGCGATGCATTATAGAGGGATGCCAAGGGTAGGGTGTAATTAATAGACTGAACGCTGACCAATTCCTGAGATGCCTGGTGCGCAAGTGATCAGCACTATTCAACCTTTTAGTCTGCCAGCTGTATACGCATCAACGGGCTGCTTAACATAGACCATAAATACTTTACGCTTATAGAGGCTTTGCCTGCCTGCGCAACCGCAAAGTCTTTTAGCTCCTGCAGCGCTGCAATATCGTAATACCGGCCATGTTGCATAACGCCAACAACGTTTCTTAGCTGCGAGATATTCTCCAGAGGATTGCCATCAAGCAATACCATATCGGCCAGCTTGCCACTCTCAACACTGCCTAACTGATTCTCCAGATCACTGAATGTTGCCGCTGATATTGTAGCCGCCTGAAGTGCTTGCAAAGGCGTTAATCCAGCACTCACTAAATTTTCCAGTTCGTCGTGCAATCCCGAGCCTATAAAAACATAGCTGTCCCCGGCGTCGGTGCCCGCCAGTAACTTAACGCCCGCTTTGTTGGCCGCATTAACTGATCGCTTGGCTTGATCGTAAAAAACCGCGTGTACAAACTCGCCTTTATCATTCACCTCACTTCCGGCCGCTCTGTCAGCGTCAGGAAACCAGATAAGTGACTTACGAATGAAGGGAACCTCTTCCAGACGTGGGTCTTCACGAAACTCAGCCTCCCTGGACAATGCGCTCATTTTTAGAGTGCTCAGCGTTGGCACCCACCAGGTGTCTGAGTTGGCCATTTGCTCCATCAAAGCTGAGCAGGCCGATTCATTCTGGTGACTTAGCATCCTCCACATCAGCTGTGCGTTGTATTGTTCAATTGGATTGTCGAGTTGACGAAACTCTTCAATGAACGCATAACACTCAAACAGAAACAGGCGACCGTGTTCAATGCTTTTTTGCCCAGACTCTATGACCTCGACTAGCGACAATTTCAGCGGCTTGTGGCCAGCCAGATACAGCTGGCTATTTGCTGTCGCATCAACAAGACTCAAATATTGAGGCACTGACAATTCGGAATACGTTTTAATGAAGTCAACGTTAGCTGACGCGTAGTAGGCAACTAGTTCGCGGGCATGGTCTGGCGTTTCCAATGTGAAATAGGCTGGAAAATTCGCGGGCACTTCGTTACCGCCATTGGTTTGATAACTGCTTTGCAGAACGTAGCGCGGTGATACTCGTTTATCCGCTAGCGCCTCCACCGTCCACCGTGCCCTGTCTTCAGGACATGCCCAAAAGCTGTCTTGCTGGTTCATACAACCTGACATATCCCTGACGGATGTCACTCCGTGAGCTATATACAGTGGGTGATGAAGCTGCGGGGAAAGCTTGTAACTGTGCGTGTGCATATCCCACAGTCCTGGAATGAGGTACTTGCCTTTAGCTGAAATTATTTGGTAATCGGCGCCAGAGAGGCGTTGATCAGACGAATGTATATTAGCGATCGTGCCTTGCTCTATGAGCACCGTACGGTTGTGGAGTACCTCGCCGTTGGCGACATCAACAATGTTGACACCCTCTAGTGCAAAGTTTCCTGATTTGCCCACATTGGGCAGAGTTGTTAGCGGCCAAAGCAGCAAGGCGAAAAACACTAGTACGACGATAGTCAACACAGCGCAACACATCAGGAGTGTTGATTTCAGAATTTTCCTCATACCTGGCTACTAAGTCTCTGATAAAGGCGGCGTTTGTCTTTGGTGCGTATGGTCGCGGGTACCAGCTCTAACGCTGGTCTGGTTTCATATGAATGAAGTATGCGGTTGTCAAAACACCCGCCATATACAATACCAAGTAACTCGCGCCCGCAAAGATGGGCGCTGGCACCGGTGCCCCTCTGCTTAATAGCAGAGCTGTAAGTTGTGCATTGCTTTCCGCTAAATAAAGACAGGAAGCCAGTATGGTGAGCGACGCCAGAAGATACAGCATGGTTACCAGCCACTTGATAAGCCCAGTCAACAATGTTCGCCCGGCGAACACCGCCACAATGGTTGCAAACGTGATGGTTAACCAAACTTGAAACTGTGTAGATATCGCTGCCTCGTTTGTTCGAATTAGATCAAGCGCTTCATACAGCGTAAGTTCACTCATTGCTCACCTCTAATGGGCATGTCTGATGCCGTCATTCTAAATGCTATTGGTCTCTGGGTTCATCCTATACAAATCACCATCCGCCTGCTTCGCGCTGCTTTTTTGTCGATTTAATTAACAAGCGTACCGCTCATCGCCTTACCGCTTATCGTACTTCCCTGTTTACATAGGCCTTTTTGTAGGTGGTACGAATCCTGCAGTTTAACGCGCAGCATGTTTGTTTAAGCGCACTGGTTTCAGGCCATTCGCACTAATTGAGGTGAAACCAATGAGTAAGCACAGATCGACAGACGACCAGCTTGGCCAGAAGACTTTCTTTCGCTCAGACAGAGTCTTTAAGGAAGGAGAACAATTCTTTTTTTTCACCCGAGAACAGAGCATTGAAGGTCCTTACAACAGTCTGGTGGAATTGAACGAATCGCTGGTTCTTTATGTGGCGTGCTGTAATGCCGGTTTTCTTGGCGAACGGCTGACATTAAGCAACCGCAGTTCTACACCGCAAGAACAAACAAATCTGAGTATTCTGTAGCACACTCTCCACGTCTCTCTTAATAAAAGAATATCGCCTCAGCTGCCCACAATTGTTTCCCTAGCCGGCAAAAAAATGTGGCCAACTCTCACCTTTTCCTCAATATTGCTTTTCAAGGGTACGGCCTATATATTGCCCTAACGATCAATGATTTCACTGAGGAAATCTTGGCAAGTTCCGCTCGCGTTTAGCCCGCCTTTGTATCACATTGCCGCGCCTGCTAACGCACTACAGGCTCATCTATGAAAATTATTCGCTACTGTTTTTTGTGTCTATTCATTTTCGCTATGCCATTGGCCATTGGCGAGGAACAAAAAAAGAGCGAAGGTGGCAAACCGGATAAAGAAGGGAAGCCCTCGTTTTCAGAGTCTGTTAAAGACAGCGATTTACATGATGGCTTACTTCGCGTGTATCGACACCGCGACACGGGCGAGGTGCATTTGGGCATTCGGCCCGAACAGCTGGATAAGAAATTTATTTATGTAACCATGACCAGTGACGGCGTGGTTGAAGGCGGGCATTTTCGCGGTCAATATCGGGAAAATACTGTACTTACACTGCGTCGCCACTTCGACCGAATTGAATTTGTTAAAGAAAACACCAATTTCTATTTCGATCCAGACAGTCCTTTGGCTAAGTCAGCAGACGCCAATATCAGTGCCGCCGTACTTGCTACTCAAAAAATTGTGGCCACGGATAAGAGCAGCGGCGAACTACTGATTAAGGCAGACGATATATTTTTGAAGGAAGCCTTGCACCCTATCAAGTCTACGCCCGCACCAGATTTTGACCCAAAGAAGTCGTTTGATCTTGGTAAATTAAGTGGCGATAAAAATAAGATCTATTCGATAAAGAACTACCCTGATAATACTGATGTTTGGGTGGAATACGTTTATGAAAACCCAGCACCAGTTGTGCATGGTGGTGCAGACATTGTTGACAGTCGCTACGTGAGTATTCGTATGCAGCATATGTTTATTGCAATACCAGACAATGACTTCACACCACGGCTCGACGACCCCAGAGTGGGCTATTTTCTAAGCCGCAGTGATGATCTTACGGATACCAGTCACACCCCCTACAGAGACTTTATCACTCGCTGGAACCTGGAAAAACAAGATCCGGACGCCGAAGTATCAGAGCCCAAAACACCCATCACCTGGTGGATAGAAAATACGACTCCGCTGGAGTGGCGCGACCTGATTAAAAGCGCGGCACTCAGCTGGAATTCGTCGTTTGAAGAAGCCGGTTTCAAAAATGCGATTGAAGTAAAGGTACAGCCGGATGACGCCGACTGGGACGCGGGTGATATACGCTACAACGTATTGCGCTGGACTTCTTCACCGCAACCGCCGTTTGGCGGCTACGGTCCTAGCTTTGTTAACCCGTTGAGCGGGCAAATACTAGGCGCTGATATCATGCTTGAGTATTCGTTTATGACCAATCGAATACGACTTGAAAGCCTGCTGAAGACACTGCAGTCAGGTGGGGCATTATCACCCGCAGCGGGTATGCATTGTTCTCTGGGTCAATCACTGCAATTGAGCAGCCTGTTCGGCCAACAGGTGTTACAGATTAATGATGCATCCGCTTCTGAGCTTGATCAGCTGCGCTCAGACGCTATGCATTATTTGATCATTCATGAGATTGGTCACACTCTTGGCCTGAATCACAATATGCGTGCATCCAATTCCCTGAACGCCGAACAGATATTTGATGTCGACGCGGTAGAGCAAAACGCTTTGCTGGCTTCCGTGATGGACTACCCATCTATCAATGTTGCGCACTTGGGCAAAACACAAACGCGTTATTTCTCAAACAAACCGGGCGCCTACGACGACTGGGCCATTACCTTTGGTTATTCTCCCGATATCGATGACACCGCCAATCGACTAGCGCTGCTGCAACGTTCAACGGAGCCAGCGCTGGCGTTTGGTAACGATGCAGACGACATGCGCTCCCCCGGAAAAGCGATTGACCCACGCGTGAATATTTTTGACTTGAGCAGTGATGGCTTAGGGCACGCTATCGGGCGCATAGAGCTGATTAATTCAGTATTGGATAAGTTATTGAGTAAGTACTCCAAAGAAGGCGAGTTTTATCAGGAACTGCACAACGCCTATTTGATACTGGCCAGCCAATATCAAGCGTCTGCAAACGTAATTTCGCGCTACATTGGTGGTGTGCATGTAGACCGAGCCACACACGGTCAGCCAGGTGCCGTAACACCGTTTACACCGGTTGCTGCCCCGCAGCAGAAACGCGCAATGCAAGCACTGGCCGAGCATGTATTTTCTGTGAGTGCGTTTGCGGGGGATGAAGACTTGTATCGGCATCTCCAACAGCAGCGTAGAGATTTCGACTTTTTTAACACGCCTGAAGACCCGAAGATCCAGCAAGTACTACTGGCAATTCAAAGCGGGCTGCTGGAACACCTACTGCATCCTAATGTTCAACAGCGCATCACTAATTCTGGTCTGTATGGTAATTCCTATTCAGTCACTGAAATGATGGATGATCTGACCGATGCAATCTTTGCAGCAGACAGCAAAAAGAACGTTGTTACAAGCCGCCAGCAGCTGCAGCTGGAATATGTGAATCGATTACTAGCGATGGTCAGTGGTGCATCAAAGACAAACTACGACTATCCAGCACAATCAGCAGCACTGTACAGCTTGCGAAAAATCGAATCCATGCTGGGAAGTTCTCGCAGCGGCTCTTTACAGACGCGCGCGCACCGGCAGAATATCCGCTATACCATACGCCGCGGGCTGGACGAGTAGTTCTCGAGGGCAATGACCCTGATTGGGTATCTTAGGTGAACCTATGACAAGGTGTCTGGCACCTCAATCACACAGGGCAATGTTTACCCAAGCTTGTCAAACAACTTCTTAAGCGCTTTGTCTTTTTGCTCTTCGAACTTGTCTTTTATCTTGCTCTTGATTTGCTGGCCAGCGCTGGACTGGATTATGTTGGCCAGTAAGGGTTGTAAAATCTGTTTCGCCAGCTCTTTGGGGGGCGCGCCATTTGGGCCACCAATGTTTCGAAGTTCAATATCGCTCAGACTCAATGACTCGTCTTGATTAAACTGCGGCGCCAGTAAATGGCCTTGCACATTTTTGATGCTAAATTGTTTGATTGACACCGGTGTGGATTCACCAGTACTTGCCTCAGCCTCACCACCCCCGCTTTGCTGCGCTGCGTTCGACAAAGTCTGGAGATTGTTGCCAGCGCTGGTTTGCTCCACGAGAAACTTGGCGCCACCCACGGTGATTGACTCAATGACTATGGTTTCCTCGGTCAGAGAGCTGGCGCGTAGCTTGATAGTAAAATCCGATAACTCTACCGCATTGGCCTCACTAAACTCCTTCGGGTTTTCTACCGTTAAGCGTTGCAGGCTGGCTGTGCTGTTTCGCAGGTCAATGCGCAGTCCGTCTACCGACACGGCGCTTTGAAGCACTGCGCTGCCTTCCGTTTCAATAAGATCGCTGACGATACCGTCCAGTCTGTTGAGGAAATAAAATACGCCACCTACCACAGCTACTATCAATAACAGGAAAATCCAGAGTAGGGGTTTACGTGTGCTGCTGCTCATTGGCTGGTCATTCTCAATGTTGGATTGCAAACACTATAGAACCTTTTATCAATATGCAACGTAAGGATAGATACGAAAACGGGAGTGATTGCATGTTATCGATGTTTAAGCCAAACCCAGGCAAAAAGCTCAGAAAACAATATTCCGCAAAGCTGGAGCAAGCCATGCATGCTCAGCGCAAAGGTGATATTGAGAGCTATTCCGAACTGACGTATGAAGCAGAAGAGCTTTTGAAAAAGATTCAGGCCCTGGATGGGGTCAGGTCGGGCATTTCACATTAGGCCAGCTGGCCAAATG
>CAYGSL010000092.1:6720-11093 GCA_964352475.1 uncultured Pseudomonadales bacterium | reverse complement strand
TGGCCGGTGTCACGTTTACTCCGGCGTTGAACTACAACAGTAATTTCAGTATCGCCACTTCAGTCTCTGATGGCATCGCACCTGCACTAACCGGCACCAAGAACGTGACGGGGACCGCCGTCAATGACGCACCGACTGCAACCAATCTCAACGCGGCAGAGGCCTATACGGAAGACACGCCACTGGGCCTGATCGATATAGTGGTTACCGACGTAGACAATGCCAATACCACGGTGACATTGACCTTGTCAGACACGGCGGCCGGCGCGCTGTCGACCGCCACATCGGGTTCGGTGACGTCTACTTATAATGGAGGCACCGGTGTCTGGACTGCGTCGGGTGCGGTCGCTGACGTGAACATATTGTTAGCGGGAGTCACGTATGCTCCGGCATTGAATTACAACAGTAATTTCAATATTGCGACTTCGGTGTCGGATGGCATTGCGCCCGCAGTAACCGGCACGAAGAATGTCACAGCTACTGCGCTTAATGACGCGCCAGTGGCGACGAATTTAAACGCGGCAGAATCATATACGGAAGAGACCCCTAGCAATCTGGTGGACATAGTTGTTTCCGATGTGGACCACGCAACGACCACGGTGACATTAACGCTATCAGACAATGCCGCTGGAACGCTGTCCACGGCAACTTCGGGTGCGGTGACCTCTACCTTTAATGCAGGTACCGGCGTTTGGTCTGCATCGGGTGCGATTGCCGATGTAAATACCCTGCTGGCCGCAGCGGTGTTCACTCCCACCCTGGATTACGACCAGAACTTTACGATTGCAACCTCAGTCTCGGATGGTGTAGCACCTGCTGTGACTGGTACCAAGAACGTCACAGCAACAGCGATAAACGACGCTCCACTGGCCACTAATCTAAATGCCGCTGAGAGTTATACTGAAGACAATCCTGTAAATCTGATCGATATCGTTGTGAGCGATGTTGATCATGCGACGACTACGGTGACCTTGACGCTGTCAGATCCTTTGGCGGGATCACTGTCCACGGCCACATCCGGTGCGGTTACCTCTACGTTTAATGCTGGCACCGGCGTTTGGTCTGCATCAGGTGCGATTGCCGATGTAAACGCTTTACTGGCCGGAGCGGTGTTTACACCTACACTCGATTACAATCAGAACTTCACGATCGCAACCTCAGTATCTGATGGCATTGCTCCTGCAATAACCGGAACCAAGAACGTTACAGCAACACCGGTTAATGACGCACCGCTTGCCACCAATTTAAGTGGTGCCGAGAGTTACACGGAAGACACTCCTTTAAATCTGATTGATATCGTTGTGAGTGATGTTGACCATACAACAACCACGGTGACACTGACGCTATCAGACAATACGGCTGGATCGCTGTCCACGGCAACTTCGGGTGCGGTTAGCTCCACCTTCAATGCCGGCACCGGTGTATGGTCTGCATCGGGTGAGATTACCGATGTTAACGCACTGCTGGCCGGCGTTGTGTTTACACCAATGCCTGATTACGACCAGAACTTCACGATTGCGACCTCGGTCTCTGATGGCGTTGCACCGCCCGTGATCGGCATAAAGAACGTCGTAGCCACACCTGTCAACGATGCGCCAACCGCGATAAATCTATCAGCGGCCGAAAGCTACATTGAAGACACGCCTTTGGATTTGATCGATATAGTGGTCAGCGACGTCGACAACAGCAATACCACAGTCACATTGACCCTGTCCGATCCCACAGCGGGCAGCTTGTCCACTGGCACATCGGGTGCTGTTACTTCTGCCTACAATGCGGGCACAGGAGTTTGGAGTGCATCGGGTGCCGTCACTGATGTGAATACACTGCTAGCAGGTGTCACGTTTACTCCTGCACTGAACTACGATCAGAGTTTTAGTATTGCCACGTCGGTATCCGACGGTATTGCGGCTGCCGTCACGGGAACAAAAAATATCGGCTCTACACCGGTCAATGACGCACCCGTTGCGACAAATCTGAATGCGGCTGAGTCCTACACTGAAGATACACCGCTTGACCTGACGGATATAATGGTCAGCGATGTAGATAACGCTAATACGACAGTGTCCTTAACAGTGTCTGATGTCGCAGCGGGCACACTATCAACCGCTACATCGGGCACCGTAACTTCCACATACAATACCGGTACCGGCGTGTGGGCTGCCTCTGGTGCTGTTACAGATGTGAATGCTTTGCTGGCTGGCCTGACATTTATGCCAGCGCTGCATTATAACAACGATTTTACGATTGCTACCTCAGTTAGTGACGGAACGGCGCCAGCAGTGACTGGCGTTAAAGCGGTGACCGGATTGGCTGTTAATGATGCACCCACTGCAACGAATATTGATGCGAACGAAAGTTATTCAGAAGACGTACCGCAGGACTTGCTTGACATTGTTGTAACTGATGTTGATAACGCCAATGTTATAGTCACGCTGACATTGTCTGACCCACTCGCGGGTACTTTTAATACCGGCACGTCTGGCGCAGTGACATCAAGCTACAATCCTGTCACTGGAGTGTGGCAGGCAGCCGGGTTAACGGCCGACGTTAATCTTCTACTTGCCAATCTGGTATTTACGCCCGCTATTAACATCAGTCCAGATGTAACGATATCGAGCACCATCAGTGACGGCACGGCTCCTGATGTTATTGGCAACAAGATTCTGTTTGGGACGGCAGTGAATGATGCGCCAACCGCAACGAATATGGATGCACCGGAAACGTTCGTTGAAGATTTGCCATTGAACATAGCAGACATTGTTGTTTCCGATATCGACAGCGCAAATATAACGGTTACCCTGACCTTATCCAACACTGAGGCCGGGCAACTAACCACGTCATCCGTTGGTGCCAGTACGTCGACGTTTGATCCGGTCACGGGAGAGTGGTCGGCCACTGGCTTGATTGCTGATGTCAATGCCTTGCTTGTGGATGTTAATTTTGTTCCCAGCGCCAATTTCTCAGAAAGCTTCAATATATTTACCTCAATTGATGATAGCGTCGGAGCTCCGGTATTGGGTAACAAATCCATCACTAATGTTGCAGTCAACGACCCTCCGGAAGCGACAAACCTGAACACCCCCGAAACCTACACCGAAGATACGCCATTGTCACTGGCGCCTATCGTTGTTACCGATGTGGACAGTCCAAATATCACCGTGACAATGACGCTATCTGATCCGACAGCCGGTGTGTTAAGTACCGACACTGTTGGTGCGATCACATCCAGTTACAACTCAGTTACCGGTGAGTGGCGCGCCTCCGGTGCGCTCGCCGAAGTCAATGCTCTGCTTGCTGCTATTATCTTCAGCCCCGCTCAGAACGGTAACCTCGACTTTGTGATTGACATTGAGGTTAGTGACGGTATCGCTAGCCTAACTGGCAGCCGTAACGTAACCGGCATAGCCGTGAACGATGCGCCGATAGGCATCGGTGAACATTTCGACCTTATTGAAAATGGCGTGCTGGAGATCGAGCTGGCAACTCTGTTGGCCAATGACCGCGATGTTGAAGACGATGAATTAAGTTTTGTTTTGGTTGACGCACCGCAGTTTGGCCAACTAACCACTACAGATGATGGGCGGCTTCTTTACCAGCCCACTTTAGGGTTTGTTGGAAGAGACGTTTTTACCTATCGCGTCAGTGATGGAAGTTTAGAATCTGCTCTGCTGACTGTTGAACTGATTGTCCAGGATGATGGGGCGCAAGGAACAGTCATCACTGAGCCCGAGCAAGAAACAGAAAACGAGGAGCCAAATGAAGACTCGCAGCCGGCTGCTCCAGTAGTGCCGCCGGTGCGCGCAAATGAGCCATTAGACGAAGGAGTCGTGGGCGAGGAAGAGCGGCGTCTGGACACTACGTTACCGAGGTTTGGTGTTGGGACCCTGGTGTCGCAAAGGGCTGTAGCTCAGTTGTCTTTTGAAGCGCCCACAATCCTTGCAGATGACACGCCCATCAAGCGTGCATTAACCAACTTAGGCAGCAACCAATTGGATTTGGAAGCAATGGAAGAATTGTTTGCCAATGACGATCTATGGAGAGAAATTGCAGAAGTAGATCAGCGGCTGGAGCCCGACAGGCTGTTTGTGCAGGCGATGGCGGGCAGTGGTGTTGCATTGAGCACAGGCGTCATCGCCTGGATACTGCGAGGTGGCTCCTTATTGGCTAGCTTGCTAACGACTATACCTGCCTGGAGAACACTTGACCCATTACCGATCATGGCGAAAAAGGAAAGAGATGATGCGGACTTGGATGAAAACGATAAGAAAGCCGACAAGTTCTTTGAGCAGTTGTAATTGTTGATCTTTAGACAGATATATTCAGGGCGGTTAACGCCGCCAAAGTGAGTCACAGAACAGAACGTCTGAATC
>CAYGSL010000092.1:0-6620 GCA_964352475.1 uncultured Pseudomonadales bacterium | reverse complement strand
CGAAGTGAGTGATATCGTCGATAGAGTATTTGAAACTGTACTCCACGAAGCGCTGTTGCAGGGCGGAAGGATTGGTTGGCGTCACGATACAGTGTTCATAGGTATTGCTTGCGGATTGGATGACTTAGCAGAAGTTATTCGTTCGATATTTTATCAGTACTGCGGCATTCACGCTGAGATACGGATTACTATTTTCACAGGAATTACAGGGTCGATACGACGCGCAATTCATAGTTACAGGTTACTGGTGAGCCTGAGCAATTTCTCATGACTTCGTATTTGCTCCTGGTCACTTAAACCGGAGATTCTTCCTCGCACAATTAGGTGAGTCATTCCCAGGCGCTCTGCGTATTCATTCACTCTGTCTCGCACGTATGATTCGTCACCAACAATCGTCCAGTCTTCAGTTTGCGTTCCTTCTTCATGCATCTTATGAAAATTAGTTTTGCCAAGCGCTGCGTTGACTCGCTCAATCTCTTGTCTGCGATTACTGACAAAAACGGTTCTCATGACTGGAATGGTTTCAATGGGGTTTGCGTGATGCTCCGCTAGTACCTCGTGATAATGGGCGTAGTTTTTTTCCAGTGCGGCAAGCGTCTCAATGGGTGAGGCCAGGTAAGGCAAGCCAAGAGTACCGGCCTGGCTTAGCGCAAGCGGCCCAAAGGCAGCGATCCACAGAGGAGGGTGGGGTTGCTGGAGTGGTAACGGTGCGAGATGAATCGGAGTATCGCCATCGTGCGCTATTGATTCGCCCGCCCAGGCTTTCAACATTAGGTCCAGATTAGCCTTGAATTGTTTGCGCTTTTCGCTGGTTGGAAGATTAAAGGCCGCAAACATGGCGCTTTGCATACCTCTGCCCAGCCCCAGAATCAGCCGACCATTAGATAAGCGATCGAGCACAGCCACTTCTTCCGCCGCCTGCAATGGATTTCTTATTGTGATCAGATACGAAGTGGTGGCCAGGCCTATTGTCGATGTTCTTGCCGCCGCCGCCGCTAGTATGGTTAAAGGTGACGGTATGGAGCGCTTATCGCCAAAGTGGTTTTCAGGCAACCAGAACGAATGAAACCCCAAAGATTCTGCTAATTCAGCCTGCTGACAATATTCGTCTGCACTGCCAGACGAATTCTGTGACCAGGAAGTTGTGGCGATATAGATTTTTTTGCTCAAATTTACTCACAGCGCTGTGCAACGGCTTGCGCAACCACACTGGTTTTTCCATCCGGGTCTTTAACAGGACCCTCATGGTAATGCAGTATGTTTGCTCCGGCCAGCGCTTCTCTGAGGGCGCCTGGTTTAATACGAAATCTGCTCGCTTTTGGACCAGTTGTCGTGAGGTCTTCCGTTTGCATCAGTACTTCAATGAATATCAGTCCGTCTGGCTTAAGGTGGGCAAAGAGGTCTGGCAACAGCGTTAGATTGAGGAATCGAATTTTTAAAATTACATCAAATCTGGCATCGATTTCAGGAAGGCCAAGATCAAGATCATGGCAAATGACGGTTAGCGGTGAGCAGTCTCCACGTGAATTGCGTAATTCGTTCAAGCCAATATCAGAAATATCAATTGCTGTAACTACGAAGTTTTCGTTAAGCAAAAATAGTGAATTTCGCCCCAAACCACAGGCAATATCGAGCGCTTGGGCATCCGGAACATTCTCGAATTGCTGCAGCAATTGCTGGTGCTGTACTAATAAGTCACTGGGGTGAGTTCTTGCCTGATAGGCTCCCTCAGCAAATCGCTTATTCCAACGCTGACGGTCCTCAGTGCTCAATGCTTCGCTCTTTCACCCCAGATTTGCTGTAAGCGCCGGTCACGGCCGCAGCCTGTGCGGTAAAACTTATAGCGAATCGGATTTTTCAAGTAATAGTCCTGATGGCCTTTTTCAACGGGGTAGAAAGTATTGGAAGGCAGAATCACCGTTGCTACGTCGCTGTTCGGAAATTCCTGCTCAACTTTTAATTTGCTTTGTTCAGCCAATTCGCGTTCCGCTGCGTTATTCACGAACAAGGCACTTCGATAGGAAGGGCCCTTATCGCAGAATTGCCCTTTGGCATCAAACGGGTCGATATTGACCCAAAACACGTCCAGAAGTTGCTGATAACTGATAACAGAAGCGTCGTAAGTTACTTCAACGGCTTCATAGTGCCCTTGATGATTTCCTTTATAGGTAGGGTTCTTCAGGGTGCCACCAGTAAAACCGGATACTACGTCTGTTACGCCATCCAGTTCTTGATAAGCCGCTTCAACGCACCAGAAGCACCCACCTGCAAAGTAGGCCTTCGCCTTCTCTTGCGCGCTTACTGGCAGCGCCAGCAGCACGGCAAAAGCGATAAATACCGGTTTAATCAAGCGGGGTTTGTAGTATGTCATAGTCAATCTTCAGCAACTGTGTGCTTTATTCGACTAGATGCCTCTGGCTTAGTTCAACTCCTGCAGCTGACCATTCGTCAGCCAGCATGCGTGCACTCCGAAGGGTACGCGTTGCGGCAAGTGTAGCTTGGCCAGCTCCGTCATCGAGCTAGCGTCGAGAATAAGCAGGTAAGCCTGGCTTTCCGTCATTAGCAGATCGATAAGATAGCCATCGTCTTCTTCACTGGCTCCATCGCGTGCAACGAACAGGGCTTCACCACCAAAGAAATCGCCGTAGTCAAAGTACGCCACTTCCTTTTCGTTGACCACGTCGTACTTCAGAACCCCTTTACCCATTATTCCGCCGCTCGCCTCTTCATCAAGCAGGTAGGCGTAGTGCGTTTTTTTACCAATCATATTGGTGTTAAAACTTGGGCGCTCATAGAAATGATCTAACAATTGTCTTTGCTCGGTCACCTCTCCACTATCCAGGTTCAGACGGTAGAGAGTTAGATAAGCGTGTGGCTCCTCGGGCGAATGTATTGGAACGGTCGAAGGGTAAGAGCGATACACTGGTGCGCTTAGAACAATATCTGTACCGTCGTCTTCACGTGTTTCTTCCCATGCGTTAATCGTATGCCAGATATGACCAGGCAAATCAGTGGTGAACCACTGAACGGAATCGCCTGCTTCGTGTTGTCGCTTAATAACACCAAATCGCAGCTTGTACTCAGCGTTGAATACAAATGGACTCTGATGTTCACCCATCATTTCCTTGCTGTTAAAACGCAGTGATGAATCGGGAAAGACCGAATAGTTGTCTGTTAAATAACAATCGTGCAGAAAGCTGAGCGCCGGGTCCATGTTAGCCAGCTCTATGTTTTTCGTAAGCTTGCCGTCATCCAATACGGCGTAACGCAGTGATCCGCTCATCAAATCGGTGCTGTAGGTTGTCCAGCTGCCATTGGCAGGATCAATTTTTGGGTGTGCTGTGAAAGGGGCTTGTAACTCACCGCCAAAATTATCCCAGTCACCCGAGCCATCCACTATCAAGCGCCCAGATTCTAGCTTGGTATTGAGTGCGAAGGGAAAACAGGTTTCCTGAAGAGCATACAATTTTGAACCGTGTTTTTGAATCGCCGTGGTTGACGAGCCATTTTCCAGCGTATCGATTTTTGGAATAACGCCGAAGCGCTGCTTTAGAGTACTTAAGATTAGCTTGAATAAACCAGGCTTCCCCCCACCAGCAATGTCGCCGAACTCTGGAAAGACTTCAGCACCGCGTGCTCTGCCCGCCGCAAAACGGGGTGTGCGCACATAGGTGTTTGAATAAGTAGCCGCACCATCAAGTATCTGGATCTGGTGCAACATGCCGTCACCATTGAACATGTGCACTCTGCTGTCTGTGCTTGAGAACTGCGAGTTGGTGCCGTTGCGAAGGTAAACACCGCTGAGATCGGCAGGAATTTCGCCTTCAACGCGAATATCAGCATGAGATAATTCGGTGTGCTGCGGCGCAAAGCCTTTTCCTGAATAGGCGCTTTGCTTGTTGTAACTCTCCGCATCCATGCTGCGCTTTATCATGCCGTCTGCTGCTGCGAACAGTGGCTTCGGTGCAACAAACGCCATCAGTATAAGAAGGGCGGGAATGCCCAGGAGAATCAGTACAATCAGACCAAGTATGCTCATATCAATCAGCCTGTCGCCATAAACCATGGAAGCCCGACGGTACGCAATGCGACAAGTGCGCTTGTGCTATCGGTCCTTGTTCCAGGTTTAAGGCATCCAGAATACACAGACTGCTGGTGCGCGTGTCGAAATGTGTCACTACGGTGAGAATATAGCCATCACCTTCTGCTGCGTCTTGGCTTTTTGGCACGTACAGAGGCTCTGAAGGCAAAGACTGGCCAAACGAATAGCTTTGCGTTGCACCGGTATGATGATCTATGTGTCCAATAACATTATAAAAATGCGAGCTATTGGGAAGAGTGCTGGCTAATGTGCCATCGGGCGAGGTGTACCAGCCATGTCGGTATTCTTTGCATGCGTAGCGGGGGTCACAGATTGGAAACTCTGATTCAATACTGCCAACGTTGGCTTGTACGTGCGCGTCTGTGTCGTTCAGGTCTATCGTCAGGCGTGTTAGAAACGGTCTTGCTTCTCCTGTTTCAGTTCCGTCTGCAGTTGGGAACAGTGGGGCGTGATCAAACAGGCAGCAATCTATGGTAATCACATCATTTTGATCGAATCCGTTCATAAAATGAAAAACGAAACTGGTGTCCATGCCTATCCAGCGCACATCTTCCGCTGTGCCGCCATGTCGAGGGATCACGCCAACATGAACGCCTTTGTCAGGTTCCCACGCAAACGGCGGCTTGCCCTCCATTGCTCGGTCCAGGCTGCCAGTAATAGGCATGACCGGCACAATGATGTAATTCTCAGTGATAACAAAGTCATGCACCATCGCTGGGTAGGGAGTAGGGATGGTCAAGCTCTCAGTAAGCCGACCTTCCTGATCAACTTTATGCACCGCGACATCTGATGCAAATGGGCCGCTGGCCATATAGGCGAAAAACAACATCTCACCTGTGGCTGGGTCAACCTTAGGATGCGCAGTCATTGCTGTTTGTAGTTTGCCGCGAAAATTCCAGGAGCCAATAGATTCAAGCGTAACAGGGTCTACTTCATACGGAGGATGGCCTTCTTCCAGAGCCAGAAGTCGTCCTGCATGCCAAACCAGAGCAGTATTCGCCAGGCCGTCTTTATCGGTGAAAATAAAATCACTGTAGTCCGGGTCACAATCGAATGGGTTCATTGGGTTAATCAGGTTTCGGCCTTCCCGATCTTCAACGTTCCATTTTGCGGTCTTTACCCAACGGTTCTTGTAGTCAACCTGACCATCGTTGATATGAAACGCATGAATCATGCCGTCGCCGGCAAAGAGATGGTAATCGCCACGCGGAGCAAAACGCTGGTTTGGCCCATTGCGGTATAAGCTGCCACTTAGTTCTGTTGGAATTTCACCCTCAATGATCAGATCATCGGCATCACATTCCATTCGAATTGGGCCATACGGAAAGTTGAGAAACGGGTTGTCGGCGGGCATTGGCTGAGCCATGGGGTAACCTCTATCTTGCGTTCGTGGATGGAAAGTAATGGTGATAATGGGCTCATTGTAGCGCCTGTGGGAAATAACAGTCAAAACTGATTGTTTTTATAATTTGAATTTAGTACTGTAATCTGGCCCAAAGAAGAATAAGCGTGGTCTAGTGAACAAGCCTGTTAAAGTAGGTCTTATCCCTGTGCTTGTAGCACTGCAATGCGCAACTTACACGAGCGTGGCTATTTCTAACGATTCACTCGTGCTTGAAGAAGTCATTGTTACGGCGAATCGTCGCGAACAAAACCTGCAAGAAGTGCCGATGTCTGTTTCGGCGTTTGGAGGCAAGTTTTTCAAAGACAGCGGTGTGACTGATCTTGCCGGCCTTGAGCAATACACTCCCAGCCTAAAAATTACCCCCAACACAGACTCGCGCGGAACCTCAGTACGCATTCGTGGAATTGGGTCGGTAGGCACAAATTCGGGAATTGACCCAAGCGTCGGTATTTTCATAGATGGGGTGTATCAAGGCCGCGCCGGCATGAGCATCTCTGATCTCATTGATATCGAACGGGTAGAAGTGTTACGCGGCCCGCAGGGCACGTTATACGGTAAGAACACCGCAGCGGGCGCTCTGAGTATTATTACTAAAAAACCCTCCAACGATTTTGAGTCTACGCTGGAACTGGTGTACGCCAATGACAATCGCGCCGAAGTGCGCGGTATGTTCAACACACCATTCGGAGACTCGGGCCATGCCATGCGCGTCACTGGTTTTCTGGTTAATGGTGATCATAAGTTCAACAACACCTTCAATGGCGAAGGCTTGAACGATGCCAATAAATGGGGTGCGAAAACACGTTTCCTGTTTGATGCCGGTGAAGGCGGTGATGTATTGCTTACCGTCGATTATTCCAAAGAAGACACAGATTGCTGCGCATTATCGGCAATTACTTTCGACGGATTATCAACACTCAACGCGCCAATAACCGCTAGGCGATCCGAAGAATTTCTGGCAGAGCTAGGTCCGGTCACAACGCCAGGTCCCCGTTTTGGCTTGCCTGTGTTTGATTTCATAGCGCTGGAAGACAGTGAGGGTTTTTCACCACCAGCTGCGAACCCATTTGGTGACGATTATTGGCTGGATAGTGACACACGCAATAAAGTAGA
>CAYGSL010000091.1:2965-11324 GCA_964352475.1 uncultured Pseudomonadales bacterium | reverse complement strand
CTTAAGGTGCTGGTGGTTGTGTCGTGCGCGGCAAATAACAGAAACGTCATGTGGCGAATAATGTCTTCGTCACTGAAATATTCACCATCTTCGTTTCGCTCACGCGTGAAGTGGCTGAACATATCAGTGCCGTCGCCAGCTCGGCGTTCTTCGATCAGGTCGGCAAAGAAGGAATACAGAAAACGTTGCCCGCGTTTGCCTTGCTTGAATTTGCCAAACGGAAACTCTTTTTTGACAATCGCCATCATGCCTTCGGAAATATCGTGAAACGCGCCATTGAGCTTTTTCGCGTCTTCATTCAAATCTGACAAGCCAACGAAAATCTTCGCGGCTATGTCTAACAGATTTTGTTTGATGCCTGGCACAAAATGGAAGTCCGGGTCTTTCTCCCACTGCTCGAAAGCGCTATCAAACAATGGCGCCATATCGCTCATGTAACCGCGCATGGCGTTGTTCTTAAACGCGGTTTGCATCATGCGGCGTTGAAAACGATGCTCATCAAAGTCGCGTAACAGCAATGCACCCCGGTAAAACAAACCCAATGAATCGGCGTAACCCATTTCGGCTGAAAAGTTACGCTCTTTGTCCAGCAGTATGTGTTGGTAAATATCGGGCCCAAGAACCAACACACCTTTAAAACCCGTCAGGCGAAACTGGCAGACCGGACCATACTGCTGTACCTGCTTATCGATAGTGCCATCAAAGTCTTTCAGCAGGCTGAAGGTCTGGCCAACCAGTGGCAAACCGAAGCTGCCCGGTATGTGGTCCAGATTCTTGTTGGTAGGCACCTGTTTGTAGTCGGCAGTGGTGGCTGTCATAGCGGTCTCGCGGCGTATAGATGGAATTTCCGATCTTTGAAGCATAGCCAAAAACAACATACATATCAAACGATCGATATGTTTTGAAAAATTCTCTATACTGTCAGCACAAAGAACCAATAACTCGACAGCAAACCATGCGCAAAGTAGACCATGACAGCCGCCGCGAAGAAGTAGCGGCCGTAGCTGCAAAACTCATTGCAGAACAAGGGCTTGAGAACCTCACCACGCGAAATTTGGCCAAGGCCATGGGCTGTTCCATAGGTGTTTTGTCGCATTACTTCGCGAACAAGCAGGAAATTGTGCTGGCTGCATTCGATTGGGCCGATCAGCGCATTGACTGGCGTATTCAGGAGGCCATCAGCAGTAGGGATGCTTCTCTAGAGACGTTTGTGCCGATTATTCTGGAAGGTTTGCCGGTGACACCCGAATCAGATCTGGAGTGGAAGGTTCGATTCAATTTGTACACCTATGCCTTCACCGAACCGCGTTTACGAGATGCGCAACGCGAAAAGCTGCTGCAGTTTCGCAACATGATGGAGTCTTTGATCAGTACCTTGCAAAGAAACGGTGAAGTCCGCAGCGATACCGATGCCGCACTGATCACCCGACTGGCATTTGACCTGGTGACCGGTGCGGCACACTCTATGTTGATGCTGCCGTTTGAACAACGGCAGGAAAGTGCTGAGCAATTGTTGGGCTTATTGGAGCAACTTCGCCCCGCGACCATTAATCGTTAAGCAGGTTCTCAAAATCGTCCATTCCCAAGGTCGCAATGATATTGAGTTCGTCGTCCAGAATTTCGTACATGAGGCCATCGGTACCACGTATGCTGAAATGAATGATAACGTCTGTATCGCCGCCGCCTTCGCGATGAGGTTCGTCACTAGGTGGGCTTACCGTATAGCGCCCACAGGGTCGCACTTCTTTTAAGTCTCCATTTGGCTCATACAAGCGATGCTCGCCTTCAAGCACCAGGGTGTGGTTAAGCGCTACGTGCCTGTGCAAGGCAATTTGCTCATTGGCCGCAAACTTGAATAACACATCAACAAGCTGGCTGTTGCGGTCTACTGAAAGAACCTTAAATACCAGATGATCGAAGCCGTCCAGGCTTTGCCAATCAATATTCATACTCATTTTTCTTCTCCGCAAGGCACGATGACTTTTTTGCTTAGCAATGCTTGCGCAGTATAACCGTCCATGAGAAGACGGGTTGCTAGATCACCCGGCAATGATTGCGCCACTTACCCTAGCTGCCCAGTCGATGCTGGAGCTTCAACATAATGTTCGCGATGGATTGTGCGATCTCCTGGCTTACCGGTGTCATCGATTCCTGATCAAAACTGGACTGAAAGCTGGGCACAGCCAGGCTGGCAACAATCTCGGCACCGAAGTGTGGAGCTGCATTGACGGCTGTAGCCAACACGCCTGCACCACCTCGTGACCCGGGAGATGTGGAGAGGAATACTGCAGGCTTGCCGCCGTAAATGTCGCGGTCAATTCGTGACGCCCAGTCAAATACGTTTTTGAACGCCACCGAATAACTGCCATTGTGTTCTGCAAATGAAATGACCAGCGCATCTGCATCAGCAATATTTTGCCGAAACTGGATGGCGAGCTCATGCTGACCTAATGCCGCTTCGCGCTCCATGCTGAATATTGGCATCTCGTAGTCATTTAAATCCAGCATTTCCACTTCGGCATCTGTTACCAGTGTTGCCGCATAGCGCGCGAGCTTTTGGTTGATGGATTGGGCACTGTTGCTTGCGCCAAACGCGAGTATTTTCATTTCAGGGTTCCGCTGTGAGACCATTGTGCGAGTCTGGATTGTCGCTTAAGTATTCGATCCACTCTACCCCAAACTGGCTGAATCGATGTAACAATTGTTTGTGTCTGTCCCTCCAGACTCTCCAAGAGAAAGATCTGGCTCAAGATCACGCCTTGGAAAACAAATGCCGAATATCATACTCCTCATCCCCCTCATATCGTGGCGCATATTGCGCATAGGCTGCCGCTATTTCTTCATAACGCTTATTGATCTGCACCATATTGTACGCATGCGAGACTATATAAAACTGACCATCGGCTATTTGCTTAAGCACACACACGGCGAACGTGTCAGCAACCATTGCCAGGTGAGCAATCCTCTTCGTAAGCTCAGATTCCACCAGGCCAGGGATGATCAAGCCAACACGAATAAAGTCTGGCATTTGCTCGCGCAAGTTTTCCGTCATGCCAAGCACGGCGTGTTTTGAAGCCAAATAGGCGGCGTTGTTGGGTACTGCATTAAACAAGGAGTTCTCTGAGCCAGTATTGTAAATACCCGCAGGTGTGCCTTGTTCAATCAAGCGCTCGGCGAAGATTTTGCTGCCATGCCAAACGCCAAAAAAGTTCACGTCAAAAACCGCCTGCAGTTCTGTGGGTGATGTCTCAATAATTGGCTTCTGCCTGATACCTATACCGGCATTGTTAAACACCATATCAACACGACCGAATAATTCCCATGCTGTATCCGCTAGCTGCTGCACCTGCGAAAGCTCACTTACGTCACAAACGTGATAGTTGGCATCTATGCCAAGATCATTCAGTGCGCTTACCGCGGTTTTCAAACGCTCTTCATCTGGCTCGGCAACAAGTAGCTTGCAACCTTTGGCGCCCAGCGCTTTTGCCAGCGCAAAACCAATACCCGTAGAACCGCCAGTAATCACTACGTTTCTATTGTTGATATCAAAGGTGTTCTGTGACATTTTTATGGTTCCTGTATGTCTCGCAATTACGGTTTCGTAGATACTACGTAATACCGTTCAATAAGTCGAAGTTCACTAAGCATTCACCATGGCCAAACGGGCACGAAAAAACACGGCCAAACTATCTCGCTGCCGTCATTACCGTTATGCACTTTGGCGCACATGGGAGAATGAAAAGCCCACCGTATTGTTTATCGGCCTAAACCCTTCAACCGCTGATGAAACCAACGACGACCCTACTCTCAGGCGTTGTATCAATTTCGCAAAATCCTGGGGTTATGGTGGTGTGTGCATGGCTAATTTATTTGCCTACAGAGCGACCGACCCTGTGGCTATCCGTGAGTGTGCAAAACCCATTGGCCCGCAAAACAATCGTTGGCTTAAGCAGCTTGCGGCTGAAGCTGACCTGGTGATTGCGGCCTGGGGTAATGACGGTTCGCTATACCAACGTTCCCGCTATGTGTGCGCTATGCTACCGAAAATGAAGTACCTGAAAATGAATAAGACCGGCGAGCCTGCTCATCCATTGTATTTAACGGCCAGCTTACGGCCGAAAGCAATGAGTGTCCGAAAGTGAAGACCCGCAAATACCATAGACTCATTGGCACATTGCTGATTCTTCCAATGCTTGGCTGGGTGATAACGGGTGCCGTTTTTATGCTAAAACCAGGTTATGGCGAAGCCTATGCACCTCTAACAGTAAAAACCTACCCGATAGAAGCATCGTCGTCTCGCGTACCTGGTCACGGCTGGCTAGAGATGAAACTGCTGCGAACCGTATTAGGGCGTCATCTATTAGTTGTTACTGAAGAGACCAGAATTCATCTTCATCCAGACAGTGGCGCAGAATTTACAACGCCGGATGATGCAGACCTCATCCGGTTGATTGATGATGCCACGTCGCACAATATAAATCGTTACGGAACGGTTGAAAGCCTTAGCAATAACGTTGCCCATACCTCTTCGGGCGTGGAAATTACAGTGAACTGGCAAACGCTGTCGCTTCAACAAACAGGTGATGATACGCGCTTAATCAATCAGCTATACAAAATACATTACCTGCAATGGACAGCATCGGAGTCCGTGAACAAAATTCTCGCTATAGTTGGCTTGAGTTTGTTGCTAAGCCTTACCTTACTTGGAATACGATTAATCGTTCGGATGTAAGTGGTAGGGACGAGCAAAAGGTAAGGATTTTGCCCAGATATTGTGAAATGCCCGACCTGACCCCACAAACCCTCTCAGTTTGATTTAGATCAAAGCAGTATCTCCTGCCACTGTTAATCTAGACTCGTGACAGAAAACCATCTGAGAGCGAGGTCACGAATGATGCGATTTCTCATAGTTTCATTATGTTGTGTGTTGCTGTTTGGATGCGACAAAGGTGCTGATTCGCCGCGCGGCTTTAGTTTGCCGGAGGGCAATGCTGAAAAAGGTCAGGTGGCTTTCGTGAAACATCGCTGCACTGACTGCCACAGTGTCAGAGATTTGCAATTTGACGATCAATCCGGAAATCAACAGCTGAATATTGTATTGGGTGGTCAAAGCCCCAATGTGAAAACCTACGCTGATATCGTAACATCGATAATCAACCCTTCCCATCGAATACTCCCGCGCCATCGTGCTGAGGGAGCCAATGAGCAAGGTGATTCGAAAATGCGAATATACAACGACGTACTTACGGTAACAGAGCTGATTGATCTGGTTGCATTTCTTCAGCCGAAGTACGAATTCATGCCGTACTACTACACCCGTTATCGCGCCTATCCCTGACAGGCGCAAAATGTTGCTCAAGGAAATACAGTGAGGTCCTGGATGAGAGTTATTCTAGTGCCGGTCGCGAACCGTCCGGAATGCGTTCATGCTTTGAATACCAGCTTTTGGTTGGCCAGAAGGCTGGGTGCATCGGTGATTGGTTGTCATATTCGCCCTCATGCAGACAGTGACGTGGTTCTTCCCAGCGAACTCAATGAGGATAATTCTGGGGTATGGAAGCGAGTGTACGACGCAAAATATTCTACAGACGCGCATAAATCCGCCGAAACGGTATTCAAAGAGATAGCTGCCAAGCACGACTACCCAATCAGCAGCAAACCTTCACTGCCGCCCGCTGCGTATTGGGAAGAAAAACTGGGCACACCAGACAAAGTAATTGCCATCAATGGACCGGTAGCGGACTTAACCGTTGTTTCCAGGCCGCGACGCCTGGGTGGGTCCGTATCAAGAACCTTCATGAATGCCGCTATAGACAACAAAAGTAGGCCGGTAATTGTGTTACCGCAGCGCAAAGTGTCCAGCGTTGGAAAACGGATAACCATCGCCTGGAACCAAAGCGGTGAAGCATCGCGTTCTGTATTCGCGGCCTTACCACTGTTACGCCGTGCAGACAGCGTGAGCATCATTGCCTGTGGTCCGGAATCTCAATTGGGTCCAAAGTCTGGGCAACTTCGCAGTTACCTCCGGCACTGGGGTGTGAAAGCGGATATTCAAAGGTTTCGAAAAGACAAGGCTTGTGAAGAAAGTATTCTGAAGGTCTATGAAGACACAAATTCGGATCTGCTTGTGATGGGCGCGTATAGCCGAAGTCGAACTCGCGAGACTATCTTCGGAGGTGTCACTGAATACATGTTGAATAAGGCATCTAAGACGTCTTTGTTTGTGCACGCCTAATTAGGAGCCGGCTTCGCCACCCTTACTTGCTGTAGCAAATAACGCTAAAGTTTCGCGTCTATCGGCCGATCACCAGGGAACAGACTCCAGGCTGCCCACGTGAATAAAAATCTAGAATCCAAAATACTCAGTTGTCGCGACCTGCCATCGCCACCCATCGTAGCAGCGCGCATTGTTAATCAGGTTGAAGACGACTGCCAGTTGGCAGACCTTGTTGATATTGTCTCGGATGATCAGGCCACGGCTTCAAAACTGATGCGACTGGCGAATTCGGCGGCGTACAGAGGCACCAAACCCTGCAGCACCTTGTTGGCGGCAGTCACTCGTTTGGGCATTAATGTTAGCGTGATGACAGCGCTTAGCTTTTCTCTGGCCAATACCTTGCGTGCCAACGGCAACAGCAAGCTCGATCACGATTATCTATGGCGCCGTTCGGTTACCTCGGCCGCAGCCGCGCGTTTCCTTGCCACACGCGCCCAATTAAAAAACTGGGAAGAATGTTTTCTGGCGGCACTGGTACAAGACATTGGCATGCTTGCAGCAGATTGTGCAATTAAAGATATTTATCAGGATCTGTCGGTTTACGCTCAGCACGAATACGCACAGTTAGCCGAAATACAGACGCTCAAAGTGGACCACAGTAAAGTGGGCGCCGCTTTATTGAAGCATTGGAAACTGCCGGCGGCAATTGTTGATGCTGTTGCACAAAGCCACACCTTGGAACGTCTTATGAAACGTGAAGCGTGCGTGGACTCATTATGGTGTGTGGCCTATTCAGGAATACTCGCCGACGCTGTACTACTCAGCGACGAGCTGGAGCTTGCCAGAGCAATCGCCCTGTGCCGGGCAAGCATGGGTGAGCTGGCCGGTAACTCTGAGAGTGAGTTTGCGCACGCCTTGTTCGTGTCGGTAAAAGACGCTGAAGAGTTGTTCGAAGCAGCGCTGGTGCCCAACATGGATGAGTTAGTCATATCGTCAAAGAATTTGATGTTTGACTACATGATTGGCCAGGGCCACGCAGCCAACGATGAGCATGTGTCTGATTTGCAAACGCGGGTGAAGGAACTTGAAGAAGAAAACCGCCGCGACGCGCTAACCGGCGCCTACAACCGGCAGTATTTTGATGAAGTGCTTGACGGCATGATCAACGAATCGGCTGAACGAGGCTCACCACTTAGCCTGATGTTTATAGACGCCGATCATTTCAAGCAAATCAACGATGTGCACGGTCATCATGTGGGTGATGAAGTGCTGAAGTGGATTGCATCCGCTCTGCAAGACGCTGTGCGCGATACTGATGTGGTAGCGCGCTATGGTGGCGAAGAGTTTGTTGCCATTCTACCAACCCTGGGCGAAGAACACGCGGCAACACTAGGCGACCGAATTGTGGAACGCATGAGCGATTCAGTAATCAAAATAGGCGAGCTGGAGCTAAAGGTAACTGTTTCTATTGGAATTGCTGCTGCCAGTTCCAGTCCAAACCTGCGCTCATCCAGAGAATTGATTGTTGGCGCTGACCAGGCGATGTATTTTTCTAAAAAGACCGGACGCAACAAATGCTCCCGGGCTTCGGCGTTGCCCAAGCAACGCTCAGCCTGACAGCGGGTTAACAGCGTCCACTAAGTATTGAACTTAACTTGCTCTGATTTTCGACTTAACCTGCTTGCGTTGTTCTCGCCCGTCTAACTTGTAGATCTTTGCGATAGGTACTGGGATACGTGATGCGTGCCTGTCAATGATCTGCACCGTATCGAACCTTGCATGCACTTGTGAGCCCGTTGATGTCAGCGCGATCGCACGGTTAAATCCAATGCCTGGTAATTGGCGCTGCAGTATCAGCAAGTAAGATGTGGACGGTGAGGTTCTAACAATCAGCGACTGCCTGTCTACAACAGTATAGTCATCGATGGACCAACGGCTAAAGCGCTTTACTTCCGGCAACTGATCAAACTGATATTTTTCCGGCAGCGGTTTAACAGCGGCGTTCGCACCAATTGCGGTGAGGCTCAGTGCCGTTACAACGGCTATGTTTCTTAACAGGCTCATATACTTCTCCGACTACGTTTTGCTGTGTGTAGCAAAAAGAATATGAGCATCAGGCTTAACCGATGCTGAATGATTTAG
>CAYGSL010000091.1:0-2865 GCA_964352475.1 uncultured Pseudomonadales bacterium | reverse complement strand
AGGATTGGTGCCGCTACTCTCTCGGCTGGTCACACCACTGGGGCAGGTGTCGCGTGTGCAATTCCATTGCTGTCCCTGTCTAACTGTCCATGTCAGATGGTACCCAGTATATAAACAGGATGGGCGCTGTCTGTAAGACATGTCGCAAAGCGAATTGTAAAATGCCGTAAAATTACCAATTGCACGCCCCGGCTGATTGCAAGCGCCGACTACTCTTTCTTGGTTCGGTAATCGCCAAACTTTTCGTCTCGCTCCTGCAAGGCGCTGGTGAGATTAGACCCATCGCCACGGGCCTGCATAAATGCGTGAAAGCTCTGCTGGTGAATGCCTAGCGCACAAATTTCTGTTCCCTGGCGCAGGCCGGTTCGCAGACCCATCGCTTCCATTTGCCTATGCACTGCTCGCTTGTTAAGAGCGACGATATCGGCGGGCACATCGGCAATGCGTTGTGCCATGGCAATTACATTTTGTTCCAGCTCATCCTCTGGGAAGCTATTGGTTGCCCAGCCCCTGGCAACCGCTTCTTCGCCCCCCACCGAGTCGCCTGTAAGCAGCATTTCCATGCCTTTACGCATGCCCATTAGCCAAGGATGAAACTGCATATCGGGTACGCCAAATCGAACGGCCGGGTAACCTATCTTGGCATTGTGGGCGGTGTACACAAGGTCACAACCCGTTGCCAGTTCAGAGCCGCCAGCCAGGCAATATCCATGAACCTGGGCAATTACCGGCTTACTAAGATCCCAGATGCGCATCCATGTTTCCACTACATGGCGAGGCCATTGACCTTCACCGGCCGCCGTGTGAAACGGCATGGGCTGGCCCACATTGCCACCACCAAGATCATAACCCGCCGAAAAACAGCTACCGGCACCGCGCACAATCATTACCTTTACAGCGGCGTCGGCGTCGCCATGCTCAAGAGCGTGCATCAGCTCGCCACGCAGCTGATGATTCAGGGCATTGCGCTTTTCAGGCCGGTTCAAGGTTATGCGGCGCACCCCTGGTACCGGCTCGTCTACCAGTAACACCTCGTAGCCGTCTTCACCATAACGGCCAATCGCCGATTCGCCTTCGTTGTATGACATATGCAGTTCCTTATTAGCCGCGTGCCTGCTCAAACCGAGGGTGATTTGAACGAGATCACATTTTCACAATTGTACTTGTTAATCGGGGTGTTTCTTTTCGAATAAATACTAATCAAATCCTACACTTTTTAAACAAATTGCTGAAATTAACAGCATTCTTCTTGAGCGTAAGCCGCACAGGACACACAGACCAATGCCCTTCACAGTAACCCATACGCTGGCCGTAGCCCCCATCGCCGCCCGTTGGCCGATGTTTCCAGCCGCTGCCTTGTTTATTGGCGCGATGATTCCCGATTGGGGATTGTTCGTGCCGGTGGGCCCGGGTTACACATTGATGCACTCCTGGCCAGGCCTGTTGTTGGCCTGCGTACCTCTTGGTCTGATATTGCTGCTGCTATTTCGTAGCCTGGTGCGACGTGCCATGGTAGAGCTTACACCCACTGAAATGCAGAGTCGCTTAACGAAGTTCAAGGTCTGGCAAACCCGCTTCACGGCAAAAGAAATTCTCGCTGCCAGTGTTGCGCTGGCCATAGGTGCCGCAAGCCACCTTATCTGGGATGCCTTCACTCACCACGGCCGCTGGGGTGTAGAGCTATTGCCGTTTATGTCTACCGTATTGTTCGAACTGGGAGGCAGTCAGGTCCAGCTGTTCAAATTCTTTCAGCACGGTAGCAGTGTCATTGGTTTGCCGCTGTTGGCCTGCTGGGTCTGGCGTTGGTATCAATCGCAACCGTACGTAGCCGAAACGCCCCCACTGCTTAGTGGCCGTATGAAAATTGGTGCACTGGCACTGATTGTAGGCATACCGCTTATTATTGCACTTCGCAAACTGTGGTTGTTTCTTGCCTGGCCTATGAGCCCGTCTGCCCTGCAAGATTTTCTAATGGACGTGGTCACCACCTGTGGCTTGTGGTGTGCGATATTACTGCTGGGCTACAGTCTTGCATTACGTCTGCTAGCATCGGTTTTACCACCTCAAGCTTCCCAGCTTTCCGGTCGCATAGAAACACTGTAAGCACACTGCTTGCGCCCCGCGGTTATACTGCGCGTTTTGGTACAGGCGCAATTCCATGCACTACATCTCACTGAACGAAGCACGTAAAACAGACGGTCTGCGTTTGATTTTGTGCGCTGGCACGCCCGGCGTGTGGGGTGAAGCCGTTAAAGCGATGTTTCACGTAAAAGGCATTGATTATCATGCTGTGGCCATGAAGCCAGGGTTTGAGAACCCCGAGCTGGAAGATTGGACCGCCCAAAGCAGTGCCCCCGCCATTGTTACAGCGGAAAACAAAGTGCTTACTCACTGGGAGCAATTTGTATGGCTGGCTGAAGGGTTACAAGCCCAGCCAGCATTAATCCCAGAACAGCTTGCACAACGCAGCTTAATGTTTGGCTTGCTCCGTGAAATAGCCGGTGTTGATGGCCTGGGTTGGCAGCGACGCCTGCAAAGCCTGCATGCGAGTGGTGGCCCGGATGCAGCAGAAGCCCTGCAGCGTCTGGCCGAAAAATACGGCTATTCAGACAGGGCGGTGGACCAAGCAGCCGCAAGGCTCAGCGGTATTCTGGAATTGCTTACTCAACAATTACGTGAGCAAGAGTCCAAAGGCAGCAATTTCTACATTGGCGAGTCATTATCAGCTCTGGACTTGTACTCGGCCATCTTCATAGGCGTCATGATTCGCCCGCTGCCGGCTGAAAAAATTCCCATGCCCGAAGGCATGCGCTGGGCATTCACCGAAGCCACCGCCGGCACAGAACACGCCGACAGTATTTTGTT
>CAYGSL010000090.1:0-11407 GCA_964352475.1 uncultured Pseudomonadales bacterium | reverse complement strand
CCACTTTATCATCATTGATGTATCTATCAAGGCGGTACCAACGCCCGCATATAATCGCGTATAGTCTCACCATGCGCCATCAACTGCTCATAAGCTCGCTTCTTTTGCTGCTGTTTTCCACAGCAGTGCCTGCGGTCGAACTGCAATTGCTTTGGTCTGTTAAGGCTCAATTTGAAATGCCCGAATCGGCGGTTATCGATGCGCAGCGCCAATACGTTTACGTCTCAAATGTTAACGAATACGCGCTAGACAATAATGGTTATGTTTCCAGAGTGACGCTGGACGGCAAGCGCGTTGATAAACACTGGGTTACCGGGCTTAACAGCCCAACCGGCATGGCAATCTATAACAACTTCTTGTTCGTCGCCGACGTGGATGCATTGGTGTGTATTGATCTCGAGCTTGGTGAAATAAGCCATCGCTTCCCTGCACCCGACGCGTCTGACTTTCCTGTGCTCAATGATGTGGCCATTACTAAACAGGGGGTGGTGTTTGTCAGCGGCAGTCGCAGCCACAGTATTTATCGGCTGGACAACAATGTGTTGTCATTATGGCTTCATGACAAGAACCGACTCAGCAATGCCAATGGCTTACTGGTGGATGGCAAACGGCTATTGCACGGCGGAACGCATTGGAGCGCATTCGACCTGGCCAGTAAACAACGCTTGCCGTTTCCTGCAATCACACCGTTGCTCACTGAGTTCGACGGAATTACCCGGTTAACGCAGGGGCAGTTTCTTGTGACTCTGGTGGATGATGCGAAGCTCTGGACAGTGAAAGGAGACGGCACCGCTGCTGTTGTATCCGAAAAGGAATGGAACGGAATTGATCTGCACTATCACGCGCCAAGCGGCATGCTGGCGATGCCGCAAGTGGGTGGGCATCTATCCGTGTTTAAAGTATTAGGCCTTAACTAGCCAACACCAAGCTGTCGTAACAATTGCTCCGTTTCAAACAGCGGCAAACCAACAACTCCGCTATAACTGCCACTAATGCGTTCTACAAATACCGCTGCCTTACCTTGAATTGCGTAAGCCCCGGCTTTATCCATGGGTTCACCTGTGCGCCAATAGTTTGTAATTTCTTCTTCAGACAGCGGTTTGAAAACAACTGCGGTAGTACTTAAACGGGAAACTACGTCGTTGTTGTAATCAATAGCAACTGCACTCATAACTTGATGTTCTCGCCCCGAGAGTCTGCGCAACATCTGTAAGGCCTGTTCCTCACTCTCTGGTTTTCCCAAACAGTCTTCATCAATGACTACGCTGGTGTCTGCCGCCAGAACCGCCTGCGGCGTACTGGCCAGCGTTCTTCCGGCTGCGGCCTTTTCTATTGCCATGCGAAGCACATATTGTTCGGGCGTTTCATTGCCACGCTTTGTCTCATCAATGTCTACCGCTAACAATTCAAACGGAACGTCAATTTGACGCAGCAGTTCCTGCCGTCTGGGAGACTTGGAGGCAAGATAGATCATAGCAACACCGAACGCTTCGCTCAGGCGGTTAGCAGCAAAATAAAGAAGCTGTAGATGGTGAACGCAATTGTTAATGCCGGAAAGCGTTTTGGAAACGCGATGACTAAGGCCATCAACAACGCACCTATAGCCGGAATAATCAGCGACGGCAACAATGGATTGCTTAACATGCCAAGATTCACGATGGGGCCTATCAGCAGATACACCAGCATAGACGCTGCCGAAAAACGACCAAGACCCTGGCTGTGCGCTAGTAAATCCAGTTTGCCATTTTCAGGCATAGGCAACGCAATTTCCGCTGCCCCATAAATACAGACCGATGCAAAAATCAGCGTCATAAACTGCGGGAATGTCCACGTTTCCAAACCACGAAGATCCCAGCCTACCCACCACAGCTGCAGCGCGTAGACCAAAATGTTGATACTCCATAATACCGAAGCCCAATGAAATTCAACTCGCTCGTGAACGCGAATTAGCATGGCTACACTATTCAGCAATCGCGTAATCGCCAAGCCCAAAATGATGGAGACGGCTACAAAAATGTATTCGTGTTGAGTCACGGTATGTTTCTCTGAATTACACCTAAAGAACTAAGCGGGAACGTCTGTCCTTACGGCAAACTCAAGGTAATCTAGCTTTTCATGTTCGTTCACGACTGCTTCCTTAAAATTTAACTACTCATCAACACTCGACCGGTATCTGTGTCGTACGCAACGATCTCAGCCGCTTGAATATCGGCGTTGGCCATTAGTGCAGAAAATTCTTCATCGGGTAGTGCAATATGCGCTTGCAATTGTTCTTCGCTTTCCCATTTTTCCACAAGGCGAATCAAGGTTGGGTCGGCAAAGTCTTGTGAAAAAGCGTAATCAATATGGCCATCGTCTTTGGCGCTGCGTTCGGCGCGAGCTATCAAGCCACTGCGAGCGGCTGATACTTGTTCTTCGGAACTAAGCTTGATGGTACCGGTAATGACGATCATGTTGTGCTTCCTGGTTTTGCTTATGTGTATCTTATTGGATATTACGCTGTAAAAACGCCAGCAACGGCGCGATTACCTGATTATTCGATTCGGTTTCAGCGGTGACAATATCAACGTGCGAATAGCCTTCGGAAATAAACACTTCATAACCTCCGGCCACGTCGCCGTACGTGGGAAACGCCAGACTTGGTTGCAAAGCATCCACTACGCGCGGCGTTGTGCCATCACAGCTGGGCGCGTTGCAGGCAGCAATTGCGCTGGCAAATCCAAAAAAGTCACCCGGTACCGGGGTTAGCCCGTTACTCCCACCGAAGGCTATTACCGGAATATCTATATTTTGCGCCTGGGTTCTATTATCGATATCACTGCGCCCACGACCCAGTGGCGCCGGTGCAGACAAAGCTGTGGTGTCCAAACCCAGCCCCGCCGTAATGCTTAAGCCGGATGATGGGTAATACCAATCAAAAAAATTTGTATCACCCCGATAAGTTGCACTGATTAGCTGACCTTCAAAATCTGTGGGTTCAACTTCCACACCCCATAGCCTGCCTTCGCGGGGTTCTGTAGGAGCGGCACCATTATCGGTAAATACTTCTGCAGGTAATTCTTCATCACGATTTAGCCACGTCAGCGCGCCATCAACCTCCGGGCCGGGTGCACCAATGGATGTGGCTAAAAAAGGAGCGGCAGCGGCGCCCAGGCCGTCGTCATCCAGGTATTGCCCATACAAGGCGATGGAAGAGCCAATGCCGCCGCCTAACAGAATACGGACTGGAAGCAGCGCGGGTACTTGAGCGAGAGCATTGTTGCCGGCAATTTCATTTTGATCTTGCAGCAATATGGAAACTCCACTATCGCCATTCAGATCACCGTCCAGTGCAACGAGCTCACCCGCGGCAAAGGTCTCGGTGTTAATCAAACCAGTAGCGAACGAGCTGCGTGGTTGGGTGCACGAAGTATTGGCAAACGCGGCACAATCCATTGCCTCTGTAGCGACTGCGCAGGCTGTCATTCCATCAATACAACGCGCCGCGTTGTCCCTTACTGCGCCAAACAATCCGCCGTCGAATCGTGCTTCTATTCGGTTCAAGGTATCGTCAGTCACAGTGTCGCCCAGCGAGCCGCCGCCACCTTCAAACAACACCAGGCCTCTAAGCTTGTTAAACCCGGCATCAACCGCATCGGTATCAAGGTCGAAATCAGTGGCTGCGTAACGCGCCATAAAGCCGGTGCCGGCAGAATGCCCCCCTAGAAATACATTTTGATTTCTCGCCACACCTCGTGCCCGTTCCACCACAGCGTCAATATCTTGCGAGTGGCTTAGCGCGCTCCAGTTCGCCATAAACGCAAGGTCGTTACTGTTATAGGAAATCAAACGACGATTAGGGCCGGCAACAAGGCGCGCATCCATTTCAAGACCCAGCTCTGCGCCAAACAGGAAATCCAGACCCAGGCTGGCGTCTTCCTCGGCCTCTGCTAATTCCAGGCCCGCCCTGTCTTCTAATAGTTCAGAGCGCCGATCAAAAGCCCAGAGTTCCAAAGTCAGTTCCTGTTCGTCACGCGCCAAACGCATCAGTTGCTCGGCCATACGTGCAAAGTTGGCGGCACCGCCCTGAAAACCAGGTATTGTGATCAGGATGGCGTCGGGTTGCGTGTCTGCAGCATTCGATAGAAAGTAACGCGTATAGGTAGCAACATTCAGATCGGGTCCGGCATCACCAAATTGCGCAAGCAGTTTTGGATTACTAACCGACACGCCAGCTGTTCCGGGCGTGTTCGCTGGCCTGGCATTGCTGGCAATGGTTTCGGTTTCTTGCTGCAGCGTTACCGGCGGTTCGGGCAGCGGAACAACGAATGGCGCAAACTGAGTGTCATTTCCATTATCGCAGGCGCTCAGGGCAACCACCGAGGCGAGTAGCAAAAACCAATTTTTCATAAGTGCTGCGTTCTCGCGTCAGGCTGATTGTTAGTCCACAATTCTCAGTGGTAGCTCGCTGGGATGCTCAAGTATCATCATCGGTGATTCGCGCTGCAACTCATTGAAATCACCAAAGCCCCACAATACACCAATGGCGCTGAGTTGATTGTCTCGTGCGCCAATCATATCAGCGTATCTATCGCCTACCATTATCGATTCGCCATTGATGATGCCGCGTTCAAGCAGACCGGCCAGCTGCTGCGTTTTGCTAATACCAATGTCGCCGCCGCTAACTTGCTGGAACAAGTGCGCCAAGCCAAACAGTTCCAAAATTCTGTGCGCAAAATCAACGCGCTTGGAGGTGCAGATCGCCAGCGGAAAACACTGCACCAAGGCCTCCAAACTGTCGACTACGCCTTCGTACAATACATTCTCAGAATAGCCAACCTCGGTATAACGCTCTCGATATTTTTCCACAAGCGCTACGATCAATTGCTGGTCTTCACTGCCTGTGAGCTCTCTAAACGACTGATCTAAGGGCGGCCCTATACAAGGTGTTAGTTCCGACTCACTTCGCTTTTCGAAACCATAAGCATCAAGCGCGTAGTTAAGCGACCGAGTTATGCCGTCTTTGGGGTTGCTGATCGTGCCATCGAGGTCAAATACGATGAACTTCTCCGGCATGGCTGTGTTCTCTCCGAAACGATCAATCGTTCTTCAGCATCTGCTTGCCAAAGTTCTCACCATTAAACAATCGCATAAGCGTTGCAGGTATGTTCTCAAAGCCCGACTGCACATCTTCACGATGCTTGATCTTTCCTTCCTGTAACCATTGGCGCATTCTGGCGCGCGCCTGTGGAAAATGCTGAGCGTAGTCAACCACAATAAAGCCCTCCATGGTGGCGCGCCTGAACACCAGATTGAAATAATTTTCCGGTCCTTCAGGCCGGCTACCGCGTTCATAGCGCGAGATACCGCCACACAGCACTACGCGCGCATTCATTGCAATGTGCGCCAGCGCCGAGTTTAGAATAGCGCCACCTACATTGTCGTAATACACATTGATAGCGCCGCCGCACAGCTCTTTTAGTCTGTCGTCAACTGACTCAGATTTATAATCAATGGCCTCGTCATAGCCCAGCTCATCCATCAACCATTGGCACTTGTCATTGCCACCGGCAATACCGATTGTGCGACAACCTGCTATTTTCGCAATCTGCCCTACGGCAGAACCAGTTGCTCCAGCCGCACCGCTGACCAACACCGTATCACCTGGCTGCGGCTTGCCCAGCTTCAACAAACCAAAATAGGCGGTCATACCCGTTGTACCCAACACTCCCAAATTGGCCGTCAAATATTCATCATCTACCAGCTTGTTCACGGTACTGGCGTCAACCGAGGCATAATCTTGCCAACCAAACAAGCCAGATACTAAATCACCGGCTTTGTATTTGCCTGACCGCGATTCAATCACTTCAGCGATGGCACTGCCACGCATCACGTCGCCAATATGCGTGGGCGGCATGTAGTCGCTGATGTTTTCCATCCAGCCTTTTTGCGCTGGGTCAAAACCGAAATAACGTGTTTTCACCAATAGCTCACCGTCGCCGGGCACCGGTATGTCTGCGTCGTTGCGTTTAAAGTCGCTTGCTTGCAGTGCTCGGCCTAACGGGCGTTCCTGAATCAGCCATTGTCGATTTGTTGTCATAGTGATTTGCTCGAGTAGGTGTGCGAAGAGTGTACCCCAACCAGCATTGTTCATGAACCGCTCAGGCCAGAACAACCCAATACGCAGTAATAGTCTGGATAGAACACTGCTATTGAATCATTCAATTGTTAACACGCACGCAATAGGTCCAATATATTGCTGCGGTACCCCCATTTGCTCTGGCAAATGAATAAACCTATGAAGAGAACAATGGAGAAATAAACGTGCTTAAAATAACCAAAACGCTTTTGGTGGCGCTTACTGCGGCGGTTACCGCCTTGTCAGCGCTCACCATCACAGCGGCTGAAAATACGCCGAAATCCAATCAATTCTGGTGGCCTAATCAATTGGATCTGGCCCCGCTAAGACAACATTCAGGAGAGTCAAACCCGCTAGGATCAGACTTTAACTACGCTGATGAATTTCAAACCGTTGACCTTGGCGCTTTAAAAGCCGACATAGAGCAGTTAATGACCAGTTCACAAGACTGGTGGCCAGCCGACTACGGCCATTATGGGCCGTTTTTTATTCGTATGGCCTGGCACAGTGCGGGTGTGTATCGAGTAGCTGACGGCCGCGGTGGCGCTGCTGGCGGCCAGCAACGTTTCGAGCCATTAAACAGCTGGCCAGACAATGGCAACCTGGACAAAGCACGCAGACTGCTTTGGCCCATCAAGCAGAAGTACGGAAAGAAAATATCCTGGGCAGACTTAATGGTGCTGACAGGCAACGTTGCGCTTGAGTCCATGGGTTTCGAAACCTTCGGCTTTGCCGGCGGCCGTGAAGACGACTGGGAAGCCGATCTGGTGTACTGGGGCCCTGAAAACAAATTCCTCGCCGATGAGCGCTACACGGGTGACCGCAAGTTAGAGAAACCCTTGGCCGCTGTGCAAATGGGTTTGATCTATGTAAATCCGGAAGGCCCTAATGGCAACCTTGACCCGCTGGATGCCGCTAGAGACATCCGTGAAACATTCGGTCGCATGGCAATGAACGACGAAGAAACCGTTGCCTTGATCGCCGGTGGACATACGTTTGGTAAAGGCCATGGTGCGCGCCCGGCAGATTGTGTTGGACCAGAACCCGCCGCTGCCGATATTGAAGAGCAAGGCTTTGGCTGGACCAATAAGTGCGGTACTGGCAAAGGCGCAGACACTGTTACCAGTGGACTGGAAGGCGCATGGTCAGCTAACCCGATCGCATGGACATCACAATATCTGGATAACCTGTTTGCTTTCGAGTGGGTGCAGTCGAAAACACCCGCAGGTGCAACAGTATGGATTCCGGCCGATGGGCAAGCTTCCAACCTGGTTCCTGACGCACATGATTCGTCAAAGCGTCATGCGCCGGTGATGTACACCACAGACTTGTCGCTGAAGTTTGACCCAAGCTACAAGGAAATTTCGAAACGCTTCCAGCAAGACCCTAAAGAGTTTGCGCTGGCCTTTGCTAAAGCCTGGTTCAAGTTAACCCACAGAGACATGGGCCCACGGTCACGCTACCTTGGCGCAGACGCGCCCAGCGAAGAACTGATCTGGCAAGACCCAATTCCTGCGGTTGAGCATGACGTAGTCAGCAGCAGAGACATCAAAAAGCTTAAGGCCAGTGTTCTGGAAAGCGGCTTGAGCGTGTCTGAACTGGTTCGCACAGCCTGGGCCTCGGCAGCAAGCTTTCGAAGCACCGATATGCGCGGTGGTGCTAACGGTGCGCGAATTCGCCTGGCACCTCAAAAAGACTGGCAGGCAAATAACCCGGCTGAGCTAGGCAAAGTGCTGAGCACCCTGCAGGGCATTCAGCAAGACTTCAACGATAACTCGCGCAAGCGCAAGATATCCATGGCTGATTTGATTGTGCTTGCCGGCAACACTGCCGTTGAAAAAGCCGCCGCTGATGCCGGCCAGGAACTTGAACTCAGCTTCGAGCCAGGACGTGCGGATGCGACACAGGCGCAAACTGACGTTGCATCATTTGCCGTGCTGGAACCGACTGCCGACGGTTTCCGAAACTACTACAGTGACGGCGCGTCTCATTCACCGGCGAAAATGCTGATAGACAAGGCCAACACCTTGAATCTAAGTATTCCAGAGATGACCGTATTGATTGGCGGCTTGCGCTCACTGAATGCCAATTCAAATGGTACGGCACACGGTGTATTCACAGATTCGCCAGGCACACTGAGCAATGACTTCTTTGTGAACCTGCTGGACATGGCCACTCGTTGGACAAAGTCAGAAAGTGATGCGGGCACCTATGTGGGTCTTGACCGTGCCACTGGCACGGAGAAGTGGACTGCAACTCCTGTCGATCTGATGTTTGGTTCTCATTCCGAATTACGTGCTGTTGCGGAAGTCTATGCCTCCGATGATGCAGAGCAGAAATTTATGAATGACTTTGCTCAGGCATGGAACAAGGTAATGAGGCTGGATCGCTTCGACCTGAACTAAGTAGTTTCATATTGAACGCCGCATGGGATTAACCGCCCATGCGGTGTTTTTTTTTGGCATACAAACGGCCTTGTTTCACTTTAGGCCGCATTCATTGCCCGCATCAGCAACGCTATGCATAAAGCAAAACCTGCAAGGTAAGTACCCAGAGCACCTACAAAACGCATCACATTAGGCTTGGCCATCGTTGACGGAAAAATCAAGCCCGCTACAAACAAATACCTGAACGCCGTTACCAGCACCATGCACCACATAACCCAAGCGGCAACTGGGCCCAAACTCAAGATGTAAATCATCAGCGCCAACAGCGGTGCATACTCCATGGTATTTCCGTGCGCCCTGATCAGCTGGTACAGACTGTCATCTGGCTCAGTAGGGCAGCCGTACATGGTTTGGCTTTTTGCCCTACCCATTGATACGGCAAATCCCAGGCCAATACCTAGTACAGCCAGTAACGCTATGCATAAAAGTGGAATAGACATTTGATAATCCAAGGTAGAGGGTGAATGGGCAGTATATACGACACCCGCTCGTGACTTGGCTAACTGCTGGTTTAAAGAATTTCTAAGTGTTTAGGATGGAATGCATTACCCAACTAGTGTGCAAAGCCGTGGTTCCTGTTGATGGGTGGGGTGCGCCATTTACAAGTTGCTCGTACATATTCTGTACGTGGTGCAATTGTATATTGGTCGGATTTGCAATGTTTATCGACTTCTCGCCGCTGGAGTTGCGAACATGAATCGCTTGTTCTTCAAATACAGAAAATTGTATTTCCCCTTCACTGCCAGTAATTAAGGCCTCATCTTTTCGTGAAGCATACGCGAAATTCCAGCTGCCGGAACCTGTAACACCGCTGGAATGCATCCAGCTAGCAACCACCGCGTCTTTCGCGGAATACAGCTGTTGTTGGTTCGCACTGTGCCCACTCACGTGTTCATAGTCTCCGAACAGATGCGCAAACAAATCCAGGCCGTGGCAGGCCAGGTCATCGAAATAACCACCGGGTGCCACCAGCGCGTCGGTGCGCCAATGACGTTCACGCGCCAGATCTTTGTCACTGACTTGTCGATTTAGCTGCCATTGGATATGACGGACATTGCCTATGGCACCCTGTGCCAGACTATTTTTAATTTCAGCAAAACGAGGTAAAGAGCGGCGATAGTACGCAACGAACAGGGGTGTCTTGGCGTAGTCAAACGCGTCAACAATATCCTGGGCGTCTTCGAAACCTGGCGCCAGTGGTTTTTCAATACAGCAGGGCTTACCGGCATTTGCGACCATTAAGCCATAGTGTTTGTGCGTGTCTGGCGGTGTCGCAATGTAAACCGCGTCTATCGACGTATCCGCAATCAGCTGTTCGGCGTTTGTGAAGTATTTTTCTACACCGTGACGGTGCGCGAAATCTTTTGCCAATGTTTCGGTGCGCCGCATTACCGCAGCAAGTTCAAATCCCGCTACTTGTTGATACGCTGGACCACTCTTAACTTCCGTGACGGCGCCACAGCCGATGATTCCCCAGCGTATCGGTGTTTTAACGCGCATGCTGCTCCAGCTGACTCTAAAGAGAAAGTTACAGCTGTGATTTTACTCTGCCTTTCAAGCGCACAAGAAGAGGTATACTGCCGTTATCAGTGAGGAAAGCGATGCAACAAGCACAAGATTCATTGGCAATGAGCAGCTCGCGTAATGCCTGGTTGGGTATTGGCGGTGTTATCGCGTTTAACCTTCTGCCTTTGTACGGTGTATTCGCCTGGGGTTGGACCAGTTTTGAGCTGATTTTCCTGTACTGGTTTGAAAACCTGGTTATCGGCGCGTTTACTGCGGGGCGAATGCTGCTGCGCCGTTTCGACAGTTCAACGCAGTTTTTCCGAACAGGGTTTCTTGCCCTATTTTTTACCGTCCACTTCGGGGGATTTTGCTGGGCTCACGGAACGTTCCTGTTTTCTGTATTTGGCCCCGAAGCATTGCAGCCGTTGCCTTTGTATGAAGCGGCAATGGCCGTAATTCGTGATAATGGCTTGCTGCTGGCTGCACTCTCCTTAAGCTTGCTGCAGCTAATGGATTGGGCGAGGGAAGTGCGCGAGAAAGGCATTGGCGCAGTAAGTCCCAACGAATTAATGGCAAGGCCTTACCGGCGAATTGTCGTATTGCATGTAACAATTATTGCGGCCGGTGCAGCGCTTAGTGCCTTAAATGAGCCGTTAGTGGGCTTACTTATTCTGGTGATTGTAAAAACAGCCTCTGATATTTGGCATTGGCGCAAAGGTCCACAATAGATGTTTAACACTGGTTTACAATTGTGCCGTGCCTGTGTTCTAAGCTTTGAATAAGCAAACGTTTGCTGGGGGGCAAACCATGAACACAGACCAAATACTCTTTGAACGCTTTTTAAAGAAGTTAGAGCTTCCAGATGTTTCTCTGATGTTAAGAGTGGCCTCCATGCTGTCTTCAGATGACCCGTATGACGAAAGCTGGGCAGTGGATTGGTTCGGATCGAATTCTTCCGATAACAGGCCTAAGCAGTCTTGATGCTTGGTAGCTAACTCAATTTAGCGTCTATGCTATAGCCTGCCAAATACTCAACCATCGCACCTATTGTTCGCTGGATGCTATTTCGCTTGCTCATTTCATCTCGCCAGTTCGACAGAAAACTCAGCTCTTTGTCAGGGGCGATAGCGATAAAACTGGCAAAGAACAGGGCGGAGTAAAACGCTATATCCGCGTAGCTGAACTCTTTAACAAGAAACTCTCCGTCTGCTAGCCAGCGATTTGCCAGCACATAATCCTGGGCAATATTGTGCTTAATATCCGCCACATCTGACGCAGACTTGCCTTCCAGATTTTTGGGCATAAGCGCTCTAACGTTGGCGAAGAAAATCTCATC
>CAYGSL010000089.1:10831-12235 GCA_964352475.1 uncultured Pseudomonadales bacterium | reverse complement strand
CGTGCATACGACTACTTTGACTTCTTCGCCAGCTACAACATCAATGATTCGATTGAAGTTAGCCTCAGTGCTGACAATATCTTCGACGTTGATCCTCCTGTACTAGGCAACGAAGCCGGTGACACCAGCTCTAACTCTGGTAACACCTTCCCAAGCAACTACGACACAATGGGTCGTATCTACAAGCTGGGAATCAAGGCTAGCTTCTAAGTTCTACTTACTTAGCTAGTAACAAGAAAGCGGGGCTATGCCCCGCTTTTTTTTACCTTTTTTATACCCTCTGCCGATTGCACAGTGTTCTGAAGATGCTGCGATGGGAGCATTTGAGGTGGGCACGTTTGCCTGGGTACCAATCAGATCACGCTTTCTTGCGGCTCTATTCATTGGAAAAAGCGCGAGGACTGTCTGAGTCCCGTAGCGCGAAGCGCGAAGGTCGAGTTCCACAGCGCCCAATGAATAGAGCCGCAAGGTGATCGGTACCCAAGCAAACGTGTCCACCTCGAATGCGGGTTCTAATGCTGAACTGAAAGTTCCTTTCTAAAATTTCTGCGCCAACTTAGCGTACCAATACCGCCCAATCAAATTATGCGTACGAGCATCAATATTGTCATTGAATGCGCTGGCCACTAACGGTGCATCCCTATCAGTTAAGTTCTTAACCCCAAACGTAAAACGCAAACCATCCTCAATCAAAAACAAAAAGCTGGTTTGTACATCGTGCGTTGTCCATGAACTAACTCGCCGTGAAGCCCCAGTTGATAACTGTTCTTCCAAAGCACCAATGTGATGTAAGGTGTAATTAATCTGCCACTGCTTGTATTTCCAATACGCCCCAAAATTTGCCTTCCATTTAGGCAGAGAACCTCGCCCCGCAGAAGCCTCATCCGCAAATTTCCCCACCAATTGAAGACCCGGTAACTCTGGGTTCAGTTGCTCCTTATAACTGTGCAGACGCGACGCATTAAGCGAAAGATGAAAGCGGCCCTGCTTAACCTTGGGCAACGCATAGTTAAACGAGAAATCGATGCCATCCAGCTCTCGTTTGCCAATGTTGATATTGGTTGCAATGATGCGTTCTATCTCACCATTGGCCGCCCGAATCACCCTGCCATCAAATGCCCCATTTTCCGCATTCTGATCAAGAATGAATTGCGCGTTGGCATCGACCACATTGTTCTGATCGATACTGAAAAAATCGATCGCAGCCGAGAAGGTTTTTAAAACCGGCGGAGTCCAGATCATACCCACACTGCTAAACTCAGACTTTTCCGGCAGCAGGTCCAAATTTCCACCATTGATGGTCAGAAACTGAAGCCGAGTGGGATCAGTTTGTTGTGGACAGGCGCTCAACACTCCTACATTGCTGGCAACACTGCATGGGTCAGTCAAAAAAGCCTGATCTTC
>CAYGSL010000089.1:0-10731 GCA_964352475.1 uncultured Pseudomonadales bacterium | reverse complement strand
TTGAAACTGCCATACAGGCTTTTTCGATCAGATGGCACAATCGCAGTTGAAAATTGCGCGAAGTTAAACAAGTCAGCATCGCCTACATTTCGAAAGTCATTGGCGCTTGTCGGATTCATCGCATTATTCGCCAGGGTTACTACCTGACCATTAGCCAGTGTTACGCGAGCATTTGGTGTGGCCGACGAGCGCTGATCCTCGCCACCTAAAAAACGCGTATCGGTGTCTGCTGATATCGCTCGTTCGCGACTCAGAATTTCCCCCTGTTCATAGACCGTACCGCTCAGGAAAAAACTTGAATGATCAAATACCCGGCCGAAAGAAAAACTGGTGGTAGTGGTTTGCAGGTCATTTTCACCACTGGAGCCCCGATAAGTATCCACTTGCAGGCCATCGTATTCTTTTTTCAGGATGATATTGATAACACCCGCAATCGCATCAGAGCCATACACAGCGGAAGAGCCACTCTTGAGAACTTCAATGCGGTCGACGCTGCTCGGAGCGAGAGAGTTCAAGTCAAAAGATTCGCCCGCCAGGCCATCGTTAGCCACGCGCCTGCCATTGACCAATACCAAAGTGTTGCTGGCAGGCAAGCCCCTGAGCGTGACGCTGGCTGTGCCATCGCCACCGTTACTAATTGAAGTGCTGGTGGAATTACCGACCACGGATGGAAGGTCGCGTAATAAGTCGCCAAGGGTTTGAGCGCCAGCCAACTCAATGTCGAATGCTGAAATAATATCTACCGGAACAGTACCATTGAATTCTGTGCGTCGAATTCTTGAGCCGGTCATGGTTCTGCCTACCACCAGCATTTGTTCCAGCATTGGGTTTGATGCCAGCTGGAAGAACTGCTCATCCCTGGCGCTCAGATCTTCGTCTTTGCAGCTGGCAGAAATCAGGCAGGGCATTGGTCGAATCGCAATGACATCACTGTGGATGAATTCAGCCTCCAGCGCCGTGCCTTTCAATAACAGCTTCAGCAGCTGCCTGGGCTCAAACTCGCCGTTAAAGCCTTTTTCCAACACTACGTCGAAATCGCTGTCGGCACTGAAAATAATCGACACATCGGCCTGGCGAGCAAAGCTCAACAAGGCCTCAGATAATTGCTTTTCGCTGATATCAAAGAGCATGGGCGCGGCAACGCAGCTGCCGCTGGTGGCTGCTGATATAGCCAATGCGCAGCAAGAAGCAAAGCGCTTGCCATGCTTTAATAGAGAGTGTTTCCTAACCATGTAGAACAGCACTGGGCTGGATAATTCTTACACACAAAGTAACGACAGCAACATTCTACTTGCTGAAGCGGAATTTACCTAAGGTATGGGCAAATCAGTTGGCCAATGATCTCAAGCAGCTATTCTCGCTGTCGAGGTCAGTAGAGGACGCGAAGGTGTTGCCTAGCCGCGTTTATGCAGCAATATGATGTTGCCCTCGGCCTTGCTTTCAAGGCCTAGCGAGGTCTCAATTGCCTGCAGCGTCTCGGTTGGCTGGTCAGTTTTGAACACGCCAGAGACTGGAATGAATGCCAGGCTGGCATCACTTATTTTGATTTTTTTGTCGCTGTAACGATTTAGCTCGGCCACAACCTGAGCAAGGCTGGCGTTCTTAAACACCATATTCTGTTCAAGCCATGCCGTGGCAAGGTGATCGTCTGGCACACGGTCACGCGTCAGGCCGCCGGCAGGGCTGATTCGTACCTGATCATTCAGTCTGGCAGTGATAGTGTCGGCAGGTAGGGCGCTATCATTTTGTTCCTCGACCCGTATGACGCCCTCAGTAACTGTTACCAGAGTTTGCTGGGGCTCTATTTCGATATTAAACGCCGTACCTACCGCCACCACCGAACCGCCAGGAATACGAACTACAAAAGGCCGCTGTGGGTTTTTCTTTACTATGAAATGAGCTTCGCCTTGCGTGAGTGATAACTCCCGTTGAGAATCGCTGTAGGAAACCTCAAGGCGTGTATTTGTATTAAGTTGAACAACAGAGCCGTCGGCCAGTGTTTCCGTGCTGTGTTCACCCACTGCTGTGGCCAGTCGCTGAGTCGCCGTTGGCTTACTGGCATCGGGTAACAAGGCGACAGCGACTACCGCGCATAATGCGAAAGAAGCTATAAACCGTGTTTTGATCCAGCGTTTTTGCCAGAAAGTGCTGGCACTGGAAGTTTTTTCGCTAACGCTAATTTGACCTTCGCCCGGTAAAGGCTGATTTTCCTGCAGGCTGGGATCATGCTTATCAGTTGAGTATTTAACGCAGCCAAGATCCAGCCATAAGGCTTCCATCTGATCGTAGGCCGCGCGGTGCTCCGCACTTTTGCCCAGCCATAAGGCGAAACCCTGATGGTCTTGCTCGCTCGCCTGGTTGTTGCTCAGACGTGCAATCCATTCGCTGGCGTCGTCGAGCAACGCGGTATTGATAGAAGTTTGAGCGGTCTGTCCGTGTGAATCACTCAATGTTTGTTTCCTGATCTGCTAGCCATGACTGCTTAAATTAACTATAGCTTGATGCTGTTCACTTATAAGACGATTGAATTTACTCGTCCCTCATTGTTTTAAGTAGAAAATACCGAGTATTTTCGCTTTTTTTCACTATTTGACCGTTCATCGGCCTAATCCTTGTTTAAGACCGCGTTGTCACGGAAATGTTTCAGCGCAGCGAGTATGTATTTCTCCACGCTACTGACAGAAACCCCCATATCTGCGGCAATTTCACTGTAGCTAAGGCCGGATCTTCGGTGCAGTAGAAAAGCTTGCCTTGGCTTGGGTTTCATACTGTCCAATGCAGCGTTAATCTGCGCTACACGCTCTTCAGCCAATAGCTGTTCTACCGGACCATGCTCCACTTCAGTGGTCACACTGCTGTCGGCAAGTGTTTTTTCCAACTGGGATTGAACGTACTTATGGTGCAATTGCTGTCGTCGCAATTGATCTGTGGCCATATTAGCGGCAACCTGGAACAGGAACGCCCGTGCATTGTCCAGTCGTTCTGGTTCATGCAATTTTTGCATGCGCAAATACGCTTCCTGCGCGATTTCATCCGCTTGCTGCGGGTCGCGAAGTTTGGCCGACAGAAACCGAACCAGCGGTTGGCCGTTTTGCCGGAAAAGTTCTTCCAGAAAGCTGCGTTTGCTTTGCTCCATCCGGCGATTCTATCACGCGAGCAAGCATGACTGCGTTAAACTGTGCCGAACGGCATCAGGTAAAACCATCTTTTAGGAGGATCCATGCAAAGAATAATCAATAATAAACCCCCACACTGGCCGCATGTGACGCATTCGAGGCGGCTTCAGCGCATTTTCAGGTGCTCGATATTTACCGTATTAGGCGCGCTAATCGCCGCGTGCGGGGGTGGTGCTCCAGAAGCGGCAGTCAAGACAGAGGCGCCGCACGCATCGGCCGCAGCAGTGAAGGTTGAGCCTGTCTTTGACGAGCAGCGACTGCATAGAAATATTGAAACTCTCGCCTCTGATGAGTTTGAAGGTCGCCAGCCAGCAAGCACTGGTGAGGCCAAGACAATCAAACACCTGCGCGACGCCTTCAAAGCCCTGGATCTTGAGCCGGGTAACGGCGACTCCTGGTTTCAATCCGCCTCCCTGGTGTCCATTGAGGCAGACCCGTCAATGGCCATGACTGTTACGCCAGCATCAGGCGACACGGCATCCAGAACGCTGGCCTACGGAAACGACTTCATGGCGTGGACCAAACGCGTTGAAACATCCAGTGCATTGGCTGATTCCGAATTGGTATTCGTGGGCTACGGCATTGTTGCTCCCGAATACAATTGGAATGACTACGACGGCGTAGATATGAAAGGCAAAACGGCCGTGATTTTGGTTAACGATCCCGGCTTTGCAACCCAGGATCAATCCGTGTTCAAGGGCAATGCCATGACGTATTACGGGCGCTGGACTTACAAATTCGAAGAAGCGGCCAGGCAAGGTGCTGCCGGCGCGCTCATAGTGCATGAAACAGCCGCCGCCGGTTACCCGTGGGACGTAGTATCCGGGAGTTGGTCCGGACCACAATTTGATTTATACGCCGCCGACAAAAACATGTCGCGTGCCCAGGTTGAGGGATGGCTAACGCTGGATGTGGCCAAGTCAGTGTTTGCCGACGCTGGACAGGATTACGATGCCCTAAAAGAAAAGGCCTTGGAGAGTGATTTTGCGGCCACCGCGCTGGGTGTGAAGGCAGCCGTTTCGTTCAATAACACAATAGAACAATCAGACTCACGCAATGTGATCGCGCGCATCAGCGGCTCGCAGCGACCTGAAGAAACTATTGTTTATACCGCTCACTGGGACCATTTGGGTAAACGCCAGGGTGAGGGAGACCAGATCTTTAATGGCGCGGTAGACAACGCCACTGGAACTGCGGCGTTGGTGGAATTAGCGGCGGCGTTTAAAGCCTTGCCGGAAGCACCAGAGCGTAGCATTGTTTTTCTGGCGGTAACTGCCGAAGAATCGGGCCTGTTGGGCTCTAAGTATTACGCCGAGAACCCGGTGTACGACCTGGCCAAAACAATTGCAAACATCAATATTGACGCAGCAAACGTACTCGGCCCAACCCATGATGTGACGGTGGTTGGCTACGGCGCTTCAGAGTTAGACGATTATCTGAAACGCGCCGCTGAAGCACAAAACCGAGTGATCAAGCCTGAGCCCACGCCGGAAAAAGGGTACTACTATCGTTCCGACCATTTTAACTTCGCAAAGAAAGGTGTTCCCGCGCTGTACGCAGAGAGCGGCGTTGATTACCGAGACCAGCCAGAAGGTTGGGGTCTGGAACGCCAGGCAGATTACACGGCCAATCGATATCATAAACCAGGTGATGAATACCAGGCTGACTGGAACCTCAGCGGCATGCTGGAAGACATGGAGTTGTACTTTCAAATTGGCCATGAGTTAGCCAATAGCGATGCAGTGCCGCAATGGAGTGAAGGCAGCGAATTTCGCGCAGTTAGAGAGCGCTCACTGAATGTAGCTGCGTTGCCTGCTGCGATCAGAGACGCCTTAGGTGCGCCTGGGCGCAGCACTGAAGACTTACAGCGAGATTTGCGCAGCAAGCCGGAATTGGTATTGGGCCTTTTAGATCTGGAGCCAGGTGACACGGTATTGGATTTGTTCACTGGTGGCGCGTATTACTCTGCACTGCTCGCAACAGTGGTGGGCGAAGAAGGCCGAGTGTGGGCACACAATAATGCCACGTATGCGAAATTTGCGGAGCAAGCGTTGACCAAACGCTTTAGTAATGGTGCGCCAGGTCAGCTTTCGCTTATAGAGCGTGAGGTGGCTTCTCTGGCTTTGGATGAAGAATCACTGGATGGGATGCTAGCGGTAATGTCCTATCACGACCTTCATTGGGTTGATGAGGAAGACGGTTGGCCGGCAATAGATGTGGAGTTGTTTTACCGCCAATTGCGCGCCGCACTGAAACCCGGTGGTCGAGTTGTGATTGTGGATCATTCGGCAACCCCTGGTTCCGGTCTTGACGGAGTGGCTGAGTACCACCGTATTGATGAAGCCTTTGTTATCCGGGATTTCGCCAACCATGGTTTTAAAATGGTTGATAGCAGCGATGCCTTACGTAATGCGGATGATCCGCGTAACGTTTATGTATTTGACCCAAGCATTCGCGGCAAAACAGATCGTTTTATATTGGTTTTTGAGAAAACCTGATTAGAACGTTAGAGACCAAATTTAGTCATACCAATGCCTTTGCAGTCATTTTGCATCATCGCAAATTCCCGGGCATTGTGGCCTATTGTGTCATGCAATTGATCGCGATAATCATCAAACAGCGGCATGTGAGCCAGCTTGGCGTAGTACTGCCAGCCTTGATTTTGCATATTGGTCATTTCTTGCTGAGCAGCCGCCATCTCGCCGGCGGCAATCTGCAATGACATTCGGCTGAATGCAACGTCCAGGCCGTTTCGACCTCTGTCTGCAGCGTAGCCAAGAAACTGCTGCGCCTGACTTGCGGCCTGCATCGCTTTGTCGGTTTGCCCAGAACGGTTTAAGGAGTCTACGTAGTAGGACTCAATTTCCGCGCGTCTAACCGGATGGCTCAGGCATTCGGCCAGGTTTTCGCTTAAGGCTAGCTCGCTGAGTTGTGCCGCTGTTTGGAAATCACGTTCAATATGTGCGGCGATTGCACGCCAGAAATACACATAGTTGTTTTTGCACTTCGCGTAAGGGTTTAATGTACTGTCATCGCCTTCCATAAGCGTTGCGGCGCGGTGCAACTTGTCGGTATCGCGCAAAGCGGTGCCTAATGTAGCCAGAAAAAAGCCTTTCTTCGCATCACCCAGTCGCTCTGATAACTGTTCGTACAGTTTTTTCGCCTCGTCAAAACGTTGCAACATGATCAGGGCTTCAATAACCAGCTCTGTTCCGTAGTCAGCGTAGTCTTCCGAAAACGTGTGGCGAACCGCGAAGCTCAGCAGTTCGTCGTAGCGACCTGCATCGAGCATCGCGTACATCCAGGTTTTAAGAAAATGGTCAGATGGCGTGTCAGTAAAATAGGCGCGTGCCAGTTTTGCTGCCTCCTCATAGCGACCCATTAAGCTCAACGCACGTAAATGATTTTGCTGCACGATGGGGTTCAGCGGGTCAAACTGCAGCGCTTCGCTGAAATGTTCAAACGCTTCGTTGGCATTATTGTTTCTAAGCAGTAAATTACCCAACCACATGCGACCCATTGAATAGCTGGGCTTTAACTCCACCGCTTTTCTATAGCTGGCTTCAGCCTGAGCTTTGTCGCCAAGGTGACTTGCAATCATGCCTTGACTGGCGTGTGCTTCACCAAGGTCTGGCTGCAGTGCCAAAGCACGCTTGACCAGGGATTTCGCTCTGGCCACTGCATCATCCGGATTTGAGCCGCCGTACTCCTCTCTTAAAATCAAGGTATCCGCTAGGCCAGATAAAGCCAGGGCGTAATCAGAATCTTGTTCCAGCGCACTTCGAAAGTAATTGTCGGCAAGATCCAGGGCCTCGGGCGTGCGGCGATTCCAATGGTGTCTGCCCAGCAGGTAGTAGTCGTAGGCTTTCAAATTGGTTTCATGTTGATGCGAGGATTGCAGCTCGTCGTCGCTGGGCAGCAGTTGCTGCACAATCTCATCGGCTATAGCGCTCTGTATTAACAGTCCGTCGCTGAGGTCGTGCTCAAAGCGTTCGGCCCACACCGGAAAGCCATCATCTGTCTTGGTTAATTGGGCCGTTACGCGTACTCTCTGATCGCTTATACGAACTGTGCCTTCAACAATAAGATTTGCACCGAGTTGAGCGCCAATGCTTCGAATATCGATTGCCTGACCACGAAATACCTCAGACGAGGTGCGCGCAACTACACGCAAATTTTCAGAGGCCAGCCGCACCAGCGTGTTGCGAATATCCGCTGTAATGCCGTTGGCGAAATAATCGGTTTCCGCGTCGCCACTCAGGTTCACGAATGGCAGTACGGCAACGGTATTGACACCTTTCACGGATGGCGGAGTGTTCGGCGGCGCAGCAACGTCGGGTTCTGCCCAGTAGGCATCTGCCGTATTCTCGCTTTGCTCTGCACCAATCTCATTTGGCTGATTGGCTGAAAACAAAAGCCACCCGCCAGCAGTGGCAAGAAGCAGGATCGCCGGCCAAAGCCATCTATGTGCGTTTTTGGAGCCAGCGTTCGTACTTGAAGAATTGGCAAAGTGACCGCTGTGGTCTTCTGCTGGTATTTGCGGCACCGAGGCCTGCAGATCGTCACCTGCAGGCTTGTTTTCAGCTAGAGACGCTAGCAAACGCACCGGCTTGAGCAGCCGATAACCACGTTTTGGCAGTGTTTGAATATAGTTGCGCGTTTTGCCTGTGTCGCCCAATGCCGAGCGTAGCTCTGATATACAGCGAGTCAGCACTTCCTCACTGACAACCACATCACCCCACACGCATTCCAGCAACTCCTCGCGACGACAGACCTCACCTGGCTCGCTGGCGAGGCAGACGAGCACATCCATGACCTTGGGCTCAACACGCTTGGTTGTGCCGCCGCGATCTATCGTGCCTTTAAGCGGTTCTACTACCCAGTCTCCCAGGTAAAAGCCGGCATTTAACACCTGCTGCTGGTCAACCCTGAAATCCGACCCCGTCCATTCATTCAACTGTGCTGATTCCTGATTATCGCTTTTGAATCTGCCCCTTAATACTAAGATTCTAAAGGCAAAAATTGGTTCCCAAAGGTTTTCATTAGTTTTTTTCAGGAAGCTTATGGAAAGCATTCTGTCGTTTGCCGTTTTCAACAGGGAAAGCTATCGATTCGCTGCAACACTTTAATTGTTGAAAATCGCAAGGAGCGAATTGATGAATATCAGATCGCTAATTTATCGAGTTTGGTCGCCGCGCCACCGGTTGGGGTTAGTGCTGGTCATCTGCCTGACGGGGCCATTATTGCCATCTGTCTCGCAGGCCGAGCACCCCGCACCGGCATTGCAGCCCACAGAACGAGGAACGGTCGGTGGCGCGGTGGACCAACAGGAGAAGCAAGCACTTGCTTATAAAACTCCGATTAAACACGATATAGGCAACCGAGCGATGCTTAGCCTTGAGCGATTTACCAGCGAACGCGCGGCGGTAGAGGCAGCGGTGAAACGCTTCAACCCTTACTCTGTTCGAGAAGATCGTGAATACCTGGGCGCGATAGTAAAGCTGGCAGTTGCAGGCAAAGATTCTGCATATCGCTATCTGGTGGCCAGAGGCAAGCCTGGCCAAGACAGGGTGAGCATCCAATTGCCTGTACCCAAGGCGGCGGAGATAGTGGCTTTCTGGCACACGCACGGAGCGCACGGTCCAAATCGCCACTTGTTTTCCGGCAGTGATACCAGGCTTGTACGAAAAACCGGAAAACCTTTTTATATGGCCGATGCGAGAGGAAATTTGCGCGTGTTCAGGCCAGGTCAACGCCTGCTTTCAGCATCGTTGCGCAATCGATTGGGTTTACCAGCGAGTGAAGCTTACGCCGAAGGGGAGTTGCTCACAGATGCGGTTGAGGTCTGATTGCTAGCGATCAGACGCACGAACAGCCTGCCCGCGGGCCATGCCGATTGTGTTCTTATCCGTTTCCAATACTTCAAATACATAATTGTCGATTTTCAGGGCCACGTTGGCATCTGGGAACGTTTCCAGGCGTTCGACTAATAGGCCGCTCAAGGTACGCGGCCCATCCACAGGCAATTCCCAATTGAGCTGCTTGTTGATATCACGAATATGCGCGGTGCCGGTGATCAGGCAAGTTCCATCGGATTGCTGGATTATTTCATCCGCTTGTAACGCCAGGTTGGAGGTGAACTCACCGACTATCTCTTCAAGAATATCCTCAAGCGTTACCAGTCCTCGTATCTCGCCATACTCGTCAACCACGAACGCCTGCCTGCGCTTGTGTTTCTGAAAGTTAAATAGCTGCGTGTTCAGCGGTGTACTTTCCGGAATAAAATAGCTTTCTCGCAGCTGCCCAAGCATTGCCTGACGGTCGAGTTTACCGTCAGACAAAAACCGCGACACTCTACGCAGAGACAACTGGCCGCGCATTTTGTCAATTTCCCCTTCAATAACCGGCACGCGGGCAAACTCGCAATCCTGAATCTGCTCGATCAAGGTTTCGTCGTCGTCTTCGAGATCAAGACAGAAAATGTCATGGTCTTCTATCATGATGCTGTCAACGCGCACCTGTTCAAGATCAAGAATATTCAGCAACATTGCCTGGTGGCGCTCAGGTATGTGCGGTCCCGCTTCACCGACAATGGTGCGCAGCTCGTCGCTGCTCAATTGCTCTTCGTTTTTGTGAACATCCACGCCCATCAGCCGCAGCAGCATATTGGTAAAAAGATTCACCAACCATACAATGGGGTGCAATACGCGAAGAAGAAATTGCAGTGGCGCACTGGCTGGAAAGGCGATTTTCTCGGGGTGCAAGGCCGCAATGGTTTTTGGCGTGATTTCTGCGAACACTAACACTACCATGGTGAACACAAAGGTAGCGGCCGCAATTCCTGCGTCGCCTGCCAGGCGAAATCCAATCAGTGTAACTATGGCAGAGGCCGTAAAGTTGACCAGGTTATTACCAATCAGAATCAAACTGATTAGCCGGTCGGGTGTTTTTAAGAGTGTGCTGGCTCTGCGAGCTCCGGCGTGCTTCTGTTTGCTAAGGTGCTTCAATCGATAACGATTGAGCGACAGCATTCCAGTTTCAGAGCTGGAAAAAAAGGCGGAGCAAGCGATGAGAATAAAGAGGGTGGCGAATAGCCAGCCTAGTGGCGCGTCGTTCAAAGAAGGACTGCTTCCGAAGCTGATGGCCGAATATAGTGCAGAAAATCATGGGCAAAGGCAAGTGTTCGTAGTTTAAGTTGGAATTGATACGTTTCGTTCGTGGCATTGGGAGTTCGGGATTTCTTTCGAGACCGCCGTTAGATGGAGTATTGGTCAGCGAGACACGCCGGACCCAAAGCACTCGCGTTGCTCGCGGGGCCAGCTTTAAACCCATCCATGGGGGCTTGTGTTCGAGGTCCCTCTCTCACACAGTCTCGCTGACCAATACTCCATCTAACGACTCAGTGCCAGTTTCGAATATTAACTTTATCAGAAAGAAATTCCATCAAGAATTCTTACTCAAACCGCTGAGACAAAAAATTAGCACTTAGGTGCTGAACCGCTTACATGTTTTCTGGACTGTGTGAGGGAGGGACCCCGAACACAAGCCCCCATGG
>CAYGSL010000088.1:5908-12648 GCA_964352475.1 uncultured Pseudomonadales bacterium | reverse complement strand
CTTACATGTTTTCTGGACTGTGTGAGGGAGGGACCCCGAACACAAGCCCCCATGGATGGGTTTACGGCGTGTCCAGAAAGCATGTAAGCGGTTTAGCGCCGGACTCAATTCAAGACATTATTGTATGCCGTCAACAACATAGCTAGGTGATTACGGGAACAATATTCGAGCTCCGAAGCTCTACTGCAGTATCAATTCCAACACCAACTTAGTGCCAAAGAAACCAATAGTTAGTAACACCAGCCCAGTAAGCGTCATTTTCACGGCTGTCAAACCTCGCCAGCCCAGCCGGTAGCGGCCCCAGAGAAGGGCGGCGAATACGATCCAGGCGGCAATTGAAAATATCGTTTTATGCGCTAAATTCTGGGCAAACAAATCATCTACGTAAATACCGCCAAGAATCAACGCAAGGCTTAGACAGAGCAGGCCCGCCATTAAAATTCGAAACAATAGCCATTCCATTGTTTGCAACGGCGGTAAGGCTTCGATAACACCGTGCGTTTGTCTGCGTTTCAGTTGCTGCATCTGCACAAATAGCAGCACAGATTGTAGTGCTGCGGCGGTGAGTAAACCAAGTGACACTACCGACAACAGCACATGAGCGGCAACGCCCGGTTGCATATCGTTGCGGGGCGTATAGTTGGAGCTTAGGAACATAGAGCAGGCGACCGCAATGGCGGCAAGCGGGAACAGCACTAACAACAGACTATGAACCGGCTGTTTGCTCAATAAGGTGAGCAGCCCCATAAAACTGATGACCAAAAATATTAGCGACGAAACCTGAAAAAAGCTGAAATTGTAACCCTGCTCCAAAACCACCTGGGGGTAGGCTGTTAGTGTGTGCAGGACCAGGGCAATTGTAACGAATACCACTGACAAGCCCCAGGGTCTGTTCGGCACAAAGCCTTTACGCACCCTGCGGAACAGGTCGGCGCTTGAGGCGAGATAGAAGGCAATGGCGGCCAGGCCGGTGGCGTAAATCATAAGCAAAGTATACGCCGAATATCGCGTGTAGCGTTATACTAGGCGTTGACTCAGTACAAAGCACGAATTCGCCCCTATGTTTGAATCTCTTAGTGATCGACTTTCCACGTCGCTTAAAAAAGTAAGCGGTCAGGCACGCCTGACTGAAGAGAATATCCAGGACACGCTTCGCGAAGTACGCTTGGCGCTGTTGGAGGCTGATGTTGCTTTGCCCGCCGCGAAGAGCTTTGTTGATGCGGTTAAACAGCGAGCGGTTGGCCAGGAAGTGGCGAGCAGTTTAAGTCCGGGGCAGGAATTCCTGAAAATTGTTCAGGACGAATTGGAAGCGGTTATTGGTGGTGAGAACCCTGGCCTGAATCTGGCGGTGCAGCCACCGGCGGTTATTCTCGTGGCTGGTTTGCAGGGTGCGGGTAAAACCACTTCGGTTGCGAAGTTGGCCAAATACATCAAAGCTGAGCTTAAGAAATCGGTGCTGGTGGTGAGCGCTGACGTGTACCGCCCTGCGGCAATTAAGCAGCTGGAAACACTGGCCCAAGAGGTGAAGGCGGATTTCTTCCCTAGCAGCACGGACCAAAAGCCGGTCGATATTGCTGAAGCGGCGATCGATCATGCCCGCAAGAAGCATCTCGATGTAGTGATTGTCGACACCGCTGGCCGCTTGCATGTCGACACTGACATGATGGACGAAATCCAGCAGTTGCACGCGCGCATCAAGCCCGCCGAAACGCTGTTCGTGGTGGACGCCATGACAGGTCAGGACGCGGCGAATACGGCCAAGTCATTCAATGACGCGCTGCCGTTAACCGGTGTGGTGTTAACCAAGGCGGATGCAGACACGCGCGGTGGTGCCGCGTTGTCTGTTCGTACCATTACCGGCAAACCCATTAAATTTATGGGTGTTGGCGAAAAAGTCGCCGCCCTGGAGCTGTTCCATCCAGAACGAATAGCGTCTCGTATTCTGGGGATGGGCGACATGATGTCGCTGATCGAAGAAGCCGAGCGCAAGATAGACCGCAAGAAAGCCGACAAGCTGGTTCGCAAAATCAAGAAGGGCAAGCGTTTTGACCTTGAGGATTTCCGTGATCAATTGCAGCAAATGAACAATATGGGCGGCATCGCAAGCATGCTGGATAAAATGCCCGGCATGAATAATCTGTCGCAAATGGCGCAGCAGCAGGTAGATAACAAGGTGTTTTCGCAAATGGAGGCCATCATCAACTCCATGACGCCTGGCGAGCGGCGCAACCCGGATGCGCTAAATGGCTCACGCAAGCGCCGTATTACGCAGGGTTCAGGCACCAATATTCAGGATTTGAACCGTCTGTTGAAGCAGCATAAGCAGATGCAGAAAATGATGAAGAAAATGGGCAAAAAAGGCGGTTTGCAGAACATGATGCGCGGCCTCGGAGGCGCTATGCCACCGGGTGGGGGTGCCTTCCCGGGAAGGTGATCAAAACCCCTTTCAAACCCTGCCAGATTACCGTAGAATACGCCGCCTTTGAAATCAGGGTTGTGCCGTTGTGCATGGCCGTAATGGGTGCATATTGCGCCTGAGCTGGTGAAGCTGCCAGCGACCACTACGAGAAAGCGATGGTTACTATCAGATTGTCACGCGGCGGCGCCAAAAAGCGGCCTTTTTATCACCTTACGGTGACCGATAGCCGAAGAGCCCGAGATGGCCGTTATATTGAGCGGGTTGGCTTCTTCAACCCGGTTGCCAGAGGCCAGGAGCAACGTCTTAGAGTTGACCAGGCACGAATCGATTATTGGTTGGGCCACGGTGCTCAGCTGTCAGATCGAGTAGCCAAGCTGGTTAAAGAAGCAGCAGCTAGTGGCGCGAATGTTGCGGCGCCAGCTGAAAGCGGTGGCGAGGCAGCGGCTAGCTAAACACCCACTACCAGCTGATCGGCGCTGATGGCGCCAGGTGCAGTAGCCATGGCGAGTGCAGAGGTGTTTGAAAAAGCAGGCGATAAAGTGATTATCGGCCGCTTGCACGGACCACACGGCATCAAAGGCTGGAACAAGTTACAGGCGTTCACTGAAACGCCAGACAACATTGCGGATTACAAGCAATGGTTTATCAAGCCATCCCAGGGGCGCGGTGCGCAAGGTGATTGGCAAGCAGTGGAATGGGATGAGCTGCGTTGGCAGGGCAAACGACTCGTAGTTCGTTTGCAAGGCAGCACAGATCGTAACCGCGCTGAAGAATTGGCCGGCCACGACATTGCGATCAGCGAGGAACAGTTACCGTCGCTGGAGCAGGGAGAGTACTACTGGCACCAGTTGCAAGGTCTGCAGGTGGTGGTAGAGCAAGAAGGCAAGCAAGTGTTGCTGGGTCTAGTTAGCGACATGCTCGAAACGGGCGCAAATGATGTGCTTGTTGTGCGAGGGAAGGGGATTGAAGGCGCCCTGGACAAGCAGGAGCGATTGATACCCTGGTTGCCAGGTGACGTGATTGAAAACGTTGACCTTGACCGCGGATGCATAAAAGTGCTGTGGGACCCCGAGTTTTAACATGCATTTAGGCGTGTTGAGCTTGTTCCCGGACATGTTTGCAGCGCTGACGGAATACGGTGTCAGCGGCAGGGCGGTTGAGCAAGGTTTGCTTAAACTGAGCGTGGTGAACCCAAGAGATTTCACCACTGATAAACACCGAACGGTGGACGACAAACCCTACGGCGGCGGCCCGGGAATGGTCATGAAAGTGCAGCCACTGGCCGACAGCCTGGCGCACTTAAAAACGCAGATGCCGGCAGCTGCACCCGTTGTGTATTTGTCGCCACAAGGCCAGCGAGTAACGCAGGCGAAAGTGGAAAAATTCAGTGCCTTGCCAGCCGTGATTATGGTGGCAGGGCGCTACGAAGGCATTGACGAGCGATTCATAGAAGAGCACGTTGATGAAGAGTGGTCGATTGGCGACTTTGTGGTTTCAGGTGGGGAGTTGCCCGCCATGTTACTGATAGATGCCATGATTCGCTTGCTGCCAGGAGCGCTTGGTGACGAGCAATCGGCGCAACAGGATTCATTTTCGGATGGCCTGTTGGACCACCCTCATTACACTCGCCCGGAGCGAGTGGGTGAGCGACAGGTTCCCGCGGTGTTAATGAGCGGCGACCATGAAAAGATTCGCCAGTGGCGAGCGCAGCAAGCGCTGACTCGCACCTGGCAACGGCGACCGGACCTGCTTGAAAACGGGGTCGAGTTGAGTGAAGAACAGAGTAAAATGCTCGCGCAAGCGCGACAACAAACGAAGGGTGAAAACCAATGAGCAAGAGCAACAAGATCATCACAGCGCTTGAAGAAGAGCAGATGGGCAAGGACATTCCTGATTTCGCACCCGGCGACACGGTTGTGGTTCAGGTTCGAGTGAAAGAAGGTAACCGTGAACGATTACAGGCCTATGAAGGCGTTGTGCTCGGTAAGCGAAACCGTGGTTTGAATTCCGCGTTCACCGTTAGAAAAATTTCCCATGGCGTTGGCGTAGAGCGAACATTCCAAACCTATAGCCCATTGGTTGCCGAAATTAAGGTCAAACGTCGTGGCGACGTGCGCCAGGCCAAGTTGTACTACTTGCGTGAGCTCAGCGGTAAGGCCGCGCGCATCAAGGAAAAGCTCGCAAAATAACGCGGGTTAATTCGCAAAGCCACAATAGTTGGCTTATGCACATTTCAAAAGGCAGCCCATAACGGCTGCCTTTTGTTATTGTGAAATCATGTTTTCCATCGTAGATCACTACCTTGATGCTCTTTGGGTAGAAAAGGGCCTGAGTCAGAATACGCTGAACGCGTACCGCTCGGATTTGCAGAACTACGTGAAATGGCTGTCGCTGTCAGCCCGCGACCCCTTGCTTGTCGACGAGGCTGACCTGCTGCAATACTTCGCGCATTTGATGGAAACCGGCCAATCGGCACGATCCGCTGCCAGAGTATTGTCCTGTTTGCGCGGCTTCTATCGTTACCAGCTTCGCGAGGGCCGCATCAAAGCCGACCCAACGCTTACGATTGATAGTCCCAAGCTAGGCCGCCCACTGCCCAAGTCGCTCACCGAAGCCGATGTGGAAGCCTTGCTTGCATGCCCCAACAAAGACAAACCGCTGGAACACCGCGATAAAGCCATGCTCGAAGTGTTGTATGCCTGTGGTCTGCGGGTAACCGAGTTGGTGACAATGAGCATTAACCAGGTCTCATTTGCACAGGGCGTGGTGCAAGTTACCGGCAAAGGGGGAAAGGAGCGCCTGGTACCCATGGGGCTACCAGCACAACAATGTTTGCAAGCGTATTTCGAAAAATCCAGACCGGAATTGCTCAATTCAGAGCCCAGTGAATTCTTGTTCCCAGGCAGAAAGGGAAACGCGCTTACCCGGCAAGCCTTCTGGCACCGATTAAAACAATACGCGGTTCGAGCTGGCATTGAAAAACCACTGTCGCCGCATACTCTGCGTCACGCTTTTGCCACCCACCTGCTCAACCATGGCGCTGACCTGCGGGTGGTACAATTGCTTCTGGGCCACAGTGACCTGTCCACTACCCAGATTTACACCCATGTAGCCAAGCAACGATTGCAGGAATTGCATAATGTGCATCATCCCCGCGCCTGATAGGCACTCAATCTGAACTATGCTCTACGTATATCGTCTAAACCGCTGACCGTGAATATTTTGGAACCAAACATGATCAATCGCATTCGTTATTTCCTGCTGGCGTTGCTGGTAGTCTCTCAAACCAGCTTCGTATTTAACGCCCAGGCCGAAGCGCCGGCAGCAGAAAAAGTTGATGCAAAAGTAGTTGAGGCAATACGTAAGCGAATCATGCAGGCTAGACCTGACCTGTTGGTTGGCAGTGTTCAGGCAACGCCGATAGACAACCTCTATCAGGCCTCTATCAATAACGGACCAACCATTTATACCACCAAAGACGGCGCCTTCTTTTTGACCGGCGATTTGTTCGAAGTGCGCGCAACCGGGCTGGTGAATCTCGCCGAAGCTGCACGTGAAACTGAGCGAGTGGAGCTGCTGGCTGATATCAAGCAATCTGAAATGATTGTATTTTCACCACAGGTAAAGAAAGCCACAGTTACCATATTTACCGATGTTGATTGTGGCTACTGCCAGAAGCTGCACCGCGAAGTTCCCGAACTGAATGCCTTAGGCATAGAAGTTCGTTATCTTGCCTTTCCACGGGCTGGTGTTGGCTCACCGTCTTTTGACAAGCTGGTATCAGCCTGGTGCGCTGATGACCAGCAAACAGCCATGACTCGGCTCAAAAATCGCGAACAAATCCCAAGCGCAAGTTGTGCCAACCCGGTTGCCCGTCAATACAGAATGGGCCAGGAAATGGGTATTCAGGGCACGCCGGCGATGATTACGACTGATGGCCGATTGCTACCTGGTTACATGCCGGCGGCTAATTTGGCGGAAGCTTTGGGTGTTGCTGCCAACTAAACTAGGTAAAGCAGTTCCTGTTGACTGCACACAATAGCTCAGCGAGTGTAGGGTAGGTGTTTCGGAGCGAAGACCCAAGGCACTCACTGCGTTCGCGGGGCCAGCTTTAGCGCCACCAGGGACGATGCACATGGATGTGCAAGTGTCGCGGGAGGCAGGATGCCGGTAGCGACCGGACGCGGGATGGGCCAGGGATGGCCCACTGAGCGCAGAAACACCTACCCTACGCTCGCTGAGCGGTAAATTACGCTCCCAGCCCATCAACATTTCCCCCCACAATCTAATGCTATAGAATACGCGCCTCTCCACAGATAGG
>CAYGSL010000088.1:0-5808 GCA_964352475.1 uncultured Pseudomonadales bacterium | reverse complement strand
CAACATTTCCCCCCACAATCTAATGCTATAGAATACGCGCCTCTCCACAGATAGGACGGTGCGCAGTGACTGACGCAATACAATTAGGCCTGTGCGGTCTCGGCACGGTCGGAAGCTCAGTAGTTAATGTGCTGCAGCGCAACGGCGAATTGATCAGCGCCCGCACTCAAAGGCCACTGAAACTGGCTCATGTGGGCGCACGCCGCGATAATCCACTTTGCTCACTGGAAGGTATTCGCGTCAGTCGCGACGTATTTGCCCCGGCCGAAGATCCAGCCGTAGATATCGTGATTGAGTTAATTGGTGGAACCGAGCTTGCCAAAGAGTTGGTTCTGCGCGCGATCGACAATGGTAAGCATGTGGTTACCGCTAACAAAGCGTTGATTGCTGAGCATGGCAATGAAATCTTTGCTGCTGCCTGCGAAAAAGGCGTGCAGGTCTGTTTCGAAGCCGCTGTTGCCGGCGGTATTCCCATTATTAAAACCTTGCGTGAAGGCCTATCCGCTAACCGCATTGAATGGCTTGCGGGAATCATCAACGGTACAGGCAACTTCATATTGACCGAAATGCGCTCTGCCGGTCGAGATTTTGATGACGTTCTAAAAGAGGCGCAAGAAAAAGGCTATGCCGAAGCAGACCCTACGTTTGACGTTGAAGGCATTGATGCGGCGCACAAGTTAGCAATTTTGGCGTCGATAGCGTTTGGTATGCCGCTGCAGTTCGACAAAACGTTTACCGAAGGTATCAGTGAACTTGATTTGGTAGACGTGGCTTTTGCAGCGGAACTGGGTTACCGAATAAAGCACCTGGGTATTGCCAGGAAAACTGAGCAGGGCGTAGAGATGCGCGTACACCCCACTCTTATCCCTGAGAAGCGGTTGATTGCGAATGTTGACGGTGTGATGAATGCCGTATTGATCAAAGGCGACGCGGTAGGAGCAACCTTGCACTATGGTGCGGGTGCCGGTGGTGATGCGACCGCATCGTCAGTAATTGCCGACATTGTTGATGTGGCCCGAGTGATCGACGGTGGTTGCAGCCAGCAGGTACCACCGCTGTCGGTGTCGCAAGCCGCTCTGGCGTCACCGGACATTGTTGCGATTGAAGATGTAGAAACGGCTTTTTACCTACGCTTAACGGTGCTGGATGAACCCGGTGTACTGTCAACGATTACCCGTCAATTTTCTGATGTAGGAATCAGTATTGAAGCCGTGATTCAAAAACAACCGGTGAATGGCGAAAAAACAGTGCCGTTGATTTTGCTGACCAACACCACCAACCAGAAAACCTTGCAACAGGCGATCGATGGCGTGCAAAGCCTTACTTCAAACACCGCACCAATAGTGCGCTTACGTGTGGAAGTGCTGGGATAAACGCGCAATGAAATACGTAAGCACTCGCGGCAAAGCACCTACTCTGGGTTTCGAAGACGTTTTACTGGCCGGTATGGCCAGCGATGGGGGGCTGTATGTACCGGAATCATTGCCCTCGTTCACTGATGCAGATCTAAAACGCCTGGCAAATCTGCCCTACCCGGAACTCGCGTTCGAAATTCTGTCGCTGTTTGTCGCTGGCGAAATAGATGATGACGCACTGCGTACAATGATTAACGACAGTTACGCTGAGTTTGTTCATCCCGCAGTCACTCCATTAGTACAGTTGGGCCACGACGAATGGGTGCTTGAGCTATTCCACGGGCCTACCTTGGCGTTCAAAGATGTTGCCCTGCAGCTATTGGGTAGACTGTTTGAACACGTGCTCAGTAAGCGCAATCAGCGCGTAGTGATATTGGGTGCTACCTCAGGCGATACGGGTTCAGCCGCCATTGAAGGGTGTCGGCACGGTGAGCATGTGGACATTTTTATTCTGCACCCGCATCAACGAGTATCTGAAGTGCAGCGCCGGCAAATGACCACCGTACTGGACGAGCATGTGTTTAATATTGCTGTGCAAGGCAATTTCGACGATTGCCAGGCGATCGTTAAAGCGAGCTTTGCCGATCAATCGTTTTTGCCGGATGGCCGACAGCTTGTCGCGGTAAACTCCATCAATTGGGCGCGCATAATGGCGCAGATCGTTTACTATTTTTACGCAGCTTTTCAGTTGGGTGCACCGGCACGCGATATTAGTTTTTCGGTGCCTACCGGTAACTTCGGCGATATTTTTGCGGGCTATCTTGCGCACCAGATGGGTTTGCCGGTAAAACGCTTGCTGATCGCAACCAATCGAAATGACATTCTGCACCGCACCTTGAGCGCCAATGATTGCGCACCACAAGATCTGCAACATACCTTGTCGCCCAGCATGGACATTATGGTATCCAGCAATTTTGAGCGTTTACTGTTTGATCTTTATCAGCGCGACGGAGCTGCAATTGCTGATTTGATGAGTGCGGGGTCTGGCGCGATGAGCTTGAGCGATGACGCTTTAAGTGCTGCGCGGCAGTTGTTTTCGAGCGCACGCGCAGATGATCGGCAAACCTGCGATACCATCGCTGAATGCTACAAAAACACGGGGTACTTGTTAGATCCGCATACGGCGACTGGCGTGTTTGCGGCACAGGAATACGCGAGTTCCACGTCCGACAGCGGCCCAATTGTAACCTTGGCTACAGCGCACCCTGCGAAATTTCCGGAAGCGATTGTTAAATCCGGTGTGGCCTCAAGCGCTGAGTTACCCGCACATATGAGAGATCTTTTCGATCGCGAAGAACGATTCACCGTGTTGCCAAACGATATTTCAGCCGTGCAGAATTATGTGGCTGAGCATTGCGTAGCTGCCTGTGACGAGGGCAAAGGCAATCAGTAGCCCACTAACGGTTGTTCGCCGATCGCTTTCAGCGGTTGCCAATAGCCGCTTCTCTGATGATATTCCTGCAGTTTTGCAACGAGTGTATGCCGCTCGCGGTGTTTCGTCCGATCAGGAGCTGGACTACCAGTTAAAACACCTGTTACCGCCAGAATCCATGGCTGGGCTGGACGCAGCTACAGAACGCCTGCTGGCCGCACTCGCAATGGAAGAACGCGTATTGATAGTGGGTGACTTCGACGCAGACGGTGCGACCAGCTGCGCGATTGGCGTTCGCGGTCTACTCGCCATGGGTTTTCCGCATGTTGATTTTCTGGTGCCAAACCGATTTGAGTACGGCTATGGACTAACGCCTGAAATTGTTGATGTTGCCAGTCAGCAGGCGCCCGATTTAATCGTTACCGTTGATAATGGCATTGCGGCAGTAGAAGGCGTTGCGCACGCAAATGCTCTGGGAATCGACGTAGTTGTAACAGACCATCATCTTCCCGGTGAGGTTTTGCCGGAAGCCGTCGCCATCGTAAACCCTAACCAGGCGGGCTGTGATTTCGCCAGCAAGTCTATCGCAGGCGTTGGGGTGATGTTCTACCTGCTAATGGCTTTGCGCAGAGCTCTTATACAAGAGCAGTGGTTCGAACAGAATGGCGCTCAGGCGCCCAATCTGGCCAATTTACTTGATCTTGTTGCACTGGGCACAGTGGCTGATGTTGTGTCTCTGGATTTCAATAACCGTATATTGGTAGAGCAGGGCTTACGCAGAATTCGGGCCGGCCGTGCCTGTGCAGGCGTACTGGCCTTGCTGGAATGTGCCGGCCGTGATCATAAAAACCTGAGCTCTGGCGACCTGGGCTTTGTGCTTGGCCCACGATTGAATGCGGCAGGTCGCATGGAAGACATGTCCATTGGCATTCGATGCTTGTTAACAGATGATGTTGAAAAAGCTAAAACGCTAGCGCATGACCTGGATACTTTGAATCGGGAACGTCGCCGCGTTGAAACTGGTATGAAAAACGAAGCGGAAAATATGCTGGCCTCTGTTAACACGGAGGCGGGCAACAATGAACGCTGCAGCATATGCCTGTTTGAACCCACCTGGCATCAGGGCGTTATTGGTATCGTAGCGTCGCGCATTAAAGATCAGTATCACCGACCAACGATAGCATTTGCGCGCAGTGATGAAGGTCAATTGAAAGGCAGCGCGCGTTCAATCAGTGGCCTGAATATTCGAGACGTCATTGATGAGGTCAGTCGTAAAGAGCCTAAACTGATCGGCCAGTTCGGCGGACATGCCATGGCTGCCGGCCTGAACCTGCCGGAGTCTAACTTTGAACGTTTTGCTGAGCTGCTGGAAGAGGTTGTGGAAAAGCATTGCAACGCTGAGATGCTGCAAGCTACCTCGTACAGCGACGGTGAATTGCTGGCCGAGGAACTATCCCTGGATATCGCGCAACAACTGCGTTTCGCAGGACCATGGGGGCAGTCCTACCCCGAGCCTGTTTTTGATGGGGAATTTGCGCTGATCAAGCAGCGACTGGTGGGTGAAAAGCATTTAAAACTGGTGTTGGCTCCAAAACAAAATCCTGAGCTGTTGCTTGATGGCATCGCATTCAATGTGGATCTGAAACAATGGCCTGATGAAACCGTCAATGCTGTACGAGCCTTGTATAAACTCGATGTAAACGAATACCGCGGTCGACAATCTGCGCAACTAATCGTCATAGCGCTTGAGCCCACGCTACGCTAGAATGCGCGCCCACTAAAGCGATATTTACAAACCGTTATGCTGGAAATCAACCCGATAGTAGAGCGCATAAAAGACATGCAAAGCCGTGCCGAAATGCTCAGGGGGTATCTTTGACTATGCCGGCAAGAAAGAACGTCTCACCGAAGTAGAACTGGAACTGGCTGAACCCAGCGTTTGGGATGATCCTGAACGCGCACAAGATCTGGGTCGCGAGCGTTCCAGTCTGGAAAACGTCGTAGCCACGCTAGAGAACCTCGATGAAGGCCTGACCGACTCTGGCGAATTGCTGGAAATGTCTGCTGCTGAAGACGACACCGACTCTATTGAATCAGTGGTTAGCGATATTGATTTGCTGGAGAAACAGCTGGAAACCCTGGAATTTCGGCGCATGTTCAGCGGCGAAATGGATCAAAACAACGCTTTTCTCGATATTCAATCAGGCTCTGGTGGGACGGAGGCGCAAGATTGGGCCAACATGCTATTGCGCATGTTCTTGCGCTGGGGCGAACGTCGCGGATTCAAAACGGAATTGCTGGAAGTGTCTGACGGTGAAGTGGCGGGCATCAAAGGTGCGACCATCAAATTTGAGGGTGAGTACGCATATGGCTGGTTGCGCACTGAAACCGGCGTGCACCGACTGGTGCGCAAGTCACCATTCGATTCTGGCAACCGTCGTCATACATCGTTTGCGTCTGTGTTTGTGTCGCCTGAAGTGGACGACAATATTGATATTGAGATAAACACGGCCGACCTTCGGGTAGATACTTACCGAGCTAGCGGGGCTGGTGGTCAGCACGTGAACAAGACGGACTCGGCGATTCGCCTTACGCATTTGCCAAGTGGCATCGTGGTCCAATGCCAAAACCAGCGGTCGCAGCATCAGAACAGGGATAGCGCGATGAAGCAGTTACGTGCGAAACTGTACGAGTTAGAGATGCAGGAGCGTAATAAGGAGCGTCAGGCGATGGAAGATAGCAAGGCGGATATTGGCTGGGGAAGTCAGATTCGTTCTTATGTGTTGGACCAGTCGCGGATTAAAGATTTACGAACCAATATTGAAACGTCCAATTGTAATAACTTTTTGGATGGGGATATTGATGAGTTTATTGAGGCTAGTTTGAAGGCTGGGTTGTAATAGGGTTGGTGTTCTGTCTAAGACCGGAGCAGTCCAGTGTGGAGCTTCCCTCGCTGAACCCGCCGTAAACCCATCCATGGGGGCTCATTGAAAAGGTCCCTCTTTTCAATGGTTCAGCGAG
>CAYGSL010000087.1:0-12692 GCA_964352475.1 uncultured Pseudomonadales bacterium | reverse complement strand
GGACCGTTGAAAAGAGGGACCTTTTCAACGCCAACCGTAGGTCCTTGAGGGAAGCCCCCATGGATGGGTTCACGGCGCGTCCGGCAAGTGCGCGGTAAACCCAATGCCGGTCTCCAATGCTAGCAGTACCTTACGTATCAACCGTGATTACATGGAGTCACAATGACCACCATCCGCCAGGACGATTTAATCGACAGCGTCGCCGACGCATTGCAATTTATCTCTTACTACCACCCAAAAGACTTCATCCAGGCCGTGCATGAAGCCTACCTGAGAGAAGAGTCACAGGCCGCCAAAGACGCCATGGCCCAGATTCTGATTAATTCCCGAATGTGCGCCGAGGGTCACCGACCAATTTGCCAAGACACCGGCATTGTTACCGTGTTTATCAAAATCGGCATGAACGTCCAGTGGGACGCAGAGCTTAGCGTCAGCGAAATGATCAACGAAGGTGTTCGAAGAGCCTACACCCACCCCGACAACGTCTTGCGCGCCAGCATTCTAGAAGATCCCGCCGGTGCCAGAAAAAACACCCGCGACAACACGCCAGCTGTTATTCACATGGAAGTGGTGGCAGGCGACACCGTTGACGTTACCGTGGCCGCCAAAGGCGGCGGCTCGGAAAACAAATCCAAAATGGTCATGCTTAACCCCTCTGACAGTATTGTTGATTGGGTAGTTAAAACAGTGCCCACCATGGGCGCAGGTTGGTGTCCACCTGGCATGCTGGGCATAGGCATTGGTGGAACCGCTGAAAAGGCCGCCGTATTGGCAAAGGAATCGCTGATGGACCCCATCGACATTCACGAATTGCGAGAGCGCGGCCCGCAAACTCGTGCTGAAGAACTTCGTATTGAAATCATGGATGCCGTGAACAAGTTGGGCATAGGCGCGCAAGGCCTTGGCGGGCTTACCACCGTATTGGATGTCAAAATCAAAGACTATCCAACCCACGCCGCCTCATTACCCATCGCCATGATTCCAAACTGCGCCGCAACCCGCCACGCGCATTTCGTTCTGGACGGCAGCGGGGCTGCACGCCAACAGCCACCCAATCTGGAAGACTGGCCAGACATTACCTGGGACGTTGGGCCCAGCGCCAGAAGGGTAAATATGGATACAGTCACGGCTGAAGACATACAGACCTGGCAGCCTGGAGAAACAGTATTGCTAAGTGGCAAGATGTTAACTGGCCGCGACGCCGCTCATAAGCGTATTCAGGAGCTGTTTGATAGCGGAGAAGGTTTACCAGAGGGCGTTGATCTGCGTGGCCGATTTATCTACTACGTTGGCCCCGTAGATGCAGTACGTGACGAGGTAGTGGGGCCGGCTGGCCCAACCACATCCACGCGTATGGACAAGTTTACGGGCATGATTCTGGAAAAAACCGGATTGCTTGGCATGATAGGCAAGGCCGAGCGTGGCCAGGTAGCAATAGATGCCATCAAAAAACACAAAGCCGTGTACTTAATGGCAGTAGGTGGTGCAGCGTATCTTGTGTCCAAAGCCATTACCCAATCGCGCATTGTCGCATTCCCTGAAATGGGCATGGAAGCAATCTATGAGTTTGAAGTTAAAGACATGCCGGTAACTGTTGCAGTGGATAGTCGCGGTGAATCCGTGCATCAAACCGGGCCGCAGCAATGGGCTGCAAAGATTGAAGAACGCGCCGTTACGGTTCAATAGCCGTCGAGAACGATAGCTCAAAGGCAGTGCTTTAATGGCCCACACCTTTTATTGGCACGACTTTGAGACCAGCGGAATAGACCCTGCGCTAGACCGGCCAATGCAATTTGCCGGGATACGCACCGACAGTGAGCTGAACATTTGCGGCGACCCTCTGCGTCTTTACTGCCAGCTTGCGCCCGATGTGTTGCCGCATCCGGCCGCTTGTGCTGTTACGGGCATCACGCCACAGACCGCCAATTCCCTTGGTGTCAGTGAGCGTGAATTTATAGCGGCTATCCATAATGAGATGATGCAGCCAGGTACGTGTAGTGTCGGATATAACAGCATCCGCTTTGACGACGAGTTCACACGTTTCACTTTGTACCGCAATTTTTATGATGCCTATGAGCGGGAATACCGCAACGGCAACAGTCGCTGGGACTTGATAGACGTTGCCAGGTTGTGCTGTGCACTTCGCCCCGATGATATTGTTTGGCCTGAGGTGGACGGTAAACCAAGCTTTCGCCTGGAGTTGTTGAGCGAGGCCAATGGCATACAACATGAAGACGCGCACGATGCCTTGTCCGATGTGCTGGCCACCATAGAATTCGCCAAGCTGATCAAGCAGCGCAAGCCCAAATTGTTTGACTATGCCTTGCAGCTGAGAAACAAGCGATTTGTGGCCGGATTACTCGATACCGCAAAAGGTGAACCGTTGCTGCACGTATCATCGAAACTGCCCGCTGAGCACTTTTGCTCAACGCTAGTGCTTCCAGTTGCCAGACATCCGACAAATTCGAATGGAATTGTCTGCGTCGATCTACGCAATGACCCTGGGCCATTGCTGGACTTACCCGCCACCGAATTGCGGCGATTGCTGTTTTTGTCCGCCGACCAGCGCGATGCGGACACGCCAAGAATTCCACTAAAAACCATTCACCTGAATCGCAGCCCGATGGTTGCAACCGCAAAATTACTCGATGAGCCTCTCTCCAGACGTCTGCAACTGGATTTTAAAACCTGCAATGCGCATGCGCAGCGGCTGCTTAGCGACACAAGCTGGATGAGCAAACTGCAGACTGTGTTCGAACTGGATGAGAACGCAGCAGAGCGCGATGCAGATGCTGCTTTATACGGCGGCGGTTTTTTCTCGGACAACGACCGCGCTTTAATGCAAGACGTTAGGGGCTCTAGCGTGGAACGCCTCGCAAGTCATGAGTTCTCCTTTGAAGATTCACGCCTTGAAGACCTGTTGTTTCGCTATCGAGCGCGCAATTTCCCTGATTCATTGAGTCTGCACGAGCAGAGCCAATGGTTGCAGCTATGCAAGAAGAAGCATACACAAGTGGGTGGCTTCGGGTTTGAAGAATTTCGCCTTGAGCTCGAAACACTCAGAATAAATGGAGCGAACGCCGAACTTCGTGCAGCCCTTGAGCAATACGCGAAAGAGTTGGCTGACAAGCTAAACATCTAGCCAGCTCATAAATTGGTCTTACTCGCCGGTTTGCTGGGTATCTGCGACTTACTGATGCTTGTTTGATGCCCGGCCGCACGGTAGCATTCGTACCATCACCCGTATTGCATAAGGCGCTTATCTTGGAATTCCCCGGCGGACACATTCTCAGTATCGATCAGTTTGACCGGGAAGATATCGATCGCATTTTTACTGTCGCCGACTCGATGCAACCGTATGCGCACCGGCGTAAGCTTACCAAAGTACTGGACGGCGCTATTCTCGGCAATATGTTCTTTGAGCCCAGTACGAGAACGCGAGTCAGTTTTGGTAGTGCGTTTAATCTGCTAGGCGGTGAAGTGCGCGAAACTACAGGCGTAGAAAACTCCGCCATTGCCAAAGGCGAGTCTTTATACGATACAGCCAGAGTGCTGAGCGGTTACAGCGACGTCATCGTCATGCGCCACCCTCAGGCCGGTTCGGTATCTGAATTCGCGACGGCCAGCCGAGTGCCCGTGCTGAATGGCGGTGACGGCGACAACGAGCACCCCAGCCAGGCACTGCTGGATCTGTACACTATCAAGAAAGAACTGGCCGCCAATGGCCGCTCTCTGGATGATTTTCGAATAGCGCTTATAGGTGATCTGAAATACGGTCGTACCGTGCACTCAATATGTAAATTGCTGACGTTGTTCAAACGCGTACAGATCACACTGGTATCGCCGGAAGAGCTGAAAATGCCTGCGCAGTATGTAGATCAATTGCAATCTGCCGGCCACAAAGTGGTTCAGACCGATCAGTTGGAAGAATCGATCGCCAAGGTCGACATCACTTACTCCACTAGAATTCAGGAAGAGCGCTTTGCCTCGCGTGATGAAGCCAATTTATACCGTGGACGCTACCGTCTGAATCAGGCCATCTATACTCAATATTGCGAACCGAACACGGTCATCATGCATCCGCTGCCTCGCGACTCGCGAGCGGGCGCGAATGAATTGGATAACGATTTGAACGAGAACCCCAATCTGGCTATCTTCCGCCAAACCGACAACGGAGTGCTGGTGCGAATGGCATTGTTTGCGCTGGTCCTGGATGTGGTTGACCTGGTTGATCGCAGTGCGCGAGAGGTGGCCTGGTACACAGGCGGCCGCCTTAAGCAATAATGTCCGAATCGCCCAGGCAGGGCGCTGCTTCGGCGCAAAACAGCCCGCAAGAAAAACCACCAGGATTGCTCAAATCCAGTTTGTTAGTGGGTTGCATGACCATGCTGTCGCGGGTGCTTGGCTTATGCAGGGATATTGTATTTGCAATCACTGTAGGTGCCAGTGCTAATGCAGATGCATTTTTTATTGCGTTCAAAGTACCGCAGTTCCTCAGGCGTTTGTTTGCAGAGGGTGCATTTTCTCAAGCATTTGTACCTGTTCTCTCAGAGTATCGTACCCAGCGCTCGCTGGAAGAAGTTAAACGTCTGATCAATTGTGTGGCTGGATGCCTGGGCTTTGTTCTGGTACTGACTTGCGGAATTGCGGTTTTGGCAGCACCGGTTGTTACCATGGTGTTTGCCCCGGGGTTCATTGACGACCCTGAAAAATTTGCGCTGACACAGCAGTTATTGCGCATCACTTTTCCCTACTTGCTGCTTATCTCTCTGACCGGCTTTGCAGGTGCTGTACTGAATAGCTACAGCCGTTTCGTAGTGCCTGCCTTTACGCCGGTACTTCTCAATATCAGTTTAATTTGCGGTGCTCTGGTTTTCGCAGACTACTTCGCAGAACCAGTCTTTGCCATTGCCTGGGCAGTGATCGTGGCCGGCATACTGCAATTGCTGCTGCAGCTGCCTTTTTTAAGTCGCTTAGGTCTGATGCCGAGGCCCAAAGTGTATTGGCAGCACGAAGGGGTACAGCGGATTATGCGCCTGATGGTACCCGCTTTGTTTGGTGTGTCGGTTTCCCAGATAAACTTGGCGCTGGATACCATTCTGGCTTCGTTCCTACCGGTAGGCAGTGTCGCCTGGTTATTCTACTCAGACCGGTTAGCGGAGCTGCCATTGGGCGTGTTTGGAGTCGCGATCGCAACGGTGATCTTACCTGCCTTGTCGCGCCAGCATTCCGGGGAAGGGAACAGTAATTTCTCTGCGACACTGGACTGGAGTATTCGAATGGTGCTGCTGATAGCGGTACCGGCCACCTTGGCGTTGTTGGTGCTTGCCGAACCCCTGCTGATGACAATGACCTTGTTCGACTTTGGGAAAATGACGGTTAGGGACGTAACCATGGCAAGCTACAGCTTGAAAGCCTACGCCTTGGGTTTGCTTGCGTTCATGTTGATCAAAGTATTGGCGACCGGCTATTACGCGCAGCAAGACATGAAAACCCCGGTTCGCATTGCCGTGCGGGCGATGATTGTGAACATGTTTCTAAATATGCTGTTTGTATTGCCTCTGTATTTTTACTTCAATATTGGCCACGTCGGTTTAGCCCTCGCCACTGCGGTGGCCGCTTATTACAATGCTGGGGCTTTACTCACGGGACTGTTGAAGAAGTCTGTGTTGCAGTGGCAACCAGGGTTCATGCTGGTTTGCTTGCGCATATCTCTGGCCGCTGTGCTAATGACAACCGCTTTAATCGTAACCCGCGGCGACCACGCTCTGTGGCTTGAGCTCAGCAGTGTCGATCGCGCTATACGGTCGTTGGTGCTCGCTGGGGGAGGTGTATTGCTATACCTCACCTTGCTAGGCCTGTTCGGTGGCCGATTGCGGCACTTTCGCCGCCAATGAGGGCGTTAAGGCCACTGCAGAACCCAGCGACTCATATATAATGCCCTGTTTTTAACACTTGGCGCAGGTTTTGGAACTCATACGCGGACTGCACAATATTCGGCCCAGACATCAATCGTGCGTGCTCACGATTGGCGCGTTTGACGGTGTGCATCTTGGCCACCAGAAAGTCCTGCAAGGTCTGATCCGTAAAGCGAAAGAGTTGTCGTTGCCATCGACCATTATTGTTCTCGAACCGCTGCCGCGCGAGTATTTTGCACCCTCGCAAGCGCCACCACGATTGATGAGTTTTCGTGAAAAATATCTGGCCCTGAAAGATGTTGGGCTGGATAGGGTGCTGAGAATACGATTTACGCAATCCCTCAGCGAAATTGCGGCCAGGGATTTTATTGAAGATATCTTCGTGGGTAAGCTGGGCGTTAGATACATGGTTGTGGGCGACGACCTCAGATTTGGCCATGAACGCCAGGGTGATTTTGCCTTGCTGCAGGAGTTGGGCCGAATCCATGATTTTGAGGTGCAGGCCAGCGATACGTTTGAAATTGATGCAGAGCGAGTCTCCAGTACACGCATTCGCCAGGCCTTGCTGAATGACGAATTTGAATTGGCTGAAACATTGTTGGGCAGGCCTTATCAGATTTCAGGCAAAGTGGTTTACGGGCAACAATTGGGTCGATCCATAGGTGTGCCAACCGCTAATCTGGAATTGCACCGCTATCGTGCAGCGCTTTCTGGTGTTTATGCGGTGGAGGTACGAGGCATTGGCGATGAGGTGCATTTTGGTGCTGCTAATGTGGGCACGCGGCCAACCATCGGCGACCTTTGCAAGGCAATTCTGGAAGTGCACCTGCTGAACTTTAGCGGCTCATTGTATGGCAAGACTTTACATGTACGTTTCAGAAAGCGATTGCGCGACGAGCAGAAATTTCCATCGATAGATGCACTGAAAACACAAATTCACAATGATATAGACCAGGCCTATGCATTTTTTGGCCTGCAGCGACCAACGACTACACAATGACTGATACCAAAGACTACAAAGCAACGTTGAATTTGCCGAACACGGCGTTTCCCATGAAGGCCAATTTAGCCAATCGCGAGCCAAAAATGTTGGAGCGCTGGCAAGCCAATAAGCTGTATCAGACAATGCGAGAGGCGGCGAGTGGGCGGCCTAAATACATACTTCATGATGGACCTCCCTACGCAAATGGCGAAATCCATATTGGACATTCGGTTAACAAGATCCTGAAAGACATTATTGTTAAGTCGCGTTTCCTGGACGGGTATGATTCGCCCTATGTGCCTGGTTGGGATTGCCATGGCTTGCCCATTGAGCTTAATGTGGAAAAGAAAGTTGGCAAGCCAGGAGCTAAAATTGATGCGGCTGCGTTTCGCGTAAAGTGCCGTGAATACGCACAGGCCCAGGTTAATAAGCAGCGAGCTGACTTTCAGCGTCTTGGTGTTATTGGCGATTGGGATAATCCCTATCTAACAATGAACTACCAGTATGAAGCGGATCAGATTCGCGCACTGGGTAAAATTGTTAGCAATGGGCACGTTGTTAAGGGTTTTAAACCGGTTCATTGGTGTACGGACTGTGGGTCTGCCTTGGCGGAAGCTGAAGTGGAGTACATGGATAAACAGTCTCCGTCGATAGATGTGTATTTTGACGCTGTAAATTCCACCGATCTGGCTACAGCATTTCAGCAGCCAGCCAATGCAGGGCTTTCTTGGTCGGTGGTTATCTGGACAACAACACCGTGGACCATTCCTGCCAATATGGCAGTTGCTGTGCACCCAGACATTGACTATGCCGCCATTAAAATTCAACGTAACGGTGAAGCAATCGTTGCAGTGTTAGCCGAAGACTTAATAGAAGACGTGCTAAAGCGTGCAGGCACAGATGAGTACGAAGTGATTGGCCGTACGCAAGGATCGGCCTTGGAGGGTATTGCGTTAAAACACCCTTTGTATGACCGAACCTCGCAACTGATTTTAGGCGAACACGTAACGACGGATGCAGGTACTGGCGCGGTACATACGGCACCTGCGCACGGCGCTGACGACTTTTCGGTGTGTCAACGCTATGACATTGAGATTGTCAATCCTGTAGGTGCTAACGGAGTTTTCCTTCCTGACACAGAAATTGTTGCGGGTTTGCACGTGATGAAAGCCAATCAGGTGGTGGTTGACAGTTTGGATGAGCGTAATCGACTGATGCACCATGAGAGTTTCGAGCACAGCTACCCGCATTGCTGGCGCCACAAAACACCGCTTATTTTCAGGGCAACGCCGCAGTGGTTTGTTGGAATGCAAAAAAACCAGCTGCTGGACAAGGTTGATGCGGCGGTCGAAACAGTAGAATGGCTGCCTGGCTGGGGCAAAGGCCGTATAAAGGCCATGCTGGAAGACCGGCCCGACTGGTGTATTTCCAGGCAAAGAACCTGGGGAGTACCAATTGCGCTGTTTGTGCATAAGCAAAGCGCTGATTTACATCCGCGCACACCTGAACTGATCGAAGCCGTTGCTGAGCTGGTTGAAAAAGACGGTATCGAAGCCTGGTTTTCTTTAGACACAGAGTCCATGCTTGGCGATGAAGCTGCAGACTATGAGAAAGTAACTGACACATTGGATGTGTGGTTTGACTCGGGTGTGTCACATGAGGCGGTGTTGCGCCGCCGCGCTGATGATTTGCAAGTACCTGCGGATATGTATCTTGAGGGTTCAGACCAACACCGAGGCTGGTTCCAGTCGTCGCTGCTGACCTCTGTGGCCATCAATGGTATTGCACCGTACAAAGCCGCAATGACCCACGGATTCACCGTGGACCCGCACGGAAGAAAAATGTCCAAGTCGTTGGGCAACGTGATTGCACCGCAGAAGATTATGCAGACACTGGGTGCCGACGTGTTGCGATTATGGGTAGCGGCAACGGATTATCGCGACGAAATGACCGTGAGTGATGAAATTTTCAAGCGCACAGCTGACTCGTATCGGCGTATTCGAAATACTCTGCGGTTTTTGTTGTCAAACCTGAATGGATTCGAACCAGATAAACATGCCGTAGAGCCCGAATCCATGTTGGCACTTGATCAATGGGTGCTGGCGCGTGCCGCAAAGCTGCAAGTTGATATAGCGGCTGCGTATTCCAGTTATCAATTTCATCAGATTTATCAGAAGCTGCATAATTTTTGTATTTCTGATCTGGGTGGTTTTTACCTGGATGTGATCAAGGATAGGCAATACACCATGCAGGCTGATTCGCTGGGCAGGCGTTCAGCTCAAACCGCCTTGTATCACGTGGCGGAGGCAATGGTGCGCTGGATCGCGCCTATTCTGAGTTTTACGGCCGATGAAGCCTGGGAACATTTGCCAGGCGCGCGGGGCGAGACCGTATTTACTGAGCTATGGCATAACATTCCAGTATGCGAGCGAGACAAAGGTGACGAGTTTTGGTCGCAAGTAATGGCTGTCAAAACAGCGGTCAACAAGGAAATGGAGAATCAACGTGCCGCGAACAATGTAGGGGCCTCACTCAGTTGCGAAGTTAGTCTTTATTGCTCGCCCGATCTCTACAACCAGTTGGAATTGCTGGGCAATGAATTGCGTTTCGTACTGATCAGCTCCGCCGCAGATTTGCACGCCTTGACTGCGGCCCCTGCGGACGTTGCCGATACTGAAGTAAACGGGTTGAAGCTGAAAGTTTTTGCCAGCTCAGAAAGCAAATGCGGCAGATGTTGGCATTACCGAGCCGATGTTGGCAGTAACAGTGAGCATGAAGACCTCTGCACCCGGTGCGTGGAAAACATTGCCGGTGACGGTGAAATTAGACAGTATGCGTAACAAAATCTGATGGAATTGTACAAACGAAACAGTCTTTGGCTGGTACTCAGCGGCGTCATATTCATTCTGGATATATGGACTAAAAACCTCGCCAGTAGTCAATTGCAATACGCCCGACCGGTTGAGATATTGCCCATACTCAATTTCACCTTGCTGCATAATCCGGGCGCTGCATTCAGCTTTTTGAGTGATGCCGGTGGCTGGCAGCGCTGGTTTTTTACGGTAGTTTCGACAGTTGTTAGCGTGGTATTGCTGGTTTGGTTGTTAAGGTTGCAGCGCAGTGAGAAATTGCTAGCGCTGAGCCTGGCTCTGATTCTGGGCGGCGCAATTGGCAATTTGTATGACCGAGTTAGCCTGGGTTATGTGGTTGATTTTATTTCCTTCCATTACTCTGGCTGGTATTTCCCGGCATTCAATATCGCTGACTCAGCGATTAGCGTGGGTGCGGTGTTGATGATACTTGATATGTTTTTCGGCTCGCAGGCAAGCCCTGTGGACGCTAAGGCAAAACAATGATCACATCGAACAGCAAGATTCGTTTGAACTTTGCGCTGAGCCTGGAAGACGGTTCTGAGATTGACAATAATTTTGATCAGGCCCCCTGTGAATTCGTTTTTGGTGACGGCAGTCTGTTGCCAGGTTTCGAGCGAGCTTTGCTGGGCTTAAACGACGGCGATAAAGCATCCATCAGCTTGCAACCTGAAAATGCATTTGGTGACTGGCAGGACGACAGAGAACATATTTTTCCAAGATCAGCGCTGAGCAATTATGATTTGCAGCCCGGGCTGGTTATTTCATTCTCTGATCCGTCCGGTGAACGACCCGGCGTGGTCAAGTCGGTAGAAGCTGAACGTGTGCTGGTGGATTTTAACCATCCACTGGCCGGCAAGGTTATTCAGTTTGATGTGCATATTCATTCTGTTGAAGCACATGTTGAAGAATAGTTTGGAAACCTGTGAGCGTGAGTAACGAGAGTATGGGAAACAATATGACATTGAATCTCGCCAACCCGCGTGGGTTTTGTGCGGGAGTTGATAGAGCGATAGAAATTGTAAACCGCGCCCTGGACTTGTTTGGAGCGCCCATTTACGTTCGGCACGAAGTAGTGCACAACAAAACAGTGGTAGAAGATTTGCGTGACAGAGGAGCCCTGTTTGTTGATGAACTCGATGAAGTTCCAGACGACTGCATTGTTATTTTCAGCGCGCATGGCGTATCTCAGGCAGTTCGCCGCGAGGCCGAACAACGCGGTTTAAAAGTGTTTGATGCAACCTGTCCGTTAGTGACCAAAGTGCATATGGAAGTAGTGCGCTATAGCAAGAAGGGTCAGGAGTGTGTGCTGATTGGCCACAAGGGGCATCCGGAAGTCGAGGGCACCATGGGCCAATACGACGCCAGCAATGGTGGGGCCATCTACCTGGTGGAAGATGAGCAGCAGGCAGAGGCATTAGTGGTTCGAGACCCAGCGCAACTTGCGTACGTCACTCAAACAACCTTGTCCATGGACGATACGGCGCGAGTGATTGACGCGTTGCGAGCACAATATCCACTCATCCACGGACCCAGAAAAGACGATATTTGCTACGCCACTCAAAACCGCCAGGACGCAGTGAAAAAACTGGCTGCCTGTAGTGAGGTAGTGTTGGTGGTGGGTTCGCCCAATAGTTCGAATTCCAATCGCCTGCGAGAGCTTGCTGAGCGTCAAGGCAGCCTGGCGTATCTAATTGATGGTGTGGATGATATCCAGGCTGGATGGCTGACGAATGCCCATTCCGTTGGCGTAACTGCGGGTGCTTCAGCACCTGAGGTGCTTGTACAACAAGTGATCAAGCATATTGAGTCACTCGGCGCTTGTAGCGCTGAAGAGCTCGCTGGCCAGCCTGAGAATGTTACTTTTTCAATGCCGAGAGAGCTGCGACTTCGCGAAGTGTGAGCTTGCGGCGGTACAATTCCACCCATTTATCTCCGTTTTCGGCCTCCCATCCTTCTACACTTATCAGTTGAAGTTAACAGTACTAAAGTATCGAAAGACGACTCATTTGCAGCCGCAAACTACTTATCCAGAGGTCTGGATGTCACACAAAACAACCATCATGATTCCGACAAACTCGGCGCGCGCGCAGCGTCAGCGTGGACTAACCTTGCTCGAGTTAATGATTGTTTTGATTATGGTATCGATTCTCGCTGCTCTGGCTGGGCCAAGCTTTACCGGCAGTATAAATCGTAGTCAGGTCAATGGAATGCGCGATGGGCTTGCCAGCGCATTTCAGTTTGCACGAAGTGAGGCGTTAAAGCGTAAAGGGCCGGTTACAGCCTGCAGTAGTTCGGATCAGGCAACATGCTCAGGAAGCTGGCAAAACGGCTGGATCATTTTCAGTGATACCGACGGTGATGGTGCGCTGGATGGAGGCGAGCAAATTCTGCAGGTAGAGTACGGCGAAAACGGAATAAACGCTTACGCCTCTGCCGCCAACGCAGTGACATTTTCAAGCATTGGGCGCGCTGTTTCTGGTGCTGGTACCTACGGCTTCTGTCATCCGCACCAAAATACCGTAGGTAAAACATTAACGGTGACTGTCACCGGTGCGCTTAATCGCAGTAAAGACACTTTAGCAGGATGTTAGCGATGAAGGTAAAACGCGACAATCGACTATATCGAAATGATCACGGTGGTCTGGCTGAGAAAGAGACAGGCTTCACTCTCATCGAAATACTGGTGTCGCTGATCGTGTTGGCAGTGGGTTTTCTTGGTATGGCCGCTCTACAGAGCAGCAGTATGCAGGGTACTGCCAGTACCTACTTTAGAACCCAGGCCGATATGCTCGCAAACGATATGTCTGAAAGAATTCGAGCGAATCGCACGGGCTCTGCGGCCGGAGATTACGAATACGCCGGCGGCGGCGCTAGCGCCGCGAGCTGCGGTGGTGCAGATTCATGTGACTTTTCAACAAT
>CAYGSL010000086.1:0-12877 GCA_964352475.1 uncultured Pseudomonadales bacterium | reverse complement strand
AAATCCAGTTACTACTATCCACAAAAAGTCTTTATAATAGAAAGGTTTATTCGGCCGACTTTATCCATTGGGTAAGCCCGCGGTCGTTTTATCCTGATTTTTTTCATTTTTTGTAGTGTGTCGGAGACCTTGAATGGCCGTTGAAAGAACTTTATCCATTATTAAGCCAGATGCCGTGGCCAAGAACGTGATCGGTGAGATCATCAGTCGCTTTGAAAACGGTGGTCTGCAAGTTGTAGCGGCAAAAATGCTGCAGCTGAGCAATGAGCGTGCTGGTGGTTTCTACGCTGAGCACGAAGGCAAACCATTTTTTGAGCCTTTGATGGAATTCATGACCTCAGGTCCTGTGGTTGTACAGGTACTTGAAGGTGAGAACGCGATTGCTCGCAATCGTGAGCTGATGGGTGCCACTAACCCGAAAGAAGCCGATGCCGGCACTATTCGTGCAGACTTTGCCGAGTCTATTGACGCTAACGCCGTTCATGGGTCGGACTCACCCGCGTCAGCCGAGCGTGAAATAGGCTATTTCTTTGATGCCTCTGAACTCTGCGATCGCTAGATAGCAATAAAGCTCGCTAAAGCCTAATGAACGAAGCCAATACGCAAACGCCAATCAATGCCGCCGAGCAACAGCCCGGTGGCGACGAGGCGCGCGTTAATTTATTGGGTTTGTCGCCTGAAGGCATGCGCGAGTTTTGTCTGAGCATTGGTGAAAAGCCATTTCGCGCACAACAATTGCTGAAGTGGATTCATCAACGTGGAATCGATGATTTCGCGGAGATGACTGATCTTAGTAAGGCATTGCGCGAAAAACTCAGTACCGTTGCTTGCGTAAAAGCCCCAGAGATTGTTTCGGAATTGCATTCAGAAGACGGCACCAGTAAGTGGCTGGTGCGCGTGGAAGGTGGCAGTTGTATTGAAACGGTGCTGATTCCAGACAATGGTCGACGCACCTTGTGTATCTCTTCGCAAGTAGGTTGCGCTCTGGATTGCAGCTTTTGCGCAACCGGTAAACAGGGTTTTCAACGCGACCTCACCGCGGCAGAGATTATCGGCCAGGTCTGGCTGGTGTCGAAGGCGCTGACGGCGAGTGGCGAGCTGATCAAAAAAGCGGTGAGTAACGTGGTCATGATGGGCATGGGTGAGCCCTTGCTGAACTTTGACAATGTGCTGGCCAGCGTTCAGCTGATGATGAACGACTATTGCTATGGAATATCCAAGCGCAGGGTTACGGTCAGTACCTCCGGTGTGGTGCCGGGTATCGATGAGTTATCACGCCGCAGCGACCCGTCTCTGGCTTTGTCCCTGCACGCGCCCACTGATGAGTTGCGTAACGTTTTGGTGCCATTGAACAAAAAATACCCACTTAAGCAGGTGCTGGCGGCTTGCCAGCGTTATCTCGACAGCCTGCCGGATAAAAAACGCAAAATAACCATCGAGTACACGTTGATTAAAGGCGTGAACGACAGCGTGGAGCAGGCTGAGCAAACCGCGATCTTGCTTAAGGATTTGCCCTGTAAGATCAATTTGATCCCTTTCAATCCGTTTTCACTGGTTGATTACGAGCGTCCGAGCAATAACGGTATTAATCGGTTCCGTCAGGTGTTGTTGCAAGCCGGCTACACTGTTACCGTTCGCACAACTCGCGGTGATGATATTGCAGCGGCCTGTGGGCAGTTGGCCGGCGAGGTCAGTGACCGAACCCGGCGCAGTGAACGCTATCAGCGGCTGGCGGCAGCACGCACTGCGAGCGAACCGCAACCCATTAATTTGAGGGCCTGATTTGATCATGTCTGTATTCTCACGACCTCTATTGACTGCCGTTTTTGGCATTTTGTTGTTCGGCTTGCAAGCCTGTGTGACCACAGAAAGCAAAGTGTTTACCGCCGATACCAGTCCTGAGCGTGCGATTGAAGCGCGCGTAAACCTGGCAATGAAGTACTACCAGAAGATGGACCTGGAGTCTGCCAGGCGCAATCTTGATGAGGCATTGAAGATCGATGCCAAATCGCCCTTGGTACACAACGCGCTGGCGCTGGTGTTTAGCCGTGAAGGCGATGTTAAGTTGGCCGAAAAACACTTTAAGCGTGCGATTGCCGGCGATTCTTCCTACTCTACTGCGCGCAACAATTACGCTGCTTTCCTATACAACCAGGAGCGCTACAAAGAAGCGATGAAGCAGCTGGAATATGTGGCTGATGATGAGCTTTATAAAGAGCGTTTGCTTGCGCTGGGCAACCTTGGCCGTACGGCCAAGAAGTTGGGCGATACTGAGCGTGCTCAAGCGGCCTTCAAGCGCATGCTCAACATAGACTCGCGCAATGTACTGGCTTTATTGGAATTGGCACAGCTTGCCTACGACAATAAAGAATATGAACTGGCGTCATCCTTGCACGACAAATACCGTCGCCTTGCGCCTCAGCAATCAGCTCAGGGTTTGTTCCTTGGTTTGCGTTTATCAGAAGCCGTTACCGACACGGGTGCCAGGGCCAGCTATGTAATGGCGCTTCGCAATTTGTACCCCGAGTCTGACGAATACAAACTGTTTTTGTCTGGCAACTACGAGTAGCAATTATCAACAGCTCAACTGCCATTGACGCCGACAAGGCAACGCCGCTGACCACAGTAGGGTCAATGCTGCGCACGGCGCGTGAAGATCAGTCCTTGAGCCGTGAAGACGCCGCGCATGAAATTAATTTGCGGCTGGATCAACTGGACGCACTGGAGCGTGATCAGTTTGAACGATTGCCCGGTGACACCTTTGTGCGCGGCTATCTGCGCACGTACGCCAAGTGGCTGCGCCTGGATGTTGATAAAACGCTGGCAACCTATATTGAGCAAACTGGTCAGTCGGCTAACGTAAGCCTGAGCTCCGACCTGAATTCTCGCAAACAAATGCATGCGCGAAGTGATAACAATTTGATGCTTGGTGCGGCACTGATCGTAGCGGTATTGATTCTGGGGTTTTGGTTGTACAACGCCAGTACAGATTCGGTTGAAGAGATAGCGGTTAAAGAAGAAATTGCCGTAGACACTTTCTCTGGCAAACCATTGGACGTGGCCGCAAGTGATCCGGTCGCTGAAACAGAACAAGCCCAGAACGATTGGGAAAACCCGTTTACGGCGGCCGCTGAGTACAATGCAAGCGTGTCGGCTGAGGCGGAGATAGAAGCCGCCAGTCAATCGTTGGAAAACGCAACGGCATCCAGCGGTTCCGCAGAAGCAGCCGTAGTACCCGATAGTGCTAGCTCTGCACCAGAAGTTATAGCGCCAGCAACAATTACCGCAGCGCCAGCAGCCGACAATATTTTGACCCGCGGTAGCGGTCCTGATGAGTTGTTTTTCACCTTTAGTGAAGATTGCTGGCTTGAAGTGAGCAATGCTTCTGGTCGCAAGCTATTTTCTGCTGTGCGCCTGGCCGGCCAGGGCTTACGTGTGCGTGGTACGGCACCTTTCAAGCTTGTGATTGGCAATGCACCAGCAGTGAGTCTGGCGTTTAATGGTCAGCCAGTGGCTGTGGCCTCCAATAACCGTCGTAAAATGGCGCGTCTTACACTCGGAGGGAATTAATGCTTCATCCTTCTCCCATCAAGCGCCGCAAGTGCAAGCAGATATTTGTAGGTGATGTGCCGGTTGGTGGTGACGCACCGATTGCCGTGCAGAGCATGACCAATACCGAGACCTGCGACGTTGACGCAACCGTTGCGCAAGTCAATGCCATTGCGCACGCGGGCGCCGATATTGTTCGTGTATCCGTTCCAAGTATTGACGCAGCGGTAGCGTTTGGAAAAATCCGACAACAAGTGTCTGTGCCATTGGTAGCCGACATTCATTTCGATTACAAAATTGCGTTGGAAGTGGCCGAACAAGGCGTGGATTGCCTGCGTATTAATCCAGGCAATATTGGCAGGGAAGATCGAATTCGCGCGGTGGTAGAGTGTGCGCGCGACAAGAACATACCGATTCGAATTGGCGTGAACGCAGGTTCGCTGGAAAAAGAACTGCAGCGTAAATACGGTGAGCCTACGCCGGCTGCATTGGTGGAATCGGCGTTTCGCCATATCGATATTCTGGATCGACTGAATTTCGATAATTTCAAAGTCAGTTTGAAAGCCTCTGAAGTATTTATGGCGGTTGAAGCTTACCGCTTGATAGCCGATCAAATTGATAAGCCATTGCACCTTGGTATCACTGAAGCGGGCGGCCTGCGTTCCGGCACAGTGAAATCGTCAGTAGGTCTTGGCATGCTGCTGATGGATGGCATTGGCGATACTATTCGAATCTCTCTTGCTGCCGACCCGGTAGAAGAGGTGAAAGTTGGCTTCGATATTTTGAAAAGCCTTAAGCTTAGAAGCCGTGGTATTAATTTCATCGCCTGCCCCAGCTGTTCACGACAGAATTTTGATGTGATCAGCACCATGAATGAGCTAGAGCAGCGCTTGGAAGATGTGATCGAGCCGATGGATGTGGCCATTATTGGCTGCTACGTGAATGGCCCGGGTGAGGCGAAAGAGGCAGAAGTTGGTTTAACCGGTGCATCACCAAGCAATCTGGTTTACGTGGATGGAAAACCTGATCACAAGCTGCAAAACGCGGATCTGCTGGATGGCCTGGAGACTTCTATACGAGCCAAACTGGCCGCCAGAAAAACACCTGACAATGAAGACCTGATCGCCAGCTCTGGCGGTTAGCCGATAAATAGTAGAGCTTTTAATACCGATGTCGCAGTACAAGTCTGTAAAAGGGATGAATGATATTCTCCCAGGCGATGTTGCCGTATGGCAGCACCTGGAACAGTGCGCGGCCGATTTGTTTGCTAGTTACGGTTACAGTGAAATACGCCTGCCTATCGTTGAGCCAACGGATCTGTTCTGCCGTTCTATCGGTGAAGTTACGGATATTGTTGAGAAGGAGATGTACACCTTCACCGATCGCAACGATCAAAAGATCAGTTTGCGCCCGGAGGGCACGGCCAGCTGCGTGCGGGCCTGTTTGCAACACGGTTTGCTGCACAATCAAACGCAAAAGTTGTGGTACAGCGGGCCAATGTTTCGCTACGAGCGGCCGCAAAAAGGCAGGCAGCGACAATTTCATCAGATAGGTGTTGAGGCCTTTGGCCTGCCAGGCCCGGATATTGATGCTGAATTGTTGATGCTGACCAATCGCCTGTGGCGCGATCTGGGCATTGATGAGCACGTTGAACTGCAGATCAATAGCCTGGGAACATTGGCCGCTAGAAACGCCTACAAATCTGAATTGCAGAGCTATTTGCGAACCCACGAAGACAAGCTCGATGCTGACAGCCAGCGACGTTTGGACAGCAATCCGCTTAGAATTCTGGACAGCAAAAACTCCGATACCCAGGCGCTACTGGATTCGGCACCCAATTTGGCGGATTTTATCGATGAGGAATCCAGGGCACATTTTGCCGGTCTTCGTGAACGCCTGGACTCGGCAGGTGTCAAATACAGCATCAACTCGCGACTGGTGCGCGGTTTGGATTACTACAGCCAGACAGTGTTCGAGTGGGTAACTGATTCGCTGGGCGCGCAAGGCACTGTTTGCGCGGGTGGCCGTTACGATGGCCTGATAGAGCAGCTGGGTGGCAAACCGTGCCCGGGCGTGGGTTTTGCCATGGGACTTGAGCGCCTATGCCTGATGTTGGAACAGAGCAAGGATTTCGCAAGCGGTGCTCAGCTTGATGCCTACCTCATTGTGCCTGACGCCGAGCTGCAGGTGTTTGCCCAGCAAATAGCCGAGCGATTACGCGATGATTTGCCGCAGCTTAGACTGCAGATGCATTGCGGGGGTGGTAGCATGAAGAGCCAGATGAAAAAAGCCGATAAAAGCTCGGCGCAGCTGGCACTGATTTATGGTGAGAATGAGCACGCGAATCACACCATGTCGGTGAAGCCTCTTAGAGACGCAGAGTCCGAACAGCAAACCTTGGCGGTCAGCGAGCTCGCGGAATATTTGCTTCCGCGTATTGGCTAAAATGGCTGAACTGAAGCCACTGATTTAAAGACTAATAGTGAGAACAAACAATGGTCGATGAATATCGTACAGATGAAGAGCAAATAGAGGCGATCAAAAACTGGTGGGACGAGAATGGCAAAAGCACGCTGTTCACCATAGTGCTGGCTGTTGGCGCGACTTTCGGCTGGCAGCAATGGCAAACCAGTAAGCAGGAATCTCTTGAGGCGGCCTCTAATCAATACCAGCAATTGCTGACGGCAATCCAGACGGAGGAGCGCACCGCAAGCCAGACCGCAACGGCAGAACATCTGGTTGATGAGATAAAGCAGAACTGGCCGAAAACGGCGTACGCGCACTTTGCTGCCCTGCAGGCCGCAAAAATGAGCGTGCAGGAAAATGATCTAGAGGAAGCCAAGCAGGAATTGCAATGGGTGATAGACAACAACGCGCCTGAACCTGCGATAACAGCTATCGCGCGATTGAGGCTGGCCCGTGTTGTGTTCGCAAAAGACGGTGCAGAAGCGGCTCTGGCCGTGATCGACAACGTAGAGACCGGACCTTACAAAGCCTTATACGCAGAATTTCGCGGTGATCTTCACGACGAGCTGGGCAATCTGGATCTGGCCGAACAGCAATACAGTCTTGCAAAAGATGCCTCGGGTGCCGCGGTCAGCGGTGAAGGAAATCCATTGCTTGAACTAAAACACAAGAGTGTAACGCGCAGACTCGCTGCTTCCGGGGTGAGCATTGGTGAACCTGCCGCCGCGGAGCCACCATCAACAGATGAATCGGCAACAGACGCTGAAGCTGTACAGGCAGAGAGTTAAAATCATGGTATCTCCAACAATAAATGGCCTGATCAGACGGTCTGTGTCGCTTTGTATAGTCGCTGTTGTAGTCAGTGCCTGCAGCAGCAACGACATTAAAGACGACGAATTTTTCAAACCCGCTGAGCTGCAGAAAATTGATCGGCAGGTGGAGCTAAAGCGCAATTGGTCTGGCAGCGTAGGTGATGGTCAGGGTAAACGGTATGTGCGACTGGAGCCTTTTTACAGAAGTGGCTCGCTTGTGGTTGCCTCGCATGATGGCGTAGTGCAGCGCCTGGAAGCTGATTCGGGCAATAAACAGTGGCAGGTGAAAACCGAGCTGCCGATTAGCGGCGGTGCCGCCATGGACAGCGGCCAGGTATTTATAGGAACGCTTAGTGGAGATGCAGTCGCTTTATCCGCAGACAACGGTTCCGAACTCTGGCGCACAGGGCTCAGCAGTGAGATTTTGAGCGCACCTCGCAGCAACGGTGAGATTGTAGTTGTGCATTGCTACGACGGCCGCATTTATGGGCTCAGGCATGACACTGGAGAGAAAGTTTGGGAGCACGAAACACAAAACCCCAGGTTAACGCTTCGCGGATCGTCTTCACCATTAATACTGAATGACCTGGCGATCATAGGAACTGCCGGCGGCAAGATGATGGCGTTGGATACAGAGACTGGAATTTTGCGCTGGGAACAGCGAGTTGCACTGGCGCAAGGACGATCGGAAATAGAGCGTATGGTAGACATTGACGCTGCTCCGGTACTCGACGGCGGCCTGCTGTTTACCGTGAGCTATCAAGGCCGTGTTGTGGTTATGGATGCTGCTACCGGTCGGATCCTTTGGCGAAAAGAAGCGTCCAGCTATGTGGGTTTAACCACCGGGTTTGGCAATTTGTATGTGGCCGAAGCGGATGGCAAGCTCAGTGCGTATAAAGTGAATGACGGCAGTTTGCAATGGCAGCTTGAAGATTTGAGTTGGCGGAAACTGTCAGCACCAGCCACTATCGGCCCTTATGTAGCCGTAGCGGATTTTGAAGGATATGTTCACCTGATTTCGCAAATTGACGGGCAGATCGCGGGTCGAGAGCGCATAGACAGCTCCGGCGTGCGCGCGCCGTTGTTGCGCTACCGCGATTCCGTGTTGGCCTTTTCAAATAAGGGCAAGTTGGTTTCCTACTCTATTAAAGAGTAACTACGAGCCGACTAATGATCCTAAAATGCTACCTGTAATCGCCCTTGTCGGCAGACCCAATGTTGGTAAATCCACATTATTTAATCGCCTGACAAAAACCCGCGAGGCGCTGGTTGCTAATTTTCCAGGGCTAACCCGTGACCGCCAGTACGGCCAGGCACGCTTTGAAGAGCGTGAGTTTATCCTTATTGATACTGGTGGCATCGTTGGCGACGAAGAGGGTCTGGAAGCAGAAGCTGCGCGGCAATCGCAATTAGCCATCGAAGAAGCAGATCTGGTTTTGCTGCTGGTTGATTTACGCGAAGGCGCGCAAGCATCCGAACTGGATTTGGTGCAACAACTGCGCCGATCACAGAAACCATTCTTGTTGGTAGCCAATAAAATGGATGGCGTAGACGCCGACTCTGCGCTTGCCGAGTTTTACGCCTATGGCGTTGCTGACACCTTATCAATTTCAGCCAGTCAAGGGCGTGGCATAAGTCGAATGTGGGAAGTAATTGTCTCCCAGGTTGCCGACAACAGCAGCGATGACCCCGACCAGCAAGAACCGCTGGAAAACAGCAAGGGAACACGTATTGCGATCATAGGCCGACCCAACGTAGGTAAATCCACCCTGGTGAACCGCTTGCTGGGTGAAGATCGGGTGGTGGTGTATGACGAACCGGGTACCACGCGTGACAGCATTGCGATTCCTTTTGAGCGAGGTGAGCAGAGCTACGTGCTGATCGATACGGCCGGGGTTAGACGACGAAAAAATGTTAAGGAAGTGGTAGAGAAGTTTTCTATCGTGAAAACCTTGCAAGCCATTCAGGATGCCCACGTGGTACTTGTGTTAGTTAATGCGCAGGAAGGCTTGGTCGATCAGGACTTGCATTTGATTGGTGCAGCCGTGGAAGCTGGCAGGTGTCTGGTGGTTGGGATAAACAAGTGGGATGGCCTGGAGTTGTACCAACGCGAGCAGGTAAAGCGCGAGTTAGACAGACGCATGCGCTTTGTTGAATTTGCCAACATCCACTTTATATCGGCGCTGCACGGCTCAGGCGTAGGTAAATTGTATGATTCGATTGATACGGCTTACGAGGCGTCTACCAAAGAACTGTCAACACCGCGGTTAACCCGCATTCTCGAAGACGCTGTGCAAGACAATCAGCCGCCAATGGTTAATGGTCGCAGGATCAAACTTCGTTACGCGCATGCCGGTGGTTCTAATCCACCGCGTATTATTATTCATGGCAATCAAACCGATGGCGTGCCACGCAGCTACCAGCGGTATCTGGAAAAAACTTTCAGGCGGGTGCTCAACCTGCATGGAACGCCGGTACGCATCGAATTTAAGTCGGGTGACAACCCCTTTGCGGGCAGAAAAAACAAGCTGACGTCCAGGCAAGTGAACAAAAAGCGCCGCTTGATGAAGCATGTTAAGAAAAAGTGACCTGCAATCTCGCGATGATATCGAGCGCTTTGTAACCGCGTTTTACCAGCAGCTTCTAAATGATGAGCAGCTAGCGCCGATTTTTGTTGACGTTGCCGAGATTGATCTGGACCAGCACAAACCCTTGATCATTGCATATTGGGAAAAGTTGCTGCTGGGTGGTACCGCTTATCGGCGGCACACCATGAACATTCATAGAGCAGTGCACAGTAAGCGCCCCTTACATGCCCATGACTTCCAGCGCTGGCTGGCATTCTTCACCCAAACCATGGACCGGCTGTACCAAGGCCCGCGGGCAACGCGCGCTAAAACCATTGCCACAACCATCGCCGAGAATATGCAGGCCTCGCTGTAGATCAAAGTGTGAACGACCTCGCAATTCAGCTGGTCAAAAAATACACGTCAAAAAATAACCACTATGCTCAAATTATAGCCACTTGGTATACGTACCAAAGGAAGCATTTTATGAGCATCAATCGCGTCTTCACCAGCGAAGAAGGCGAACCCACAGTGACTATCAATGTGAGTGAGTACTTCGACTACCAATGTGTTCACGATTTTCGAAACGCCTTTACCCTGAACTGCGCAAACGATGAAACGCGCGATGCAGACTACGTTGTTGATCTATCCTTAACTAAATACATCGACAGCTGCGCACTTGGAATGCTGCTGAGCCTGGATAAGTTTGTGCGCAAACGTGCCCGACAGATGCGAATTGTTAACTGCAATGAGCACGTAAGAAAGATTTTCGCCATGGTGCATTTTGACAAGAAACTGAGTATTCAATAACGCTGGGCAGGCGCCCAAGCACAGTATGTAGAAAATAATAGAACCTAGGACCAACACCCATGAATGCAATTGACCTGCAAACGGAAAACCGTGAACTGAAATTGGAATTGGAGGCGCTACAGCAGCAGCAAGACCGCGATAATTTGCGCGGTGAGTACGAGCGGCATCTGGTGAAGCAAGTGCTGGAACACGCAGCTTGCCGAAATTTTCGTGAGTTTCCAAACGTAGAGCATCATCACCGACCATTCGGCTTTTTCGATGGCGATTTGTTTCTGACAGCAAAGCGCCCGGAAGGTGGTCTGTACGCATTACTGGGCGATTTCACCGGCCATGGATTGTCTGCGGCAATCGGTGGTATGCCGGTGTCTGAAATATTTTTCAGCATGGCGGCCAAGTCTTTGAGCATTGGTGAAATGGTTACCGAGATGAACACTACTTTGCATCGATTGTTGCCAGACTCCATGTTCTTTGCAGCAGCGTTGATGGAACTGGATGGCAAAGGCGACCGAGTTAATTTGTGGTCTGGCGGCATGCAGGACATTCTCTGGTATGAGCCGGCAAAGAAAGCAGTACGTCGCTTGGCGTCACAGCATCCACCACTGGGCATAGATAGCGAAAGTGAGTTTGATGCAAACTTCTCCAGATTGTATTGCCGACGCGGTGATACCTTCCTGCTATACACCGACGGCCTGGTTGAATCCCGCAATCCAGAAGGCGATGAATTCGGGTCTCAGCGGCTGGAAGCCGTGTTTGAGCGCCAACCCAACAATGCGATGGAAACCGTGCTGGGCACTTTCGATGCGTTTATCTGCGACCACCAACAGAATGACGACATTACCCTGGCCAAAATCGTTTGCCAGGGCGTCTAGCCGACCTGACCCTAGTGTAACTTGAGCCGCTAGCCCGGCTGTTTACAATGGCGTCTCTAATCTGGAGATGCCATGGCTACTTTCAATCTTGCCGACCTGTTCGAAATGGTCGTTGATACCGTACCAGCTGAGCGCGAAGCGCTGATTTGCGGTGACAGCCGACATACATTCCAGGAAATTGACGCGCGCGCCAACCAACTAGGCCATTTCCTGATGGCGCAAGGTGTTTCCGCTGGCGATCACGTTGGCCTGTATATGTATAACTGCAACGAATACCTGGAGGCCATGTGGGCATGCTTCAAGATTCGTGCGGTGCCGGTGAATGTTAATTATCGCTATGTGAATGAAGAGCTGCTGTATCTCTTTGACAATGCTGATCTGGTGGCCTGCGTGCACGGTCGCGAGTTTATTCCTGCCATTGCTGAAGTACGTACAGCCGCGCCAGATCTGAAATTGTTTGTGTCTGTAGAAGACGGCAGTGAGCATGCTCTGGACAGCATCGGTGCAATAGATTTTGAAGCTGCAATGGATGGCTGTTCCAGCGAACGAAATTTCCCGCCAAGATCCGAAGATGATTTATTTGTGTTGTATACCGGCGGCACCACCGGCATGCCCAAAGGTGTGATGTGGCCACACAAGGCCTTGTTTTACGCTGCCATGAATGGCGCGGGTCATTTCCACGCCGACGGGCCGTGCAAACAACCTGAAGACATTATCGCCAGAGCCAAAGATAACTGGTTTATGATCAGCATGGCGTTGGCGCCGCTGATGCACGGTGCGTGTTGGTGGATGGCCTGCATCGCCGCCCTGGCGGGCCACACTTTGGTATTGAACCCCAATCGCTCGCTGGTGGCTGAGCAGGTGTGGGATATCGCTGAGAAAGAAAAGGTTAATTCCATCTCTTTTGTAGGTGACGCCATGGGCGTTCCGCTTATGGACGCGCTGGAAGCGAACCCTGATCGTTGGGATTTGAGTTCCGTCTATAACGTTGGTTCCGGTGGCGCTGTATTTTCAAACTCCTTGCAAGACAAATTCCGGGAACGCTTCCCCAACGTTATGATCACCAACAGCTTTGGTAGCTCTGAGTCGGGCCAAATGGGGGCTGATGGTGGCGGTGGTAGCGACGGCCTGGGTAAAGTGCAGCAAAGTGACTTCATGAATGTGGTTGTTGAGGCCACCGACGACAGGCCTGCACATTTTGCTGAACCTGGCTCGGATGAAATGGGCATATTCGCGCGCAGTGGCCATATTCCGCTTGGTTACTATGGTGACCCGGAAAAAACGGCTAAGACCTTTGTTGAGGTTGACGGACAGCGCTGGTTGTTGACGGGTGATGAGGCGAAAATTGATAAAGATGGTGGAATTACTGTTTATGGGCGAGGATCAAACTGTATCAACACCGGGGGTGAGAAAGTGTTCCCCGAGGAAGTGGAGCAGGCGATAAAATCGCACCCGGCTGTGTTTGATACTTTGGTAGTGGCTACGCCTGATGAACGTTTTACTAACAAGGTAACTGCGGTGGCGCAATTACGTGATGGCTGCAGTTTGTCACTCTCGGAATTACAGGAGCACTGTCGGGAGCATATTTCCGGGTACAAACTTCCTAGGGAGTTGCATTTGACCAGTGAGATTGGCAGGGCGCCTAGTGGGAAGCCTAATTATAAGTGGGCTAAGGAAGTGGCTTTGGGGCAGCAATTCTTGGTTAGTTGAGTATCGTGCCAAGAGTGGGTATGTGTTTGCAATTTTTTAGACCCGCCGTGAACCCATCCATGGGGGCTCGTTGAAAAGGTCCCTCTTTTCAACG
>CAYGSL010000085.1:0-13208 GCA_964352475.1 uncultured Pseudomonadales bacterium | reverse complement strand
CGGCGTGTCTATAAATTTATCTCTCAATTCACAAACCGGATTTAAAACTCAGAACTTTACGCCGGCTTCTCCTCCGGCAACTCCGGCGCCCAAGCCGACCCATTAATATGACTCCCACCATCGACAAACAAAGTATTCCCAGTCACATACTGAGATTCCTCGCTCGCCAGAAATAATGCCACCGGCGCAATATCTTCTTCCGGATCACCCATCCGCTGCATCGGTAGTGCTGCTTCAATGGCCGTAAACATCTCCGGATTAGCCGCCTTCATATTATTAAACGCCGCTGTGGCCGCTGCCGGGCAAATTATGTTGCAGGTTACACCTGTCGCTGCCCATTCCCGCGCGGCTGTTCGAGTGATTGCCCGCTGTGCTTCCTTGGCCATATTGTAGTGTACCGAGTACATGTGCGCATTCACGCCATTCAGGGAACACAGGTTCACTACACGGCCATAACCCTGCGCTTTCATATGCGGAAAGCATGCCTGCATCGCCCAAAACGATGACATGGTGCCTACGTCGAACGCGGCCTGCATGGCGTCGTCATCAACCCACTCAACTCGGGCCAGTCCAATGGTCGATGACCAGGCATTGTTCACCAATATGTCAACCTTGCCCCATTCATCAAGTGTTTGTTGCACCATGTTCTCAATCTGGTCTTTTTTGCCAACGTCGGTTTGAACAAACAGTGCATCAGCACCCATGGCGCGTAAATCCGCTACGGCTTGTTCGCCACTTTCTGCGTTGTATTCGGCAACGGTAACTTTCGCGCCTTCTTTCGCAAAGCGTGCTGCAATGCCATAGCCGATGCCATCACCTGCACCGGTTACGATGGCCACACGGTTTTCAAGCCTGCTCATATTTCGTTCCTCATTCTTGTGCGATTTAGCCAGGTTTAATCCAGCTCGCTCATTGGTGGAAGTTTGCGCTCCATTAAGGCGTCATAACGCGTACTCAGCTGTTGTTTGTAGCTTGGCTTGGTCGGAATCAGAAACTCGCCGGCTTTAATGCCATCCAGCACTGGTTGAAAAGCTTCATCCGGTGCTGCACCAATGTCCAGCATTGATTGTAAAGTGTCAACGCAGGCTTTTCCGTCTTCGGTGTTATCAGTACCAAGCTCGGCGGGGCGAACATCGGCGGTTTGTGCGATGCCTGTATTAAAGCTACTGGGGGTGAGTACGCTGGCACCGATTTTTGAACCGGTCAGTTCCAGGTCTAATGCCAGGCATTCAGTAACGGCCATTGCAGTGCATTTTGACACCACGTAGGGCGCTGACATTGGGCCTGCAACATAGGCGGCGACGGAGGCGGTATTGACTACGTGGCCTTCTGTGTCCTGGGCAATCATGCGCGGCACAAATGATCGTATGGCGTGAATGATTCCGTATACGTTAACGCCCATGGTCCACTGCCAGTCTTCTACGCTGCGCTCCCAAGTGAGGCCGCCTTGAAACACGCCGGCATTGTTAATCAGCAGGTCTACTTGACCAAGTTCGGTGAAACAAAAATCGGCCAGTTGTTGTACTGAATCGCCATTGGCAACATCAACGGTGAAGCTGTGCGCATTTTCGCCCAGGCTTGCGGCAGTCGCTGCGGCGTTGTCGCCATTAATATCGGCGGCTACCACAGTCATGCCCAGCCCGCTGAATCCTCTTGCCAGTGCGGCTCCTATGCCGCTGCCGGCGCCAGTGATCACAGCCACTTTATTGTCAAATTCCTGCAGCATGACGCTTCCTGTTGAATTAAATACAGCACTAGATTACCCCAGGTGCTCGATAACGGGCTTAAATTCTTGAAAGCTTGACCATGCTGCGCTGCAACGATTACCACATATTTACGTGGCAGCCGCGGTGCAGCGGTATATATTTATCGGGTGACTATTACTCTTCTCAACCCAAGGCCGCTTTTCTGTATCTGTGGGGAATTCAGCACTTTTCGAAGTATTGAATTGTCGGCGGCCGCTTGACCATTAAACAACACTTGGCGCGAGCTATCTTGCGGCTGTTCGGCTGGCGAGCAGAAGGTGTGCGGCCCGAGGCGCGGCAATTTGTGATGATTGCGGCTCCGCATACTTCAAACTGGGATTTCCCGCTGCTGTTGCTGTATGCGGCCGCCTTCGGTATCAATATGTCCTGGCTGGGCAAGCACCATCTTTTCAAGCCGCCTCTGGGTTGGTTTATGCGCCTGGTCGGTGGTGTGCCCGTTTACCGGCATGAGAATCGTAACCTGGTAGAAGACATGGCTGCCACGTTCAACGATCATGAAGATCTGGCGATTGTGATTCCGGCTGAGGGTACGCGCCGGCGCAGTGAGTATTGGAAATCAGGTTTTTACCACGTAGCGCGCACCGCAGAGGTGCCAATTGTGCCTTCGTATCTTGACTACGGACAAAAACGTGGTGGCTTTGGGCCAGCATTAACGCCCAGTGGTAATGTCGTCACCGATATGGACTTCTTCAGGGATTTCTATACGCCTATGCGCGGCAAACATAAAGAAGATTTCGGGCCTATCCGGCTGCGTGAGGAATCTCCGGAAGAATAACGCAGTTTTCACGCGCGATGAGGAGACCTTAGAAAGGGCCAGTAATGGCCAGTGTCAAACCTATGTCTTGAATGTTTACAAACAGCGTTTTGCCGTCGGGTGCAAAGCAAACACCAGCCAGTTCTGAGCGCGAGCCGCGGTGATAGGCGAATTGTGTGTAGCTGCCGTCCAGGTTGAGTAAGTACAAGCCGCAATTTTCAGAGCGGTCCTCACAGACCATTAAATCGCCCCGAGGGGTAAAGCTCAAATTGTCGGCATTGTGCATGGGTGAGTCGGCGGTGGCTTCTACTAATAACTTTAATTCGCCGAGATTGTCGCTGGTGCTGCGATAGAGGAATACCTGACCATTTCGATCAGCGCCGCCCTCCGTACAGGTAAACGCTATCAGACCGTCTTGATACCAAATGCCTTCACCGCGAACAAATCGGGCGGCACCTGAAGCTCGACCGTGCAGCCTAAGATCAAGCTCGTCTGTATCCGGTTCGTCAATGTTGATCCATTGAACGGCGTTCCAATCGCCAACTGCGATTGTCTGGTCGCTGGAATAATTCGCGGTATCGTTTAACTGCGGATCTACAAAGCCAAGCGCCTGCAGCTGGCCGCCCTTGGCAAGATTCCCGGGTTCATTTGGCACGCAGCGATACAAAAGACCATCTCGCCAGTCCTCGGTTAAGTACACGGCGCCGGTTTTCGCATCCACCGCGGCGGCTTCGTGTATGAAACGGCCAAGCGCGGGCAATGGTACTGGCTCTTGTATTTCGCCGGCCAGGGGATCTACTTCAAATACATAGCCATGCCGTTTTTCACGGGGTATGTGGTGGGTTCTTTTTAATGTTGCCGGATCGAAGCATTCTTCGCATGACAGCCAGGTACCCCAAGGCGTTGGGCCGCCGGCACAATTCAGTTCGGTTCCGGCAAGACTTAAGTAACTCTTGCTGACTTGCCCGGACTTTGGGTCATACAACAAGGTGGTGGTGCCACCCGTTCCCGGCATTTCACCCTTGCCATAATCGTAGAAGAAACGCTTATCAAGTGACGGCAAGAGTTCGAGTTTCGCACCGAATGCACTGTACTTGTTTTGCCCCGCCAGATTCTCATGGTTGCGAACCAAAGCAATCTGCCCGTTGGGTGCCGCAAACGCCGCCATTCCATCGGGTCTGGCCGGTGTAAGCAAGCCATCGCTCATGGGGTCGCCGGCGCGCGAAATAATCGAATACCTAAAACCTGGCGGCAGATCAAGAATCTCATCCGGATCAGCTTGCAATGCTTGTAACATCGCGCGGTCGTTCGAGTTGGTTGCGCACCCAGCGGTAAACAAGAGCGAAGAATAAATAAATTGCCGGCGTTTCATAGATAGCTAACTTCAGGGATGATGCTCGATTGTACCATTCCAAATCGATAGCGTTTACACTGCCGGATTCAAATTAATACAGAGCGAGTTTATGCAAATCATCAAGCGCGAAGACATACCAAATATCATTGGTAAGCAATGCGAACCCACTAAGTGGTTTGCCATGACGCAAGACCGAATTAATCAGTTTGCCGACATCACCGAAGATCATCAGTTCATTCATGTAGACCTGGAAGCTGCAAAAAACACTCCATTTGGCGGCACAATAGCGCACGGCTTTCTGAGTCTATCCATGCTGTCAGCCATGGCGGAAGAATTTGGTGTTGTCATGGAAGGCGCATTGATGGGCATCAATTATGGTTTTAATAAAATTCGTTTCTTGTCGCCCGTTCCTTCTGGCTCAAACATCCGGGGCAATGCAACCATCGCAGACATCGTTGAAAAGTCAAATAATCAGATTCTGGTTACCTACGATATGACCGTAGAGATAGAAGGCGACGACAAGCCGGCACTTGTAGCGCAATGGATGTGCATGTTTGTCATGGGCTAAAGGTCTAAAACACTGTGAGCGGATTACCTTCAGCACGGGATTATCATCGAACACCCATCAAGGTGTTTAATACGGCAGTGCGTGGGCTGAACAAGCTTGGCCTAGCACGTTTCCCTTTGCAAGAGTCTCGCTTGATTGCAACTGCGCGTAAGCAAACAGGCTTGCAGGAATTTGGCGATGACTCTTTCCTGCCCAGGTTGCGTTTGCTTATTGAAGCCCTGAATGCCGAGGCGGATCTAAACCCGCTTGGGCGTTTAATGCAACGCCAGTCCATCACCAGCATTTTGCGTGATCGATTGTATCTGCACGATTTACTTACCCTACACCCAGAAATTCTTGAACGGGAGATTCCTCCACCGGTGGTAATTGTTGGTCTGGCCCGTTCAGGTACCACGCGCTTGCATCGTTTAATGGCATCTGACCCGCAATTCCTGCACGTTAAGGCCTGGGAGTCTATGAACCCTGTGCCATACCCGGAAAGCCTGAAAGTACGCGACAGTGGGCAAGGCATAGACCCGCGCATAACTGAAATAGAGCAAGGTCTTAAAGTAGTGTTGTATATGAGCCCGCAAATAGCCGCGGTGCACCCCTTGGGCGCGCATGAGGTTGAAGAAGAGATTGGCCTGATCATGCATGACTTTTCTACTCAGATGTTTGAAGTTCAAGCCAAAGTGGAGAGCTTCGCAGAACACTTGATGACAAACAGTCAAACAGGCGCTTATCAGCATATGCGCACGCTAATGCAAGTAACCTCCTGGTTCCGGAAAGACCCGGAAAACAAACCCTGGATCATGAAATCACCACAGCACATGCAAGATCTGGACGCACTTATGGCAGTGTTCCCGGATGCGAAACTGGTGTGCCCGCATCGCGACCCGGTTAAAGTGGTAGGCTCGTCGTGCTCAATGACATGGAACTCAATAGTGCGAGACAGCGATTCGATTGACCCGCATTGGGTTGGTCAGGAGTGGCTAAGGAAAACCCGGCGCATGTTGACGAAAAATCTGACTATTCGCGATTCTCTGCCAGCGTCTCAACAGCATGACGTGTTGTACGCAGATATTACCGCCGATTGGGAGTCAAGCCTGCAAGGCATCTACGATTTTCTGGACCTGGAGTTCTCGGCTCTCGCCAAACAAGGTATGCGTGATTGGCTGGCAAGTAATGCGCAACACAAACACGGCGCCCACAAGTATTCGCTGGAAGATTTTGGCATCAGCAGAGAACAAGTCGAAGAACAGTTATCGTTTTATCGACAACGATTCAACATTCCATATGAGACGAAAAACCCGCACATAAAGTAGCGGCATTACGCGATAGGCGACCCATCTTTGTTGTGGCTGAGTCTGATCTTGCCCGTTTGCCTGCAGACACAAACCAGCTTGTCGTTCTGATCCCAAATTTCGCCATCTTCTTCCATCACACCATTACTGAGGTGGCGCGTTAGAAACCGCCCTTTTAACGGGCCGTCGGCCGGAACACCGCGAACCTGCACAGTCAGCTCTACGGTAGGCACCCAGTTTTGCATACCAAACACGGTAAACAGCGGGGGAGGGAAGGCATCAGCAAACATCAGTAATGAAAATACATCAGCCATTGCACCATCCCGGTGCTGAAGCCAACCGCCAAACACACCGGTGCCATCGAGCTTTTCACGACGTAGAGTGGCGTCGCCCTCTACCATGCGAATTTCCACTCGTTGGGTAAACTCTCGCGCTTTGCTTGCTCTGGGTGCAGGGCAGTCTTCCCATGCCGGATAGTCGGGTGCTTTGACCGAAGACCAGGTTTCACCCTTAAGCGATTCCTGCGTAGTAAAAGCGGCGGTTACCAGCATGCGCACAGTTCCGTTTTGAATCATTCTGCAGTGTGCAAAGCTGGTTCCCTTGCCGGTTCGCAACACTTCTACATCGCAAAAAACGTCGCCTAATTCTGTAGGCGCCATGTAAAAGGCGTTCAAGGTCAGAGGGTCTTTGTGAGGTAAAGCGTCTGATAGAGCTCTGGCGGCAATCGCCAGAATATACCCGCCGTTGGGTACCGCCCCAACACGCCAGCCCTTGGCAATTTCGCCACGCCAGCGGTTGTCGCTGATTTTTTCCACCTGTGTTTCGTCGCTGAAATATCCCACTATGACCTCATTAACAACACAACATACTCGCAGGTGCTAAAAATCTGATATAGCTGTGTATAGCACCAGATTACTTAATGGAGTAGATTAGCGCGATGAATCTCTCCACCCTGGAGCACGCGTTGACCTGCAGTAGTAATTCTATCAGACATTTATTCTCGCTGATCGTCGGCAGTTTAGTTCTTCTCGCATGTTCGGGCGGAGGCGGCTCAGACGCGGTTCCAGCCCCACCAATTGTTACGCCTGGCGCAAATGGCAACACAGTATTGGTCGGTGGCACGGTGGTCACAATGAACGGCGACAATGATGTGGTTGAGGCGATTGCCTATAACGAGAGTGGTGAAATTATTGCCGTTGGAAGCGAATCTGATGCTGTTGCGCAAGCGGGCGCAAACGCAAGCATAGTCCAGCTAAATGGCGCACAGGTTCTACCGGGTTTTCACGACGTCCATATTCATGCCGTAGAGGCGGGCATTAATGAAGAGCGCTGTTTGCTGAGTGAGTTTGGTAGTGTGCAGGCCTATCGCCAGGAAATTAATAGTTGTCTTGGGGATCAGCTTGATTCGCCCTGGTTTATTGGTGCCGGAGTATCAATGCCGGATCTGCTCGAACTGGTAGCCCGTCCAGTTGAGCTACTTGACGAATTAGTTCCTGATAAGCCGGCCTTGGTGCTGGATAACCTGGGCCACGGCGCATGGGCGAACAGCCAGGCACTGAGCGAAGTTGGCTACGACGAACTGAGCGGTAACCCAGCCGGCGGCTTGATCGACCGCGACCAGGCAGGTAGCCCCAATGGCATAGTTTTTGAAAATGCCCAGCAAGTGCTGCGCACCGCAGCGTTGCCGCCAACGGATGAAAACCTGGAGGCAAACTACCGTGCACTATTAGCTTCGCAAGAAGTACTGCATGCCAGCGGTATTACCAGTGTTAGCGACGCAGGTGGGTATTGGCCCAGAGGTCATCATCAAGCGTGGATTCGCGCAGAGCAGGAAAACACTCTGAAGCTGCGTGCCAGTAACGCACTGTATGTGTTTCCTGATCGCGATCTCGAACAGCAAGTAAGCGAACTATCGAACTTGCTTCGTAATGATGCAAACGCTCTCGCCCGTTTTGATCAAGTGAAGATATACGTTGATGGAATAATTTCCCAAGGTACGGCGGCCACTTTGCAAGATTACGACAATCCCCCAGCAATTGCAGCGGTCGCTGATAATGGCTTCGAATACTTTAACGAGTTGGTTTTGTTTAAATACGCCCAACGTTTCGACGCACTGGGGTTTGGTCTGCACTTTCATGCCACTGGTGATCGTGGCGCGCGATTGGCTTTGAATGCTATTGAGGCAGCCATAAGTGCGAACAATTCAAGCGGTGCCCGACACCGAATTACGCATTTGTTTATGGTCGACTCTGCAGACTACCCGCGTTTTTCAGAGTTAGGTGTAACCGCTGATGTTCAACTTGCGCCATCGGTTGTCGCACCTGCCACAATATCATTCTATAGAAGTCTGATAGGCGACCGGGCAGACAGTATTGTTCCTGCAGGCTCCTTGCTCGGAGCAGAAGCGCCAGTCACCATCAGCTCCGACTGGGACGCTGATCAATTATCTCCGTTGCTAAAGTTGTCTGCTCTGTTATCTCGCAGCAACGAGAGTTTTACCGACCTTGCGCGTGCGTTGCGCGCTTATACAATCGATTCAGCGCGCTTGCTCGGTCATGATGATATTGCCGGTTCGTTAGAACAGGGTAAGCGCGCCGACCTGGTGATTGTTGATCAGAATTTGTTTGATTTGAGTTCCCAGGCTCTTTCCACTGCACAGGTGTTAGCTACTGTTTTCAATGGCGAGTTAGTGTTCGATTCAGAAAGCCTCTTTCCCTGAGCCCTCTTAGCGGTTAAATAACAGATATAAAACGTCAAAAAATGACGCTATAAAAATACCTTGCCGCGACAAAGTCAAATCGTTAAAGTCATTGGTCGGTGATATTCAGCCACGCGTGTAGGTTGCCTATTTCGAATAAAAAACAATCAACAAAAACAAATGAGAAAATGTATGAGAACCAAAACAAAACTTCAGGCTGCTATTTTTGGCGCCACATTGTGCGCAGGACTTGGAATGCCTGGTACGGCTTTGGCAGGCAACTGTAATTACGCGTTAGAAAACTCCAGCGGCCAAGCGGGAAGCGCGAAAGTTATAATCAAACCTAACGGACAATTTAAGGTGAAATTCAGAAAAGCGCGCCCCTACACTTTGTACACTGTGTGGATTGACCACAAAAACCGGGCCAGTGGCGAATTGGCAGTCGACTATCCTCTGGGTCAAGGCGCGCTGGAGCGTGGTGTTGCACCCGCTTTCGCAAGTACAGCAGGTGTTACGTCTGGTGTTGGTCTGGACGCAAACGCGGTTGTTACCAACGCCAAAGGTAATGCAACCTTGAACGTGTTACTCGATTATGACTTGCTGGCAGAAGGTGATAGCCCAGTAGTGAATGGCGAACTCACCATGCAAGGCATGAACCGTGTTGGCGGCGCGTGGCTAAGAGAGTATCCCCAAGCTGTTGACGTAATGCCCAGTGTGCAAACACCAAGTGCGGCTGACATAACGGTAGCGAAACTGCCAAGAAGCACGCCTCAAGGTGTAACAATTGTGCGCCATGATGATTTCATCTCACACGGGCATACACCTGGGGTGGGCAATGTGGACCACTTCTCAGCGTTTAAGGGAGACTTCCCGGCAGACTGTCTGCCTTAAGACCATAACCAGCCCCGGCACGCCCGGGCTGGTTCTTCCGATTTAATTAAGTTCCGCCAGTAACTCTTTGCGGTAAGGTTGCAGGCTTTCGCTATCACCAGACTGCACTTTATTGGCCCAATCCGGGTTGGCTATCATCGCTCTGCCAACCGCAACCAAATCAAACTCTTTGGCATTCAGGCGTTCAAGCAAGCGCTCTAAACTGGCTGGTTCTGCATCACGAAAAGCCGCTTCACCCGGTAGCGGCACAAAGTCTGCATCCAGGCCTACACTGCCAACGGTGATTGCCGGTTTGCCCGTGATTTTGCGCGCCCAACCGGCCAGGTTCAGATCACTGCCTTCAAATTCAGGCTCCCAAAAACGTCGTTGCGAGCAATGAAATGCATCAACACCTGCTTCACTCAATGGCAATAAAAATTGCTCCAGAGCTTGTGGTGTGTCTGCAAGTTTGGCGGTGAAGTCTTGTGACTTCCACTGCGACCAGCGTAACAGCACGGGAAAGTCTTTGCTGACTTGCTCGCGCACGGCCGCAATGATTTCCAAGGCAAAACGCAGGCGGTTCTCCGGACTGCCGCCATACTCATCGCTGCGCTGATTCGTGCCTTCCCAGAAAAACTGATCAATGATGTAACCGTGTGCGCCATGTAGCTCAACCGCGTCGAAACCAAGTTGCTCGGCGTCTCTGGCACCTTCAGCAAATGCGGTGATTACGTCTTGAATATCCGCTTTGCTCATTTCGTATCGATTCACTTTGCCAGGCACGTTCATGCCAGAGGGCGTGAAACTTGGGGCGTCTAGCTCGGGTGCAGTACCGGGCTTTCGCATTCCACCGCAGTGCCATAATTGTGGGGCGATCTTGCCGCCAGCAGCGTGCACCGCTTCAGCCACTTTCTTCCATGCAGTCAGTCTTTCTTCGCCATGGAAGTAGGGCACATCATGGTAACCGTTTGCACCGATGTGATTAACACAGGTGCCTTCGGTGAGTATCAGCCCAGCGCCACCTTCAGCGCGGCGACGATAGTAGTCCACCACGTCCTCGCCAGGAATATTATTCGGAGACAAATTGCGCGTCATTGGCGCCATTACAATGCGGTTTTTCAGTTCAAGTGATCCCAGATGAGCAGGTTCAAATAAAACGTTGTGGTTGGTCATATGAATCTCATTCTCTTCATTCTTTTCAACACCCGCGTTGGGGCCCGCTACTTTATGGCAAGTACTACGGAATGTACATGCAGTGAACAAAGCACAAGCGCTAGAATGGCTGCTGGTAAGAATAGTGGGGTTACACAATGGGGTTGCGCAATGGGTGATTACGCAGTGACGGGCGGCGCCAGTGGAATTGGCGCGGCGGTTGTCGCGCAGCTGCGTGAGCAGGGCCATTCTGTATTGGTGGTTGATTTGCACAATGCTGACATCACCGCCGATCTTTCGACTGCTGAGGGCATTGAGCAAACCGCGGCGGCGGTGCGCCAGCACTGTCCGGACGGCATTGACGGTTTAGTTCCCTGTGCCGGTGTGTCCGGTGTTCATCCACCTGAGAGAGTAGGCCAGATAAACTTTTTTGGAACGGTTCGCCTGGTTGATGCATTAAAAGAAGATCTCACACGAAAGAACGGCTCAGTGGTGCTGATTTCATCTATCACGTCCTCTATGCCCTCTGACGACGGCGTTGTAGATGCCATGTTGGCGAACGATGCGAACAAAACCCAAGAGCTGATAAAGAGCGGCAACGGAGACCAGGCGTATGCCGCGAGCAAGCGGGCCGTGACCTGCTGGATGCGCCGTGAATGCGCTGCGTATCTGGCCGATGGTGTGCGTATAAATGCAGTGGCGCCCGGCTATATCGATACCCCGCTAAATGATCAGATTCGGGAATCTGAGGCTGGCAATGAGATTCTTGATCAGTTTGTTAGCAGCATTCCCATGGGTAGACCTGGCAAACCTGATGATATTGCCAATGTAATCAGCTTTTTACTCAGCGAAAAGTCATCCTTTATGGCCGGTGCCAACGTATTTGTAGACGGCGGTCACGACGCCTTGTTCCGCCAAAGCCAATTCTGACACCGAGGATAATTATGAAATTCGCATTCCACCCAACCATGTGCCCAACCGAGCAGTATTTGCCGCTGTGCAAGGCTGCCGAAGAGCTTGGCTACGACACGTTTACGTTCCCAGACAGTATTTGCTACCCGAAGGAAGGCTCGAATGTTTACCCGTACAACAGCGACGGTACGCGTGAATTTTTAGACGGCGTACCTTTTCTTGAGCCGTTTGTGGCGATTCCTTATCTGGCCGCTCATTGCCCCACCATCCGATTCTCAACTTCCGTTGTGAAGCTGGCTATCCGGCAACCGGCCGTGGTGGCGAAACAGCTATCTAGCATGGCCGCACTCATTGGCGATCGCTTTGACTTTGGCATTGGCATCAGCCCATGGCCAGAAGATTTTGAAGCCACGCAAATTGCCTGGGAAAAGCGCGGCAAACGCATGGACGAGATGATGGAAATCATCAACGGTTTAATGAGCGGTGACTATTTCGGTTACGACGGCGAAATATTTCAGATGGCGCCGATCAAGTTAACGCCGGTGCCTGATTTTCATGTGCCACTGATTGTTGGTGGCCACGCCAATCCGGCGCTGCGTCGTGCGGCACGCCTGGGTGACGGCTGGATTGCAGCTGGCGGTAAAGTGGCTGACTACGAAGTGATGATTGAAAAACTGAATGGCCATCTGGACGAATACGGTCGTGATCGTGGCAGCTTCCAAATTCAGGCCATGTCGCATGATTCTTTCTCGGTGGATGGTTTAACTCGGCTGGCGGCCCTTGGTGTCACAGAAGTGATTGTTGCCTTCCGCGACGTGTACTCAAGTGAGCCAGACACAAAATCGGTGGAAGAAAAAATTGGCGAACTGCAGTGGTACGCCGATAACTTGATAAAGCCGTACCGGCAATCGCTGGCCAGTTAATGGACCCATTTGCGCAAACCGATGGGCAGGACAATAGCGCGTATCTGAATCCTGATTACGGCAACGGCGTGTTCCGTCGCAAAATACGACTAACCGCCACGGGTAACACCGTGGTCGGTGAACTGGAAGACTGCGCGCATGGTTTCCGCTGTCGTCTGGAGCATGATGGCAAGGTCATCACCAATATCGTGGGTGAGTCACTCCGCACGCCCTATGATATTTGCTCAGGAGCCACCGAACCAATAAAGCAGTTCATAGGCAAGCCAATTGATATTTCGCTGGTGGCGCTAAATCAGGAAGTGAATGCACGCTCGAACTGTACCCACCTTTATGACCTGAGCGCGCTGGCTCTTGAGTTCTGTCATCTATCTTCCACTAAGGGAATGACCGAACGCATCATTGATGTTTTTATTCCGGATGAAAATAAAGAAGCTGTTACGGCGCGGGTACTGATTGATGGCGAAGAGATACTCGCCTGGCAGTTACAGTCATGGCAAATTGTGGGCCCCGAAGCGATTGCAGGAAAACCAATGCACCGAGGCTTTGCCGCCTGGGTGAACGATATGTTCAGCGGATTAGAAAACACCGCCGCCTTCGTATTGCAGAAAAGCTATCTTGTTGGTGAGGCACGACGTTACGACATAGACGCAGTCGCAGGTCAAACCGCGGTTACCGACAATTCGATGCTGGGTATTTGCTACACCTATTCAGAGCAGCACATTGGGCAAGGCAAGCGTCTGGCTGGCACCATGCGTGATTTTACTGACTGTGAAGAGCAATTGTTGCAGTTTCGCTAGTATGATTATAGTGATGCAACAGGCGCTGCAATACCCTAGCTGATCGCGAACACCAATGGTGAAGTAGCTCAAGGAAACTCACGATCTCTGGCAGCGTGATTAGTTTCAGTTCGACCAGCGCCTCTTGCCTA
>CAYGSL010000084.1:0-13261 GCA_964352475.1 uncultured Pseudomonadales bacterium | reverse complement strand
CTTGCCATTTACTCTCACGTGAGAGTATATTTGACTCTCCAAGCGTAACAAGCGCGGCAAAAGCCGCCGTAATGGAGACCTTTATGAGTGACTCAGACAGCAACTTTATATGGAACTGCTGGTACGCCGCCGCATGGGCGCATGAGGTAGAGGCGGCCGGTAAACTTGAACGCACTTTTCTCGGCAAGCCCGTGGTAATTTTTCGCGGAGAATCCGGCCGCTTGGTCGCTCTGGACAATCGTTGCTGCCACCGCGCCGCCCCCTTGGCCATGGGAAGAATTGAGGGCGATTGTATTCGCTGTATGTACCACGGCTTAAAATTTGATGCCGACGGCATATGCGTAGAAATTCCAGGCCAGGAGAAAATTCCAGCGACGCATCGCGTACGCAGCTATCCGATTGAAGAACGCGGAAACCTGTTGTGGATATGGATGGGCGATCCAAATCTTGCTGACCCCAGTGAAATTATCGATTATGAACCACTGACCAACCCGGAGTGGCAAGGCTTACCTCAAGAAGCCTATTTGCACTACGATTGTAACTGGATGTTAATCATAGACAACCTGGCGGATTTCTCTCATCTTGCCTTTGTTCATACCAATACACTCGGTGGCTCAGAGGCCTACGCTGTAGAGACCAAGCAGGAAATAGAACGGCTTGATAACGGATTTCAATTTGAACGCTGGCACCGAGAAAGCGCTCCGGCGCCTTATCATGTAAAAGCTTTTCCACTCGGCCCCGAGGTGGTAGACAGGCGCAACTATGTACAAATGTTTGTACCCGGTGTGTTTCTTATGCAAACAGCATTTGGCCCTTTGGGCTGGGATCAGAACGAAGATCAAAGCGAAGTGAAGCAGTATCGCAACTGTCAGTACATGACGCCAGAAACAAAAAACACCTCACACTTCTTTTGGAATTATCTGCGCAACTACGAGTTGTCAGACGAGAGCATTTCAATATCCTTGCGCGATAGTTTGCTCGAAGGGTTCTGGGAAGATAAAGTGATTATTGAAGCCCAACAAAAACTATTGGAGCTTGATGACCCGTTTCAGCCGCACGGCATCGCAGCTGATTCTGCGCTTGCTCACTTTCGAAAAACCTGGGACACGCTGTTGGAAAAGGAGCGCGCCGAGCACCCACGCCCCAGCCCCGAGGTGACCAGAAGTATCCTTTGAGTAGGAACTACTGCAAGAATAACGGCTAAGTATAACCCTCATATCATAGCGTTCACAACTTGCGCAAGTTAGTCCGAAAGCGTAATGTTATTCAGACATAATATAAGAGGGCCAGTACAGATGGAGCAATTATCCGGTCAGGACGCCATGTTTCTGCACATGGAGCTTGCGGGGCTGCCGCAGCATATTGGTGGTGTTAGCATTTATGATCAAGGCACGGCACCTAATGGAATTGTGCGCTTCAAAGAAATTCTGGCAACCATAGAGAACCGCCTACACCTCTCCGAGATCTTTACCAGAAAACTGGAAACAGTACCGATGGGGCTTAGCCGGCCATACTGGGTGGAAGATCCTGACTTTGACCTTGAGTACCACGTTCGCCACATAGCGCTACCCAAGCCAGGAGACTGGCGACAACTATGCATCCTGGCGGCACGTTTGCATTCAAGACCACTAGATAGAGCGCGCCCATTGTGGGAGTTTTACGTGATTGAAGGTCTGGATGATATTGAAGGCCTGCCGTCAAATTGCTTCGCATTGCTGTTAAAAGTGCACCATTGCGCTATGGACGGTGCTACTGGTGCGCAATTCATGAATGTGATGCATGACTTCACACCTGACATTACTGTCCACAACAACATTCCTCCTCGCGTAATCGAACGCCCTTCTAAAGGCTACATGCTGGGTAGGGCTTACGTTGACGCCTGGAAAAAACCGGCTCAAACCTTCGACATGCTCAAACAGGCCTTACCGACCTATCAAAGGATCAAGACCGGTAGGGAAAATCAGGATTTTCATGAGCTGGACGATAAGCAAAGAACTCGATTCCAGGGCAAAATTTCTCCTCATCGCTCTGTTGCGGCACGTCGCTTTGCGTTTGAGGACATTCGCGCCATCAAGAATGCTGTGCCTGGCTCCACAATCAACGATGCCATGCTAACAATCGTTTCCGGTGGTCTGCGTAAATACTTGAATAGCAAAGGCGAACTACCCGAACAAACTCTGGTGTCTGGTTGCCCAATTGACGTTCGCTCGCCAGAAGAGCGTGCTGCGGGTGGCAATATGGTGGGGTTCATGAATGTTGCGCTTCGCACAGACATCGATTCACCGTTAGAGCGGCTAAAGGCCGTTCACGAAGAATCACAATCTGCGAAGGCCTATGCGGAAGCGCTAGGACCAAGAATTGCCATTGATCTGACAGACATTATGCCTGGCAATGTTTTGTCGCTTGCGCTGCGGGCAGCCAGTGCGACTGGTCTTGCTGAAGCTAGTGTGATTCAAAACACAATTGTCACCAATGTACCCGGCGCACCTATGCAATTGTTCTTATGTGGTGCAGAGCTTGTCGACTCTTTTAGCCTTGGGCCGTTGCTACCCAATGTCGGGCTTTTTCATATTGTGTACAGCTCGGTACAAAACAAGGAAGGCAGAATCACTTTGTCGTTTACCGCCTGCAGAGACATGCTGCCAGACCCTGGTTTCTATGCGCAATGTCTTCAGGAATCATTCGACGAATTAAAAGTCGCCACAGCAGCTCCTGTGGCGAAATCAAAGGCTAAGTCCAAATCAAGCGCAAAGCCAAAAACGAAAACCAAATCGCGCAAGAAAAACAGCTCTAGTCAGCCTGCTTGAGCCTGGAGACTAATCGACTGGTCTAGGGTGGGGAACACCTCGATATACGGTTCCCCAAATGCCAATATCGCGAAAGTTTTCGGGCGCGATCTCGAACGGGTCACTGTTAAGCACTGCAAAATCAGCGGCTTTGCCGGGTTCAATTGAGCCAATCAAGTGCTCTTGCTGTATAGCTCGCGCAGCCTCAATCGTTATGCCTTTCAGAGCAGCAGCAACCGACATCTTTTCGGCCGGGGCCAGTACGTTGCCATTCGCAGTCACTCGCGAGGCGGCGACACCTGCCAATGTCAGCGGTGACGCGGGCGCCATAGGCAAATCGGAATGGAATGACACCGGCACAGCATTTCGCTCAAGATCGCCCAAACGAGTGATGAACTGAGCGCGTTCTGCCCCTATCCCCACTTCAGAGTATTTGTCACCCAAGGCCCAGAGATAAAATGGGTTTGCTGACACTGAAACACCGAGTTTCGATACCCTTTCCGCCTGGTTTTCCGCTGAATAACCATAATGGTGCAACACGGTTCGGTGATCATCTCTGGGTTTTTCGCCATTGAGCCTCTCAATAATATCCAGAACAAGTTTCACGCCCAAATCACCATTCACATGAATGTGCAGCTGATAGTCAGCAAGCCAATACATGCGGGCAGCAGCCTCCAGAGCCTCAGGTTCCGTTATCCATTCACCCTCATGCCCATCCAGATAACCCTCTTGCATCTGCATCAATTGTGAGTAAAACGCTCCATCGGCTAACAATTTAACCTGCTTGGGCAGGAATGTAAGCTGCGCATTATTTCGCTGCGGCAGTTGCTCCATGATTTCAAAGCCTTGCTGCATACTTTCAGTAGCCAGCGATTTGGCATTCCCGATCAACAACATATTCAGCGGCAATTCATTGCGTTCAATTACCTTGCCTAGCTGGTTCATTTCCCTGTCTAAATTAAACAAAGGCACACCCTGATCACACACAGTGGTTATTCCATTCATCTGGGCATGAAGCAGACCGTCACGCATACCGCGGTCAAATCGTTCAGGGTCAAGAATAATCGGAGCCAGTTTCGGAAAAATTGCAAACAAGCCAGTTTCCCAGAAGTGACCCTTGTCAATATCAATTGCTGGATGATCAACGAACTCATCAATCTCTATGCCAAGCCGGTTTAAGGCCGCTGTATTGACGATGATTTCGTGAAACGACCGCTGCCATATAACGATTGGCCGCGTTGTGGAAACCTCATCCAGATCCGCTCGATTTAATTCTCCGTGGAACAATTGATGATAACCCCAGCTGATCAACATCTCGTCCGGGTCAGGCATAGAACCTTCAAGCTCTATAAGCCGTTGGCGAAACGCGTCCTGCCCCTGCACGCCAATCACTGTTTGCCCTGGCAGTTGCCAATCGTAAGGGGTAATAAACCTGGCAGGTAACAACACACCTGCCAGTGCAGGGTGCAAATGGTTATCAATAAAACCGGGCATCAACACTTTGTCAGCGAAGCGCTCATCAATGAATAACTCATGAGTCGGTAGCATTCTCCTAACCGCGTCAAGCGAACCAACCGCAAGAACTTTATCGCCTTGCACAGCCACTGCCTGAGCTACAGACAGTATGCTATCCATGGTGTGAATTTTTTTCGCGAGGAACACCGTAGCCGTTTTGGGAGGTGTTTCCGCAGCTGTTGGCAGCGCTTCCTTTCCACCGTTGCAGGCGCCAAGCGCGACTGCCAGTAAAACGGTATACAGTCTCATCATTATTCCAACACTATCGCTGATAAACACTGCGACCACGCTTAATAGTTTGCAATACGGTGATGTCTTTTATGCTTTGGCGATCAACGTCGAAAGGATTTTCTGCGAGAATAACAAGATCAGCAGTCTTCCCTACCTCGATTGAACCCTTTTCGTCTTCTTCACGGTACTGATACGCTGCATCAATTGTCATCGACCGTAATGCTTCCATCACTGTTGCTCGCTGAGTATCACCTAACACCTTACCACTGCGAGTAATTCGGTTAACAGATGCCCACCACAAGCGCATCATATCCGGTGGAACGATCGGCGTGTCATTGTGAGTCGTGTAACGCAAGCCTATATCTGCACTGGTACGCAGCGGGCTTATTCGCATTGCTCGCTGCTCACCGAAAACTGAATCCCTATGCCAGTCACCCCAATAGAAGGTGTGTGCAGAAAAATATGACGGAATCATTCCCAGTTCCAGCATTTGATCAATTTGATCATCTCTTGCAGTTTGCGCGTGAATCATCACAGTTCGATGATCTTTGGCAGCAAATTTCTCAGCCGCTGCGGCTACTGCTTCAATCAATTGGTCAGCTGCCGCGTCACCGTTTGCGTGTGCTAACAGTTGTATGCCATTGCCAAGGGCCCGATCTACGTATTTCTGCACCTGCGCGTCTTTTAAGGTCGCGTAACCCAGGTAGCCGTCTTCCTGACCGTGTGGTGGGTGCAAGTACGGCTTGGTTAACCATGCGGTTTTCCCCTGTGGGGAACCATCCAGCACTATTTTAAAACCACCAACTCTGAAGTTATCCTGATACTCAGTAGGCGCATATTCTTCAAGTTTGTCGCCCATGTACGCGGCGTATGGATAGGCGACAATATCCAGGAATACGTCGCCGTTTGCGGCAGCCTGTCGCAGCAAATCTATATCACTAGCACCGGCGGCGCCATCCTGAACAGTCGTAACACCGTAACTGGCGTAATAATCCTGTGCCCTATTGAGTAGTTCCAGCCGCTTGGTTTTATCAGGCTCTGGCATTACAGCAAACACCGGTGCCATGGCCGATTCTTCAATCACACCATCAGGCTGCATGCTGTTTTTTTCACGACGATAAATACCGCCTTGCGGGTCCTTGGTGTCTGCAGTCACGCCCGCGCGCTCCAGGCATAAGGTGTTGCACGCAAGAAAGTGACCAGAAACGTGCCGGATTGCTACCGGTCTTTCTGTAGAGACTTTGTCCAGATCGTGCCGGGTTGGGTGACGACGCTGCTCTAACAACGAATCATCATATCCCCACCCTGTTATCCAGCTGTCGTCAGGGTTTTCTTCGGCGAATTGACGCAATAACGCTATTACATCACCCACAGTTGTAGCCTCACCTACTGGCGGAGAAGACACATTTGCTGATGCCTGATTAAAGGAGGTGAAACTGATATGGCCATGGGCATCAATAAACCCGGGCAACATGGTTGCACCTTCAAGATCATGCAATTCTGCATCGTCACCTGCCTGAGCCGACACTGATGCGAGACTGCCTACGGCCAGAATACGGCCGTCTCTGATGGCTACCGCTGCAACCTCGGGATTAGTGGCGTCAACGGTAATAATAGTGCCGTTGTGAAAGACAAGCGTGGACTCGGAATTTGAAGAAGAAATATTTGGTGTATTCGAACAGGCGGCAAGGAAAAAACCCAACAACAAGGCAGCAACATAGCTTCTATTCTTCATATTTTTTCTCAACTATTACACTTGTCGGCAAGCATGCAATCTTAACGCAATAAGGCTCAGCTAGACTATGCTGTCTGGAGCCGCACTACGCCTCGCCTTGATTAATGGCCGGTGGTTAGCATAGACAAAAAGGTCATAATCGGCCGTTAATCAATGGCAACAAACCTCACGCCACTTCAGCCACTCCAGTTGCTATATCATTCTGCACGCAAGGAGTACTAAATGCATAAGAATCGCTCTTTCTCTGGGCTTAGTCTGTTATTGATGTTGATGTTGCTTGTGTTGTCGGCTTGCGCCACATCGCCTGCACAAAATAATAATACCTGGTTGATCCAGAATGCCCGAATTATAGACGGTACCGGCAAGCCAGGCCTGGTCGGCTCGGTTCGCGTGCGCGGCGCAATCATCATGGATGTGGGTCAGCTCACGCCTGAGCGCGGTGAAAAAGTAGTTAATGCCAGCGGCTATGTACTCGCTCCCGGTTTCATTGATACCCACTCCCACGCTGATACCGATTTAAGCACAAGACCTTTGGCCACTCCTGTGACCAGCCAGGGCATAAGCACTGTTGTATTTGGTCAAGACGGTGAATCACATTACCCGCTCAGTGACTTTTACAACTCCTGGGACGACAAGCCCGCAGCCGTCAATATCGCGTCCTTCTCTGGGCACAACACCTTAAGACACAGAGTAATGGGCGATGATTATCGAAGGCAGGCAACGCTTGATGAAGTCTCACGAATGCGCACCATGCTACAAAACGATTTGGAAAGTGGCGCTTTAGGTTTGGCAACCGGCCTTGAATACGACCCCGGGATATTTTCCAACACAGATGAAGTGGTATCGCTAGCAAAATTGGCGTCGCAACATGGGGGCCGATACACTTCCCATATTCGCAGCGAGGACAGGCACTTCGAAGCAGCGATAAATGAAGCGCTGGCCATTGGCCAACGCGCCAACATACCGGTTCATATTTCGCACCTTAAACTGGCAATGAAATCCTTATGGGGTCGCAGCGGCTGGTTGCTGCAGAAGCTGGATTACGCAAGAGAAGTGGGTGTGCAGGTTTCTGCAGATGTTTATCCCTACGAATATTGGCAGTCAACACTGGAAGTGTTGTTTCCAAAGCGTGATTTTAATAGCCTTGCTACTGCGCAAGAGGTGTTGGATAACATAGCACCGGCCTACGGCCTGCTTATGTCAGAGTACCTTCCTGAGCCTGAGCTCGTTGGTAAAACGGTTGCGCAAATTGCAAAAGCGCGAGGCCGCAGTGAAGCCCAAACTTTATTGGATCTGATCGCAGACTCGCAACGCTATACACGCGATAACAAGCTGGATGATGGGTCGATTATTAATAGTGAAATGGTGATTGGCACCAGCATGGTTCGCGAGGACGTTGCAGATCTGATTGCCTGGCCATTCAGCAACATTTGTACCGATGGCGGACTGAATGACAGGCACCCGCGCGCAGCGGGCAGTTTTCCGCGGGTGTTGCGCTGGATGGTGCGAGACACCGGTTACCTTAGTCTGGAGCAAGCCGTACACCGCATGACCTTGCAGGCAGCACAAAATATTGGCCTGGAAAAAAGAGGCATCATTCAGCAAGGCGCGTTTGCAGACCTGGTTTTGTTTGACCCCGAAACCGTTGACGACAGAGCGACACCCGAGTTTCCACAACTTCAGTCGGTTGGAATAAAACAGCTATGGGTTAACGGCGTCACTGTTTTCGAGGATGGCATTAGTACAGCACAACGACCGGGGCGAGTATTGCGTCGCAAGGCTGGCCAGCAATGATTACTCTAGAGCAGCCTTTTGCGATCTATCTTGGCAATGTGCAAAACCCGCTGGATGCCAAAACCGGTTTTGGTCTCGCCCAGTGGCGACCAGAGGAATGCGTCGCGCAGGTCCAGCGCAGAACGTGTACCGTAGATCTTGGCTTACCAAAAATGGACATCAACAAAGCACAACTTGCCGGTGCAAAAACATTGGTCATTGGTGTGGCGCCCAGCGGCGGCAAGCTTCCGCACAGTTGGCAGCAAGATGTGTTAAAAGCTGTTGATGCCGGGCTGCACGTTGCCAGCGGATTACACCAACGCCTGAATCAGATTCCAGAATTGGTGCAAGCCGCCGAAAAAAGTGGAAGTCAGTTAATTGATGTTCGTGATACCGATAGAACATTCAATGTAGCCAGCGGGCGCAAACGATCAGGTAAACGAATTCTATCAGTTGGCACGGATTGCTGCGTAGGCAAGAAGTATTCTGCCCTGGCAATCCATCGCGCACTTATTGAAGACGGCGTAAACGCAGATTTTAGAGCAAGCGGGCAAACGGGCATATTAATCAGCGGCTCTGGTATTCCAATCGACGCTGTGATCAGCGATTTTATCAGCGGCGCTGCCGAAGAACTGTCGCCAGATAACGACGCGGATCATTGGGACGTCATCGAAGGACAAGGGGCAATCTACCACCCTGGATATGCCGCTGTTACCCTGGGTTTACTGCATGGTTCACAGCCCGATGCCATGGTTCTTTGCCACGACCACGGCCGCAATGAAATCGACGAATACCCTGATTTCCGCATACCCAGCATTGAAGATCACTTACAGCACTACCTGATTCTGGCCAGACTCACCAATAAGAATGTGCGCTGGGCTGGCATTTGCCTGAATACTTCCCACGTTCATCCTGACGACAGACAAGACGTGCTGGAAGAATACCGTCGTCTGTATAAAATGCCCTGCGTAGACCCTTTAATTGATGGCGTAGACGATATTCTCCGGCAGCTGGGATGATACGCCGGTATAGTACTGAAAGTTAACAGCAGAGATCTATTTGGAATGCAGTATTACGATGTCATTATTGTGGGCGCCGGTTTATCAGGAATCGGAGCCGCGTATCATTTGCAGCGCCAGTGCCCTGGCAAAACATTTTCTATACTTGAGGGGCGCGACGCAATAGGCGGCACCTGGGATTTGTTTCGCTACCCCGGTATTCGTTCAGATAGCGATATGTACACACTCGGTTACGAGTTCAAGCCCTGGCACGGTGGCAAAGTACTCGCCGACGGCCCTGCCATCAGACGTTACGTAGAAGAAACCGCTGAAGACAGCCAAATTGTTGAACACATACAGTTTAATCAGATGGTACAGCGTGCCGATTGGAACAGCGCAAATGCCACCTGGACAGTAACCACCGAGCAAAAAGACGGTTCAATAGCCCAGCACCAGGCCAACATGCTGTTGTTGTGTGCGGGCTACTACAATTATGAATCGGGCTACGAGCCTGACTTTCCAGGTCGCGAAGACTTCCAAGGCGAATATGTTATCCCTCAGCATTGGCCGGAATCACTGGATTACCGTGGCAAGCGTGTAGTAGTTATTGGCTCTGGTGCAACAGCGGTAACAATCGTACCGTCAATGGCTGAAGACGTGGAGCACATCACCATGCTGCAGCGTTCACCCACGTATATGGCAAACCGCCCCCAGATTGATCGCTGGGAAAAAGCGCTTGGCAATTTGTTGCCTAGAAAGATTCTGTACGGCTTTATTCGCTGGAAGAACGCCACAATGCAACGCATGTTCTACGGCGCTACGCGACGTTGGCCAAATGCCATGAAGAAAATGTTCCTAAAGCAGGTTCGCAAGCAGCTGCCAGACTACGACGTAGATACCCATTTCACCCCTAGCTACAACCCCTGGGATCAACGACTCTGTGCCGTGCCAGAAAACGATTTTTTTGAAGCCATTAAATCCGGCAAAGCCGACGTTGTCACTGATCATATAGATCGCTTCACGGAAACAGGTATCAAACTTAAATCCGGAACCGAACTGCCGGCTGACATAGTTGTAGCCGCTACCGGTTTGCAATTGGTAGTGAATGGGAAAATCAAATTCACGCGCGACGGCGAAACAATCGATTTCTCAGATACCTGGTCATACCATGGAATGATGTTCAGCGGCGTACCCAACATGGTGGCCACGTTTGGTTACATAAACGCATCGTGGACGTTACGTGCCGATTTGATTGCGAATTTTTTCTGCCGACTAGTGAACCACATGAAAAATAAAGGCGCCAACACGGTAACGCCGCAGCTGCGAGAGAGCGACCTTGAAATGACACCACGCCAGTGGATTGAAGACTTCCCGTCAGGCTACATGGCCAGATCCATGCACTTGTTTCCCAAACAAGGCGACAGAACACCGTGGATGAACACGCAAAACTACACGTATGAAAAGAGAGTGATAGGCAAAGCCAACCTTGATGACGGAGTACTTGCCTACTCCACATCGAATGCTGACCAAAATGCTGCTGCGTGAACGATCCAGTAAGCGTCCGGTACAATTAGGCCCGTGGCCACTTGAAACACTCAGAAGAGACCCGTCGCTACTCAGCGCTCTCTTATCATCAGCGGGGGAAACAAATTCTCCACAGACCCAATCAGATAGCACACTCGCCGATGTTGCCAAGGTGTACGCGAGCTATTTCGCGCCTTTTGTCGAAGGGAAAGCCGCTGATGAGAAAGCACCAGTACCTGATGACCTGATCGCAAGAACCGCTGAAATCAAAGGTGCTGCTTACTATCTTGATGCCTCTCAGGTGGGTATATGCCAAATACCTGATAAGTGCTGGACAGCGAAGCCGACCCTAGAACTGCCGTTTGCGATTGTTTTGATGATTGAGTTCGGTTGCGAGATCGAAGCGGACAATCTCGCGAGTGGCTGGGTAGACGGCGCAGAGCATGATATTGCACGCCTGCGCGCGCTTGAAATTGCCTGCTGTCTGGCAGGACATATTCGCACACTGGGTTTTAATGCACGCGTGCATGTCGATGGCAATACTCTTTTGGACATTGAGCATCTGGCTTTGCGCGCCGGGATCACACAAAGATCTGACAACGCGACTCTCTCCAACCCGTTTATTGGTAAGCGGTTTTCGCTCGCTGCGATCAGTACTAGTTACGAGTTAGAGTTGGACACGCCACTCGCACGCGATGCAAAAATCAGTGCTTTCAAACATTGGTTTGGCATTAACGGCGCAATGTCAGGCCGTGAGCGCAATAGGCTCAACAAGCGTGCTTCTCATCTAAGCCGCTACCCGATGGAACAAGTCAAACGGGTAGATAAACCCACCACACTTATTCTGGATGATGAAATACCCAGAGTTCCAAAACGCGCGGAATTTTTTGCACGCGCGCGAACCGGTGACTTGGGCAAGAAAGCCTTTACGGAGGTGCAACGCTTCGCGTACAAGCATCCACTGACTCTGGGAATGATGGGGCCGCTACGCGCGCTTGTCCCTCATCAGGAGGGTAAAACGACGTCTTATCAAGACCAATCGCTGCACGACCCGGCCGCCAACACAAAAGCCTTAAAATCTCTCGCCCATCATTTGGGCGCAGACCTTACCGGCATTTGTGAAATTCCCGAGTACGCATGGTACTCGCACACGATTGATGGCAACGCGGTACAGCCTTATCACAAGTACGCGGTTGTTATGCTGATTGACCAGGGCTACGACACCATGGAGGGCGCCAGTGGAGATGACTGGATATCCGGCTGCCAATCCATGCGCGGTTATTTACGCGGTGCAGAAATGGCTGGAGTAATGGCCGAGTTTCTGCGCCGCAAAGGCTACAGTGCTCGTGCCCAGACCAACGCAGACAGTCACGTGCTGCACATTCCATTGGTGTTACTGGCAGGCCTGGGAGAACTCAGTCGCATCGGCGAGCTGGTTCTCAATCCATTTGTAGGCCCACGCTTTAAATCGGTTGTTCTTACCACCGATTTACCACTGATTGTCGACAAGCCGATTGATTTTGGCCTTCAATACTTTTGCAGCAACTGCTTAAAATGCGCCCGCGAATGCCCGGTCAGTGCCATTCCGTTTGGCGATAAAGTAATGTTCAACGGTTATGAAATCTGGAAGCCGGATGTTGAGCGCTGTACCAGTTATCGAGTGAATAATTCGCGTGGATCAGCCTGCGGGCGCTGTATGAAGACCTGCCCTTTAAACAAGGTTGTCTCAAGCGATGGTTCTTTGTTACACCGCGTGGGTACCTGGTTAGGTATCAATGCACCATGGTTGAAGCCGATTATGGTACCGATTGCGGTAAAACTTGACGACACGCTGGGCTTTGGCAAACGTAACCCGATTAAGCGCTGGTGGCAGGACCTTGAAATGATCGACGGGAAAATTCGCAAACCACGAGCAACTAACGAACGCGATATCAATCCGGAAGCGGATGTAAGCGGTCAGAAATCGCCAATCGGTTATTACAACGCCGCCGACATGCCTGCACCGGACGCTTCAGAACCTGTGCCGGTTAATCACAAGCTGGCGATACAGCGTGCTTCGTTGATAGAGACCGTAGCACAGGCGAATGAGCGCCGATCAAAAGGTGGGGCAAGACCAGCGCACTACATAGCACGTCAGCAATAGCACTACTGCGACGCTTTGCCGTGGCTGCCATCACATAAGGGTTGTTTTTCCGTGGCTTTGCAGCCGCAAAAATAAACGCGTGTTGTTTCTTCTGCGGTATATTTTACGGGTGTAAAATCTGAGCCTTTGTGGGAACCGTCGCAGAAAGGCTGGTTTAGGCTTTCTCCGCAGGAACACCAAAAATACGATTCGCCGGCTTCAACGTCTGTTGCGTATGGCATTTCCTGGGCGCGTTTTGCTGTGGTCACTTTTTTATCTCCCGATATTTATTGTTGCTGAGCCAACTTTGGCGCAAAGTTGTTTGTTGGTCAAGGGTCAAGGGGATTCTCCGATACGTCTAGACCGGCACGAGTTTGAATATCTGCTAGCGGGACCCGCCGTGAACCCATCCATGGGGGCTCGTGTTCGAGGTCCCTCTCTCACACGGTCCCGCTAGCAGATATTCAAACTCGCGCCTCTGTGCCCTAAATAACTATGGAGAGTTACAAAGTAAGTTCATCGATAAAATATTTATGCTCGTGTCGCTCAAAGGTTCCGCACCTGCAAACCTCCTTCT
>CAYGSL010000083.1:0-13518 GCA_964352475.1 uncultured Pseudomonadales bacterium | reverse complement strand
CATTTCAACCAATTCCAGCAGTTCTTCGTCGTCCACCATGTCGGCCTTGTTCAGGTACACCACAATGTAAGGTACGCCTACCTGACGGCTTAGCAGAATGTGCTCACGCGTTTGTGGCATCGGGCCATCCGCCGCCGAACACACCAGAATCGCGCCGTCCATTTGCGCCGCACCGGTGATCATGTTCTTCACATAGTCCGCGTGCCCTGGGCAGTCAACGTGTGCATAGTGACGCGCCGGTGAATCGTATTCAACGTGCGAGGTCGCAATCGTGATACCACGCTCTCGCTCTTCCGGCGCGTTATCAATACCGTCAAAGGCAACCGCTGTACCACCCCAGACTTCCGCACAAACACGCGTCAAAGCCGCTGTCAGCGTTGTCTTACCATGGTCTACGTGACCGATCGTGCCAACGTTTACGTGTGGCTTTGTGCGTTCAAATTTTTCTTTAGACATGGCGTATTACCCTCCGGTTGTGCTGCCGTTAGCCTCGACTTTTGGCGATGATTTCTTCAGAAACATTGTTTGGCGCTTCCGAGTATTTCAGAAACTCCATGGAATAGGTTGCCCGGCCTTGTGTGGCGGAGCGTAAATCGGTGGCATAGCCAAACATTTCGGCTAGCGGCACTTCGGCGTTAACAGCCTTGCCGGATGGCGTGTCTTCCATGCCTTGTATGAGACCGCGGCGCCGATTCAGGTCGCCAACCACGTCACCCATGTTTTCTTCCGGGGTGACCACTTCAACTTTCATCATTGGTTCAAGCAAAACCGCACCACCGTAGGTAGCCAGATCTCTCGCCGCCATAGAGCCGGCAATTTTAAATGCCATCTCGTTGGAATCTACGTCGTGGTAAGAGCCGTCATACAAAGTGGCCTTAAGACCGAGCAGCGGGTAACCAGCAAGCACGCCGTTCTGCATTTGCTCTTCAATGCCTTTGGACACGGCGGGAATGTACTCTTTAGGCACTACACCGCCAACAATCTCGTTAACAAACTCCAGACCTTCCGCAGATTCGTCTTCGCCAGGCTCGAATCGAACCCAGACATGACCGTATTGCCCACGACCACCCGACTGGCGTACGAATTTGCCTTCAATTTCACAGGTGTTGCGAATGGCTTCGCGGTACGCCACCTGAGGCTTACCGATGTTGGCTTCAACACTGAACTCGCGACGCATGCGGTCAACCAACACATCCAGGTGCAACTCACCCATACCGGAAATGATTGTCTGCCCGGTTTCTTCATCGGTGTGCACGCGGAATGATGGATCTTCCTGCGCAAGCTTACCCAGGGCAATGCCCATTTTTTCCTGGTCGGCCTGGGTTCTTGGCTCTACAGCCACCGAAATAACAGGCTCTGGAAACTCCATTCGCTCAAGAGTGATGGGCTTTTCAATGGCACACAAAGTGTCGCCTGTTGTAACGTCCTTCAGTCCAACGGCGGCTGCAATATCGCCCGCCAGCACTTCCTTAATTTCTTCGCGATTGTTCGAATGCATTTGCACCATTCGACCAACACGCTCTTTCTTGCCCTTAACCGGGTTATAAACCGTGTCACCACCATTCAAGGTTCCGGAATACACCCGGAAGAAGGTCAGCGTACCTACAAATGGGTCCGTAGCGATTTTAAAAGCCAATGCAGCAAACGGAGCATCGTCGTCGGCAGGGCGCGTCTCTACAGAGTCATCGTCCATCAAGCCTTCAATGGCCTTAACGTCAGTAGGCGCAGGCATCAGCTCAATGACTTTGTCCAATACAGCCTGAACCCCTTTGTTCTTGAACGCCGAACCACCTAAGACGGGTACTATCTCAGACGCCAAAGTACGAGAGCGAATTCCAGCCAGAATTTCTTCTTCGTTGAGCTCCTCACCTTCCAGGTACTTTTCCATGAACTCATCATTGGCCTCCGCCGCTGATTCAATCATGAATTCGCGCATTTCCTGACATTGGTCCAGCATATCCGCAGGCACATCTTCGTATTCGAAGGTCATGCCCTGATCATCTTCATTCCAGATGATCGCCTTCATCTTGATCAGATCAACAACACCACGAAAATTTTCTTCGGCTCCAATGGTCATCTGCAACGGTACCGGGTTCGCACCCAGCCGTTCTTTTAGCTGATCAACCACCATGTGAAAGTCTGCCCCTGCCCGGTCCATCTTATTGACGAACACCATGCGCGGCACTTCATAGCGGTTGGCCTGACGCCAAACAGTTTCTGTTTGCGGCTGCACGCCTGAGGATCCACAGAGAACAACGACCGCACCATCCAGCACACGCAAAGAGCGCTCAACTTCAATAGTGAAGTCGACGTGCCCGGGCGTATCAATGATGTTGATACGATGCTGGTCGAATTGGGCCTGCATGCCTGCCCAAAAACAGGTTGTAGCTGCAGAAGTAATAGTAATACCACGCTCCTGCTCTTGCTCCATCCAGTCCATGGTTGCCGCACCGTCGTGCACTTCACCGATTTTATGCGACAAACCGGTGTAGTACAGAATGCGTTCCGTGGTTGTGGTTTTCCCGGCGTCAACGTGCGCAACAATTCCGATGTTTCGATACCGAGAAATCGGGGTTTTACGGGCCACGGTCTGGACTCCTGGAAATACGCTAGCTGCGAACTACTAGAAGCGGTAGTGCGAGAACGCTCTGTTGGCTTCAGCCATACGATGCACGTCTTCACGCTTCTTCACGGCGCTGCCGCGACCTTGTGATGCATCGATGATTTCACCGGCCAAACGCTGCGCCATGGATTTTTCACCGCGGTTACGGGCGTATTCCACCAACCAGCGCATAGCAAGCGCTAAACGTCGAGAGGGGCGAACTTCGACCGGTACTTGGTAAGTAGCACCACCCACACGCCTGGCTTTTACTTCAACCGCAGGCGAAATATTCTCCAGCGCCTCTTTAAAAGCATCCACTGGATCTGTACTGAGCTTTTCCTTAACGATGTCCAAGGCACCGTAAACAATGCGCTCGGCAACGGATTTCTTTCCGCTGATCATCAGGTGGTTCATGAATTTTGCGAGGGTAACATCACCGAATTTGGGATCTGGCAATATCTCGCGCTTGGCGACTACGCGTCTTCTAGGCATAACTCTTCTCTCTATTCAGGTTTATCCGGGATTAACGTTATTGCAACCCGGCCTTACTTTTTAAGGTTTTTCATCAGCCATCCTGGCTTCTTCAAAACACACAAAGGATAAAACGTGGTTTTTCCTTTGCTCCGAAAATCAGCGGCTTGCAGTCGATGATTTTGCCGGTCCATCCATGGACCGGTTCAGGGGATATAATGCATTAACCCTTAGGTCGCTTGGTACCGTACTTGGAACGGCCCTGCTTACGATCGGCAACACCTGACGTATCCAGGCTGCCACGAACGGTGTGATATCGAACACCTGGCAAATCCTTTACACGACCACCGCGAATCAAAACAACGCTGTGCTCCTGCAAGTTGTGGCCTTCACCACCAATATACGAGCTCACTTCAAAACCATTAGTCAGGCGTACACGACACACCTTGCGAAGCGCTGAGTTCGGCTTCTTAGGCGTAGTGGTGTAAACACGCGTGCACACTCCGCGACGCTGTGGGCAGGCTTGCAAGGCAGGCACGCCGCTTTTTGCGATCTTGCGCTTGCGGGGCTTGCGGACTAATTGGTTAATTGTTGCCATGTGTGTTCGCTGTCATAAGGCCAGAATTTTGGGAGGGCGAATTGTAAGGAGTTCGACCCTCATCGTCAAGCTTGAAAAAGCTAAGAACTTTGAAACCCACCGAAGGTAGCCGTACGTGGATTATGTAGGTGTTTTGGAGCGAAGACCCAAAGCGTTCGCAGGCTCACGGGGCCAGCCTTAGCGCCAGGGACGGACGCGGGACGGGCCAGGGATGGTCCACTGAGCGGAAAAACACCTACATAATCCGCGTGCGGCGGTGTTACAAACGCCAAACTTGAAATTAGCACCAAACTAAAGCGTCAGCTCAGCCATAGTAGTAAGCAATTCAGTATCACCATGAACCAACAACGACGTGACCGGTGACTTCTCCCAGTCCTGCAGCTTTTCCCTAATGCGTTCTTTCGGACCAACCAGCGAGATCTCGTCGGCCAGCTGGTCAGGCACAACCGCAACAGCTTCATCACGCCGGCCTTCCATGAACAATTCCTGGATTCGATTGGCCTCTTCTTCAAAACCCATTCGACCCATCAACTCTTTGTGGAAATTGCGCTTCTTTGAGCCCATGCCACCTATATAGAAGCCGAGCATGGCTTTCACCGGATACAAGGCCTCTTCCATATTCTCGTTGATGCTGACCGTGACAGTCGCTGGAATTTCAAAGCCTGGCTTGGCGGCTTTTAACTGGTCCGCATAGACATCCTGACGGTAAGGCGAATAGTACAAAGGCAGCCAACCGTCGGCAATTTCAGCCGTTTGGGTGACGTTCTTCGGACCTTCCGCACCAAGGAAAATAGGCAGGTCTTTTCGGCGCGGGTGCGTAATCGACTTTAGTGGCTTACCCATACCCCAAGCACCAGGCCCGTTGTAAGGCAGTGGGTAGTGTTCACCATCATTGGTAACCGGCGCTTCTCTCGCCAATACCTGCCGAATAATGCTCACGTACTCGCGAGTTCGCGCCAATGGCTTGCTGAATGGCTGGCCGTACCAACCTTCAACCACCTGTGGACCGGACACGCCAAGGCCCAAAATCATTCGCCCACCCGACATATGATCGAGTGCCAGTGCGGCCATCGCGCACGAGGTCGGTGTACGAGCTGAAAGTTGAGCTACGGATGTGCCTAAGCGGATAGTGCTGGTGTGCGCGCCAATCCAGGCCAAAGGGGTGAACACATCGTTACCCCAAGACTCGGCCGTCCAGACCGAGTCATAGCCCAGTGACTCAGCGGTTTTCGCCATTTCCACATGAATCTCAGGGTACAGTGGACCCCAATAACCCAATTGCAAACCTAGCGATAAACCGCCCATTTCTCAGTTACCTATAGTTGATCGCCAATTTCGCTGGCATCTGTATTGGGCTCAGCCGACTCGGTGTTCAGCGCTTCGGTAAGAGCCGCTTCAACTTCGCTGGCGCTAACGGTTTCCAGATCATCCATTGAACGCTTTCGCTTACGCTCTTGATGATAGGTCAAACCAGTACCTGCAGGTATCAAGCGACCAACCACAACGTTCTCTTTCAGACCGCGCAGGTTGTCTACCTTGCCGGTAACAGCCGCTTCGGTCAGAACACGCGTGGTTTCCTGGAACGATGCAGCGGAGATAAAGCTCTCGGTTGCCAACGACGCCTTGGTGATACCCAACAACTGACGCTGGTAGCGAGCCGGGATTTTATCACTGGCTTCAAGCCGTTCGTTTTCTTCCAACACACGGGTGTACTCGATTTGCTCACCCTTAATAAAGGAGGAGTCACCAACGGAATGAATTTCAACCTTGCGCAGCATTTGCCTAACAATCACTTCAACGTGCTTGTCATTGATCTTCACACCTTGCAAACGGTATACATCCTGAATTTCATTGCTGATGTACTTGGCAAGCTCTTCAACACCCTTCAGACGCAGAATGTCATGTGGCGCCGGTGGTCCTTCGGACACAACTTCACCCTTATCAACGTTCTCACCCTCGAACACTGTCAGGGTACGCCATTTCGGTATCAGCACTTCGTAGTGATCACTGCCGTCGATTGGATTTACACCATCGGCTGGTGTGATAACCAGTCGCCGCTTGCCTTTGGTTTCTTTACCAAAGCTAACGGTGCCGGAAATTTCCGCAAGAATCGCAGGCTCTTTTGGTTTACGTGCTTCGAACAAATCAGCAACCCGTGGCAGACCACCGGTGATGTCACGAGTTTTCGAACCTTCCTGAGGGATTCTGGCGATAACATCGCCGGCCACTACGGTGGCACCGTCAGTCAGGCTGAGTATTGCGTTGGCAGGAAGGAAGTAATGTGCGGGCACATTGGTACCTGCCAGGTTCAGCAGTTCCCCGTCATCATCCACCAGGGCAACCGCCGGGCGGATATCTTTTCCAGCCGCCGGTCGCTCGCTTGGATCGATCACAGAAATGCTGCTCAAACCCGTCAACTCGTCTGTTTGCCGGCGTATGGTAATCCCTTCCTCCATACCTTCGAAGCGCACATTACCAGCCACTTCAGTAATGATAGGGTGAGTGTGCGGATCCCAGTTAGCAACAATCTGGCCACCTTCTACAGGCGCCTGATCACCGGCATGAATCACAGCACCATAAGGTAGCTTATATCGCTCACGCTCACGACCGGCAGGGTCAACAATCGACAGTTCTCCTGAGCGAGACACAGCAACCAGTTTGCCATCAGGTTTTTCAACGGTTTTCACGTTGTGCAAACGCACCGAACCATCTTGCTTAACTTGCACGCTGTCGACAGCTGTAGATCGCGAAGCTGCACCACCAATGTGGAAGGTACGCATGGTCAGCTGTGTACCAGGCTCTCCAATCGACTGAGCTGCCACGACACCAACCGCTTCACCTATGTTTGCCACGTGTCCACGCGCCAAATCACGACCGTAACAGCTACTGCAAATACCGTATCGTGTTTCACAAGTGATGGCAGAACGAACAATGATTTCATCTACAGCCATGCTGTCCAGTCGATCAACCCACTCTTCATCCAGCATTGTGCCCGCGGTAATCAACACTTCGTTGTCGGCATCCAATACGTCCCTGGCAACGGTTCGTCCCAACACGCGCTCGCCAAGTCTTTCGATGATGTCACCACCTTCAATCACTGGTGTCATCACCAGGCCTTCTTCGGTGCCACAATCAGTCTCGGTAATAACGAGATCCTGAGCAACATCCACCAGGCGTCTGGTCAGGTAACCCGAGTTTGCCGTTTTCAACGCAGTATCAGCCAAACCCTTACGAGCGCCGTGAGTTGAAATAAAGTACTGCAGAACAGACAAGCCTTCACGGAAGTTTGCCGTAATCGGCGTTTCAATAATCGAGCCATCCGGCTTGGCCATCAAACCACGCATACCAGCGAGCTGGCGAATCTGCGCTGGGGAACCCCTGGCGCCTGAGTCGGCGTACATAAACACGGAGTTGAACGAGTCTTGTTTCTCGTCGTCACCGTCTTTGTTCTTTACGGTCTCGCTGGCGATACCTTCCATCATAGCCTTGGCGACTTGATCGTTAGCGCGCGACCAGATATCAATAACCTTGTTGTATTTTTCGCCCTGAGTTACCAGACCGGAAGCATACTGGGTTTCAATTTCTTTAACTTCACCTTCTGCTTTGGAAATGATGTCCACTTTGCTGTCGGGAATAACGAAGTCATTTACACCAATCGACGCACCGGAACGCGTTGAATAGTCGTAACCCGTGTACATCAATTTGTCAGCAAAAATAACCGTCGCTTTCAGGCCTACCTGGCGGTAACACTGGTTAATCAGGTTTGAAATTGCTTTCTTCGACATGGCCTTGTTAACCAGATCGAACGGCAGTTCATCCGGTACAATGCGCCACAACAAGGCACGGCCCACTGTGGTGTCTTCCAGGCGTCGACCGCCAATAGCGTCTTCAATTCTCACTTTAACGCGCGCATGCAAATGAACGTGGCCGGCTGAATAAGCACGATCCACTTCTTCAATGTCTGCGAAGCTCATGCCTTCGCCTTTTGCATTAATGCGGTCGCGAGTCATGTAGTACAAACCCAACACCACGTCCTGCGACGGAACGATGATCGGCTCGCCGTTTGCAGGCGACAGGATGTTGTTAGTTGACATCATCAAGGCACGCGCTTCCAGCTGCGCCTCAATGGTTAACGGTACGTGTACAGCCATTTGGTCGCCGTCGAAGTCGGCGTTGTACGCGGCACACACCAACGGGTGCAGCTGAATCGCCTTACCTTCAATCAACACAGGCTCAAACGCTTGAATGCCCAGACGGTGCAACGTAGGTGCACGGTTCAGAAGTACTGGATGTTCGCGAATCACCTCAGCCAATACATCCCAAACTTCCGGTGGCTCACGCTCAACCATTTTCTTGGCGGCTTTAATGGTGGTTGCCCAACCTTTTGCTTCAAGCTTGCCGAATACGAATGGCTTGAACAATTCCAACGCCATTTTTTTGGGCAGACCACACTGATGCAGCCTCAGCGTAGGACCAACAACAATTACGGAACGGCCAGAGTAATCGACACGCTTACCCAACAGGTTCTGACGGAAGCGACCTTGCTTACCCTTGATCATGTCAGCAAGCGATTTCAGTGGACGCTTATTGGAGCCGGTGATCGCGCGACCGCGTCTACCGTTGTCCAGCAAAGCATCTACCGCTTCTTGCAGCATACGCTTTTCGTTGCGCACGATAATATCCGGCGCGCTGAGTTCAAGCAGACGCTTCAGACGATTGTTTCTGTTGATAACGCGACGATACAGATCGTTCAAATCCGAAGTCGCGAATCGACCACCATCCAGCGGTACCAGTGGGCGCAGATCCGGCGGCAGAACTGGCAACGCAGTCATTACCATCCACTCAGGACGGTTACCAGAGTCACGGAATGCCTCAAGCAGCTTTAAACGCTTGGACAACTTCTTGATTTTTGTTTCGCTATTAGTCTCGGGAATTTCTTCACGCAGACGCTGAACTTCTTTCTCAAGATCGATGTCTTCCATCAAATCCTGAATCGCTTCAGCACCCATTTTCGCGCTGAAATCGTCACCGAATTCTTCCATGGAATCGAAGAACTGCTCGTCATTCAGCAGTTGACCACGCTCGAGAGACGTCAGACCTGGATCAATCACCACGTAAGATTCGAAATACAAAATGCGTTCGATATCACGCAAGGTCATGTCCAGCAGAAGACCAATACGCGAAGGCAATGATTTCAGGAACCAGATGTGTGCAACCGGGCTGGCCAGCTCAATGTGACCCATGCGCTCGCGACGAACTTTGGTCAGCGCAACTTCAACGCCACACTTCTCGCAGATCACACCACGATGCTTGAGACGCTTGTACTTGCCGCACAGACACTCATAGTCTTTGACAGGCCCAAAAATCTTCGCGCAGAACAATCCATCACGTTCTGGTTTAAACGTTCGATAGTTGATTGTCTCTGGCTTTTTGACTTCGCCATAAGACCATGAACGAATGGTTTCCGGAGAGGCCAACCCGATGCGAATCAAGTCAAACTCTTCTTCCTGCCCTTGAGACTTCAGTATATTAAGTAAGTCTTTCAAGTTCTTTCTCCTGCGGTTACGCGTTTGCGTTGTAGCTTGCTGTTGGTTTGTTCAAACACAACAGTCTTAGTCGGTATCCAGCTCCATATCGATGCCAAGCGATCGTATTTCCTTGACCAACACATTGAAGGATTCCGGCATGCCGGCTTCCATCTTGTGGTCACCATCAACGATATTCTTGTACATCTTGGTTCGGCCATTAACGTCATCCGACTTGACCGTCAGCATTTCCTGCAAGGTGTAAGCGGCACCATAAGCTTCCAGCGCCCAGACCTCCATCTCACCAAATCGCTGACCACCGAACTGCGCCTTACCACCCAGCGGCTGCTGGGTAACCAGGCTGTAAGAGCCAGTTGAACGCGCATGCATTTTGTCGTCCACCAGGTGGTTCAACTTAAGCATGTACATGTAACCAACGGTTACCGGTCGATCAAACTGGTCGCCGGTGCGGCCGTCGTACAAATGCATCTGGCCACTTTCAGGCTTACCTGCGAGTGTTAATAACTTCTTGATTTCAGTTTCCGCGGCACCGTCAAACACGGCTGTTGCCATTGGCACACCACCACGCAGGTTGTCGGTCAACTCATCAAACTCTTCATCGGTTAAGGATTTGATGTCTTCTAGTCGACCAGCGCCGTCGTTGTACACTTCCTCAAGGAATTTCTGCACCTCGGCTTTCTTGCGCTCGCTGCGAACCATTTCATTGATCTTTTCGCCCAAGCCTTTTGCCGCGAGGCCAAGGTGGGTTTCAAGAATCTGACCAACGTTCATTCGCGACGGTACACCCAGCGGGTTCAGAACGATATCAACTGGCTCACCACTTTCGTCGTAAGGCATGTCTTCAACCGGCATAATCGCTGAGATAACACCCTTGTTACCATGACGGCCGGCCATCTTGTCGCCAGGCTGAATACGACGCTTGATCGCGAGGTAAACCTTAACAACTTTCAGAACACCGGGTGCCAGGTCATCGCCACTTTGCAGCTTGCGCTTCTTGTCTTCAAAACGATCATTCTGCGACTCTTTCAATTCGCTAAGCTGGCGCTCAACGTCTTCGAGTTGCTTATTGATGCCGTCATCGGACATGCGCAGGCGGAACCACTGGTCTTTATCAAGAGCATTCAGATCATCATCACTGAGGTCCGCACCTTTCTTGATATCACCTGTACCGGATGCCACCTTTTTTCCAACCATTAGGCTGCGCAGCCGCGCATAAGAGGCTTCTTCAACAATGCGGTACTCGTCGTTCAAGTCTTTGCGGAAATCGTCAAGCTGTTGCTCTTCAATCTCAAGCGCACGCTGGTCTTTCTGAAGACCATCGCGGGTAAATACCTGAACGTCGATGACCGTGCCTTTGGTGCTGCTAGGAACGCGTAGAGACGTGTCCTTAACATCAGAGGCTTTCTCACCAAAAATGGCGCGTAGCAGTTTTTCTTCTGGCGTAAGTTGAGTTTCACCTTTTGGTGTCACCTTGCCGACCAATATGTCGCCTGCATTCACTTCAGCACCGATATACACAATACCGCACTCATCAAGTTTGCTTAATGCGCCTTCGCTAACATTAGGAATATCCGCAGAAATTTCTTCTGGCCCTAACTTGGTGTCACGCGCTATACAGGTTAGTTCCTGTATGTGAATGGTTGTGAAACGATCTTCTTTAACCACCTTCTCAGACACCAATATGGAGTCTTCGAAGTTAAAGCCGTTCCAAGGCATGAACGCAATACGCATGTTCTGACCCAGCGCCAACTCGCCTTTATCAATAGACGGGCCGTCAGCCAGAATGTCACCGCGACTAATCGTGTTACCAATGCTGACCACAGGTCGCTGGTTAATACAGGTGTTCTGGTTAGAACGCGTGTACTTGATCAGATTGTAGATATCGACACCTGGATCGCCAGCTTCGATTTCGTTTTCATTAACACGAACAACGATACGGCTGGCATCCACACTCTCGATCTTGCCGCCACGCTTGGCAACTACGCAAACACCGGAATCGCGCGCAACCGTGCGCTCCATGCCGGTACCTACCAGCGGCTTTTCAGTACGCAATGTAGGTACAGCTTGACGCTGCATGTTCGACCCCATCAATGCGCGGTTGGCGTCATCGTGCTCCAGGAATGGAATCAGCGAGGCCGCAACAGATACAACCTGCTTTGGCGACACATCCATATAGGAAATGCGATCCGGTGTCATCACCGTAAATTCGTTCTGATGACGAACCGCAACCAGGTCTTCAGTGAACTTGCCGTTCTTATCAATTGACGCTGATGCCTGCGCAATCACATATTCCGCTTCATTAATAGCGGACAGGTATTCGATTTCATCGGTTACCTTGCCATTCACTACCTTGCGGTATGGACTTTCAAGAAAGCCATACTCGTTAGTGCGTGCATAGGAAGCCAAAGAGTTGATCAAACCAATATTTGGACCTTCAGGCGTCTCAATTGGGCATACCCGACCATAGTGGGTTGGGTGCACGTCACGAACTTCGAAGCCCGCTCGCTCTCGCGTCAAACCACCTGGCCCAAGAGCCGATACGCGACGCTTATGAGTCACTTCCGACAATGGATTGTTTTGATCCATAAACTGCGACAGCTGGCTGGAACCAAAAAATTCTTTTACGGCCGCTGCTACGGGCTTGGCATTGATCAAATCCTGTGGCATCAAGCCTTCAGATTCAGCAACACTCAAACGCTCTTTAACCGCGCGCTCAACTCGCACCAAACCAACACGGAATTGGTTTTCAGCCATCTCGCCAACAGAACGAACACGGCGGTTACCCAAATGATCGATATCATCGACCACGCCCTTACCATTGCGAATGGAGATAAGCGTACGCATTACATCAACAATGTCTTCTTTGCTGAGCGTACCTTCACCCAGTATTTCTTCGCGCCCAAGGCGACGATTAAACTTCATGCGACCTACTTCAGACAGGTCGTATCGCTCTGGAACGAAAAACAGGTTGTTGAACAGGTTTTCAGCGGCGTCTTTGGTTGGCGGTTCGCCAGGACGCATCATGCGGTAAATTTCTACCAGCGCTTCGAGTTTGTTAGTCGTTGGGTCACTGCGTAAGGTATCCGAAACGAATGAGCCACAATCAAGGTCATTGGTGTACAAAGTCAACAATTCCTTGACATTGTGCTCAGCCAGAATCTCTAGAATTTCTGGCGTTATTTCGGCGTTACATTCAACCAGCACTTCACCCGTTTCTTCATTAACGATGTCTTTCGCTACTGCACGCCCTAGCACATATTCGATTGGCACTTCGAGCATCTTGAGTTTGGCTTCTTCCATCTTCTGGATGTGGCGCGCCGTGATACGACGACCCTGTTCAACAAGAAGGTTTCCGCTCTTATCAAGAATGTCGAAAGCAGCGGCCTCACCACGCAAGCGTTGCGCGACCAGCTCGAGAGAGTAGTTACCCTCTTTGTCACGGAAAAACAAATTGGTCTCAAAGAACAAGTCCAGAATTTCTTCCGTCGTGTATTCAAGCGCGCGCAGCAAAACGGTCGCAGGCAATTTGCGTCGACGATCTATGCGGACAAACACAAGGTCTTTGGGGTCAAATTCGAAATCCAACCATGAGCCACGGTAAGGAATAACCCGCGCTGAATAAAGCAACTTACCCGAGGAATGAGTTTTGCCTTTGTCGTGGTCGAAGAATACGCCCGGTGAACGGTGAAGCTGCGACACGATAACGCGCTCGGTACCATTAATAACGAAGGTACCATTATCGGTCATGAGCGGAATTTCGCCCATGTACACTTCCTGTTCCTTAATGTCTTTAATTGCTTTATTGCCTGATTCCTTATCGTAAATAATCAGGCGAACTTTAACGCGCAATGGCACCGCATAAGTGACGCCACGTAATTGGCACTCTTTTACGTCAAACGCGGGTTCACCGAGTTTGTAATCTACGTACTCAAGTGCCGCACTACCGGAGTAGCTGACAATTGGAAAGACCGACTTAAACGCGCCATGCAAACCAAAATCGCGCTTTTCTTCTACCGGCACACCTGCCTGGGTAAATCGCCGATACGAATCCAGTTGTATTGCCAACAAGAATGGCAGATCCATTGCTTGCGGTAACTTACTGAAATCTTTTCGGATGCGTTTCTTCTCAGTGTATGAGTAGACCATTAGCATTCCTCACTAGTAGTGTGTGTCAGCTGGCCAAGCCAGCAAAAGAATGCCGTCGGCTTCCGCCGCCAGCCTTCTGAATTGCGGTTGGATGGGGTCAGGTCGCGGTTTCCTGGGGTCAGGTCGGGCATTGCACACGCAAAGAGTGTGCAATG
>CAYGSL010000082.1:0-13543 GCA_964352475.1 uncultured Pseudomonadales bacterium | reverse complement strand
ACAGGTTTCGCAGATCCGGAAACTGCAGCGAAAGTGATAGACGATTTACCAGCTGACCTGCAGAAAGAAAAGCCTTGGGTCAGAACTGTCGCATCGGTTCAGCAGGAAATTCTAATCATGGGTGAAGAGCATTTAAGCGAGCCCAAAGACAGCTTTTCATCACTCGAAACCTGGGTGGCCTGGCACCAAACATCAGGTCTTTCTGAACGAAATATTTGAGGAAAACGGCAACCCCAGACCCAAATGCTACCGCCTGTCAGCTATTCACAGCTGAAATGGCGGAAATGATATATATAAATTAGCTAAATTAGCCCAGCTTCCCTAGAATTTGGTCTCGCTTCAATGATTCAGTGTATTCATTGCGGCAGATGCACCTAAATTCTTTTATTAGCAGGACTGAACATGGCCAGTTACTCATCTGATATAGACGCTATTCGCGCGCTGCGCGACGCCCAAAAAGGTTCTTGGGATGCGATCAACCCCGAATCTGCCGCTCGCATGCGCGCTCAAAACCGGTTTACCTCCGGTTTGGATATTGCCCGTTACACCGCGAAAATTATGCGCGACGATATGGCAGCCTATGACGCTGACAGCGCCAACTATACGCAGTCATTGGGTTGCTGGCATGGGTTTATCGGCCAGCAAAAGCTGATCTCTATCAAGAAGCACTTCGGCAGCACTAAAAGTCGATACCTGTATCTGTCAGGCTGGATGGTAGCGGCTCTGCGTTCAGAGTTTGGCCCACTTCCGGATCAGTCCATGCACGAAAAAACCTCAGTGCCTGCACTGATTGAAGAGCTGTACACGTTTTTGAAGCAAGCTGATGCCTGGGAACTGAACCACCTGTTTCGTGACCTGGATGCTGCCCGAGAAGCTGGCGATGAAGTGAAAGTCAAGGACATCGAGAACAAGATTGAAAATTATGAAACTCATGTAGTACCGATCATTGCTGATATCGACGCTGGCTTTGGTAACGAGGAAGCAACTTATTTGTTGGCCAAGCAGATGATCGAAGCTGGCGCTTGCTGCATTCAAATTGAAAACCAGGTATCCGATGCCAAACAGTGTGGTCACCAGGACGGTAAAGTGACTGTTCCTCACGAAGATTTTCTTTCCAAGATTAATGCCTGCCGTTATGCATTCCTGGAGCTGGGTGTTGATGACGGCGTTATCGTTGCGCGCACCGACTCTCTGGGCGCTGGCTTAACGCAAAAAATCCCGGTGTCTACATCGCAAGGCGACCTCGCCCACAAGTACAACGCGTTCCTGGATACCGCACCGGTTAACAGTGCCGATGATGTGCAAGAAGGCGATGTTGTCATCAAGCAAGACGGCAATCTGGTTAAACCAATCCGTTTGCCAAATGGACTTTACAAGTTTAAAGACGGCTCAGGTGAAGACCGAGTTGTTCTTGACTGCGTTACCTCTTTGCAAAATGGCGCTGATCTTTTGTGGATCGAGACAGAAAAACCTCATGTTGGCCAGATAGCACAGATGGTAAATCGCGTTCGCGAAATTATTCCGGATGCGAAGTTGGTGTACAACAACTCACCATCGTTCAACTGGACGCTGAGCTTCCGACAGCAAATTTTTGATCTGTGGGAAACTGAGGGTAAAGACGTTTCCGCTTATCAACGCGATCAATTAATGAGTGTTGATTACGACGGTACAGAACTGGCGGATGCAGCTGATGAAAGAGTGCGAACATTCCAGGCAGACGCCGCTAGAGAAGCGGGTATTTTCCACCACTTGATTACCCTGCCAACCTATCACACGGCCGCTTTGTCTACTGACAATCTGGCCAAAGGTTACTTCGGCGACATGGGTATGCTGGCTTATGTGAAAGGCGTACAACGCGAAGAAATTCGCCAGGGTATTGCCACCGTTAAGCACCAGGACATGGCCGGTTCAAACATTGGTGACGATCACAAAGAGTACTTCTCAGGCGACCAAGCCTTGAAAGCCTCTGGTGAAGACAACACCATGAATCAGTTCGGTTAACAGCTTAACCTTAGCTTGATCAGGCCAGCGCGGCGACTTGCGCCTCGCTGGCCATTTTCCAAACCAATCCTTCCCGTAAAGACGCCTGACTTACGTTCAGCGTTTCTATTCGTAGCTCATCCATCAATTCAGTAATGATTGCGATGCCAGGCAGAATCAATGATTTTCTGTCGTCATTCAGGAACGGATAATTCAGATCGGCGTAGCGCCTGCGTTTAAGCATGTCTTCCAACAGCGAATGCAGCTGCGGGCGGTGGATGCAATAGCCGCACCCGTGCAGGCCATTCAATATGCGGGCAATCGCTTTCAGCGTACCAGAGCTTCCCCAGGCCTCTTGCCACGAATGCTCATCAAGAATACACGCTGGCAACTGCACCCATTGCGCCACATCTTCGGCAGCCTGCTGAAAATCGATACGGCGTATCAGCGTTTCATGAAAATACTGATCACGCAATGTCACGCAGCCCATGGATTCACTGAACAAAAGCTCAATGCTCTCGCCACTACCAATAGCAAATTCCGTACTGCCGCCACCAATATCAATGATCAAGGCAGACTGCGATAAATCTTCTTTACTCTGAACGCCTCGATAAATCAGTTCAGCTTCCTGCTCACCGGTCAGCACGGTAATGGGCAGTCCCAATACAGCCTCGGCTTTTGCGACAAACTCGGCCGAATTTCTAGCCTCTCTCAATGCAAATGTACCAACCGCTTCAACATCATAAAGGTCATACCAACTCATGTGAGCACGCAGTTCGTGGAGGCAATCAAAAGCGCGGCTCATTGCAAGCTGGCTCAATCGACCAGAATCTATCAAGCCTTCAGCCAGCTGAACCTTGTTGCTGTAGCGATCGTATTCTTCTATACCATGTTTGTGTATACGCGCGATGAGCAAGTGAAAACTGTTTGATCCCAGATCAATGGCTGCATACATAGGTAGTTTTTGAATTATCAGTGGCGTTGTTTGCGGTGTTTTTCGATCAAGTCGTAAGCCGACTGGATCGCTTGCGATTTCTCAGTAGCAACTGCCAGCATATCATCCGGTACACCTTGTGCAATCAACTTATCCGGATGATGTTTACTGATTAGCTTTCTGTAAGCTCGTTTAAGCGTTTTGTCATCAACCGCCGGATCCACCCCCAGTGCGGTATAGGCACTGGCCAATTGATCTTGATGTGAGGGCACACCACTTCCTTGCGCGCCACTTTGGCCGTCTTGAAAACCGGCTTGTGCGGCAACCATACCCAGTAGCTGCTCAAATTGCTGACGCGAAAAGCCCAGGTTCGCGGCAATCTGACTCAGGGCTGCATGTTCCGCCTGATCAATGCGTTGGTCGGCAAATGCTGTGCTGATTAAGGTCACCAGCAACATATTGGCCAAGGTGCTGCGTTGGCCGCATTGCCGGGTAAATGCCAGAACCTCTAGCTCTAGTTGAAATTCGCTGTTTGCCCCTTCTTTAAATTTGGCAATCGCGTCACGACGATGGTCTGCTTGCAGACCCATACGCTGCATCAGCTGTTCCGCTAACTGAACTTCTTCTTCGCTAATGCGTCCGTCTGCTTTGGCGACATAGCCCATCAAACGGAAGGTCGACTGAAAATATTGTTGCCGTTTGTTGTCCAGGTTGCCAAATGGACCTATAACACCAGGCTGACTAAGGCTGGTCTGTTGAAACAACCAACCGAAACCAAAACCCAATAAAGCCCCAAATGGCCCGGCCACCATCAAGCCAATAAGCGCGCCAACATATTTCCACATTGTGGCTTACAGCGCTTCGATTTCTTCGTACAGGCTTTCAAGTTCCTGTGTCAGCTTATGACTGGGTGCAAGATATATCAGTGGCGTTGACACCGAATGGCTTTCGCGCATTTTTACAGACTGCGAAATGCGCGATTCCAGCACGGGCAGCTCTTCCTCAATCAGCTCGTCAATAATCTCATTGGGCAGTCTTGCACGAGATTGATACTGATTTACAACGATGCCATCAAGCTCAAGATCATCATTATGATCTTCCTGTGTTTCAGCGAGGTTCTCTAACAAGGTATACAAGGCCCTGCGTGAGAAGTCATCGCAATCAAAAGGAATCAGGCAGCGGTCCGCCGCTATCAGTGCTGACAAAGTAAAGAAATTATACGCCGGCGGGGTGTCGACAATAATAACTTCATACTCGTGTTCCAAATCACGCAGCACATCACGCAATTTATGAATCTTGTGCTTTGATTCCAGCTTGGCTTGCAAGTCACCAATACTGGAATCGGCGGCGATCAGATCAAGATTTTCGAATGGAGATTCAGTGATAAAATCATAACTGCCGCGACCACCCTTACCTCTGTGGGTAAACAGATCACGTACGGTTTTCTCAACCACACTCACATCTTCGCCTAGAAGATACTGAGTGCTATTACACTGCGGGTCCAGATCCACCAACAAGGTTTTGACCTCACGACTCGCGCCGATGGCAGCCAAATTGGTGGCTATACTGGATTTTCCCACGCCGCCCTTCTGATTAAATACAACGCGAATCACTGCCTGGTCCTTCCTTCTTGCTCAGCAAGTATGGGTCTATAAGTGGCCTAAAAGATCTCAAACAAGCCCGCAGCACCCTGACCACCGCCGATGCACATCGTGACTACCGCGTATTTTACACCACGACGCTTACCTTCCAACAAGGCATGACCCACCATTCGCGCACCTGTCATGCCAAAAGGGTGGCCAATCGCGATAGAGCCGCCGTTTACGTTGAGCCTGTCATTGTCTATACCGAGTTCGTCGCGACAGTACACAACCTGACAGGCGAACGCCTCATTAAGCTCCCACAAACCAATGTCGTCGGCTGTGAGGCCGTGACGTTGCAGTAGTTTGGGCACTGCAAAGACAGGGCCAATGCCCATCTCATCGGAATCACACCCGGCCACCGCCAAGCCCCGATAAGCACCCAAAGGATTCAAACCCTGCGCTTCTGCGTGTTTTGAGTCCATAAGCAACACAGCAGACGCCCCGTCTGATAGCTGAGAGGCGTTACCGGCCGTAATGAACTTACCCTCTTTCACAACCATACCGTCTTTAAATACCGGTTGCAGACCCTGCAGGCTTTCCAATGACGTTGCGGGACGATTGCATTCATCCTTATCGACCACTACATCTTTATAGCTAACTTCTTTTGTCTCTCTGTCGACAATGGCCATTGTGGCGTTCATTGGCACAATTTCATCAGCAAATAGCCCATTCTCCTGTGCAGCCGCTATGCGTTGCTGGCTTTGCAGCGAGTATTGATCTTGCGACTCTCTGGAAACCTTATACCGCTCACTAACCACTTCAGCCGTTTCGATCATGGCCATATAGGCAGTTTCATCAAACTGAACGACGGTTTCAGATCGTGCACGATGCGCGTTCTTGTGTTTAGTTTGAGTAAGCGAAATGGATTCAACACCGCCGGCAACCGCCACATCGTATTCGTTGCACATAATACTTTTGGCAGCGGTTGCGATGCTCATCAATCCGGAACCACATTGCCGATCAAGCGACATTCCAGCAGCACTTGAGGGCAAGCCACCGGCCATGGCACACAAGCGACCGATGTTATAACCCTGCGTACCTTGCTGGGCTGCCGCACCGAACAAACAATCTTCAACGCTGGCTGGATCGATACCAGCGCGCTCAACAACGGCCTTAACAACATGCCCGCCCAGTGCCGGCGCTTCGGTATCGTTGAAGGAGCCTCGGAAGGATTTTGCTAGGCCTGTACGGGCGGTGGATACTATTACGGCTTCTCTCATTGGGTGCTCCCTGGAAAATTTTAGTTTTGAGTTCTAGATTAGACCGCCTTCGATTCCATTTGCTTCCTCCAGGACACGCCGGACCCAAAGCAGTCGCAACCGCTCCTGGGGCCAGCTTTAAACCCATCCATGGGGGCTCTTCAAAAAGGTCCCTCTTTTTGAAGGTCCTGGAGGAAGCAAATGGAATCGAAGGCTCATAGATAAATTCAAGTATGGTTGTTGCAGTTGGCACATTGCTGAGGAGTGAGTTGCGAATGCCATATCCAGAACCGTTGAAAAGAGGGACCTTTTCAACGAGCCCCCATGGATGGGTTCACGGCGGGTTCTGGATATGGCATTCGCAACTCGCTTCTCAGCGGTCTTGGTAGCTGTGTCACGCCCTCTGAGAACTAACAGAGACATTCTCCCCAGTCATATAACTAGAGTAATCACTCGCAAGGAAGATCATGACATTGGCAACTTCCCACACCTCAGCCGCCCGACCAAACGCCTCACGCGATACTAATTCATCTAGTACATCATCAGAGGTTACTTTATTCAAGAACGCATGCATCGCAATGCTAGGCGACACCGCATTGACCCGCACACCGTAATCAGCCGCTTCCATCGCAGCACATCGGGTCAAAGCCATCACGCCAGCTTTTGCCGCCGCGTAATGAGCTTGCTCTTTTTGCGCGCGCCAACCAAGAACAGATGCATTGTTAACGATAACGCCGCTACCACGCTCTTGCATGTGTCTAAGCATCGCCCGGGTCATTCTAAACGTACCGTTCAATGTAACGTCCAATACTACGTTCCACTGATCATCCGTCATATCGACCAGTTTGGCCGAACCGCCCAGCCCCGCGTTATTTATTAACACATCAACATGGCCCATTTTCTCTACCGCCTCGTCTACAAGCGTTTGTACGTCTTCTTCCTGCGTAACGTTGCATATTTGCACGTGCGGCTCTACACCTGTTTTTTCAGCAATCTCGGCCTGCGCCTTAGCCAATCGCCCCTCATGTATATCGCTGATCATGATCTGCGCTGCACCCTCTTCAGCACAACGAACCGCGGCTGAAAAGCCAATGCCTGTGCCAGCGGCGGCCGTGATTAAGACGGTTTTCCCTTCCAGCAGGTTGTGGCCTTTTACATATTCAGGAGCGGAGTGAGTCATTGTGATTCCTATGTTGGACGGTGTTCTTTCGGCATACCCAGCCCGCGCTCAGCGATTATATTTCGCTGTACCTGATTGGTACCACCGTAAATGGTGTCAGATCGAGTGAACAGATACATGGATTGCAGTCGAGAGAGATTGTACGGGCCGCTTTCTAACAGCTCTGAATCTGGCCCAAGCACATCCATTGCGAGCTTACCCAGATTTCTGTGCCAACTGGCCCAATGAAGTTTGTAGACTAAGGCTGCCGAGTCTTCAGCGCCGCCACCGTTATCAGACAGCATACGCATGGCGTTGTAACGCATAAGACGCAAACCCATGTGTGCGTCAGCAATGCGCTGTCGAATTGTGGCATCTTGAGCAGCACCATTTTTCTTTGCGATGCTTATGATCTCATTCAGTTCATTCTGAAACGACATCTGCTGCCCAAGCGTGGATACCCCGCGCTCGAAGCCGAGCAGCGCCATACCAATTTTCCAGCCTTCGCCAGGTTCACCCAGAATATCTTCTGCGACCGCGTCCTCAAAGAAGACCTCGTTAAACTCGGACGTTCCAGTAAGCTGCTCAATGGGACGAACTTCGACGCCGGGCTGATCCATTTTTACAAGAAAGAAGCCCAGCCCCTTGTGACGGACTGAATCAGGGTCGGTTCGCGCAATAACAAAACACCAGTCTGACTCATGCGCGAGCGACGTCCACACCTTTTGACCATTCAGCCGCCAACTGCCATCAAGCAGAACAGCCTTGGTTTTAACGTTAGCCAAATCCGAACCAGCGCTCGGCTCAGAGTAGCCCTGACACCACAACTCAGTACCATCAAGAATGCCAGGCAGGTATTTTTGTTTTTGCACGTCAGTACCATAAGCAATGATGGTAGGCCCGGCCAATCCTTCGCCGATATGCCCAACGCGACCTGGACCGCCCGCCCGCGCATACTCTTCATGAAAAATAACTTGTTGCTCAATACTTAAACCGCGCCCGCCATGTTCAGTTGGCCAGCCAACACACGTCCAGTGACCTTTGGCCATGGCTTGTTCCCAGACTTTTCGCTCATCGGCAAACATGTGTTCATCACCTGGCCCACCCCGGTAACGCAGTTGCTCGAATTCACCACCAAGATTGTCCGCTAACCAGCCAGCGATTTCTTCTCTGAACGTCTCGTCTTCGGCACTAAAAGACAGCTTCATGATGCAGTCACCTCGCCCAACAACTGTTGCGCCAAACGCTCTCTATTCCATGTGCCATCACCAAGCAAACTTTCACTGGACTTGGCTCGCTTGAAATACAAATGCACATCGTATTCCCAGGTAAAGCCAACCCCGCCATGCATTTGCAAACCGCAGCCCGCATTAAAAAAGTATGCATCAGAGCAATACGCTTTCGCCATGCTCGCCGCTTCTGACAGCTCAGCGGCCACCAGCGTATCACCGTCGCTGCCGGCCAATGCTTCTTGTGCAACGCACGCTCCATAGTACACAGCAGATCGCGCCACTTCGGCTTGTAAACTCATATCTGCCGCCTTGTGTTTGATGGACTGAAAGCTGGCAATCGTTCGCCCAAATTGCTCACGCTCTTGAACATAAGCAACCGATTGATCCAATATCGCCTGCGCGCCACCGCACTGCTCTGCAGCCAGCGCTATTCGCGCCAGATCCAAGATGCCTTCAAGGTCAGAACCTTCCAACCTGTTTTCCACGCTGAGCTGCACAGAGTCAAGCGATACGGTCGCCAACTTACGCGTTTGATCCATCGTCGGCGACCACTGACGTTGCACACCGGTGGTATCTGCCGACAACACAAACAAGGCCAAGTCACCAGACTCAAAATCTTGTGCTGCAACCACCAGAATCTCAGCAGAATGCCCATCGACCACATAATGGTATTCGCCATTCAGCTCAAACGTATCACCGCTTCTTTGAAACTGTGCTGTAACACTTTGCCCAGACCAATCACGACCACCGCCACTAAACGCCAGCGTCGCCGTTTTCCCTGCAACGATTTCCGCACACCATTTGGCTTTCTGTGCGTCACTACCCGCCAACAACAGCGCATTCGCGCCAAGACAAACCGTCGAAAAGTAAGGGCTGCACAACAAGCGCCGCCCCATCTGCTCCATAACAACCGCCACTTCAACGTAGCCAAGCCCAAGCCCGCCATACTCCTCAGGAATGTGCACCGCATGCCAAAACATCTCCTCGCACACGCTTTGCCACAAAGCCGAGTCATACCCCAACTCAGTCACCATCGCCTCACGCACAGCCGCACTATCCGACTTCGCCGCCAGAAAACCCTCTGCCGACTCGCGGATCATCAGCTGTTCTTCAGTTAACGCAAATTCCATAGAATTTTCTTACATAGTTCCCACAATTTGGCACTAAGCATTGACTGGTCTGAGTGGTTTTTACCGACTGTTGAAAAGAGGGACCTTTTCAACAAGCCCCCATGGATGGGTTTACGGCGTGTCGATAAAAACCACTCAGACCAGTCAATGCGCCCTGATCAAAGTACTTACGTCCCGTATACCTTCTGCGCCGGAACCTCAATCTCCAACAACTTCTCAACAACCCCCCCACACTCAGAAGGCTCAATATACCCCTCATTATCAACCCACTGCGTACTACGCCACCCATCACAGATATTCAACTTACCACCTTCACATTCGAACACCCGCCCACTGACATGCGACGACTCAGCACTGGCCAACCAAACCACTATCGATGAAATATTTTCAGGCGCGTAGTAATCAAAGCCGCCCTCAGGTGCGGCCATACGCTCGGCAAACTCAGGTACCTGGGTCGTCATATCAGTACGCGCTGACGGAGCGATCGAATTTGCCGTAATTCCATACCGGCCCAGTTCCGCCGCCTGATTCAAGGTAAGCGCCGCAATACCACCTTTTGCCGCCGCGTAATTCGACTGACCAATCGACCCTTGCAGCCCTGCGGCAGACGTAGTGTTGATAATTCGCCCTGTTACTTCTGCGCCCGCCTTGGACTGCCCACGCCAGTAATGTACAGCGTGAGAAGAAATACAGAAATGGCCTTTCAGGTGCACAGCAATCACCGAATCCCACTCCGCTTCCGTCATAGACGCAAACATCCGGTCACGACATATTCCCGCATTGTTCACCACCGCATGCAAATCACCGAACGCGTCCAACGCCGCCTTTACCGCATTGAGGCTGTCATCGTAATTGGTAATGTCTGAAGTGTTCACAATCGCCTTGCCGCCGGCTGAGGTAATTTCATCCACCACAGCTTGAGCAGCATCGCCATTGATATCGTTCACAACAACCGCCCCACCTTCGCGAGCAAACACTCTGGCGTGCGCAGCACCAAGACCACCGCCCGCACCAGTAACAATCGCTACCCGTCCTTCACAAAAATTGCTCATCACTGTTCCTCTTAAAGTCGCTCAATGATCGTCACGTTGGCCTGACCACCGCCTTCACACATCGTTTGCAGGCCGTAACGTCCACCCGTTCGCTCCAACTCATGCAATAAGGTAGTCATCAGTTTGGTACCCGTTGCACCCAAAGGGTGGCCCAAAGCAATCGCACCGCCGTTCACATTGGTTTTTTCGTGTGGGTAACCGGTTTCTTTTAACCATGCCATTGGCACTGATGCAAACGCCTCGTTGATCTCTACGAGATCTATGTCAGCGAGGTTCATTCCGCTGCGCTTCAGCGCGTGCTGGGTTGCGGGAATCGGTGCCGTTAACATCCAGATCGGGTCTTCGCCTCGAACACTGATGTGGTGAATTCGCGCACGTGGTGTCAGGTTATAACGCTTTAGCGCCGCCTCTGATACCACTAGCATGGCCGACGAGCCATCGCAGGTCTGGCTAGACACTGCCGCGGTGACTTTGTCGCACCCAAATAAGAAATCCAATTCTGCCATGGCCTGCAAGGAGGTGTTTCGCGGAGTTTCATCCATTGCCACGCCTTCAAGCGGAGCAATCTCTTTATCGAAACGCCCTTCTTCAATTGCCTTCAATGCACGTGTATGCGATTCCAGTGAAAATACTTCAAGCTCTTCGCGAGAAATCTCCCATTTGTCCGCAATCATCTGCGCCGACCTAAACTGCGTTGGCGGCTCTGAACCGTAACGAACCACCCAACCCTGTGAACCGGAAAACGGGTCGCTAAAACCCATCGGAATCGCTGCCGTCATCGCTGAGGAAATCGGAATCTGCGTCATGGTCTGGACACCACCCGCTATCACCACATCCATGGTGCCACTCATCACTGCTTGCGCGGCGAAATGAACTGATTGTTGCGAACTACCACACTGTCGATCAATGGTTGTGCCAGGTACTTCATTCGATAAACCAGCCGCCAACCATGCGGTGCGGGCAATATCACCTGCAAGAGGACCAATAGTATCCACAGCACCGAAAATCACATCATCGTACTCGTTGTCAGGAATTGGGTTTCTATCAACAATGGTTTTCATCACGTGGCCACCAAGGTCAGCAGCGTGAACATGCGCTAATCCACCTTTGCGTCGCCCCGTGGGACTTCGCACTGCATCAACAATATAAGCTTCTGGCATTTTTCTATTCTCCGTTCCGTTATCAGGAAGCCGACGCAAACGTCTGGCCCGCTCCCAATGATCTTTCCGCACCAAATACGGCGCTTGCTACGCGCGCTTTGTGCTCACCCCGACTACCCCACGCACCAGCCAATGCCCATGCGCGCTTCATAAACATCTGCAAGTCAACTTCCCAGGTGTAGCCCATCGCACCGTGAACCTGAATGCCGCTTTTCGCAGCCAAAGTCGCCGCCTCCGTTGCGGCCAGCTTAGCGTGAGACACGTGCTGGGCAGCGTCACGGAGATTGTGCGCTACTGAATAGGCGGCTCGATAAACAGGCGCTTTCGCAAATTCGGTTTTAACGGCCACATTCGCCATGTGATGTTTAACGGCTTGAAACGAGCCTATCGGCTTGCCAAACTGGTTTCGCTCAGACGTATAGTTCACACTCAGTTCCATCATGCGCTGCGACAAACCCAGCAGCTGCGCAGCCGCACCCAAGGCCCCTCGATTAAACAATCTGGACTGCATCGCTAGCCCTTCATCACCATCGGCCAACAGTCTGGCACCTGAGGACTGCCAAGCCACACTGTATAAGCTGCGGCCTGGATCAACACTTTCTTGCAGTTCAAGCGTCGCCTCCTCAGACTTTACCAGGTATACCGCCTTGTCTTTCTGCACGATAAGGTAGTCCGAAAATTCAGCATCAGCCACTAATGCGCCTGCCGTCGACTGCACGGCGACCGCAGACTGCCCGCTTGCTATTGCGCCAAGTACATCGTCCACGCCGGCTTCTTGCAAAATGGGGGTTGCTACCAGCACTGTATCGACCAAGGGTTCCGGCAAAGCCGCCCGACCACATTCTTCGGCAAGCAGAACAAAATCGACTTCGTTCATGCCCAGGCCGCCATTGGCTTCTGATACCAACATGCCTGTCAGCCCTAATTCGGCCAGTGCGGCCCATAGCTCCCGGTTGCGACCACCCGGCATATCCCAACGCTCACGCAGCGAATCAGCGGTGACTTCATTGCTCAAAAACTCTCGAACACTGTCGCGAAACAGTATTTGATCTTCGCTGAAAGTGAAATCCATGCTCTTATCCTTCCCCCACCTTTCTCTTTCCTTCAACTACGCGGCATACCAAGCATGCGCTCGGCAATGATGTTGCGTTGTATTTCGTTAGTGCCTGCGTAGATAGGACCGGACTGCGCAAACAGGAATCCATCCAACCAGCGACCCACACCAACTGCCGCGGGCGCGTGCGGCAATAACTCAGCGCGAGCGCCTAAAATATTCATTGCCGTCGCATGCATGTCCTGATCCAACTCGGACCAGAAAATTTTATTGGTACTTGATTCAGGCCCAATTTTTCCGCCCTGATTCAAGCGGCAAGCGGTCTGATACGTGGTCAATGCATAAGCTTCGGCTTGCATATAAGCCTGCAAGACCGCTTCACGAATCGCAGGGTCTTGATCAGCCGATTGCTGATTTTCTAAGTACAGCTCCACTAATCGACGGGCTGTTTCCTGAAAACGGGCCGGGCTGCGCAGCATTAAGCCGCGCTCAAAACCAGCTGTTGCCATTGCTACTTTCCAGCCCTCGCCATCACCGCCCAGCCGGTTTGAGACATGCACTTTGACGTTGTCGAAAAATATCTCGGCAAAGCCGGGCAGCCCATCTAACTGCGGTATAGGCCGTACGGTAATACCTTCGGCGTTCAGAGGAACAAGAATAAACGTTAGCCCTCTGTGTCGCTCGGATTCAGGATCGGTTCTGAACATTCCGAATAACCAGTCAGCGTAGACGGCACGTGTAGACCAGGTTTTTTGACCGTTAATAACAAAGTGATCATCGACCAACTCGGCTTTAGAGCGCATGGCGGCCATATCACTACCGGCATTAGGCTCTGACCAGCCCTGTGCCCACACTTCTTCGCCGGTGGCCATCTTAGGCAAAATACGCGCTTTCTGCTCGTCGGTTCCATACTCCATGAGCGTGGGTGCCAGCAAAAAGATGCCATTTTGATTCACGCGCGTAGGGGCATTGGCGCGATAATATTCTTCTTCAAAGATCA
>CAYGSL010000081.1:0-14137 GCA_964352475.1 uncultured Pseudomonadales bacterium | reverse complement strand
CGCTTATTTGAAGCATGCGTCGCCTCGTAAAATAGCGACTCATTCCTAATTGCCTTCTGGTGTATGAAGCGGTGGCGGAATCAGCACAAAGTTGCCAACATGCTGCTTCTTTAGAAAATCTTGTTGCGCCTTCGCTATGTCTTGCAATGGATAAGTGCTCGCCAAGACAGGCTTGATTTCACCCGCCTCGATGTAGCTGATCAAATTTGGAAAGACCGGTTCGTCCCAGGCGGTGCAGCCAACCATTAGAATGTCTTTCAAATAAAACTGGCGCATGTCGAGATTTACCACCGGTCCTGCAATTGCACCTGACGAGGTATATCTGCCACCTCGGCGCAGTAGTTTTAGCCATGTCCCAAATTGCGGGCCGGCGACGTTGTCCACCACCACGTCCACGCTCTCTTCGCCTAACTCTGCCAAAAAGTCTGTTTCACGGGGTAAAACCTTGTCTGCACCCAGCGCTGAAACGGCCGGTATCTTGGTCTCTCCGCAGATGGCGATCACTCGTGCACCACGTCGTTTGGCAAGTTGCAACGCGGCGGACCCTACACCGCCAGATGCGCCGGGAATCAATACGGTGTCGTTTTCAGATACTGCACAGCGGTGAAGCATATTTTCCGCAGTGGCATAGGCACAGGGTATGGTTGCTAACTCGGCATCGCTCCAATCGCACTCAACGGCAAACACTTCACTCATTGGCACAATTACGTATTGTGCAAACGCGCCGTCAAAATCCGAGGCCATCCACACATTTTCCATAGACTCAAAGCCATTGACTCGCATGCACGCGCGCACAAGTACACGTTTGCCAAGCAGCTCTGTATCGTCCCCTTCGCAGATATCCTCTACAATGCCGCAGCAATCTGTGCCTTGAATAAACGGGAACGGTGTTTCAGCATTCCAGCCGCCGTCAGATTTTTTTTCAGCCTTGATTTCCTGGTGGTCGGAAAAATTCTCAGTGCCATCACTCACTGTTTCTGAATACCAGCCCAAACGCGTATTAATCTCTGTGTTATTGACGCCGGCGGCAGTCACACGGATAAGCACTTTTCCAGGCTCAGCAATAGGTTTGGGAACTTCACGGTAATGCAGACGGTCATAGCCCCCATTGCCTGTGGTCACTACGGCCCACATCGTTGCCCTATCGAGTCCCAAACGATAACGATCACTGGAATCAGTCATTATGGAAGCTCGGAAGAAACAAGGCAGCGCTCTGGGTTTTTGCGTTCAGAGACCGCAGCTAAGCACAGTTTTTTGCCAGTTGTCTACCTGCTGCTTGTGACAGAGTAGTCTGTGTTACAGACTAGGCGAGATCGAATGTTGGCTAGCACCCGCTGTTGGCCAGGCATGTACGAAACGTGGCTTGTTCAGATCGAGCAAACCGTTTCAAGAGGGTCAGCTGGTTTACTCATTCGCCGCCTTGCTTAAGGCCTCAGCTAAAGTCTCTATGGGCGCTTCCGGCCTGTCTTCCTGCGCTACGCACTTTTCGACGGCTTTCAATGTTGCGACAACCGCATTGAGTGCCTTGGCGTCCATATCAATTTTGCCTTGAAAGGAACAACCGTCTTCCAGGGATACCCGCGGTGATATGATGTTGCCGTAGACCGCGCCGTTTTTACCCACAGTGACTTGCTGCATACCGGTCACGTCGCCGTACACCTTGCCTTCGATGCTGACCTTTTCCGCAACAATGTTGGCTTTAACAATGCCTGTTTCACGAACAAGGACATCGGCGGAACTTAGATCTATCCGGCCCTCTATCTTGCCTTCCACCGACAAGTTTTTATCGCCCAGCAAATTACCCTTGAAGTAAACACCCTCGGCGATCACTGATGTGGCGCCTATGGCTGTACCCGACTTCAAACTACCTGGGTAAAAATCTTCTGGCATATTGGCTTCCTCTTTCATCCAGAACCATCTTAATGATCGCTCATTTTTTAATCAGGCTAGTGCGGAATGTGAACCACTTCCAATTTTTAAGCCGATTCAGAGACCAGCGGTAGTAAAATCGAGAGAAATCCGCTGGAGAACACCGCCCGATGCCTAGCAATCGCCTGTTAATTGCGCCGATATTTACCTTTTTTGCCACTCTGCCAAACCTTGCCTGGGCCCAAACGGCGGATGAAGAGGATCAACACAACCCATTCGCAGCAACAGCTGTTGAGCAACGCCAGACCAAAAGTGGCAAGGATTACTCGCCTTACACTGGAGCTGAGCTGCCTCAACAATTGCTCTGGGGTGACACTCATCTGCACAGCTCACAGAGTATTGATGCAAATTCGGCGGGCAACGAAAAACTGAGCCCGGCCGAGGCCTATCAATTTGCGCGCGGTGACCAGGTGATTGCCAATAATGGTCAGCCAGTGCGACTCAGCCGACCCCTGGACTTTCTGGTGGTTTCAGATCATGCCGAATATCTTGGTCTGCTGCCCCTACTGAAAGCGGGCGATAAGTCGCTGCGCAACAGCGAAGGTGGGCGAAGACTACTAACCGAAATGGGTAAGGGTGACGAGGCCATTACCAAGCTGTTTACTGACGTGATTATTGCCTTTGCTAACAGCGACAAGGAATGGGCCGTTCCTGAAGTGACCCTGGATGCCTGGAAAGCGGGTTCGGCAACCGCAGACCAATACAACCAACCCGGCAAGTTCACGGCGCTGATTGGTTACGAATGGACTTACTTCCCTCAGGGTGACAACTTGCATCGCGTAGTGGTTTATAGAGATGGCGCAGATAAAGCCGCGTCCATGCCACCGTTTTCATCATTGGATGCACAAACCCCTGAGGAACTGTGGGGTTTCATGGCGGAATATGAAGAAAAAACAGGCGGTGGGATTATGGCAATTCCACATAATCCAAACGTTAGTAACGGGCGCATGTTTGCGCTGGAAGATTCGTTTGGTAATCCATTAAGCGAAACGTATAACGCCTTGCGTCAGCGCTGGGAACCCATAGTTGAAGTTACCCAAATCAAAGGCGACAGCGAAGCACACCCTTACCTGTCGCCAGATGATGAGTTCGCGGATTTCGAAAACTGGGATAAAGGCAACCTGAACCCGTTCAAAAGCCATCCCAAGAAGAAGGAAATGCTGCAATACGAGTACGCGCGGTCGGCTCTGAAACTGGGCCTTGGTGAACAGGCTCGTACCGGCAAGAACCCGTTCAAATTCGGCATGATTGGCAGCACCGATGCGCATACATCACTGGCAACCGGTGCAGAAAATAATTTCTGGGGCAAAGCGTCAATGCTGGAACCGGGTTTTGAACGAGTATCTGGTGCGTTTATGCCAGGCACGCCCGGGGAACCTGACCCCATCATGGCCTGGGAACAAGTTGCTGCCGGATATGCGGCCGTGTGGGCTACCGAGAATACTCGAGAAGGCGTGTTCGATGCTATGAAACGCAAAGAGGTCTATGCAACCACCGGCTCTCGTATCGTACTGCGCTTTTTTGGGGGTTGGTATTACTCAGACAAAGACCTTCAAGCCGCCGACCGGGTTCGCAATGCGTATTCACTGGGCGTGCCTATGGGTGGCGATCTGGTTGGGGCGCAGAGTGATCAGGCGCCGACATTTTTGGTGATTGCTGCAAAAGACCCGATTGGCGCCAATCTGGATAGAATACAAATTGTTAAAGGCTGGCATGACGCCAACGGCTCACTGCACGAGACAGTCTATAACGTGGCTGTATCTGACGATCGCCGCCTGGAAGACGATGGCAGTACCGCAGCGGTTAAGTCAACGGTGAATCTGCAGTCACCAAGCTATTCGAATGATGTGGGCAACGCCCAGCTCGAAGTGGTATGGCAAGACCCTGACTTTAACCCGGCACAACGCGCCTTCTATTACGCCAGAGTGATAGAGATTCCAACACCTAGATGGACTGAGTACGACCGAAAACTCTATGATTGGGATATTCCCCAAGAAGCACCCACTGAGATTCAGGATAGGGCTTACAGTTCGCCTATCTGGTACACCCCTAGCGAGTGAAATTCGTAACAAAGCATTCCTTACGTGTGGCACACTCTCATCTTAGGGAGAACTAATGGAGAACCCTGATGCTGGTTTTTATTGCAGCCGTAACACTGGCGCTGCTCATTTCGTTTTTGTGTTCAATTATGGAGTCGGTATTGCTTACGGTGCGCAATTCCGATGTGGAGGCGTTGGCACGTAAAGGCCAGCCCGCCGGTACTATTCTGCGCGGCTTCAAAAACAATATGGATGCACCAATTGCGTCCATTCTGATCGTCAATACAATCGCCCACACCATTGGTGCCACGGTTGCAGGGGCAAGCTACGAGACCGCCATAGGTGCTGATTCACTCTGGTTGTTCAGCGTGGTTTTCACCATTGCAGTGTTGCTGCTCTCCGAGATTATCCCTAAAACTCTGGGCGTTGCCTACTCGCGTCAACTGGCAGTGCCGGTCGCCTACTCAATCAAGTTTCTAAATCTTGTGTTACACCCCCTGGTCGCTGTCAGCGAGCGAATTTCCAGAATGCTGCGAAGTGAAGAGGAACAACCGGTAACATCCAGCGAGGAGATTCGCCTACTGGCAATTCTTGGCCGCAAGGAAGGCGCTGTTGCAGAGCAAACAGCGAAAATGATTGAACGCTCAACGCGACTTGGCAAAACGCATGTTCGAGATATTATGCTGCCCAGGCAAAGCATCACGTTCTTGTCTCGCGATATGTCTCTGGAGCAAGTATTAGAGGTGGTGCACAGTAGCGGCTTCAGTCGTCTGCCGGTTTCCCGTAGCGATGAATTGGATGATTTGATTGGTGTAGTATTGGCGAAAGAGCTTTTGCTATATCTACGAGACGATTCGGCAGATACAACTAACTGGGTGAGCCTGGTGCGCGAACCACTGGTGTTTACGGAACACAAAACACTGAGCAAGGCACTGCGAAAGTTCCAGGATTCACGCAGCCATATGGCGATCGTGGTTAACGAATACGGTAACGTGGACGGCATTGTTACGTTAGAAGATGTCATTGAGGAAGTGGTTGGCAACATCTATGACGAGTCAGACAATGATGCAGATAAGCTCAAACGTCGCCTGGATGGTAGTATTGAAGTTAATGCCAGTGCAGAGCTACGCGATATCTGCGACTATTTGGGGATTGAATGGAAACCCAACAACGAGGCAAAAAGCGTTGGTGGACAGATCACTGAGTTAATGGAAAATCTGCCCAAAGAAGGTGACTTCGTCGAATGGCAGGGCCACCGTTTGACCGTGATTGAGGCTGAACCAACGCATGTTGTGCGGGCGTCAATACGTAAAATTCTGCCTGAAAACAAAGACGACAACAGCAAGGAAATTTCTTAGCAGCCTTTTATGGCATGCCATCATCAAATGCCTCACCTTCCTTCTCCGGCACCATCAAATCTTCCTTGGCTATATTCAGACCAAGCAACATATTGGATGCTACGTAGATGGAAGAGTAGGTACCCACGATAACGCCGATTATCAATGCCTTTGAGAAACCGTTAATCAACTCACCACCGGTAAAGAACAAGGTCGTTAACACCAATAAGGTGGTTAACGATGTGACCAGTGTTCTCCCCAGAGTATTGGTCAGCGAGATATTCACAATGGCCTCTGAGCTTTGCTTGCGCAGCATTCGAAAGTTTTCCCGGATGCGATCAGATACAACGATGGTGTCGTTGAGCGAATAACCGATCACGGCTAACAGTGCGGCAAGCACCGTTAGATCGAAATCCCACCGAAAGAATGAAAAGAACCCTAGCGTAATCAGCACGTCGTGAGCCAATGCCGCAACCGCGCCAACCGAGAATTTGAATTGAAAGCGAAATGCGATGTAAACCATCACCATCAGCAATGCAATGACCAGAGCAAGGCCGCCTTGCTCACGCAATTCTTCACCTACTTGCGGCCCGACAAATTCTATCCGACGCAATTCAATGGTGGCATCGGTTTGTGCACGTAGGGAATCCAGCACGCGCGTGCCAACTTCGTCTTGCTTCATGTCTTTCAGCGTTTCGTCGTTTTGCAAGCGAACGAGAATGTCTGTTTCTGAACCAAAGTGGACGGCTACTGCATTTTTGAAACCGCTGGCGTCCAAAGAGCTGCGAATTTGCTCCAGGTCAGGGGGAGTGCTGTAGCCAACCTCAACCTGTGTACCACCGGTAAAATCCAGACCAAATGCAATACCACGTGTGGCCAGAGAATAGATTGACGCGGTCACCAAAATCAATGACAACATCATGGCCGGCTTACGCCAGGACATGAAAGGAATTATCTTAACTTCACTCATGAGTGACAGTGTTCCTATGCTATATGGACAGAGACTTGACCCGGCGCCCGCCGTAGATCAAGTTAATCAGCGCTCGCGTACCGACAATGGCAGTAAACATTGAGGTACAGATACCGATCGACAAGGTGACCGCAAAGCCTTTTACCGACCCTGTGCCAACCGCATACAGTATTATTGCAACAAGCAAAGTGGTTAGATTGGCGTCCATAATCGTTACAAACGCCCGTTCATAACCGGAATTGATTGCCGCCTGTGGCGACAGCCCATTCTTAAGCTCTTCACGTATTCTCGCGAAAATAAGCACGTTTGCGTCCACCGCCATACCGACCGTCAATACTATTCCGGCAATACCGGGCAGAGTTAGAGTGGCTGACAGTAACGACATAACCGCAATCAGTAAAATAACGTTTAATGCCAGAGCCAGGTTTGCGGCGATACCGAATACCCGGTAGTAAATAAGCATGAATATCAGCACCAGCCCCATGCCAATTTGCACAGACTTCATACCTAATGCAATGTTCTCCGCGCCAAGCGAAGGCCCTACCGTGCGTTCTTCAACAAATTCAATCGGGGCGGCCAATGCGCCCGCCCGAAGTAATAAAGCCAGCTCGGAAGATTCCTGGATATTGTCCAAGCCGGTAATGCGGAATTGGCGAGGAAGCGCGGTTTGTATAGTAGCGAGGCTGATAATTTTCTTTTCGTCGTAACTTTCCTTGCGAATCTCTTCGCCGGTTTTTGGGTCACGAATGGTGTTGGTTTTGCGCTCGATAAACAGCACACCCATGCGGCGCTTGATCGCCTTGGATGTGGTGCGGTTCATCAACTGCCCGCCAACGCTGTCCAGCGAAATGTTAACCTGCGGCTGACTGTTCTCGTCGAAGCTTGCCTGCGCATTCGAGACCCGCTCACCAGTAATAATAATGTCGCGCTCAAGATACGCCCGGCGCCCACGGTCACGTGGGCTTCGAAACTCAAACTCCTCCTTGCTGGCCATGGAAGCGTCAATCTCGGCTTCCAGACGAAACTCCAGGTTAGCGGCCTTACCCAATATCTTCTTTGCTCTGGCGGTGTCCTGAACACCCGGCAATTCCACAACGATGCGATTGGTTCCCTGCCTCGCCACCAGCGGTTCCGCAACCCCCAGTTCGTTCACTCGATTGCGCAAGGTAGTCAGGTTTTGCGATACCGCGTAGGTTTCAATTTCTCGCCGACCTTCTTCGGTCAAACTCAGACGGGTAATAAAATTGCCGTCTAACTCAGCGTTGGTTCGTGTTAGCGAGGCAAAATCACTGGCGAGCACATCACGCGCCTTGCCGCGCAATTCTTCAGTTTCAAAAGCGAGCTCTATCCGACCGTCATCCAGTATTGTCGAGCGCGAGATCACTCGGGCTTTGCGCAGAGCACGCTTGATTTCGGTAAAGTTGGTCTTGATCCTGGTTTCAATCGCCGCCTGCGTGTCTACCTCCATCAGGAAGTGCACACCACCTTGCAAATCCAGGCCAAGCTTCATGGGTTGCGCACCCAATGACATTAGCCACTCGGGTGTAGTAGGTGCCAAATTCAGTGCCACAACGAAATCGTCGCCCATTGCACGCTGCAGCGCAGCCTGGGCAGCCAGTTGATCATCAGACTGTTCCAGCCTGAGCAATAAATTGGCGTCTGTGAGTTCATGGCGAGAAACCGCCACACCGGCGTCGGCCAAGGCTGCAGTAGCCCGCTTCAGGTCAGCTTCTGACATAGCGGTGCCGCTGGCATCTGAGGTGATCTGTACCGCCGGATCTGGCGCGTACAGGTTGGGCAAAGCATAAATGCCGCCAAAAACGATGACCAGCAGAATCAGCAGGTACTTCCAGAGCGGGTATTTATTAAGCATGCGGGGTGTTGCCAATCTGGGTGGGTGCGAAAAAGCGCCGCATTATAACCCAGCGCGTTATACGACTCTATGGGTCGCCAAGTGACAAATTCAAGCCCTGGCGCAAAACTTAGCCAACAAATCGTCGCGCATTGTAGAACAACTGCATCCAGGGGCTGTCTTCACCCCATTCAGGTGGTGCCCAGGAATGCTGAACCGAGCGAAAAACGCGCTCGGGGTGCGGCATCATAATGGTTACCCTGCCATCCTCGCTGGTAACCCCGGTGAGTCCGGCTGGCGAACCATTCGGATTCTGCGGGTAGCGATCTGCAACCCCTCCACTATGATCTGCAAATTGCAGGCTGACGCCACCGGCGCTGGATAAGCCCTGCAGCGCGGTATCGCTAATTTCGGCGTGGCCTTCTCCATGGGAAACCACCACTGGCAGGCGCGAGTCCTGCATGCCGGCAAGCAGTACGCTGGGCGAATCGGCTACTCGTACCAGGGATAAACGCGCTTCGAATTGCTCAGACAGATTGCGCACAAACCTGGGCCAGTTCGACGCACCCGGAATCAAACTGTGCAGGTTGGATAACATTTGGCAGCCGTTACAGACACCCAGCGAAAAACTGTCAGAACGCTCAAAAAACTGCTGAAACTGATCTCTAAGCATCGCGTTAAACAAAATGCTCTTGGCCCAACCTTCACCAGCTCCCAGCACATCGCCGTAAGAAAAACCGCCGCAAGCCGCAAGTCCCTGGAACTCTGCCAACTCATAGCGACCGGCCTGCAGGTCCGACATATGAACGTCAATGGCCTCAAAGCCAGCGCGGGTAAACGCCGCTGCCATTTCGTACTGCCCGTTGACACCCTGCTCACGCAGCACTGCAAGCTTGGGTCTGGCGTTTCCAATAATCTGGGGGGCACAGATTTCAAAGCTCAGACTGGGGTTTAAACCCGGGTTATCCAACGCCAACAAATCGTCAAACTCTTGCTGCGCGCAATCTGCATTGTCTCGCAGCGCCTGCATTCTGAAGCTGGTTTCAGCCCATGTTTGTTGCAGCACCATACGCTGTTCAGAGTATTCGAGCTGTCCGTCCCGGGTGATTTCGATCGTGTCCGTTGCGTTACTGCGACCTATACGATGCACGTGTTGATCAATGCCCAGTTCCTTCGCGTCTGCTAGTAGACGTGCCGCAGCGTCAGTATTCAGTTGCACCACTGCGCCCAACTCTTCGGCAAACAATGCTGCCAATGAATCGTCGGGGAGATTATCCAGCTGCAGGCTGACACCACAGTGCCCGGCAAATGCCATTTCCACCACGGTGGTTAGCAAACCGCCATCAGAGCGGTCGTGATAGGCCTGAATATCGCCGCTCTCAATACCCGCCTGAATCAATGCAAAGAACGCTTTGAACGCGTCGCTGCTGTCCAGGTCGGGTTCAGCGCCTGCATTTTTTTGAAACACCTGCGCGAGCGCCGAACCGCCCAGTCGAGTTTCACCCAGCCCCATGTCCAGTAACAGTAGCTCGGCAGTGTCGTCAGCGTGCAGCTGCGGCGTTAGCGATTTACGCACGTCTTCAACGGGCGCAAACGCTGACACAATCAGGCTCAGCGGCGCTGTAACGCTTTTGTTTTCACCCGCCTCGCTTTGCCAGGCGGTGCGCATAGACATGGAGTCTTTGCCAACGGGTATGGCAATGCCCAACGCTGGGCACAATTCCATGCCCACGGCGCTGACCGCGTCAAATAGCTTTTGGTCTTCATTGCCAGTTCCAGCCGCCGCCATCCAGTTTGCAGACAGTTTGATTTTGCCCATGCTACCGATATGGCAAGCGGCTATGTTTGTTAAGGCCTCACCGACGGCCATGCGAGCTGATGCAGGAGAATTTGCAACGGCCAATGGCGTTCGCTCACCCATCGCCATTGCTTCACCGCAGTAGCCCTGGTAATCATTTAAAGTCACCGCAGCATCTGCCACCGGCACCTGCCAGGGCCCTACCATCTGATCGCGCGCTACCAGGCCTGTTACCGAACGATCACCAATCGTAATCAGAAACGATTTACTGGCTACCGACGGATAACGTAATACCCGGTCGATTGCATCAGACAGGGAAACATCGGCAAACGCTGAAGCATCCGTTGCTGCAGCTAGAGTGCGACGCTCAAAGCTGCGATGCATTTTCGGTGGTTTGCCAAACAGAACCGGCATGGGCAGATCGACCGGTTTGTTGCTGAAATGACTATCGGCCAACTCAATAATTTTTTCGTCTACTGCTTCGCCCACCACCGCATAAGGACAGCGTTCGCGTTTGCACAGTGCGTCAAACGCGGCCAGGTCTTCGTTGTTAACGGCCAATACATAGCGTTCCTGGCTCTCGTTGCACCAGATTTCCAGCGGCGACATGCCCGGTTCGTCGCTGGGAATGGCGCGCAAATCAAAGCGCCCACCACACCCACCGTCTTTGACCAGCTCAGGCAAGGCATTGGACAGACCGCCGGCGCCCACATCATGAATAAATGCAATTGGGTTCTCGTCACCCATTTGCCAACAGCGATCAATCACTTCCTGACACCGACGCTCTATCTCCGGGTTATGTCGCTGCACCGAGGCAAAGTCCAAATCTTCACTGCTGCTGCCACTGGCAATTGATGAGGCAGCGCCGCCGCCGAGCCCAATCAGCATTGCCGGGCCACCTAACACGATGAGTTTTGCGCCCACTGGAATGTCGTGCTGGTCTATGTGCTCTTCTACGATGTTACCCAAACCACCGGCAATCATTATTGGCTTGTGGTAACCCCATCGCTCGGTACCATCGCTACTGCTTGCAGCTTGCTCGAAGGTTCGAAAATAACCACAGAGGTTGGGCCGACCGAATTCGTTGTTAAACGCAGCACCACCAATTGGGCCTTCCAACATAATATCCAGAGCAGAAACTATTCGGTCAGGCTTACCGTAATCCTGCTCCCAGGCTTGTTCGAACCCGGGTATCTGCAGATTGGATACAGTGAATCCGGTTAAGCCGGCTTTAGGCTTGGAACCACGGCCCACGGCACCTTCATCACGAATTTCTCCACCAGAACCCGTTGCCGCACCTGGCAGCGGTGCAATTGCCGTCGGGTGATTGTGCGTCTCCACTTTCATCAATATATGCGCGGTTTGCGGATGCGCTTGATAGCAACCCTGTTCATTGGGGTAAAAGCGCTGCGACGGCAGCCCCTCAATCACTGAGGCATTATCAGCGTAGGCGCTAAGTACGCCGTCACCATCAATGCTGTGATAGGTATTGCGAATCATTGAAAACAGCGAGTTTGGCTGCTCCTCGCCATCAATGCTCCAGCTGGCGTTAAAAATCTTGTGCCGGCAATGCTCTGAGTTGGCTTGCGCAAACATCATCAATTCAACGTCGCTGGGATTGCGTTGCAATTGAGTAAACGCCTCTAGCAGATACTCACACTCATCCTCGCTTAGAGCCAGGCCAAGCTTGGTGTTGGCCTCGTGCAAGGCCTTAATACCGCCACGCAGTACGTCAACACGCTGCATCTCAGTCGGATTGTGGTGTTCAAATAAACCAATGGCTGCCTCATATGACGTTGCCAGAGTCTCCACCATACGGTCATGTAGCTCTGCGCCAATCAGCTGATGCAGCGCTCCATCAAGCGCAGGTCCTGAAACTGTGTATGCAACGCCGCGTTCCACGCGCTTGACCTGGTGCAGACCGCAATTTTGAACAATATCGCTGGCCTTGCTGGACCAGGGAGAAATGGTGCCGAACCGCGGCAACACCACAAACAGCTCACCTTGCGGCTCTTCAACAGACTGGCTGGGGCCGTAGTGCAGCAATTGCTCCAGCGTGGAGTGATGTTCAGCCGACAGTTCTGTTACGCCAGAATCCAGTTCCGCAAAGTGAACATACTCAGCATAAACATCTGTAATGGAAGGCAGGATTTGTTGCAGCTTGTGCAACAGCTTCGCCCTCCGAAACGCCGAAAGTGAAGGCGTACCGCGCAATATCATATCTGAGCCTGGTTTGTAGTTGACTTGGGACGAGCGGTCGCTATTTTAAGGCCGAGCTGGTGGCAGCGTAAAGGCTTGCATACAATAGGGCATGAGTTTTTCAAGTCTGATGAGTCGTTATTTGCTCTGCGCCGCCATAATCGCAGCGCTTGGCTGCGAGCAGGCTTCAACTCTGGAGCAAATTCAGGCGCGTGGTGTATTGAACGTGGCCACGCGTAACGGACCAGTCACCTACTTTCCTGCTTTAATCGGCCACGACGGTTTCGAATACCGGCTGGCCAGGGAATTCGCCGATTATCTGGGCGTAGAACTGAATATGGTCAGCGTATTCGGTCGAGACGATGTGTTTCGCCGCCTGAAATACGGTAAAGCCGACCTGGCGTCTGCCGGCCTGATAATCACCCCGGCCAAGCTGGAGGATGTGCGTTATTCGGCGGCCTATTACCAAACCCAGCCACACGTCATTTACAAGCTGGGCAACCGCAAGCCACGTAAGCTGCAAGACCTGTACAACAAACGCATTGCCGTTGGGGCCGACAGCTACTTTGGTTCATTCCTTGAAGATCTGAAAATCGACCACCCGGAGATTAAATGGAAGGCTGTGTTCGACCTGGAAGCCATCGACCTGATGGATCAATTGAACAATGACCAGCTGGACTTCGCGATTCTGGGAGAGCACGAGTTCGTGGCACACCGCGGCATATACCCCAGACTGAGCCTGGGCATGCGCCTTGGCTCCTCTCAACGCATCGCCTGGGCAATGCAGCGTGGTAATGGGCGCGCAGCAAGCTTATACACAGAGCTGGATAGCTTCCTGATGGAAATGCAAAATTCCGGCCGCCTGAAGCAATTGCAAGAACGCTACTTCAGCCACTTCGAAGACATTAACCAGGCGGATGCACTGGAATTTGCCGGCAATGTTCAACGTCGCTTGCCTATCTATGAGAAATTGATTCGCTCGGTGGCGACCGAATTTAATATGCCCTGGGAATTGCTGGCAGCAATTTCTTATCAGGAATCCCATTGGAACCCCAATGCGGTATCGCCTACCGGGGTGGTGGGTATGATGATGCTTACCCAGGCAACGGCTGAACAAGTCAATATAGAAGACCGGGCTAATCTTGAGCAGAGTCTGCGTGGCGGCGCGGGCTATTTTAAGGACATGCTGGCCAAAATTCCTGAAGACGTTAGCGAGCCCGATCGCACCTGGTTTGCACTGGCGGCCTACAATGTTGGCTATGGGCATTTGGAAGACGCGCGCAAACTGACAGAATCGCAGGGTTTCGACCCGCATATCTGGCTAGATTTGAAAGAACACTTACCCCTGCTGAGGCAGCGCAAATGGTACAGCCGCACTCGCTACGGGTATGCGCGTGGCAACGAGCCGGTAACTTACGTGCACAATATTCGGCATTACTATCAGGTGTTGCGGTTGCATGAAATTGCTCGGGAGCGGGTGCGGCCGCCGGTGGAGATGTCGCATCGGGCGCCTGAGGTGTTGTCTCGGACTATTCCGGCTATTTAGATTATTTTTGCTGGCGTTTAGAATGTAAGTGCTGGTAGCTGAGCACTTCGTTAGCGCCTCTTGGCGGATAGGAGGGCGTGAGTGCTTGCACCTTCGCACTCCGTTAAGGCCTTGAGACGGATAGCAGACTTTGCTACGCAACTTGACCGCTCCGCGGTTTCCTCTATCACAAAAGTAGCCTCGCAAAGGCGAGTCTATTTTGCTCCCTCGGTCTGCGTTTTTTACCTTCGCAAAGCCTGCTATCCGCCTCAAGTCCTCGTTCATGGGACATAAGCTGTATTGACTCTGTTTTCGTCACGCACTTGTTCGACTCATGTGCGTAACCTAGCTTCTCGTTTAACCGCCCCCTGCGCAATTCCATCTAGATTATGGCCCTGGCACGGTAGGAGTTTTTCGATCAATAGGTCTGCTCGCGAAGGTAAAAAACGCAGGCCGAGTGAGTAAAAAAGACTAGCCGAAGGTGACGG
>CAYGSL010000080.1:0-14348 GCA_964352475.1 uncultured Pseudomonadales bacterium | reverse complement strand
CATGCATGTCAAAGCAATATGGGAAGCGTACAAGAATGGAAAAAAAGCGCAGTGGTTAGCTGCCGAAAATTATCTAACGCTGCTTAACGAGCCGCTGGAGCAGGCACGAGAACGTCTCAATATTGCACGCCCAACGCACTACTTAAGCTACCGGCAAGAAATGCCCGTGAGTGATGAACTTTATGCCGACAGCAGTTGGGCTTTCTGAAGAATAGTTTTAGGAGATAGGACGCATGCCGGAACCCACGATGTTGCCGGCATTTCCAAATTGGATTTTGCGTTTGCGCGCTTTGCGGAAGCGTCGATTCAGTCTTCCGTTGCTGTTCCAATCCATCCGGCACCCGTTGATAGGTATTGCCAAAATCATCAGTAATTACTTCAGCAATGCCCGCTACTGTTGGCAGCTCAAGATCTTCGGTTAATCGGCGAGTGGCAAAAGACCAACCTTCAGGCAGGTTTAAGTGGCTGCCCAGGCTTGCGAGTTCACCCAACAGTTGATCCGTTCCAATCGCTCTTGTGAAAGATTGCATTCTAAAGCGTTGCCCATCCGGGTTCGTTAGCTCGTACACTTCTCGCCCGGCACGATACTGCCAAACGGTATCACGGCTAACAGTATTCACCTGGTAGGAGTTTTCACCGAATTCAAAACCCTCTGCCAGAAGTACAGTGGCGCCCAGCACCATGGTCAGATTTTGTAGAGACAACGCACATCGTCTGGCTTGAATCCACCGAAGGATATTGCCGCATTCATTTGAGAAAAGAAGGTCAAATGCTGCATAAGCAAAACAACCTAATTACGGATACAAGCCTGGTGCAAACCCACTCGCTATTGCCTGAAGCGCAGTTTCTTCGCATCAGTAGAGCAGCTGTTGTTAACATCAAGCACATTGTTCGGCATTGGACTGAAAAGCGTCAGATGTACATTCGCTTGCAGGGGTTTGAAGATCAGGCTTTGCCGGTGTCGCGGCGTAACGCCTCAATTATTCGGCGTCACTGGAGTTCGCTGTAGCAAGTGCGGTGCTATCGCTCACTCAAGTGTCTCATCGCTGTATATACGCTCGTATCAAATGTAAGGCCTGCCCCCAAATTGCCTCTTTGGAAATTCAACCCGTTTGGTTAGAATTCTCCAAGCTCAGAATAATAACGGAGTATTAGAAATGCTCGAACACAGTAAATACCAACTAAAGCTCAGTTTGCCTGATGAAGAATTGCTATTGCCACTTGCCTGGCTACGAGACAACTGCCAATGCGAGCAATGTTTCGTACCATCACAAGGAGAAAAGACCTTTGCTTTGGCCAGTTTACGTAAGGAGCTGGCGCTTGAGCATGCGAGAGTGGAGAACAAAACGCTCTCACTTGCCTGGAACGATGGCCACCAAAGCCAGTTTACTCTGCCATGGTTGCTTCAACAGCAGCGCAGAGACAATAGCGCTTGGCAGGGGTGGGGCAACAATTTAGCGTTGCCTGAGTTTGATTTCGCGAACTTTGCGCAAACAGATTCCTGCGCCGAAGAAGCCATCACCACCTTATCGCTTGTAGGTGCAATGGTTCTAAAAAACTCGCCGAGTGAGTCGGGTGCTATGGAAACCTTGCAGCATAGACTGGGGCCTATTCGCGAAGTGGTGTTTGGTCGCTTGCACTCTGTGGTGTTGGACCCGAAAGGATACAACATAGCGCTTACCTCGCTGGCTCTGCCACCGCACAGCGATCTTGCCAGTATGAGCTATCCACCCAGTCTGCAAGGCTTACACATGATTCGCAATCAGTGTTCTGGCGGAGAGTCCATCATTGTGGATGGCTGGGCGGTGGCTGAGTCAATGCGGGAGGAACATCCTCACTGGTTCCAACTGCTCTGCACCACGCCCGTTCCATTTCGCATCTTTGATCAGAGGCATGAAACACAGTCTTTCGGCCCGATGATTGCGTTGAATTCAGCGAATGAAATACAGTGTTTTAGATACTCAAATCAAACCATGCAGGCCTTACCATTAAATACGCCTCACCTTGATGAGTTTTATAAGGCCTACACCGAACTTAGCCGTCGAATTTTCAGCTGCCAGTGGCAACATCAATTCAGGCTAAATACGGGTAACCTGCTGTTGGTGCACAACCATAGGGTATTGCATGGCCGTACGGCCTTTCAAGCTGACGGTGAAAGGCATCTGGAAGACGCATATTTCGATTGGGAAAATTGCATGGCGCATAGAATAGTATTGCAACGACAAGGCTCTCAGGCACCCGAAAATGAAGATAACTAAAATCAGCGTCTACCAGACCGATCTGCCTTACGTTGGCGGCACTTACAAATGGGGAGCAGGCAATGCCATATCCGTTGCCAGGGCCAGTGTGGTTGTTTTGGAAACAGCCTGTGGCTTGACCGGCTGCGGTGAATTTACGCCGTGTGGTAACAACTACATGGTGGCTCATTCTGAAGGGGTGGCTGCAACGGTAAGATTGATGGCGCCCGATTTGTTAGGTGAAGATCCGCGGCACATTGATGCAATGGACAGAAAGATGGACGCGGTTGTGCAGGGTCACGGCTATGCTAAGTCGCCGGTAATTGCTGCCTGCTACGACTTGTTAGGCAAGTCTTGTGAATTGCCTGTATGGATGTTGCTGGGTGGTAAGTTAACCGAGGGCGCGCCCATGTATCGTGTAGCACCACAAAAGTCTGTAGAGGAGACCAAAGCGGAGCTGGAGCAACACAGAGCGGCCGGGTATCGCCAGTTTCAAATAAAAGTAGGTGCTGACTGGGAGCAGGATATAGAACGTATTCGCAGTACGGTTCCCTTGCTGGAAAAAGGCGAGAAAGCCATGGCGGACGCCAACCAGGGCTGGCGCGTAGACAATGCTATACGCGTAGCCAATGCCACGCGCGACCTGGACTACGTATTTGAGCAACCGTGTCGCAGCTATGAGGAGTGCCAATGGGTGCGTCCACACGTAGCACAACCTATGAAGCTGGATGAATGCGTAACCGGTATGCATGCGGCGCAGCGTATTGTACAAGACCGTGGGGCAGAAATATGTTGCCTTAAGATTTCCAACCTGGGTGGATTGGCGAAAGCGAGGCGGGTGAGAGATTTTCTGATCGAGAACAGAATTCCGGTGGTTTCGGAAGATACCTGGGGCGGCGAGATCACAACGGCTGCCGTAGCGCATTTTGCGGCGTCTACCCCGGAAGAGTATCTGCTGAATTCAACCGATCTGCACAACTACAACACGCGCTCAACCGGCATAGGTGGGGCAAGTGTGAAAGATGGAAAGTTATACGCCAGCGACACACCTGGATTGGGCGTTAAACCAGACTACGATGTGTTAGGTGATCCGGTAGCTGTGTACTCTTTGTGATAGCGGCCTCAATACCTCGTTGAGTTAAGAAAAGCGAAGGCCTACCAGTCCAGAGGGATGCTTGGCTCTGCTAACAAGGCCATCGCGTCGTTAACAATATATTCCTTGGGCCAGAATCCTTCAGCGTCAAGCGGCCGATCACATACGCACAAATAGCCCCGCTTAGAACGGTGTTTTTCTATTTAGCCCCAATCGAGATGCGGGACCCAAATTGCACGCCTTAAACCAGTATTTATGGCAAAACGCTTGATGTTTCCTAGATGTTGGTACGCTCATGCGAAGGCTTGATTATAGAAGAGAGCTAGTATCACAAGGGCATACCACATTTGTGTTCCTTGGCTAAGCATTCTGCCAACCTTTTTACACTGGCCGGTGTCGTATGAATCGTATAACATTCGCCAGCCTGCAGTCCTTGAAGAGACTACTTTATTGCCAGGAAGCGATGCTGCGTATTGCAGCAATTTACCGTGGCAGTAGTTAATAAATCTTTTCAGTTGGCCAAAGCGAAATTGGCTAAATTAAGCTGATTCTAGTTTGAGTGCGACACGATCACGACGCATCGAGCCAAACAGGTGTTCTATTTTGATTCAGCAGATAGCAGGTTAAGAGTGTCAAAAAGAGTAGTAGTTGTACTTGGGGCTCATAGATCTGGAACGAGCCTTGTTGCTAGTAGTATAGAAAGCATGGGTTTCTCACTGGGCGATGCCTTGATGCCTCCGGGTGAGGACAATCCAAAGGGATTTTTTGAAGACCTTGATATTGTAGGCACCAATGATGCATTGCTTTGCGAATTCGGTTCTTCGTGGGACATTCCAGCCTTATTTTATAGTCAAAAGCCGTTAAGTTATCCTCAAGAGTATGTCGATTCTGCCGTTAAGTTGCTAAAGCAAAGAACGTCTATTCATAAGAATTTTGCTTTGAAAGACCCTCGTATCTGCCTGCTGGTGCCCTTCTGGGATGCTGTTTTTAGAAAACTGGACGTAGATGTAAAGTATATATTCGTCTATCGGAATCCACTGGAGGTCGCCAGTTCTCTATTGGAAAGGGATAACATTCCTATTAAAACCGGAGCAGAATTGTGGCTAATGTATTGTCTCGCTGCTCTTCGCTCAATTGAGTCCGAATGTTATTTTGTGGCGTATGAAAGCTTGCTCGATCAGCCCGAGCAGCAGCTTGATCAATTGGCTGCGTTTCTTTCTGAGGTCGTACCGGCAAAGCAGGTATCCGGTATAGAACGGAGTCGAATTGTTGACAGTGGTCTTCGGCACTCGAACTATGATCTTGATGATCTATCAGGTTCTCCCGATATTAGTTCTGAGGTGGTCGAACTCTATAAATTGCTGCTTGGCGCAGAGCAAGCTGGTCTGTCCGATGATTCTAAAACAATTGCGCAGATCCATAGCTCTGCGATTAACAGCAGTTTTGGGCTTGAGTTTTTGCTACAACAGCAGGGTCAGTTACAGAAGAAACATGCACTTCTGACAACAACGCTGGAAGAGAAGGACAATTCGATTCAAACCTTGCAGGAAGAGTTTGACGAGAGGTCAGCCTGGGCGAATGATCTGTCTGAAGAAATAGACACGGCGAGGACAATGCTACTCAAACAAGATAAGGAGCTGGAAGAAAAAACTGCCTGGGCGTTGAAGCTCTCCGATGAATTGCAGGAGAAAACTGCCTGGGCAATTAAGAGCGCAGACGAAGTTGAGAAAAATCGAGAGCATATTCTTGGGCTGAATAGTCAATTGCAGGAAAGGCAGGAAGAAGGTGAGCGCCTTTCTGCAGAGATAGCACGCTTCGGGCGCCTTGTTGAGGAATTGGACAGCACCGTTGATTTACTTCGTGATGAAGTAGTAATACGTGACCAACAGCTGAGAGAATACGACAGGCTTCATCGCGATACGCTGTCTTCGGTTTCCTTCAGGCTGGGTCGACTACTCACTTTGCCAGTTAGGAAGATAATCTCTCTCCTTGTATTGCCTTCTATTAAGCATAGGCCCAAGGCAGCGGCTGTTCTGAGCTTGTCTCGTAACGCCATCGCGAGCCCGATTACATTCGTTAAATTGATCTCAGTACAACGAATCAAAAACTTCTATAACCTACTATTTAAGCGCCAAGATCTGCTGACCCAGATAACAGATCGATATAACGAAACGCTAAGTCATGAGCCTGCACCAGTAACACCGACCAACGCCGATGTTATTGGTAGCAACGACTACGAAAACATCGAACTGAGTTTCATTAAACACTCGGAACCAAAAGTCAGCGTTATTATTCCAGTCTACAACCAATTGGAATATACCCTGAACTGTTTGAAATCAATCAGAGCCAATCTACCGCAAGTTTCGTTCGAGATAATAGTTGCTGATGACTGCTCCAGTGATCTAACGGAGCAGGTAGTTTCCAAGATTTCGGGCATCTCGTATCTGCGAAACGAAGAAAACATGGGATTCCTTTTGACGTGTAACAAAGCCGTACAGGCTGCAGCAGGCGAGTACGCCTTCTTGTTGAACAACGACACGAGGGTTACTGAAGGTTGGCTGGATGAGTTAATGGAGGTTTTCCGGGCTCGACAAGATGCGGGATTAGTTGGATCAAAGTTGGTATATCCTGATGGCAGGCTGCAGGAGGCGGGCGGAATTATATGGAACGATGCTTCTGGGTGGAACTACGGTCGTTTGGATGATCCTGAAAAGGCGGAGTACAATTATCTCAAAGAAGTAGATTACGTTTCTGGCGCAGCGATTCTGTTTCCCAGACACCTGTTTATGAGCATTGGCATGTTTGACGAGCGATATGTGCCGGCATACTACGAAGACACGGATCTGGCGTTCACTATAAGAAACACTGGCAAAAAGGTTTACTATCAGCCGCGCTCAGTAGTTGTTCATTATGAAGGTGTGTCAAATGGCCAAGACGTCGCGCAAGGTGTAAAAAAACACCAAGTAGAAAACGCTGTAAAGTTCAGAGCAAAATGGCAATCAGTGCTTCAGCAAGAGCACTGCGCGAACGCAGAAGCTGTTTTTCTGAGCCGAGACCGCTCATTACGGAAAATCACTATTCTTGTCGTAGATCATTATGTTCCGCATTTCGATAGGGATGCCGGCTCGCGCTCCACGTATCACTATCTTCGATTGATGGTGGGCAACGGCTACAATGTGAAATTTATTGGTGATAATTTCTATCGTCACGAGCCATATTCAACGGTATTGGAATCGCTAGGGGTAGAGCTGCTGCTAGGGAATTATTATCAGCAGAACTGGAAATCCTGGCTGTCCGATAATGCACAGTATATTGATATAGCCTACTTACATCGCCCGCACATTGCGGAGAAGTATATTGACTACATTGCGTCTTTGAATGCGAACATTAAGGTTATTTACTTTGGCCATGATCTGCACTACCTAAGGTTAAGGCGTCAATATGCATTGGAAGGTGACGACAACCTGAAGCGTGAAATAAAAGTTTGGCACGACAGGGAGTGGAAGCTTTTCAGAAAGGCGGATACCGTAATGTATCCCTCTGAAGTAGAGGTCAGTGAAATCAAGAACGAAGATTCCGAAGTGCATGCGGTAGCTATACCGCTTTACGTATTAGATGTGATCGAAAAACCGTTTTTGAAAAAGGAGCCAATGTTGCTGTTTGTTGGCGGCTTCAATCACCCGCCCAATGTTGATGCCGTGAATTGGTTTGTTTCGGAAATATTGCCGTTGGTAAAAAGCGAAGTTGCGGATGTGACGCTTCACATCGTAGGATCGAACATGCCGGATGGCATTTGCGCCTTGGCTGGCGAAGGTGTGCATATACATGGCTACTTATCTGATGATGAGCTAGAACAGCTTTACGATAGGGCATTGATGAGTATTGCACCTTTGCGGTTTGGCGCAGGAATAAAGGGTAAGATCCTGGAGTCTATGGCCAATGGCGTTCCCATGGTAACTACTTCCATTGGAGCTGAGGGAATTCCATCAAGTGAGCAATGCATGGGTATTGCAGATAACGCGGGAGATTTCGCCCGCGAAGTTATTCGTGTCTGCCAGTCTCCCCAGCTCCAGAGTGATTATATTTCGAGGTCTTATGCGGTGCTCAAGCAGAATTTTTCAAGTCAAGCGGTCACAAGAGTTTTGGATTCTGAGTTTGTTGTTTGAATACCGAGAAGTAGTTTCCTTGACCTCTCGATCAACCGAAATAAGCTCCGCAGCGCGGCAGCAGTTTGCCGATAGGTTTAATAACAGATTTTTACAAGTTTTATGAATACACGTCAGTTGTTAGCAGTTGTTTGGGAGAAATCGAAACTTAATCTGAAGTCAGAAGCTGCCGTCAATTACTTGAGCTATCTCTGGTGGATAATGGAGCCGGTATTGCATATGCTGGTCTTTTACCTGGTTTTTGACGTACTTTTGCAAAGAGGTGGCCCTGGCTTTGTGTATTTTTTATTGGCGGGCTTGGTGCCGTGGCTATGGTTTTCCAAGCTTCTGGTACAAGCGTCCAATAGCCTCGTAACAGGTAGATTTTTGATGGGGCAAATATTTATCCCAAAATTGTTCTTTCCGTTAGTCGTTATTGTGCAGTGTACTGTAAAACAGGCGATCGTCTTTGCTGTCTTGTTGTTAGTATTGATCGTTGCGGGCCACCAACCCAGCATTCATTGGCTGGCAATAGTTCCAATTGCACTGGTGCAATTATTATTAATGATACCTCTCGCCTTCATCTTTGCGGCATCCGTCGTATTTGTTCGTGATCTTAGTTTTGTTATTCCAACGGCTCTGCAATTCGTATTTTTTTGCAGTGGTATTTTCTTCAGTATAGATAACATCGCGCCAGAATATACGCAATGGTTTTACGCAAACCCTATGGCAGGACTGGTGCAGCAATACAGAGATGTTTTGTTGAGTAACAACTGGCCAGATTGGTTTTATACTGCGAAAGTGGCCGCGGTGTCGATTGTGCTGTGGATATTGTCGATCCGTTTCTATAGAAATAATGAATGTACGATTACGAGGTTTGCGCAGGACTAGGGTATGAGCGATGTTATAGTTTCAGTCAAGAACATTGGTCTTTCATATAGAAAGAAGCGATCTTTTTTTCGTCATAGCTTTCATGAAGCACTTAAAGATGTTTCCTTTGATATCTACCGCGGAGAGACGGTTGGAATCATAGGAAGAAATGGATCTGGAAAATCTACTCTTTTAAAAGTGCTATCTGGAATTTATAAACCTGATACTGGGGTGATTGACAACAGGTCGCGCAAGACTTCGCTTCTTACTTTGCAAGCAGGTTTTGATGACAACTTAAGCGGGCAGGATAATGCACTGCTGAGCGGCATGCTATTAGGCTACGACAAGGAAGAAATACTGTCGAACATGACGAACATCGAAGAGTATAGCGAGCTCGGCAAATTTTTTTATGAACCAATGAAATCCTATTCCACTGGCATGCGAGCAAGGCTGGGATTCGCGACACTAACATTCCTAACCCCTGAAGTACTTTTATTGGATGAAGTTCTGGGGGTGGGCGACAATAAGTTTAGAGAGAAGTCGTCAAAAACAATGACTGACATGATTAGCTCTGATCATACTGTAGTACTAGTGTCTCATTCGGTTCCCACGTTATTGAGTTTGTGCAGCAGAGTAATCTGGATAGACGAAGGTGTGGTCCGCCAGCAGGGCGAACCTCAAGTTGTATTAAGCGCCTATCAGGCGGCTTGAGTTCTTGACGATTGCTGGAGTTCCAGCAATCACGTCAAAAATACCATCACCTTGAAGCCGCGTGCTTAGTCAGCGATTCCCCCAGCGTCTTTGAGCTTAAGAAAAGCTCAATTCGCGAAGAAGATACGATAACTGGCGATCGTCCCCGTCAACCAGTTCTGACTTGTCACACTGAATAGTGAGGGAAAAGGTCTCTCCCTCTTCTATATCAGTTTCTTGCGAGATTTTGAATACGCCTCGTTTAACGTCTGTACTACCCAACGTTGTGCGATTTATACGAAATGAAATGGTAGCTGTCTCATCATTACTGTTGTCTGGCCGCCAGCCTTCGAGAGAAATTACCTTAATCCGCTTATTCGCTTTAAGATAGACTTCAAAGGTTGGGGCAATCCACGCATCATCTGAATAGCCCACGGCATTCGATGTAGGAACCACATTTTTGCTTTCAGTGGCTCGACGAAAGGGACGGGGCGTCGGGACCTCCTTGAACCCGACGAAAACGTCTCTCCAAATACCATTCTCACCGGCATGATGAACTTCTATGGTCGCAAAATCGCCATGCTCTTTCATTAGCTCGAGAACCCAGTCTTTATCTATGACACCAGGCGCTCCATCGATCTTGTCCTTGTATATTTCCTCAACCGTATAACCCATTTCAACCACTGCGATATGGTCAGTCTTCGAAAAAAATTCTTTGAAACAATCCAGGCCGGTTTCATATCCTTTTTGGACCATAACCCATTGCACTGTAGCGAAAGTAGAGGCTACATCAAATCGCTTTTCGGTATTTACCATGTAATGGTGAGCATCATCTTGAATAAAATCGATCTGCTTGCCTTGTATTTTGGCCAATCGATTCGCCCAATCTATGAAGTGCTTACCAACATCAACTCCGCTTGCGCGAAATCCGAATTCGTTCATGCCATCTGCAAAAAAACCTGAGCAGCAGCCAAGATCAAGAAAGGTTGGCTGTGATACCGGTTCATTGAGCTTGGCGGATACAGCTGCACAGCGGGTGGCGGCGTCGCGTATGATAGCCAGCCTTGCTTCTGAGTCGCCTCGTACAAGCTGCCAGCCAGACATGTCCAGGCTGTAAAATGGCTGATAGGTGTGAAGCTCCCCAGGGAAAGGTTTGCTTTCTTTCACGTCATCTAGTAGTTGGTCTATTTCGGTATTCATATATTTAGCGTGGCAGGGCTTGCAAAAATGCGTCGGGAAGGTCAGGTTCTCTTTATACACAACTTCAGTGGCAGTTGCATGTCCACACTCACACTTTACTTCCAAAATAATATCATTGATTTTTTCTTTTCTGAGAAGTCGAAGCTGCTGATAGGACGGTGTTCCTACTAGTACGGTGACTCCTCGGTTGCTGGCTGTTATCCAGGAATTTACGATTTCCGGTCTGAAAAAGTGCGCCTCATCGAACACAGCCAGTTCATTCTGCCCCATAGACGCCAGTAAGGATGATGCTTCCTCGGTCGAACATACGAAATCAATTGGAAAGTTAAGGCCGACTGTTCGACACCCCATTAAACCGCCGGGTTTTACATTCTTGCGCCTGGTGAGCTCTTCATGCTCGGAGGAAAGGAAGAGAGCTACTTTTCCACCGGCTTCCTGATGGCCCCTCATTGCGTTAATTAGCGCTGTTGTTTTCCCCGTACCCGGAAGGCCCGTGTAGACGCTTAGCTTGCTCGCCATGCTTTTCCAGTATTGTGAGATGAATTTGCGGAAGAGATTGTCAACTGGGTGTTGCTGCAGGGGCGCGATTATACGTCGTAAATCTGGGGTCGTATAGCCGTAGTGGCATTTTCACTAGATCATAATGACTGAGCTGCGGATTACTCTACTGTGTCTAAGTCACGGTAAGGGCTGATCACTCTGTAAATAAGTCATACACAGGATCCAGAGTATGTTCCCAGAGTAAGAACATCCAAATTCAGATTGCCTTTGAGCCAACTTTAGTTCGCGACTGCTATGGAAAAACTTGTGCTGATCACCGCACCCTGCTGATTGTAATTAGTCAATCCTAAATAGTTTTATCCGCATCGATTGCGCGCACATAAATCTACCATTCTTGAAGAAAACTTGGTTCAGCTAGCAAAGTTACTCTTTCATTAACAATATATTCCTTGGGCCAGAAACCTTCACCGTCAACATGTCGGTCCCGGATCAGCTCAAGCGCTTGGAGTAAGTCTTTAACGTCCTGTGACTGCAATTGTGGTGCACCCGGCCCACCAGAGCGATGCGCGCCGAAGTACTTTGCGCTTTGCGGTATGGTTGCCAGCAGCATTTTTGCAGTGGCGAAATATTCAGCCAAACTGGAGTTGGGAAGAAATGCGTACAGCGGGCCAGGGTACATGTAATCCCCGCTTAGCACGATGTCATTCTGCTGGTCCCACAGAGAGATTGATTCTGTGGAATGGCCAGGCGTGTGAACTATCTCAACTGAGCGGCCACCCAAATCAATTGCCTCGCCGGGATGCCACCAAAAATCGATAGTCCATGATGGTGTTGCGAAACCTTCAGCTTCGCCCAAGTGCTCCATGTCTGTGAACTGCAGTACATTATTCTCAGCTCGACTGCGCAAGTAAGGTAAATCCACCACGGCACGTTGCTCAAAGAGTATGCCATTGCCCACGTGGTCATAATGAAAATGCGAGGGCAGAAACACTATGGGTAGATCGGTAATTGATTTCACCACAGGGATGATATCGCGCACACCTGGGCCGGCATCAAAAAGCATTGCGCGATTGTCGCCAACCAACAGGTAATTAAAATTCTCCTGGTAGTATCTGGGCTCACCAATCGCGTAGGTGTCGGGCGCTAGCTTCTCAATCGTGAAATAGTCGTCAAACCAGGTGGTAGCCGCGGACTCCTTGCTAGCGGCTAACAATGGTGGGGATTCGCCGCCGGTGTCCAGCAGTAGTAGCTGATTGGCAACCCAGTGTCGTTGCGTAACCAGTAGTACGGCTAAACCCAGAATGATTAGCAAAACGCTTGATAGAATTTTCATTGGCGTTGGTACGTTTGTTCACCCTTTTGAGGCACGCTGGAATTGCCTGCTGAGGTTGATTATTTGAGTATACAGTAAGGATCAAGGCGCAACGTGGTTGGGGGGTGCGCGTATGTGCAGCGGAACGTGCAGTAAATGATCCATTGCATTTCCAAGAGATGGGTTTGAGTTACGTATCTGCCGCGATTTACGGTAGACTGACTGTCTTTGTTATTCATTCATATTGAGGAATACAGTATGCAAGCAGTAAGACCAATCATCTCAGCTTTACTTTTCAGCGTTCTCGCTATGTCGTTGGCCGCAAATGCAGCAGCAGACGATCATTCAGCCACCAAAGCCAAACTTGAAGCCGCCATGAAAGCCGAGTCGCGGCCAGAGGCTGATGCAGCGCGTGACAAAAATCGCAAGCCAATAGAAACACTGGAGTTCTTTGGCATGAGCGATGACATGAAGGTCATTGAATTGATACCCGGCGGTGGCTGGTATACGCGCTTGCTTGCGCCGACTCTGGCAGAAAATGGGCAGCTTTATGTTGCCTACGGCACTGGTCGCGTTACTGAAGCGTTGAAAGATCTAGACGGCTTTGACAAAGTCAAAGTACTTGCCGAAGATGCCAAGATGGGCAGGCCGGAAGGTGCGCGCTTATACTTCGCCAACAACACCGACATGGACGTAAAGAACGTAGACATGGTGTTGACGTTTCGCAATTATCACAACTTCGACGCCGATTCGCGGGCCGCTATTAACGAATCAGTATTCAAAGCTTTGAAGCGCGGTGGCGTTTATGGTCTGGTTGATCATACGCGCAGGCACATGCAAGAGTTCAGCTCTGAAAACCGTCGTCGCTTTGACCCGGTAGAAGCCATTCTTGAAATACAAGCTGCCGGTTTTGTATTTGAAGGCTACTCACCGCTGCATTACCGCGCCGATGACGAACTGGTTTATGAAGTGGGTCGCAGAAGTGTGAGCGGCAATACTGACCGTTGGACGCTTAAGTTTCGAAAGCCCTAATATGACCAGGTTGCACAGCTTCAACATGCTAAAATGAGCATGTATCAATTCGTCTGGTAGTAAAATGTCCTTTGTACTTTCCCTAAGAGCGTCGCTTTGCAGCGGCGTTCTGCTCATTTTTTCTTTGTTACCGTTGTTTGCCGGTGCAAGCGCACAACGCGTAGATGACTTTGTTCTGCTAGACCAGCACGGTAAAGCGCAGCAGATGCACTATCACAAAGACGCGCCAGCCATCGTCTTGATTGTGCACGGCAATGGCTGCCAGATAATCCGCTCGCTACTGCCAGACTATCGGTCATTACGTGTTGATTACGCCGAGCAGGGCGTGCCAGTGTGGATGATCAACAGTAACTTGCAAGACGATAGAACCAGTATCCAGCGTGAGGCTGAGGAATGGGGTCTGGATTTTTCGGTTCTTGACGACGCCACGCAAGACATTGGTCGCTCACTGAAGCTCACCCGCACGGGTGAAGTGCTGGTGATTAACCCGAAAAACTGGCAGATCGTTTATCGCGGCGCCTTGAACGATCGTGTTCACTTTGAGCGTCAGAAAAACGAAGCGAGTAATCGCTATGTACGCGATGTGCTCGATCAACTGATTGCGGGCGATGTACCGGCATTCGCTGAAAACAACGGACCTGGTTGCGTGATCAATTTTGACCAGCGTTCAGGTAAGGACATAAGTTATAGCGACACTATCGCGCCGTTGCTGATTGACAAGTGCACTGCCTGCCATGTGCAAGGTGGTATAGCGCCCTGGGCGATGTCTGAATATCGAATGATTCAGGGCTTTGCGCCAATGATTCGTGAAGTGTTAAGAACCAAACGTATGCCGCCTTGGCACCTTGATCCTGAAGTGGGTGAATGGCAGCACGACGCCGGCTTATCGACTGAGCAACATTCCACTCTGATGGCGTGGTTGGAAGCAGGTGCGCCCAGAGGCGAGGGTGTCGACCCTTTGAAAAGCGTACCGCCTCTTGACAACAAATGGACACTGGGCGAACCGGATTTAATCATAGAAGTGCCGGCTTTTACGGTGCCAGCCACTGGCATTGTGGAATATCAATACCCGCAAATACCTAACCCCTTGGGTCGTGACGCCTGGGTGATAGCCGCTACCGTAATACCCGGTGACGCCAAGGCGGTTCATCATGTGTTAATGGGTGCGAATACCGAGTTGCCAGAACCTGGCGAATCGCAGACCTCGGAAGTATTTGATAACTACATCATGGGTTATGCACCTGGAAACGAAAGTGCACACATGCCGC
>CAYGSL010000079.1:0-14590 GCA_964352475.1 uncultured Pseudomonadales bacterium | reverse complement strand
CACTGGACCGTGATCGCCCACTTTGGGAAATTTGGCTGATTGATGGGTCAGCCGACAGCAGCATCGTTTGCGTGCAGAAAATCCACCATACGCTGGCCGACGGAATGGCATCGGTCCGCTACATGACAGACTCGTGGAATACTGGCTCGAGTATTCAAGCGCCGTGGGAGACCGAGAGTATTCCCAGCCATTCTCGGTTGCTTCTCGATGCTCTACTCGATCATCTCCGCTACGACCTAGTGAATTTACCGGACGTGGTTCGAATTCTTTACTCCAGTGCCCGGCAGCTGCAGCGCCACGCGAAAACAGAAGACCTGCCCACCTTCCGAGGCGTTGTAGGCCAATTACCAAGATGTCGATGGAACTACGCCCTGTCGCCAAAGCGCAGTTTCGCTACCGCCAAATTATCGCTACAAACGGTCCGAGAGGTGAAATCCACACTGGGTGGCTCCATCAATGATGTTGTACTGGGAGCGTGCGCAGGAGGCCTTCGCCGTTACCTGATGGATCACGGAGAATTACCGGATCAACCTCTTGCCGCATCGATCCCTGTGTCCACGGATGGAGGAGACACAACGAGAAAGTTTGGAAATCGCGTCGCGTCAATGACAACACTGCTGCATGTTCATATTAGTGACCCGCTTGAGCGATATGAAGCGGGCAGGGCCAGTGTTGTAAAGGGGCGCTCGGAGCTCGAGGCCATGGGAAAATCAACCTATGGTGCGCTGTTGCATTACATTCCCCCAGTGCTGGCAAGCTGGATTAGCCGAAGGCGTTATAGGCTTAAGAAGGCAGACAGAGAGAGTTACACACCGGCAAGTAATCTCGTTATTTCAAATGTTCCAGGCCCTAAGCAAACATTGAAGGCGAGTGATAATGTGGTGTCGGATCTCTATTCAATCGGACCCCTGATGGACGGGATAGGACTGAATATCACAGTGTGGAGCTATGTCGACAACCTGAATTTCTCTATCATGGGGTGCCGAAAGCGCATGTCTGATATTAGCGTGCTTGCTGAGGGCATTGCTTCTGCCTTTGGGGAGTTACAGGGCATTGCTGAACAGGCGCGAGCGAAAACTAGCCCTTCTGTTTCAGTTTAGGGTGAGTACCAGATCGCTGAGGAGATCGCGCGCTCCTGAATAGAGGTGGGCGAAGGTGCATTAACACTCAGTTTCTTTGCGTCATACGTTGACCAGCGTGGTGTTGGAATTTCAACCACTCGGGCATAGTAGAAGGCATCGTGCTTCGGATTGAATTCAGGGTCCGCCCAAACGACAGACAGCGTTTCCGCTCCTATCGTATTCGTATAGTTTGCATTGGCAACATCGACCGTGTTGCCGACTTTCGCCGTCACGTTGCTTGTTGGGTCTATGCGACGATCGCCAGATACGACGGCATTTAATACCTTCTCATGACTGTTCCCGCTTTCGTCAACCCAGGCCTTAATGATCTGAATTCGATCGAGGTTGGCGCCTTCGGGGTCTTTACTGGCGAGCACGATAAATGTGGGCTGTTGTTCGCCAACACGGTCTGTGAGTTCACCACCCATGGCAACACCTGTCTGATACGCCATTGATATTAGATTTGAACGTGAAAGATCATCGCGGCGGAAGTTCCAACCGCCAAAAAACCTCAATCGAATTCGGGGGCCTGATGTCGCGTACGACTCTTTACGAATCAGGGCATCATAAAGTGCCGAGCGCGTGTTTTCCTGCGCCCAAACGGCCGCAAGCCCACCACTGCCCCACCGCGTCACCGGATTCAAAGAGCCTGGCAGGAGAGTGGCAGAGCCAAGGCGTAATCCGGCGCTGCCGTCCATGATAGGCAGTTTACCGTGGAAGGTGCTTTCCTCAGAGGGAGAGCTGGCGTTGTGACTGTCACTTGAACCAATCACCCCAAACTTATAGGGGTTGAAACCCTCGTTTTGCGAAAACTCGATGCCTCGTCGCAAGGCGTCGCGTGCGTACGAACCACGATAGTCCTCTGGCGATGAACTTGATTCATTCAGTCCAAGGGACGCAATTTCAAAATTTGCAAACTCGTCTTCGGTCGACAATACGGGGTGGGTCTCTGAGGCGCCCTTGATCTGAAGAATTTCACTGACCGGTTCGTTGCGAGTACGCCGTTCTGCGTACTCTTCAGAAAGTGGTTGTCCCAGCGAGTCTGTTGAGGCGTACATGTTGCCGTTGCTTAAATTGGCGTTGTGTGGGATGGCGAATGAGCGTCTACCCGCCGCGTTTTCCTGATCCAGGAATTGCCACAAATCCTCTGGCTTTTGGCTGTCGATGTAACTAAAGGGTCGAGCAGAGACTGAATTGCTTCTATAGATAATGTTTCGATGAATATGCACCGATTCGGTTTCAACAAAGCCCGACCATTCGTACCCAATAAACGCCGTGAAAATTCCTGGGTCATTATTCTTTTCGGCCGCGTTGATTGTCATTTGCCACGCAGACCGATTAATCGCTGACTGTACTTCATTAACACCGAATCCAAAACCTTGAGTGCGGATAAAATTGGTTGATTGCACCCAGGCAATGGTTATACCCAGTCGATTCCCATTGAGCAGCAAGTCCCGTAAAGGGCGCTGCGTGCTTGGTACTTGTAAATCAGCCAAACGAGCTTGACCCAAGTACTCAGCATGATCAGTAACAGCAGCAAAATCCAGAGGGCGTGTTATTTGAATGGGATATCCAATGGCGTGTTCTATGACCTCACCTTTTGCAAACGCATAGACGTCCTCAGGTAGCGCTCTGACGCCAAACACAAACGCGTCTGTGGACAATGACGTGTGGATATGTAGATCGCCAAAGTAGACGTGTTTGTCAGTACTGAATTCTTTCGCTTGTAGTTTCGGTAGTGCTTTTGAATGTATCGGCGCAGGACTGATCGAAGGGTCTTCTACGTTACATGAAGCGATGCACGAGGAAAAGACGATCAGCAGTGCGGAAGGAAGGCCCAATTTATCGGCGCGCATCTGACGTCTCCATTCGAAAGTGTTCTGTGTTCAGCTGAATCAAGCCATTTCTCTACGTCACGACGTACCTGAGATGGCAAACGCAGATTACTATTCTCGGCCAGCATCGCTAGCTCGAAAGTAGACGGCTAAAGATACTTTTTTGCGCGATTCAAAATAGCGAGTTAAAGCAGTATCAATACGACGCGATAAATAGCCAAGCCAGAGCGCCAGTCATTTTCTATAGTGTGACCAACTGCAGTTCGTAACAACAGGTCTCAGCATGCGCAAAATTCGAATGGGAATGGTTGGCGGTGGCGATGGCGCCTTTATAGGCGCTGTGCATCGAATCGCAGCCAATATTGATGGGCAAATCGAATTAGTATGCGGTGCATTCTGCAGCGACGCCGATCGCAGCATAGCTTCTGGCCAGGGGCTCTATTTACCCGAAGCACGTTGTTACCCTGACTTCGCAGCCATGATGACGGCTGAAGCCAGCTTACCAGCCGATCGGCGTATGGATTTCGTGGCGGTGGTCACACCCAACCACTTGCACTTTCCGGTCGCTAAGCTGGCGCTTGAACATGGTTTCCATGTGATGTCAGACAAGCCTGCCACTTTCAGTTTGGCTGAGGCGCTCGTACTGAGAGAGCTGGTGGAAGAAACCGGGCTAATTTATGGTCTCACGCATACCTATACAGGGTACCCATTGGTTAAAGAGGCTAAAGCGCGAGTGGCCGCTGGGGACTTGGGCAAGATTCGAAAGATAGTGGTCGAATATTCGCAGGGATGGCTGTCCGCTCGTGAAGAGGATGCCGACAATAAGCAGGCAGCTTGGCGACTAGATCCCACACGTGCAGGAATTAGTAGCTGCATGGGCGACATTGGCGTGCACGCGGCGAATCTTGCCGAATATGTTTGCGGTACTGTTATTTCTGAGATGTCTGCTGATCTAACAGCGTTTGTGGACGGTCGGTTATTGGACGATGACGGCTCAATTTTACTTCGATTCGACAATGGCGCTCGTGGCGTTTTGATGTCCAGTCAGATCTCTGTGGGTGAAGAAAATAATTTACGCCTAAGAGTCTATGGCGAACATGGTGGCTTGGAATGGAATCAACAAGAACCCAACTCTTTGTGGCTGAAGTGGCCGGATCGGCCGACAGAAATGTTGCGTATGGGCGGAACGTATTTGTCAAGCGCAGCACAATCTAACAGTCGCACGCCGGCCGGTCATCCAGAGGGTTACCTTGAGGCGTTTGCGAATCTGTACAGAGCCTTTGCTGAACACGTTCAGGCACGACTGAGAGGTGAGACAATTGCTGAGTCCGCAACGGACTTACCCGGAATAGCGGAAGCCGTTCGCGGCATGGCATTCATTGAACATGCAGTTGCATCGAGTGCAGCATCTGAAAAATGGCACAAGCTGCCACAATACTAACGAATAGAAACTAATGAGGACGACATTATGAAAGGCCCTGGAATTTTTCTGGCTCAATTTGCTGGCGCCGAGGCGCCTTTCAACTCGCTACCGGACATCTGCGAATGGGCCGCCGGCCTGGGGTATAAAGGCGTTCAGGTTCCTAGTTGGGAGAGCAGCCTTTTTGATCTAAAGCAGGCTGCTGAAAGTACGACCTATTGCGACGAGGTGAGAGGCATTGTTGAGGGAGCCGGGCTGGAAATCACAGAACTATCCACCCATTTACAGGGTCAACTCATCGCAGTGCACCCTAGCTATGATGTTATGTTTGATGGTTTTGCCGACCCCTCTGTCCACGGTAACCCAGCTGCTAGGCAGGAGTGGGCGGTGCAGCAATTGATGGATGCCGCTAAAGCGAGTGCGAATTTGGGTCTCACCACGCACGCCACCTTTTCTGGGGCGTTGTTATGGCAAATGGTCTATCCATGGCCACAAAGACCTGCGGGAATAGTCGAAACAGGATTTGCCGAATTGGCCAAGCGCTGGACGCCTATTCTCAATGCCTTTGACGATGCGGGTGTTGATGTGTGTTTTGAGATACACCCAGGTGAAGACCTTCACGACGGCGTGACATTCGAACGATTTCTGGAAGCGACGGGAAATCATCCAAGAGTCAAAATTCTCTATGATCCCAGTCACTTTGTGCTGCAACAGCTCGATTATTTGCAGTTTATTGATATTTACCATGAACATATCAAGGCTTTTCATGTGAAGGATGCAGAATTTAATCCAAACGGTCGAAGCGGTATTTACGGTGGCTACCAGAGTTGGGTGGACCGTCCCGGTCGTTTTCGCTCGACCGGCGATGGTCAAGTGGATTTCGTTGGCATTTTCAGCAAACTGGCTCAATATGGTTACGATGGCTGGGCCGTCATCGAATGGGAGTGTTGTCTGAAACACCCTGAGCAAGGGGCCGAAGAGGGCGCACCGTTTATTGAGCATCATATAATTCGCACTACTGACAAAGCTTTTGATGATTTTGCCGGTGCGGCTACAGATGACACAGCAAATCGCAGAATTTTGGGCATTGGATAGCAGGCCAGAGTGCGCGATTGTGAGTAGCGTACTTTCCGTATGCTGGAAAAACATCCTGTTGATTCAGCAATGTTACGCAGAAATATTGGACTCGCGCAATGTCTGAATCGGAGTTCGATGAAGCGGCTTTTGCCGAATGGTTTTCCGCTCAAATCGGCCATCAGAAAGTGCCTACAATCGAAGTGATGCGCGGTGGTGGGTCGTGTGAAATGTATAAGATAGTCTGCGGGAACGATCGCTTTGTTGTCCGCCGCTCTCCTAAAACTGCAGTATCTGAAACGGCGCATAATGTCATCAGAGAGTTCCAAATTATCGCTGCGCTTTCCGATTCTCGTGTGCGCGTCCCCAAATTGCTGGCAGTCTGCGAAGACAGTGCCGTGTTGGGCGCACCATTCTATGTTATGCGGTTTGTTGATGGTGAAGTAATTCGCCAGATGCTGCCCGATCAATACATCGCACACCCTAGTGCACAGCCAGCCATAGGGGAGGAGTTGATTGATTCGTTAGTCGAGTTGCATGCGTTTGATTGGAAAGGAACCGCAATAGAATGTCTGGGCAAACCTGATCGATTCTTGGAGCGTCAGGTGAATCGCTGGATGACGCAGTTGGAAGGCTATCGCAATCGCGACCTTAATGGCGTTGATCAGGTGGCCGATTGGCTTGAAACGCACAGGCCTCGATGCGGCGATCTGACCGTCATGCATGGCGACTACAAAGTTGACAATGTGATGTTCAGTAAAACTGTTCCACCCAAAATATTGACTCTGGTTGACTTTGAAATGACCACAGTTGGTGATCCGCTGATAGATTTAGCTTGGTGCCTCATCTTTTGGCCCGAGGAAGGTAATCTTATCGCCATGGCTGCGCCTGGCAATCCCGGTGGAATGCATGCCGATTATTGTCAGCCCGCTGCAATACTGATTCAACGCTACGCGGATGCGTCGGCCAGAAATCTAGACTCTTTCCAGTGGTATCAAGCGTTCGCGGCCTGGAAGTTAGGCATCGTACTTGAAGCCTCTTATGCAAAATATCTGAGTGGTGACTCCAAAAACCCTAACCATGAATTCTTTGGTTTCTTGGTGGATCAGTTAATGGAGCGCGCGCTGCGATTTGCGCAATGAATCAATATGCCTGATATCTTCGACGTGCAAGACAAAGTAGTGATGATCACAGGAGGCAGTAGGGGGCTTGGCAAGGCCATGAGCCTTGAATTTGCACGCCGTGGTGCAAAGGTTGTTATCGCGAGTCGTAAAATAGACGAGTGCAGGAATGTTGCCGAGCAGATCACACAAGCTGGCGGCGAGGCGTTTCCGATGGCGTGCCATGTAGGTCAGTGGGAAGTACTTGAGTCAGTTATAGAATCAGTAATGCGCCATTATGGCCGAATAGACACATTGATAAATAATGCAGGTATGTCGCCAATGGCACCGTCACTGCTTGAAACCAGCGAGGCATTGTTTAACAAGATCATTGACATTAATCTCAAAGGCCCAACTCGTCTAACCGCTTTAGTCGCCACCCAGATGGCTGATAAGGGTGGCGGTAGCATTGTCAATATCAGTTCTCTCGCCGCTTATAAGCCGTCCCCCTTAACGACCGTATACAGCGCGGCTAAAGCTGGGTTGAACGCTCTTACAGTGGCTTCAGCTCAAGAGTACGCTGGGGTAGGAGTCAGGGTAAACTGCATTGTATGCGGTACGTTTAGAACTGATGCGTCGGCAGGAATGCTCAGTAATGAACATATCCGTTCCGCAATCGAAGAACCCATTGCGCTGGGGCGCGTGGGTAAGCCAGAGGAAGTGGTGGGTGCTGCCATATACTTCGCATCGAACGCTTCCAGCTACGCAACAGGAACTTGTATCACTATTGATGGAGGTGTTCGCCCCTGATGTATCCACTTAGGAGCAATAGTCACACCACCAGTAAGTCCCTAAATTTGCCCGAGGAATAACATCCATTAACTAAATCTTCAGGCTATTTCGTGCCTAAGAAATTGCAATGGCGATAGCGCTCACATCTTGACCTATCACCTGTTAATTCAGTATCAGGTGGCTGCCAAAGAAATACTTTCAGCTATTTCGAGAGTGTTGAACAATGAGTGCGAACATAACAACTCTCTTGAAGGAACCACCGATGATAGTGCAAAAACTAAGTCTGCGCCGGAATCCCCTGTCCATTTTGGCCGTTGCTACATTAGCCGCTGTTTCCAATGTACACGCTGCAAATTTGGTGCTTGAGGAGGTTATCGTTACGGCCCAAAAGCGTAGTCAATCTGTGCAGGACCTGGCGCTGACGGTGAACGCTATCACCGCCGATACGCTCGAAAACACCGCGACCTTCGACTTTGCCGACCTATCTAAACTCACCGCTGGCCTCAATATCAATGGAAGCAATGGTACAGAGACTGAAATTTCTCTGCGTGGTGTCGGTAAGCAGTCCACTGCCCAGGGAGATCCAACGGTTGCAGTATTTGTTGATGGTATCGTGCAAACGCAACCTGGCACAGTATTCGGAACCATGCTGGATATCGAGAGAATCGAAATTATGCGTGGCCCTCAGGGCACGCTTTACGGCAAGAATTCACCGGCGGGTGCGATCAATATCGTAACGGCCGACCCCAAGCCTAATGAGATAGAGGCATACGTAGAAGGTACAGTGGGCAGCTGGTCCACTTATGAGACCCGCGGTGCCGTCAGCGTGCCCTTGATTGAGGACGTATTGGCGATTCGGGTCTCGGGGCTGTTTAACGAATCAGACGGTTATGTTGACAACATAACATTGGGCAGTGATGCTCAGGATAAAGAGCGCCAGGCAGCGCGTTTTAAATTGTTGTACCAACCAACAGATAGTCTCGAAGTGAAATTCGGCGCCTATTACGCAGATTTTGATAGTGGCAATACGTTCGCTTTGGTCGGTGATAACATTTTCAACTACAACAGTGAAAATGATCATCTAGGTGGCGCCAATGACAAGGTGGAATCCTTTGACCTCCAAGTCAACTGGAGCCTGGATAATCACACGCTGACCTTTCTCGCGGGCAGTCAAGATTACGAACGGGAAATGTCTGAGGACCGCGACGACAGCGCAATTCCTCAGTCGACCATCACCATTGCAGGTGTAACGAAAACAGATTCCTTTGAGCTTCGCCTGGCGTCGAATCCGGGTGGCAAATTGGATTACATGTTTGGTCTTTTCTACCAGGAAGATGACACGCCCGCGCACAGTGTGCTGAGTAACAACTTTGGTGGCGTATTGATTGATATCGTGAACACTACAGAAAGTGAAAGCTTGGGTATTTTTACCCACAATACTTGGCACATTTCGGATCAGTGGGGTTTGACGTTTGGTGCACGTTATAGCGAGGACGAAAAATCCCTGGTTGAGGTTGATACCCTTTTTCTCCCTGCCATCGGTCTCGAGATACCTTTTGGCGCCACTGACGAAAAAGACAGCTTCGACAATATATCGGGTTCATTGAAGCTAAGTTATTTTGCAAACGATAATATCCACTATTACGTGAGTGCTGATACGGCCTATCGTGCCGGTGGCTTTAATCCTTTCCTAACGCCAGATTTCCTGAATGACGGATTTGTGGCCTTTCAGGACGAAACCAGCCTTTCATTCGAGTTGGGAGTAAAGTCGACGCTGTGGGATTCCCGACTTCAACTGAACGCCGCGGTGTATTACCAGGAGTACGAAGACTTTCAGGTATTACGTAATGCCGGTGCGGATGCAGTAGGCTTCAGTGCTGGCCGTGAGCAACCCGTACAAATCACTGCTAATGCACCCGAGGCGACATCCATCGGTGTTGAAGCCGAATTTGTTGCCCTTTTTGATGAGCACTGGAGTCTAAGTGGTTCGGTGTCCTATAACGACACAAGCATCGACAACTGGAATAATGCGCCGTGCAAATTCTCGGGCGGCGTTCCTGGCGAAGATTTCGATCCTGCATTCAATCTACCTGTGGGCGATCCTAATCGAAAGGTACAGGGTGTGGATGCGCCTACTTGCTCTGTTGATGGTCGAGCTAGCAATGAGTCGCGGTGGAGTTTGACTCTGACGCCGGAGTATAGGGCAAATATTGGCGACGCCGGCCTGGAGTGGTTCGCTCGCAGTCTTTACAGGTATGGCAGTGAACGCAATCAGCCAGAGTTGGGCAGTTTCAACACACTAGACTTATTCCTAGGGCTGCAAAGTAATGACGGTCGTTGGAATGTGACGGCCTGGGGCAAGAACATCACTGAAGAAGAATACTTGCTGTCACTGGGTGGCGAGACTGCAGCTGGTCAGACGAAGGCGGTACCCAGCGTGCCGCGATCTTATGGCTTAACTGCGCGCTGGAATTTCTAACTTCAACGAACTCCTTGTGCGCGATGTAGCTTGGACCTGAGGTTCCCGGGGATGTATCGCGATCAGGTGATTGCACGGGGTAAATGATTGACTGCAATTAAACGTTGCGGTTGCACAAAACCGACCTCAGCCCTGGTACATTGATTTGTAACGACGATCGGCTCTCGGATCAACAGCACGGGTCGTGCTGCTGTCTGCCCGCGGTGAGCACAAGTTTCCTGGAGGGCTGGCTTGCAACCCGAGACAAGTACTTTGCGCCACCGGAAATTCTACACCTACCTGGGCATGAGCCTCTTTATTGGTGGGGATACTACGACCTGCAACGCACAAGCCATGGTTCGATAGATACCCTTCCCACGATGGTAATCACCGTCACCGTACAAATTATCAGGCGCATTCCTGGTGAGCTTCGAATGTGGCTGCTGACTTGGCTTCAGGATGCTATAAGGTGAACAACATGAACAATACAAATGCCTACGACGCGGTAAATCACAGTTTTATTATCATAATCAGTTGTGTGGCAACACTGGGCGGATTTCTATTCGGTTTCGACAGCGGCGTTATAAATGGCACTGTGGATGGCCTGCAACAGGCGTTCAATTCCGACAGCGCGGGCACTGGGTTTAACGTTGCCTCAATGCTGCTCGGTTGCGCGGCTGGGGCTTTTTTTGCTGGCCGTCTTGCTGACAAGTATGGCCGGCGCAGCTTGTTGATTATAGCGGCCGCGTTTTTTCTGATCAGCGCCTGGGGCTCTGGTTTATCCACCAGTTCAACGGAGTTTGTGGTGTACCGCATTCTAGGTGGCGTAGCGGTAGGTGCCGCCAGTGTAATGGCACCTGCGTATATCAGCGAGATTGCGCCACCTGCCTATCGCGGCAGGCTGACCACGATTCAACAGATTGCCATTATCAGCGGCTTGTTCTTTGCGTTTCTCAGCAATTATTTTCTAGCGAAGGTAGCCGGTGCGTCCACTGCAGAATTTTTACTGGGTTATGAAGCATGGCGTTGGATGTTCTGGGTGGAAATGGCGCCTGCGGTCTTGTTTCTTGTTGCATTGTTTCTGATACCCGAGAGCCCTCGATATCTGGTTGCTTCGGGCGACAAAGACGGGGCACACAAGGTGTTAACCAAGCTCTATGGCCAATCAACGGCTGACGCAAAAGTAGAAGAGATATATGATTCTCTGGCGGATGATCATCACGCGCCGAAGCTACGGGACGTGATCGATAACGCCTCGGGCAAGGTGCGGAAAATTGTCTGGATCGGCATTGGTTTAGCGGCTTTTCAGCAGCTGGTAGGCATTAACGTGGTGTTTTATTACGGCGCAGTATTATGGCAGGCAGTGGGTTTCTCCGAATCGGATGCTTTGTTGATCAACGTGATATCCGGTGCCGTCAGTATTGCAGCCTGTTTAATCGCCATCGCTCTGGTAGACAAGATAGGACGAAAACCACTGTTGTTTTGGGGTTCAATCGGCATGGCCATAACTCTGGGTCTGGTGGCCTACAGTTTCTCCACCGGTACTTTGGTGGAAGGCCAATTGGCATTGTCAGATAATATGGGCTTGTTGGCGCTGATTGCGGCTAATGCCTATGTGATGATATTTAATGGCACCTGGGGGCCGGTAATGTGGGTGATGTTGGGTGAGATGTTTCCCAACCAACTTCGCGGCTCGGGTCTTGCCATTGCTGGCTTAAGCCAATGGGGCACCAACTTTCTGATTACGATCAGTTTCCCGGTCATGCTAACGAGCATAGGCCTGTTTGGCGCTTATGGCATCTATGCTGCGTTTGCGCTTATCTCAGCCATTTTTGTGGCCAAGATGGTGTATGAAACACGTGGCTTGGAACTGGAAGAGATGAAGGGCTAATGAGCGTCTATTTGGGTTTCGATGTAGGTACGCAGAGCGTAAAAGCGCTTTGCTATGACGCTGAAGAAAACAGGGTTGTAGCGCGTGCTTCTTCGGAGCTTGAGTTGATCAGCCGAGACGATGGCAGTCGTGAGCAAATAGCCAACTGGTGGCTGGCAGCGATGCAGGACTGCTGCTCAAAAATGGATGCGCGGCATCGAAGTGCGGTAGTGGCGATAGGCGTATCCGGCCAACAACACGGATTTGTGGCGTTGGGTGATGACGGCTCTGTGCTTGCCCCGGTGAAATTATGGTGCGACACCAGTACCAATGCTGAGTGCGAGCAGATCATGGAGGCCTTTGGCGGTGCTGAGAAGTGCTTGAAGCAAGTAGGCAATCCCATTCTGCCCGGGTATACCGCCTCAAAAATTCGCTGGCTTAAGAATCACAAACCCGATAGCTACCAGAAACTAAACACAATTTTGTTGCCGCATGACTATGTTAATTTCTGGCTGACGGGCGAGAAATCCATGGAAGCAGGCGACGCGTCCGGTACCGGTTTGCTGGATATTCGCGAGCGTCAATGGCATTCAAAAATGCTTCGTGCGCTTGACCCTGACAGAGACCTGCGCGAGTGCTTGCCTCAATTGAGTGGGGCCAACGATTGCTCAGGCCGCCTGCGTGAAGAAGCTGCCAATGCGCTGGGCTTGCCAGCAGGTATACCTGTTTCAGCAGGTGGTGGCGACAACATGATGGCTGCGATTGGCACGGGCAACATCGCACCCGGTCGCATGACGATTAGTCTGGGTACATCAGGCACCCTGTTTGCGTATTCCGATCAGCCAGTAGTTGATGAAGCCGGCGACCTTGCCGCGTTTTGCGATTCTACTGGTGGTTGGCTGCCCTTGCTCTGCACAATGAATTGCACGGTTTCAACCGAAGTGACGCGAGCTGCACACAGCATTTCTTTGAGCGAGATCGATCAGCGGGTTACTGATACTCCAGTAGGTGCGGGCGGGGTAATGACCTTGCCATTTTTCAATGGTGAACGCACTCCCAACTTACCCTCCGCAAAAGCCAGTGTGTTTGGTCTTACCGAGAGCAACTACAGTGCTAACAATCTATTGCGCTCGGCGATGGAGTCATCCATCTTCGGATTGAAAGTTGGATTGACTGCGTTTCAGAGCCATGGATTTGATATCGACTCAGTGCGATTAACCGGTGGTGGTGCGCAGAGTTTGGCTTGGCAACAAATTGTAGCCGACGTATTTGATGTGTCGGTGTCAGCATTGAGCGAACAAGAAGCAGCGGCATTTGGTGCCGCTATTCAGGCGCAATGGATGCACAGTCACGAGTGCGGCAGAAACGAACCGCTGGTTTCCTTGTGCGATGCCAGCGTGCACATTGAACAACAGCGCGCCCCTTGCGCAGAAGCCGCAGACAGGTACAAAAACTTGTATGCACAGTATCTGCAACATGTTGACGTGATCAAAAATTTATACGACCCCACAGAGTCAAAGTTAGAGAGTGATTAATATGTCGAGTCCTGTTTTTATCGGTGATAGAGAATATTTTTCGGACATTGGGCAAATTCCCTTTGAGGGCCGCGGCTCAGATAACCCGCTAGCCTATAAATGGTACGACCGGAATAAAGTTGTAGGTGATAAAACAATGGAAGAGCACCTGCGCTTCGCGGTGTGCTACTGGCATACGTTTTGCGCCAAAGGCAGCGACCCATTCGGCGTTGATACGCAGGTTTTTCCGTGGGACGAAGCAGCAGACGATATGGCCGCAGCTCGTTGCCGTCTGGACGCTGCTTTCGAGTTTTACACCAAGCTGGGTGTACCGTATTTTTGTTTCCATGATCGTGACCTGGCGCCCGAAGGAAACTCAGTTGCAGAGTCAGAACGTAACCTGCAAGAACTGGTGGGCCTGGCGGCCGAGCGGCAAAAAGCCACCGGCATGAAACTACTATGGGGCACAGCCAATCTGTTTGGTCACCCTCGTTACATGAATGGTGGCGCAACCAACCCCGATTTTTCTGTACTCACACATGCGGCTGCGCAGGTTAAGAGCGCACTGGATGCAACGATAGAACTCGGCGGGGAGAATTATGTGTTCTGGGGTGGCCGTGAAGGGTATGCGTGCCTGCTAAACACTGATTCCAAACGAGAGCTTGAGCACTTTGCCAGATTCCTTGAGTTGGCCAGAGACTACGGACGTAAGAATGGATTCGAAGGCACGTTCTTAATTGAACCCAAACCAATGGAGCCGTGCAAGCATCAGTATGATTTCGACGCCCAAACTGTCATAGGTTTTCTGCGTCACTTTGGCTTGGCGGGTGATTTTAAAGTGAACGTCGAAGCCAATCATGCAACGCTCGCGGGCCACAGCTTTGCTCACGAATTACAAATGTGCACCGACGCTGGCTTGCTTGGCAGTATTGATGCAAACCGCGGAGACCCGCAAAACGGATGGGACACGGATCAGTTCCCCACCGATTTGTACGACGCTGTGCACGCCATGTTAGTAGTGCTGGAAGGCGGCGGGCTTGGCAATGGCGGGCTTAACTTTGACGCCAAAGTTCGGCGTGAATCTGTTGATCTTGAGGACATGTTTATCGCGCACATTGGCGGCATGGACACCTTCGCACGTGCACTGGATGTGGCTCACAACATTCGCGAAAAATCAGGCTTGGTCGATGCGAAAAATGCCCGTTATAGCAGCTTCGATAGTGGCGATGGCGCTCGCTTCGAGCGAGGCGAACTTAGTCTGGAAGCCTTACGCGATATAGCTGCGGAAAGTGCAGAGCCCAAGTCTATTAGTGGCAAGCAGGAGTGGTACGAAAACCTTGTGAATCAGTACTTGTAAGAAGTACTGTGAGTCAAACGGTGCCAGTATAAAGGTCTTGATCTTTACT
>CAYGSL010000078.1:0-14859 GCA_964352475.1 uncultured Pseudomonadales bacterium | reverse complement strand
TGTTTAACCTTGGCAGGCATTTAGTATCCGCAAAAAGCTATCGCATTCTGAGGAGCAAGGCCTTTGCATCGTGGCGGGTGGTTTCACTAACATAAACGATAATACGCAAGGAGTCTCGATTCGAGAAGTTAAGTTGGCGATACCGTCAACCGTGCTCCTTAAGATACTGTTGGAGAAATTCAACACATACCCGAAGCTTCGCAGAATGGGATAAGCGCGTTGGATACACAGCCCAAATATTTGCTTTTTGCGTGTAGTCTTCAAGTACTTGCACGATATCCCCGTTGGCCAAGAGCGGTGCAACGTCCCAACGAGAACGCAGCACAATGCCGCGACCCTGTTTGGCCCATTGCAACACAATTTCGCCATTGTTCGCCGATAGAGGTCCATTAATGGTTACAGTTATGTCCTGACCATCGTGACTCAAGTACCACATGCCAAACGGTGAATTTCGCTCTTTAAGGACTAGGCATTGATGATTCTGTAAGTCTTCTATGCTGCTTGGCATTCCATTCTGCTTTATATAGCTGGGAGAAGCGCATAAAATACGATCGTTTTCTTTAAGCAGTTTGCATATGTGGTGTTGTGGTAAGTCGTCGCCAACACGAATCTCAATGTCAAAACCTTCCTGAATAATATCGACAGCTCGGTCGAATACTTCCATGCGAACTTCGAGCTCAGGGTACTGCTCGGACAGTAAGGAAAGGGCCGGTGCCACCATTTTGCGCCCAAAACCAAATGTTGTGCAAACATGCAGCAAGCCTCTGGGCACATACTGTGCTTCGCTCAAATCATCCACCATGTCGTCGATGTCTGCGAGAATACGAATGGCCCAGCGCTGCGTAAGCTCGCCGTCATCAGTGAGAACAATTTTGCGATTGGTGCGATGCAACAGGCGGGTTTTTAGCGTGGTCTCCAGAATTCGCACGCGTTTGCTCACGTAGGCAGGCGACTGGCCTAGTTCGGCTGCGGCATCAGCGAAGCTTTGTTTTCGAATAACAGCCAGAAACACTTCGAGATCTTTAGGATTCGGTAGTGCTCTACGATTCGTGTTCTCCATATCGATGCTTTGGGTGTTTATCTCACGATAAGTAAACCATACTATTGTCGAAAGCAGGTAGATAGTTTGGTTAACCGCAACTAGAAAAAGGAAAACAGGTGAAGTCTTCCAAATCAAACGCAGCGGCGCGCGGCGATACACCCTCAAGCTTTGCCGCCAGGTGGCTACCTCTTGCCGCCGGGCCGGTGGCGATGATGTTGTTGCTGAACCTGCCGGCTCCAGAGGGGATGAATCCGCAAGCATGGACCCTGGTTGCTTTTGCCACCTGGATGGTGACCTGGTGGCTCACTGAAGCAGTACCTATTCCAGTCACCGCCTTACTTCCCATCCCCTTTATGCCGCTGCTGGGCATTGGTGAGATGAAACCAGTGGCCGGCAACTACGCACATCCATTGATATTTCTGTTTCTTGGCGGATTTATTTTGGCGGTGGCCATGCAAAAATGGCATTTGCATCGTCGTATAGCGCTGTCGATTGTTTCGCTGGTAGGTACAAATCCAGGCAGAGTAATCGGCGGATTTATGCTTGCCACTGCATTTCTGTCCATGTGGATATCCAATACTGCATCCACCATTATGATGTATGCCGTCGCCTTATCTGTAATTGATTTTGTGGCGCGCAAAACGGATGACGATCAAGTAGTCCGCAATTTTGGTGTGGCACTGATGCTTGCGATTGCCTATAGCGCTACGATTGGCGGGGTAGGTACCCTGATAGGGACACCGCCCAACGCATTTCTCGCCAGTTTCCTGTCCAGCACCTATGGCATTAAAATCGACTTTTTTGCTTGGATGACACTGGGAATGCCGATCGTCTTTGTGATGCTGCCACTGGCCTGGATCACACTGACCAAAATCGTTTTTCCGTCTGACCAATTGCGAATCGGCGATGTGTCCTCTGTTATTCGCACAGAGTTGAACGAACTAGGCGCGATGACGCCCAACGAAAAAAAAGTAGCGATAGTGTTTTTAGCTGCTGCTGCCGCTTGGATATTGCGACGACCTCTTGTCGAATTTACTGGGCTACCCATTAATGATACAAGCGTGGCGCTGATAGCTGCAACGACGCTATTTGTTTTACCCGCTGGCGGTGCAAAGTCGGGCGCTATTCTTGATTGGGAGGACACTAAGAACCTACCTTGGGGAGTATTGCTGCTGTTCGGCGGAGGTCTGGCACTGGCTTCCGCGTTTCAAAATACTGGGCTGGCCGAGTGGATAGGCCAGGCCGCTGCCGATATACAAGTCAGTACTTGGTTGATGATGCTCATCGTAATAACCGGTATCGTGTACGTGACGGAGATCACTTCGAATACGGCATCAACAGCAACCTTCTTGCCAATTCTTGGTGCTGTAGCCATAGGTCTTCAGCTAGACCCTAGATTGCTGACCATTCCGGCTGCGATTGCTGCGTCTATGGCATTTATGATGCCCGTGGCGACTCCTCCAAATGCCATTGTATTCAGCTATGAGCAGCTTAATTTGCCCGACATGCTCAGGGCGGGATTCCTGTTGAATATTCTGGCGATCATCGTCACTTTTACAGCCATGCATCTTTTTGCCGGTGTTGTATTTGCTGCCTAGAGGTGGGCTTATTTTCAGAATACACTTCGTGTTGTTGCATTCTACAAATCAGCCCTTTATAACCTTTTTGTAGATAAATAGACTGTTAACACTGGGGCTGCGCGTGATTCTCTGGGTTTTCTAAGCTTATGTCTGTAGAGAAACTACGCGCTTCCCAGGGGCAAGAGTGTGCTGCCTATTAAGTTAAACCGAATCGAAGGACAATAGAATGTTGCGAATTGTACTAGCGGTTATTGCTTTGTCGGCATGGTTAGATGCCTCGGCAGAGACTGTCATTCATGCCGGATACCTATTTAATTCAGCGAACGGGAAGGTTCTAACAGCACAATCTATTGTTGTAGAAGGGGACACAATCGTCGCCGTCGAGGCTGGTTACAAGGAAGCGGATCAGGTAATAGACCTACGCAACTCGTTTGTTTCGCCCGGGTGGCACGACATGCACGTTCATGTCATTAACGAGACTTCTGCCGCGAGATATCTCGAGAGATTCACTATGAATGAAGGTGACCTCGCGTTGCGCGGAGCGATGTTCGTTGATCGCATCTTAATGGCGGGGTTCACGTCGGTGCGTGATCTCGGTACGCGCTATGGTTTGGCACAGTCACTTCGCAATGCTATCGCTAAAAACTGGATTGCCGGGCCACGTATCTACACATCAGGCCAGACATTAGCAACTACCGGAGGACATGGTGATCGCAGCAACGGTCAGCGTAGAGAGTTGCAGGGCGATCCTGGTCCTATGCAAGGGGTAGTCAATGGCGTTGATGATATTTATAAAGCGGTCAGGGCACGCTACAAGGAAGGAGCCGATGCTATCAAGATAACGGCCACTGGCGGTGTGATGAGCGTCGCAAGAAGTGGCGACAACCCTCAATTCACGGTCGAAGAAATAAAAGCGGTTGTTGCAGCTGCCAGGGACTACGGTTTCAAGGTCGCGGCGCATGCCCATGGTGCGGAAGGCATGCGACGTGCCGTAGTCGGTGGCGTGGACTCCATTGAGCACGGTACCTACATGACACCAGAGATCATGGGCCTGATGAAAAAAAACGGCACGTGGCTAGTGCCGACGATTAGTGCAGGCGAATTTGTAGCTGAGAAATCGAAGATCGACGGTTTTCTTCCCGAGATCGTGCGCCCTAAGGCCGCCGTCGTAGGCTCTGAGATCGCCAGCATGTTTCGCAAGGCTTACGCGGCAGGCGTACCAATCGCTTTTGGCACAGACTCCGGTGTTGGCAATCATGGTGACAACTGGAAAGAGTTTCTCTACATGATTGAAGGTGAAATGCCCGTACTCGAGGCGCTAAGCACTGCCACCAAGAATGCCGCCATGCTTATGGGGCACTGGAATGAAGTAGGATCAATTGAGCCTGGCAAGAAAGCCGATATTGTCGCATTACCCGACCCACGCGAAGACGTGCAGGCCTTTGGCCAAGTTCACTTTGTGATGCGTGATGGAATTGTGTTTAAGAATGACGGCGAGTGATCTTGTGCGGTCTGTGCGTCAAGAGTGAACTTGGCTATGTTCGATGATTATGTGAGCAAAACCTATCGTGCGAATGGTATCGATATCCACTGTCGCATAGGAGGACAAGGTCCGGCTCTGCTATTGCTGCATGGCCATCCACAAACCCATTTTATTTGGCATAAGGTAGCAGATCAGCTTGCCACTCAGTTTACGGTCGTGGCCGCCGATTTGCGCGGCTACGGCGACAGTGAGAAACCCGCCCATTCAGAATCCTCCGTCTCCTATTGCAAGCGAGAGATGGCTAAAGACCAATTCGAGTTAATGCGTGCCCTGGACTTTGATCATTTTCTGGTGCTTGCTCATGACCGTGGCGCCAGAGTAGCGCATCGGCTGGCGTTGGATTTTCCGGCGGCGGTACAAGCGATGACTCTATTGGATATTGCGCCAACCCTCGCAATGTATGAACAAACTACTGAGGCGTTTGCGCGGGCGTATTGGCACTGGTTTTTTCTAATCCGCCCTGCGCCGCTGCCCGAGGCGCTGATTGAATCTAATCCTGAGCAGTATCTGCTTGGCGTGATGGGCTCGCGAAGTGCGGGTATGACCCCATTTACCCAACAGGCGATGAGTGAATACTTGCGTTGCCTGAATCACCCCGGCGCCGCCACCGGCATTTGTGAGGACTACCGCGCAGCTGCCGGCATCGATTTGGAGCATCACCGTCAAGACATAAAGCTCGGAAACAAAGTCACCTGCCCCTTGCAGATACTGTGGGGCGAGCTTGGTGCTGTTGGCCAATGCTTCGACCCATTAAGTGAATGGAGCCGCGTTGCCAACGATGTGGTGGGTGAGAGCTTGCCGTGCGGTCATTACATACCCGAAGAGCTACCTGAATCGCTTCTGAGTTCTGCCGTACCGTTTCTGTTAGCGTCATGTTGAAGCCTGCCACGTTATACGAGAAACTGATTGGCTCGCACACAATATGTGAGTTGGGTGACGATTATATTCTGCTGTACGTCGATCGCCAGGTGATTAATGAGTACACCAGCCCTCAGGCATTCAGCGGATTGCGCGATGCAAAACGAGTTGTTCGTCGCCCTTTAACCTCGCTTGCGGTCGTCGATCATGTCAATTCCACCGAACCTGAGCGCGTTGCAGTGCGTGACGAAGAAGGCGGTGCATTGCAAGTCAACTACTTTGATAAAAACTGCGAAGAGTTCGGCATCGAGCTTATTGATATTCTGGATGAGCGCCAGGGAATAGAGCATGTGGTTGCACCTGAACTGGGATTCATACTTCCCGGTATGGTCATTGCCGCAGGAGACAGCCATACAACGACCTACGGCGCCCTGGGTGCATTCGGATTTGGAATTGGAACCTCCGAGATTGAGCATCTCTTGGCGACACAAACACTTGTCTATAAGCGTTTGCGCACCATGCGAGTGTCTGTGCAAGGCCGCATGGGAATCGGAGTGACATCCAAAGATCTAATAATGCACCTGATAAAAAGCATTGGTGCCTCGGGCGCTAATGGCTACGCTATTGAGTTTTGCGGATCAGCTATCAGTGCGCTAAGTGTTGAGTCAAGAATGACCATCTGCAATATGGCCGTTGAGGCTGGCGCCAGAGGTGCTTTTATGGCGCCAGACGAGAAGGTATTTGATTACATCTTTGGTAAACCTAAAGCGCCGGTTGGAGAGGCTTGGGAAAAGGCGGTCGAATCCTGGCAACAATTGCACTCTGACGAGGGCGCTCTATTTGATAAGGAAATAGCGTTTGATGCCATTGAGGTCCAGCCGCTTGTTACCTGGGGAACCAGCCCGGATCAGTCTGATATTGTTGGCGGTTGCGTTCCCGATCCGTCGTCTGAAACGGACCCGCAAAAACGCAGGAACATGCACAGAGCACTGGAGTACATGGGGTTGACACCAGGTACCCCGCTTCAATCAATTACCATCAGCCATGCCTTTATCGGCTCATGTACGAATGCGCGTATCGAAGACCTGCGTGAAGTAGCTGCCATTGTGAAAGGTGCTAAATTGGCAGAAGGAGTGCGCGGACTGATCGTCCCCGGTTCTTCACAGGTGCGCACACAGGCACAGTTGGAAGGCCTTGCAGACATTTTCGTGCAGGCAGGATTTGAATGGCGGCAATCAGGTTGCTCCATGTGTCTTGCTATGAACGATGATGTGCTTGCACCTGGCGATCGTTGTGCTTCCAGCACTAATAGAAACTTTGAGGGGCGTCAGGGTGCGGGGGTTCGAACGCATTTGATGAGTCCTGCTATGGTAGCAGCTGCTGCGATCTCAGGTCACCTATGCGACGTGCGCACGCTTCAATCAGCCGGGGTCGAGCAATGATTCCTTTCGATCGCCTAAGTGGGAAAATTGCGCCACTGCTCGCCGCAAACATCGATACGGACGTGATAATGCCGAAGCAGTTTTTGAAAGGCATTAACCGCGAGGGTCTTAAAGACGGTGTGTTCTTCGATCAGCGTTTTCTTGCTTCAGGAGATCCCAATCCTGATTTCGTGCTCAATAAGCCTACGTGGAGGGGGGCAAAGTTTTTAGCTGTTGGCTCCAATTTTGGCTGTGGTTCCAGTCGGGAACATGCGGTTTGGGGGCTTCAGCAGTTAGGTATTCGGTGCATTGTTGGCACCACGTTCGCCGGTATTTTTTTCGACAACTGTCAACGAAATGGCTTGCTAGTTATCGAATTGGGACTAGAGCAAATGGAGTGTGTATCGACCTTACTCAGCGAGTACCCGGGTGCGGAAATAACGGTTGACCTCCCAACGCAAGAGATAGCACTGCCCAATGGCAACACAATAGAATTCGAAATTGAGTCTATTCGAAAAGAAAGCATTATCAGCGGTCTTGATGCCATTGGCACAACACTGCAACGCATTGATCAGATTGAGGCGTTTGAACAAAGCTATTTGCAAAGTAGACCATGGCTCGAATGAAAGCCTGCAACAGTCCTTGCTGCACATGCAATCTACTGCATCAACTGATTCGTCTGCCAGGTTCAAGTCGTGGGAAGGCGTAGCTATGTATAAATTCACTGTAGCGATTTGCGCCATACTTTTTGCAGCCGGCTGTGAAATGCAACCGCTCATTAGCCACTCTTCCGCGGATGCCGTATTCGACAACGGGCGCATCTGGACTGGAAACTCGGAGCAGCCTTGGGCTGGCAGCGTGGCCATTCATAGAGGCAGGATTGCGGCTATCGGCGACAGCGGTACGCTCGACAGCTGGCGTGGTGCGGACACTGAATATCACGACCTGAAGGGGCGATTGGTGACGCCTGGGTTCCAGGACTCACATATTCACATTATGTATAACTCAGCGCCTCAAGTTGATCTGGCGGAAGCGCGAACGCTCGCAGACATTCAGCAGCGCCTGCTTGAATTTGCTACGGCAAATCCTGATATGCCCTGGATTTTGGGCTTCGGTTGGGGATACGGCGCGTTTCCAGACCAGCGCCCACTGGCGTCACAGCTTGATGCCGTGGTGTCTGACAGGCCTGTGTTTATCAGCTCGAGAGATGGGCATATGTCGTTGGTTAATACCAAGGCAATGCAGCTTGCCTCGATTGGAAAGGCTACTGCAGACCCTGAGAATGGACGAATAGTTCGTACGATCGATGGCGTGGCCACCGGTGAGCTTCAGGAAACCGCTGCGAAACTTGTTCGTCAACTCATACCAGAGCCTACTGAGAATCAGCGGTTTCAAACACTACTGCGAAATATGCAGCAGGCGGCAGCCCAGGGTATAACGGCTTTCCATGAAACCGGTGTTGCTCCAGAAAATATCGCCCTTTTTGAAAGAGCGGCCGCATCTGGACAAATGTTACAGCGAGTTGAGCTAGCCCTCAAAATGGTCACAACGGAGAACAGAAACGCCGTTCCTGTGGCTGCGGCAGAAGCTCACATTGCCAACGGTATCGCCTTGCGCGAACGTCTGAAAGGTCCACTCTTGCGTGTACGTTCGATCAAGGGCATGCTCGATGGCACGGTAGACGCCGCGACAGCGGCCATGTTCGAGAACTTTGTGGGTACTGACACGGCGGGTATACCGTTTTGGGAGCTGGAAACTCTCAGAGAAACAGTAGCGTTGTATGACAAAGCCGGTTTTCAGGTGATTTTGCATGCCATAGGTGATCGTGCGATTTCTGAAGCCCTCGACGCATTTGAGTATGTTAGAAAAGTAAACGGCTCGAGAGATCGACGTCACCGGGTCGAGCATGCGGAAGTACCAAGTGTTTCCGATTTGGCACGCTTCAGAGAGATGGAGGTTATTGCCTCAACTCAGCCAATGTTCGCCTATCCTGACACCACCGTTCTGCACAACTTCGCCGTTTTGCTAGGGCACGAGCGTTGTCAGCATGCAGACAACTTTGCTCTGTGGGATGACGCCGGTGTGCGGCAGGTTTTCGGGAGTGATTATCCGGTAATGACCATGTCTGTACTCAAGGGGATTGAAGCGGCAGTTACACGGATGACGGAAGCTGGAAACCCGCCAGGTGGTTGGTATCCACAAGGTCGTATCCCGGTTGAGGCTGCGCTGCGTCATTACACCTCAGATGCTGCGTGGGGCACCCACGATGACAAAGATCGAGGCACGCTTGAAGTGGGCAAATTCGCTGATTTTGTCGTGCTGTCGGAAAATATTCTGGAAATTGATCCAACGATGATTTCGGAGACTAAAGTGTTGAAGACCGTCATGAATGGTCGTACTACTTTCGAAGCAGCGCAGGCAACCCGCGAAGGTAAGTAACGACGGTCCACTCAGGAATCATATAGGTCCCAGATAAGCCGGTGCAACGCGAAGTAGGCACAATCTCTGTGTTCGAGCATCGCTACTTCCATAAGGTTGCTGGTCTACGAATTGTGTTTTGATTCTTTATAGTTTGCTTATTTAGTTTTCTTTTCGTGCAGCGTAAGGTGAGGGCTTATAGAACTTGAAAGGGTTTTAGACAAAGCCAACGGGGAGAATCGAGTGAAAAATCCAAAAAAGAGCCGTCTAGCTATTGCAGTGGCTGTGGTGTGCGGTGGGTACAGTGTATCGGCTAGCGCAGAACCAATGCTGGAAGAGATAACGGTGACTGCTACCAAGCGTTCAGAATCAGCGCGCGATATCCCTTATAACATTTCAGCACTGACTGGAGACACCATCGAAGCCTTCGGTGTGACCGATATTGGCGATCTCAGCAATTTGGTACCGGGCATAGCGGTTACGGACGTGGGTTTACGGACCGGCTTTCGCGGAACCGGTGTCACAATACGAGGCCTCGCGACGGCTAATGCCAGCATACTGTATTCGCCCGCCAAGAATGACCCCACTGTAGGTATGTACGTTGGTGATACGCCGCTGTACTCTAATTTGCAACTCATGGATGTTGAACGCGTAGAGGTCTTGCGGGGCCCTCAGGGCACTTTGTATGGCGGTGGCTCTATGGGTGGCAACATCCGCTACATATTGAATCAGCCGTCGACCGAGGAATTTGAAGGCCGCCTGACTGCCGGTGTTAGTAGCACGGATTCGGCGGGAGACTTAAACTCGGAATTTGAAGTGGCTCTCAATGCCCCAATCACAGACAATTTCGCTGTGCGCTTTAATGCGAGCTCTCGTAAAGAGAAGGGCTTTATGAACTTCCCGAACCTCATTCGCAGGGATACAAACGGAGTGTTCGATCCCCAAGCCTTGCCATTGTTGGAGGATCCATCAAATCCACTTGGTAGCGGATTCGCAAGAACCAGTGTAGAGGATGCGGATGATTCTGAAACATTGTACGTTCGTGGTGCAGCGCGCTACGAAACTGACAATCTCAAGGTAACGCTGAATGTAGTCCATCAGGAACTAGAGTCAGACAGCATGCCGGTTTTTGAGTCGATTGGATCAGAAAGCAGCACAGACAGTCAGCAAGGATTGCTGACGCCGTTAGACTCTGAACTGGATATGGTCTCCCTTGAAGTAGAGTACGACATGGGATTTGCAACGCTCACTTCCTCCACTGCACAGACCAAATCTGAAGGCGAGGCCCTATTTGATCTTACCGGGGTATACACCAATTTCTCTTTCTTTCCCGCCTACTACGGTGCCAGCCCTCGTCCTCTTGTGATTGATCACTCGTCCACAGATCGCGAGGTCTTTACGCAGGAACTCCGCCTCACGTCACTTGGTGATGGATCAGTAGATTGGATGGTTGGTGCTTTCTATAGCAATAACGAATCCGATAGCTCAACATTAAATTACTACCCTGGTTACGACGATTACGCGAATGCCTGTTTTCCTGTGTTCGGTTTCGGCGCACCACAGTGTGGTTTTGGCACTATCTTTGGCGTCTACCCTGACAATGGCGGAGTCCCAATTGTTAAAGATTTGGCGTATCTTTCGGCTTTTAAGGATGATTTCAAAGAGCTAGCCATTTTTGGTGAAGTGACCTATCACATCACTGACAGCTGGAGGGTTATGGGTGGTGTCCGCTGGTTCGACCACGACTACAGTATCGACGAAGTCGGCGGACTGATGTTTATACCGGATTTTGTTATTTCCACGTCGGATTCCACCAGCAACAAAGACCAAATATTCAAACTAAACACATCGTATTCCTACGCCGAAGATCACATGGTCTACGCCACCTGGTCGGAAGGATTTCGGCGCGGAGGTGCCAATGCTCTTGGTCCATTTGGCACACCTGACACCTCAACCTACGAAGCAGATACCATCGAGAACCGAGAGATTGGTTTCAAGGGAACTGTGAACAATCGATTCGAGTACACTGTTTCGTTCTACGATATTCAATGGAACGATGTTCAAACTGTAAGTAGTTGCTCAGCGCTTGCACTGACCTGTTACGTTACCGCAGGCGATGCTGAAAGCAAGGGCTTTGAAACCGAGATCACTGCACAAGTGACAGACAATTTTCGTATAAATGCTGGCTACACGTACACCGATGCATCTTTCACCAATGTTTCCCCTATTATTGCGGCAACAGGAGTTGGACCGGGTGAGGTACTGCCAGGAACACCTGAATCCTCTGGTAATGTGTCGGGTATTTATGAGCGTGAGTTGAGTAACGGTTGGTTCCTAAATATCAATGGTTCCATTACCTACTCAGACGAAAGACTCTCAGGAATCGGTAACAATCAACAGGACGTGATGCTACCATCGTATACCTTGATAGATGCGAGCGTAGGCCTGTCGAATGATACTTGGTTCCTTACTCTATTCGTCGATAATCTAAGCGATGAGAATGCGCGCTTAACAGCACTTTCGGAGGTGAGCTGGGGAGCTTTAGCGCCTTCTATCGCGCGACGCCCGCGAACAATTGGAATGACGGCTTCATATAACTTCTAAACTAATGCGTACATTGGCGCCATTTTATGCCTGAGCCTGAAGAACGCGCCTTGAAGGAAGCGAGTAAGCTGTTTCATCGTGGCGATGTGCAGAACGCGCAACGCATCGCATTGCAAGCGGTAAAGAATGAGCCGCGGTTTACAGAGGGCTGGCTGTTTCTGAGTAAACTAGCCTTAACTGTGAATCAGGGCGAGGCAGCGCATAAGCTTGTTGCAAACGCGGCTAAGATCGAACCGGAAAATGTTCAGGTACAGGCTCAGCAAGCCTACGTTTATGCAATGACTATGCGCCATAACGAGGCGCTGGCATCTCTACCGGGTATTGAGGCCAGAGCTGGAAATAATGCAAAAGCATGGAATGACATAGGCAACGCATATCACGTTTGTGGAGAATTGGCGAGTGCAAAGCGTGCGTTCGAGCACGCACTGGAATCAGCCCCAGACAATCCGTCTTTCCAATACAATTTGGCGACAAGCTGCAAGTTTTCCGGTGATTTCGAGAGAGCCGAGAGACTGGCGGATAGCATAATCCGCACAACACCTGATGATTGGGCCGCCTATGAATTTCGCTCCGGTTTGCGCACACAAACAAAGGGCCGAAATCATATTGCTGAACTGTCTAATCTGCTGAACAAAGGAATAAGTGATTCGCGTGGCGAGATACAGCTTGCCTACGCGCTGGCGAAGGAATACGAAGACCTCGATGATCTGCCTTCCGCGTTTGATTTCTATAAGCGCGCGGCAAACACGCGCCGTCGCAGCATGAATTACGATGTTGCAGGTGACGTAGAAGCACTATCAACTCTTGTTGCAGACTACTCGCCCGTTTTTTTGAGTAAGCGGGACGGATATGAGAATGATCAGCCGATCTTCATTGTTGGATTACCGCGAACGGGTACTACCTTATTGGATCGCATTATATCTGGCCATACTGATGTAATATCGGCCGGGGAACTGCAGAATTTTGGTAATTGCGTAATACAACAGGTGCTTGGTTCGACACCCGGTGTAACGCACAACAAACTGTCGATGATACGCGCGGCCACTGAAATAGATCACGCCGTATTAGGCCAAGAATACGTGTTAAGTACCGAGAGCATTACGCGCGGCACCAGGCACTTCGTTGATAAACTGCCCATCAATTACCTGTATCTTGGCTCCATTGCTCGTGCACTGCCCAACGCGACCTTAATCCATATGGATAGACATCCGATGGATGCGGCCTTCGCAATCTACAAAATACTCTTTTCGGATGCGTATCCGTTTTCCTATGATCTGGAAGATCTTGGGCATTATTATGTGTCCTATCGCAAGCTAATGGACCATTGGCATGAGCATCTTGGTGATCGTTTACTTCACATCTGCTACGAAGATCTTATAGAGAATACAGAGTTCCAGGCAAAGCGTGTCTTCGATCATATTGGTCTCGACTGGCAAGAGGAATGCCTAGAGTTTCATGACAACACTCAGCCAACAAACACGGCGAGCGCTGTTCAGGTGCGGCGCAAGGTATATTCAAGTTCGGTAGGAAAATGGCGCAAGCTACAACGCCAGCTGGAACCTTTCCGAAAAGTTGTTGAAGAAGCCGGCTTTGCTAGTCCCGTTTGATTCATACCGACTTCCTCATCAGCGGATTGCGCTGCTCGATGTTGAAGCCATGGAGATCGAAAAAGAATGTTTTTGGAAAGAGCCATGGCAGCATTGTGTATTCAACGGGAGCGGCTAGTACGGCGGCAATTCCTTCGTTATCTACTAGCTAGCCCAGCAATGGTGCATAGTGCCAGCGCACTTTCGCAATCTGTGGATGATCCGTACGTATCCCAGGCAATCGAACGGGCGAGTGATGCCATTAATGTGTTTGATTTTCATGAGCTCGCTAAGCAAAAACTATCGCCCGGACACTATACCTATATGGCGCGCGGAGCAGATCATGGGGCCACCCAGCTCGCCAACTTACAGGGTTTCAAGGACATAAAGCTTCGCATGCGGCGTCTGATAGACGTTCGTTCGATAGATACCTCGGTGAAGTTGTTTGGACAACACTACGAGGTTCCAATTTTCCTTGCGCCCTGCGGTAGACAAAGTATTTATCACGTAGACAAAGAATTGGCGGTTGCTCGCGCTGCGAAATCCGTCGGGGTTGAATTCATGCTCTCTACAGTCGGTTCCAGCGCAATCGAAGATGTTCACGAAGTGGCTCGCAGCCCGGTATGGTTTCAACTGTATCCAGACGTGGACTGGGCGGTTACACAGCGGCTCATCACCCGCGTGGAACAATCTGGTTGTCCAGTGTTGGTATTGACCGTGGATATGCCAGCAACAAACCGAGAGGCACTGGACCGGTATCGCAGGAAAACCAATCCCGATTGCCAGCAATGCCATTCCCCTTCGGCAGGCGCGTTAGGGAAGAAACCCATGCTTGAAGGTTTACAGCAGAAGTCAAGGGGGAAAGGCGGTGCATTTATGAATTGGGCCTTCGTTGATAAGCTAAAGGCAGCAACGTCAATGAAGCTCGTCTTGAAGGGAATTGTCACAAATGAAGACGCTATGCTGGCATTGGATCACGGTGTTGACGGAGTGATAGTGTCAAACCATGGTGGTCGAGCCGAAGACAGTGGACGAGGCAGTATCGAATCCTTACCAGAGGTAGTGGATGCAATCGATGGAAAGATACCTGTTCTACTCGACGGAGGGATTCGTCGTGGCACCGATGTATTCAAAGCATTGGCCTTAGGCGCCGATGCGGTTGCTATTGGTCAACCGTACTTATGGGGTTTGAGCGCTTTTGGTCAGGCCGGGGTGGAGGCCGTTATTGGCTTAATGCATCGAGAGCTGGAAATTGTGATGAAACAGGCGCGCACAACGAATATTGGCATGATTAACCGTAAACTGCTTGTATAGGACTAATAGTATTTTGATTAGGAAAATCCGTTACTCAACAGGCGATAGGATATGAATTCAGGAAAAGGGAAAATTGGTGCACAAGACGGCGTTCAAAAAAGTAGCCCGTTTCACGCAATCGTCTTTCTTCTATCGATGACGTTCATTACACCGGCTTTCTCAGGTGAATGGATTATTGTGCACGCTGGCCAGTTGATGGCTGTGCCAGGGCAGGCGATGCTGTCTGAGCAAAGTGTCATTATCTATGACGGTAGTGTTGTTGAGGTTCGTCCATATTATGTTGGAGCAGACGTTTTTCAGAAGGAAGGCGCCGATAAAGTTATTGTTCATGATTTACGCACAAAGTTTGTGTTACCAGGCTTGATTGATGGGCATGTGCACATTACTGATGAACTAGATGACAAAGCCAAGCTTCGGCGGGTCGAAATGTCGCATCCTGGGGTACTGGGGATTTTCCGTCTAAAAAAGACATAATCCCCCACAGCCCCCATGC
>CAYGSL010000077.1:0-15194 GCA_964352475.1 uncultured Pseudomonadales bacterium | reverse complement strand
CACGCCGTGCTACTTATGATAAGGATGACCCTGCTGAATACTCCAGGCTCGATAAAACTGCTCAAAAAGTAACACTCTGACCAGAGGGTGTGGAAGTGTCAGTGCCGACAGTGACCACCGCTGGCTGGCTTTTTTTAGGCAATCGGGGCCTAGGCCGTCCGGCCCACCTATTAGCAAACACACGTCATCGCCCTGTTGCTGCCAGTCGCCCCAGTGAGCAGCCAATTGCTCAGTGGTCCAGCTTTTACCGCCTTGATCAAGTGCCACAACATGTTCACGAGGCCGAATGGCCGCCAGCATTCGTTGATCTTCATCGGCAATAACCTGGGCAAGTGACTTTCCAGTGCTGCGTTTAGCAACGGCGAGTTCTTGTAATTCAGGAGTATGTGTTGTGGGCAAGCGTTTACTGTATTCAGCGCAGCCCGCTTCAACCCAGGCAGGCATGCGCGTACCAACGGCAATTATGCGAAGCTTCATTCCCTCGATTCGGAAATTTCGCCCATGTCAGACCAAAGACTTTCAAGATCATAGAAGCTTCGGATTGAAGGTTGCATGATGTGAACCACCACATCGGCAAAATCCACAAGCACCCATTCGGAGGCGTCTTTACCTTCCACCCCCAGAGCGCGATAACCCGCCTTCTTGGCTTCCAGTTCTACGTTTTCAGCCAGCGAATTCACATGTCGGTTCGATGTGCCGCTGGCGATAACCATATAGTCGGTGAGATCCGTCAAAGAACTCACGTCCAGCGAGATTACATCTTGCGCTTTCACATCATCCAATGCGGATTCAATCAGCGACAAAAGTTTTTTTGATGTCATAGTTTTGCTTCTTTACTCAATCTCGTCATGCTCTCGCCATCAGGCGCGATAGAGTTCATGACATTCGATATAACTGCATACCGTTTCAGGCAAAAGAAAATCGGATGCCCAGCCCCGGGCAATCTGTTCTCTTATGCGGGTTGAGGAAATCGCCAGTGGCGTCATTTCCAGTTTATAAAGCAATCCGCCGGGTTTACCCAGCAAGGCCTCCGGTTCTGAGACCCAGGATGCGGCAAACGGTAATTCTTGCAGTGTGATGGCATTAACGTCTGTTCCTGGCCGACTTAATACGGCAATACTCGCAATATCCAGCAACTCGTCGGCACGGTACCAGCTGCTTATCTTGTCAAACGCATCTGCGCCCAGGCCAAATATAATCGGGGTGTTGTCACCGAATTCTTCGCGCAACGATAGCAAGGTATCAAAGGTGTACGAGGGCCCTTCCCTGTCCATTTCTCTGGTATCAAGCTGCAGCTGCGCGCATTGCTGTAAAGCCAGCTCCAGCATTGCAATACGGTGCTGTGCGCTTACATTGGCATTTGCTCTGTGAGGCGGCTGATGATTGGGCACCAAACGCACTGATTGCAGGCTAAATGTGAGCGCCAGCTCCAGAGCGGCTCGCAGATGACCAAAGTGTACAGGGTCAAACGAACCCCCAAACACGCCTATCGCTTTCTGCTCTAACTGTTTTTTACTGTTGGTCTGCTTTCGACTCTTACTCACTGGCGGATATGCCCGTCGCCCAAAACAATGTATTTCTGTGACGTTAATCCTTCAAGTCCGACCGGACCTCTGGCGTGCAACTTATCGGTGGAAATTCCAATCTCTGCGCCCAGGCCATACTCGAAACCGTCAGCAAACCGGGTAGAGGCATTGATCATTACCGAGCTCGAATCTACAGCACGTAAAAAATGCTGCGCCAAGCTGTGGTTTTCGGTAACTACGCTGTCGGTGTGTTGTGAGCCGTAGTGATTGATATGGCGAATCGCTTCGTCACTGCTGGCCACGATCTTAATCGCCAAAACAGGCGCTAAATATTCCTCATACCAGTCTTGCTCAGTGGCAGAAATTGCGTCAGGTAAAATCTGTTTCGTGCGTTCGCAGGCGCGAATCTCTACCTCATGATCTGACAACTGAGACGCTATTTGGCTTAGCACTCGGTCTACTATTTGCTCATGGATCAACAGCGTTTCCATGGTATTGCAGGTACCGTAGCGTTGCGTTTTTGCATTGATGGCTATTTTTATCGCCTTTTCAACATCAGCAGCCTGGTCGATATAGACATGACAAACGCCGTCAAGATGTTTAATGACCGGAATAGTGGACTCGGCACTAACGCGCTCGATCAATCCCTTGCCACCTCTTGGCACGATTACGTCAATTGCGTCACTCATTGTTAACATAATGCCAACGGCAGCGCGGTCAACCGTTGGCAGCAGTTGCACACAGTGCTCGGCTAAGCCAGCTTCACTTAAACCTTGCGCTACGCAAGCAGCAATTGCACGGTTGGAATGCTGTGCTTCCGATCCGCCTCTCAGCACCGCGGCGTTCCCTGATTTGAGACACAGGCTGGCAGCCTCTACCGTGACGTTGGGCCTGGATTCGTAAATCATGCCAATGACACCCAGCGGTACGCGCATTCGACCAACTTGTATGCCGCTGGGTTGCGAACACATCTCTGAGATGGCACCCACTGGGTCAGCCAATGTGGCGACTTGCTCCAACCCTTCGATCATTCCGTCTATGCGTGCTGGCGTCAGCGCAAGGCGGTCGATCAATGCCGGTTCTAGCTGGCGTTGTTTTGCTGCAGACAAATCCTGCTGATTGGCGTCACCCAACGCCTGTCTTTGAGAATCAATAGCAACAGCCATGGAACGCAAGGCCGCATTTTTCTGTGCGGTGCTAGCGCAGGCAAGCTGGCTGGCCGCTGCGCGCGCGCGGGCTCCCAATTGCTGCATATCAGCTTCGAGGTCTTGCTCGGTAGTTTGACCGGCAGAACTGGCAGACGCAGGGGTGATATTATTGGCATTGCTCAAGTTGCTCATGCCGGCATTATATAGTGCCGCTCAAAGACTCCCTATACCCGAGAACACATTTGCACGTAGAAGATCTTGTTAATAGCCCGTTTTATACCTGGCTTCTCGCTAATCCGGACTGGATCGCGGCCTCTGTACTGCTAATTGCATTCATTGAATCGTTTGCGATCATTGGTGTATTGGTACCCGGTGTGTTCCTGTTGTACGTGGCTGCCTTCCTGGCTGGCACCGGTTTGTTAGCCTTACCACTGACGCTAGCCATGGCGTTTCTCGGCGCAGTATTAGGTGATGGCCTGAGCTTTCTGCTTGGCTGGAAGTACCAAGACAATGTCAGGCGTTGGCCGGTGCTGCGAGACAATACGCAGTGGATGGATCGTGGCGAGCAATTCATTCTCGCTCACGGCTCCAAAAGCATTGTGGCGGGTCGGTTTATTGGGCCAATACGGCCGCTAATGCCATTGATCGCCGGCACATTATCTATGCCGCGCGTTCGTTTTTTCACAATCAATGTGGTGTCTGCAATCGCCTGGGCGCCCGTGTATATACTCCCGGGTTATGCGCTTGGCGCCGCCCTGGACCTGCCATTTACTCGTCTTGAAATGAGCTTGATAGCGATTGCGGGTATCACCGTGCTTGCCGTGAGCTTCTATTATCTGCGGCGTTGGTTCAATTTAAGCCGCTAATATGCCTAAGCGGACGCAGACGAGCGGCACTTACTTGACAATTTGCTCGGAAATCGGAATAATCCGCGTCCATTTTCGGGTGGAGCCATCCCTGTTCGATACAGAAACAGCTCCAAACACTGTGACAGAGGACAAGACCATTGGCTAATTCGCCCCAGGCACGTAAAAGAGCTCGCCAGACAGTAAACCGCCGCGCATTGCGTATCGGTCAACGTTCAGCGATCCGCACAGCCATCAAGAAGGTGCTCGCGGCGATCGCGACTGGCGACCAGGAAAAGGCCAAGACAGCATTTGTTGAAGCACAGCCAATTATTGACCGACTCGCAGATAAGCGCGTAATTCACAAAAACAAAGCTGCACGCCATAAGAGCAGACTGACCGCGCACATCAAAGCAATGAGCTAAGCGCAGTACAAGCGTCTCTATCAAAGTCCCTGGCTCAGGGCAGCTCTAAAGTAATACCAGATTGTCTCTATGAATCAGTTCAGCGTCTCTTGGCTGAACATTCGTGTCACTAATCTGTTCACGCGTTTTACCAAGCACCTGTATAACTTCCTCGGTTGGCATCGCGACCAGACCGCGGGCTATTTCTTTTCCATCCGGGCTCAGACAGCTTACAACGTCACCGACTGAAAATTGCCCTTCGCAGCGAGTTACACCCACCGGTAGTAAACTTTTACCAGACTCTGAGATAACCTTCACCGCTCCTTGATCCAGCCAGAGCTTGCCGCGGGTATTCGCATTGCCGGCAATCCATTGTTTTCTGGCGAGAGCCGGCTTTCGGTCCGCTGCCAGGTGTGTACCTATCGCCTCACCTGCATGCAGTCTCAATAAAACATTTTCCGCCCTGCCACTGACGATGTAGGTATCCGTTCCTGAAATGGCGGCCTGTCTGGCGGCCAGCACTTTGGTTCGCATGCCGCCACGGCCAAGTACTCCCGATCCTTCGCCGGCCTTTTCAAGCAATGAATCATCTGAGGATTTACCTTTTTCAATCAAGCTAGCGCGCGCATCAATGCGTGGATCAGCGTCAAACAAACCCTGCTGGTCTGTCATGATCACTAGTCGATCGGCGTAAATAATATTGGCCACAAGTGCTGCAAGGCTGTCATTGTCACCAAATCGCAGCTCGTCGTTTGCCACAGTGTCGTTTTCATTAACTACGGGTACGACGTCGTAGGCTAACAAGGCATTCAGCGTTTTGCGTGCATTCAAATAACGCTGCCTGTTTCGAACATCATCTTCGATCAGCAACACCAATGCCGTATGAGCACCGTCGCTCTGAAACTGCGACTCCCAGGCTTGCACCAGGCCCATTTGCCCAACCGCCGCGGCGGCCTGCAATTTATACAAATCTCTTGGCCGCTGCTGCCAACCCAAACGGCTACAACCCTCGGCTACCGAGCCGGAGGATACGATCACCACATCGATGCCCTGGTTGCGCAGCTGCTGCATCTGCGCAGCCCAATCCGCGATGGCATTCCTGGCCAAACCCAACCCGTCTTCGGTCAGCAGCGAGCTGCCGAGCTTGATCACCCAGCGCGGCTTGCGTTTAGCCTCAGTACCCATCCCGCTCATTAGCCACGGTACTCAATATCAACGTCAAAACCATCGTCTTCATCGTCCAATGCAGCCTGTCGCGCCTTGCGTGCAGCCTTGCGCTGCTCCGCCAGCTCATCGATACGTACTCGCCCTTGCCGCTGGATCTGTTCGAACAATGCAGACTGACAGGTGGCAAACTCTTCATCGTGTAGCAATGACACTTTGTATTCTTCTACATGCTCCATGACCTGAAGAACAAGTGCATCAGTACCTTGCGATTGCAGCGCCGATATTTGAAACAATGGCCTGCCGGCAAACTCGGGTTGCTGCATAAATCGCTGCTGCAAAGCTGATTCGTCCGCCTCAGACAGCAAATCGCATTTGTTCATTACCAGCCACTTGGGACGCTGCTCGAAAGCTGCACTGTAACTGAGTAATTCCTGTTCCAGCATCACAGCTGACTCTACCGGGTCGCTGCCGTCAACCGGCAAACAGTCGATGATGTGCAATAGCACTGGTGTTCTGGCAAGGTGCTTGAGAAAACGCACGCCCAGGCCGGCACCTTCGGCTGCCCCTGCAATTAGCCCGGGAATATCGGCCATTACGAAGCTGCGGTCAGTACCTAGTTGAACAACGCCCAATTTGGGCACCAGGGTAGTAAACGGGTAATCGGCCACTTTTGGCTTGGCCGCTGATACGGCACGAATCAGACTGGACTTTCCAGCATTTGGCAGACCCAGCAAGCCCACATCCGCCAGTACTTTTAACTCCAACACCAAATCGCGAGTTTCGCCTTCTGATCCTGGTGTTGTCTGGCGGGGAGCTCTGTTTGTGCTGGATTTAAAACGGGTATTGCCCAGACCATGAAATCCGCCTTGTGCGACCAGCAGTCGCTGGCCTGGCTCGGTGAGGTCACCCAGAACCTGCTCTGTATCTGCATCAATAACAGTGGTACCCACCGGTACCGGCAGCTCCAGGTTGTCCGCTCCCCGCCCGGTGCAATTCTTGCCGGCGCCAGATTGCCCTGAATCCGCTTTGAAGCGACGCTGATAGCGGTAATCCACCATTGTATTCAAGGCGTCGTCAGCAATCAGATACACACTGCCGCCATCACCGCCATCACCTCCGTCAGGGCCGCCTTTGGGGATGTATTTCTCGCGCCGGAAACTCAGGCAGCCATTGCCACCCTTGCCTGCAATCACCGTAATTCGCGCTTCATCTACAAACTTCACGGCTTACTCCCATAAGAGCAGAAAAAAAAGAGGGCACAAAAAACCCCGCACGTGGCGGGGTTTCTCCACGAATTAAGCATCGTAATTAGCCAGGCACAATGTTAACAAACTTACGATTGTTCGGGCCTTTTACAGCAAACTCTACCGTACCAGTGGCAGTTGCAAACAGTGTGTAGTCCTTTCCACAGCCTACGTTTTCCCCAGGGTGGAAACGAGTGCCGCGCTGGCGAACAATGATTGTTCCAGCGTTCACTTCCTGACCACCGAAACGTTTTACACCAAGTCGTTTTGACTCGGAATCACGCCCGTTTCGAGTACTGCCGCCTGCTTTTTTGTGTGCCATGTTTACTTAACTCCGTGCGTCTTGCTCGAGCCCCATTAATTCTAGAGGGTGCTCAAGCATAGCCAATTTAGGCAGATATACCTGTGATTTTAACCTGAGTGTACCACTGACGGTGGCCAGCTCGTTTCATGTGGTGCTTTCGGCGTCTGAATTTAATGATCTTGACCTTGTCGTGGCGCCCATGTTCCAGCACCTCTGCAGTCACTTTGCCGCCCGCTACGTAGGGGCTGCCTACTTTAAGGTCTGCGCCTTCTCCTACTGCTAATATTCTTTGAAAATCAACGCTTTGACCTGTCTCAACGTCTAGTTTCTCAAGCTTGAGGGTGTCACCCTCTGTCACTCGGTGTTGTTTACCACCGCATTCAATAACCGCGTACATAATCTGTCCGAATGATGACCTTTCTGGAAGGGCGCGAATTGTACGGAATATTAGAGAAACTCGCAAGCTTTGTCTTTACCGCCAATTTTGCTCTCCCGGTGGATAGAAGTGCAGTGATTTGAGGGGCTGTTAGAGCCGATTGAGGCGCTTCGATCTTGACTAAATTCGCCGCTGTTCATAGCATGCCCCACCTATCTGCCGATTAAGCCTTGATCGCCTCGTATGAAAGCATTTTTACAGGAATTACAGCCCGAATTGCGGTGCCTGAACAATGTGATCACTGCACGTTTACGTTCCAGGGTAGCTCTGGTCGAGGAAATTGGCGAGCATTTGATCGCGGCTGGCGGAAAGCGTCTCCGGCCGCTACTGACCATTATTGCAGGTCAAGCGGTCAGCACAGACAAAACACCGCAACAGATTCACGAGCTGGCCGCGGTTATCGAATTCCTGCATACAGCCACGCTATTGCACGACGATGTTATTGATGTGTCGGCGCTGCGCCGCGGTAGACCAACCGCCAATGCCACCTGGGGCAACGCCCCCAGTGTGCTGGTGGGCGACTTCCTTTATTCGCGAGCATTTCAAATGCTGGTCGAAATCAATCATAGCGGTGTAATGGCTGAGTTAGCCGACACCACAAATCTGATTGCCGAAGGTGAAGTTTTGCAACTCACCCGTGCCGGTGATCCCGACACCAGCGAAGCGCAATACCTCGAAGTGATTCACTACAAAACCGCTAGGCTGTTTGAAGCCGCTGCCCGCTGCGGCGCCATGCTCACAAATAACGATTCAGCGCACGCATCAGCACTCGCCAGCTATGGCCATTCGATTGGTATGGCTTTCCAGCTGATGGATGACTATCTGGATTACGCCGGTAATGCCGAGGTAATGGGTAAGAATGTTGGCGATGATCTTTCGGAAGGCAAACCGACCTTACCTCTGATCAAGGCCATGCAGGTAGCTGGAGAACACGATGCGCAGCTGATACGCAACGCTATCCAGGATAAATCAAGCGAGCATCTGGACGCTATATCCGCCTGCGTACGCCGTTGCGGTGCACTGGACGCAACCGTACAGCTTGCGAGAACCTACACCGACCATGCAATCACAGCACTCGCACCATTGCCAGACTCAGCAGCCAAACAGCGGCTGCAAACGCTTGCCTCACTGGCCGTAGGTCGCGACGCCTAACGCTCTGTTCAATGCAAATAGGTGTTTTCCGCTTTGCTTATCTAAGAGCATAATCGGTCACTATTTTTGTTTAAAAAATAATCAACCATGCGTTTACAGTTGGCTTTGTGGCATACTTTGGCCTCTTATGAACGCTTCAACGGTGCCAGCCTGATGGATTTGCCAGAAAGTCGCAGCATAGCGGATAACATGCAGGCTACGAGACCAAGAGCCCTGCCAGGCATTGTGGCGCAGGTGCGCGACTCTGCGGCAAGCAGTCTTTCAAACCACATTAATAGAATGTTTGCGAGTTGCGATGACGTGTTCTTTGAGCTCGCGCAAACTGCGCATTCCAATAATGAACAAAACACTTTTTTTGAGGCCATGCGTGAAATCCGCCTTAAAAAAGACAGCGTGATCGCGCGTTTTAGTGGCGAATTTGACAAGCAGTTTGTGGAGTTGCGTAAAAGCCGACATGCTGGCGCGATAGATGCTAAGAAACCTGGTTCAGCTGACTCTCTGGATCTGGTTCAAACTGAAGAGATGGAAACCAGCGTGGCCATCACCAGCATGGCCACTCGAGCCCGGCTGGACTGTCAGAGCCAGCTTTATCACCTCAGTAAGCGTCTGGACTTTTTGCTTACAGACGTAGCTATTGATGAACGCAATAATCCACTGGACCCGCAACAGATCGGCAATGCATTCAAGTCTTCCTGTGAGATTCTGCAGCTGGATATTAAAGCGCGCCTGGTGCTGTTTAAACATTTTGAGAAAACGGTAGCGCGCGAATTTCATACTTTGATTGCAACGGCAAACCAGCAACTTATTAATGCCGGAGTGCTGCCGAAAGTCAGTCACAGAATTGAGAAGACAGCATCGGATCAAGCAGTCAGCAGTCCAGCATCTAGCAAAATTTCAAATCAATCGCCCAGCACAGAACAAGCACAATCTGAGCGGCAATTCAGCCAGCAATTCAGTGAACTCAGCGAATTGCTACGCAGTGTTCGGGAACTCGCTCTTACTGGTAATCTTGGCTTTCCACTGTTCCTGAGTTCTGGAGCAGGTCCTGCTTTGAACAGCGAGGAACTAAGCTCGATACTCACCGAACTGCAACGGGACAACCCGCCTAATCAGAGTGGTGCTGAACTTTTAAAGCCGCAACTCGATTTACGCAGCTTGCTTACGCAAACACTGCAGCTGCGCCAATCAAAGGGTCAGAAGAATAAAGTAGGCAAATCAGACGAAGACGTTATTAATCTGATTGCGATGTTTTTTGACTTTGTGCTGGATGACAAGAATCTGCCCATTCAGGTGCAGGCGCTGATAAGCAGGCTGCAAATTCCCGTATTAAAGATTGCATTGCGCGACAAGAAATTTTTCAGCTCCAGCAGCCACGCTGCGCGTAGATTGATTAATGAGGTCGTTGCGGCGGGTATAGGTTTAAGTGATAAAGAAAGTGAGAGCAAAACAGCGCTTGTCGCGAAAATCTCCGAGATAGTTCACGATATTCACGACCATTATGAAGACGGTGACGCGGTATTTTTAACGTCACTGGAAGTGCTCAGATCTTTCAGAAAACACGAAGAAAAGCGCGTATCAAAAATTGAAAAGCGCACAAGCGAAGCCGCCGAAGCAGAGGCGAAAACACGCCACACTAAAGCCATGATCGAAGACCTGGTGCTTGAGCGTCTGGACAGCGTCGAAGTGCCTCAGCAAATACAGGACTTTGCCATTGAAGAATGGCAGCAGGTTTTGCTATTGGCGAAACTGAAGCACGGCAATGATAGTACGGAGTGGAACGAAGCACTTCAGACGCTGGATGATTTGATATGGGCGTCCAGAAGCCACGAAGATGAAAAGTCACGCCGTCGACTGCAGCGCATGGCAGCTGATCTTCAAACCAGATTGCAGCGTTGGCTTGCAACGGCAAAACCTACTGATGAGCAGGCCAGGGAATGCCTGGCACCCATTGTTTCTGTACTCGACAGCTTGCTTGACCCGGCCGATACACATTCAGTAAGCAGGGGTACTTTGGATGAACAGCAGAAACAAGCGCTGCAGGCAACGCCACGCGATGAAAAACCCTGGAAAGAGATGACAGCAGTTGAACGTCAACAGGTGCAGTACCAGGCGTTAACCTATGATTTTATTCGCAAAGCGGACGAAATACCGATTGGCAGCTGGATTTTATTTGGCAAATCAGCCCAGGGAGACTCTATACGCTGCAAGCTGGCAGCGAAAATAGAGACTAGCGATACTTTTGTATTTGTTAATCGTTCAGGTTTTAAAATCGCGGAAAAGAAGCGAAAGGAATTTGCCCACAATCTTCAAGAAGGCAGGGCTCAAGTGCTGCAGCAAGAGTGGTTTTTTGATCGAATAATGAGCAAAGTAACCGCAAGATTGCACAAGCACGCGTCAGAACAACGCGCTCAGGTTCAGCCCGCGTAAAAGCCTGGCTCGACTCAGGGCACTTAGACAAACGGGCCAATCGAGACTATTTTTATAGTTGTTGTTCCAGGTCTTGAGATGCAGTGCCCCACTACGCTAGCAAACCACCGGCAGCCTCAACACAGCTGCCATTACCTATCGTTGAAGTACGCGATAACTCGTCTCTGTCGCTGGAAAAATTGCTTCACTCGTTTTTCCTGCACTGCGACGATGCCTTGTTTAATATGGCAGAAACGGCCGAAAGCAATGCCTTGCAAAATGTATTTTTCGAGGCCATGCGGGAGCTGCGAATACACGCTCCCAATGTTACCGAACGCATAGTCCAGCAATTCAAAGCTGCGTTTGCCGACGACACTGTGGCGACCAGCCCCAGCTCTAAGGCAACACTGGCCGATATCGATGCCAATGAAGTGTCTCTGGAACTGATTGGCAACGACACGCTTGAAGTATCCGTATTATCTCAGTCAATTGTAAACCGCTCGCGGCTGAGATACGCCGAGCCACTGATGAAGTTCAGTGCGCGATTTCAGCATCTGATGGGCATACGTGGGCTCGATGATGATGGTAGCCCATTAGACCCAGGTACCTTGGTGGAGATATTTTCAACGCAATGCAGTGAGCTCGATATCGAGCAGAAAGCCAGGCTGAAATTGTTTGATCGCTTCGAACACCAGGTTATTGATCATCTCGGCCCAATTATTGAGGCTGCAAATAAAACTCTGATCGATGCGGGCGTGTTACCCGACCTGAAACTGCGCACGCGAAGTACGGCAAGCAATCAGCCGATGACAGCAAAGCCGAGTGAATTAGCTGCGCAAGAGCCTAACGCTGAGGAAGTCGACGATGAGCTAGTTCAGCTGGTTTCTGCGCTTAAACGAAACCCCATTGCGCGTAGAAACCTGATTGATCTGGCGAAGTTTTCAAGTGGGTCGGTGCTGTCCAGCGTCGACCTTTCGAGTTTGCTGTCAAACGCGCAGCTCTCGAACCCGGACTTCCCCCAGGCGGAAGATCGCCGTGCAGGCAACAATATTCTGCCGGATTTGTTGCAATCGCTTTTGCAAGCAAGGCAAAACCAGGGCCAATCAACAGCCTTGCATTCGGCCGATGAGAACACAATCAATCTAGTCAGTATGTTTTTCGATTTTGTGCTCGATGACGAGTCCTTACCGCTGGATATGCAGGCCTTACTCGCTAGACTGCAAATTCCTGTGCTAAAAGTAGCGCTTCGTGATCGCTATCTGTTCACCACAAGAGAACACCCGCTTCGACATTTGATCAACGAACTCGCCCACGCCAGTTACGGTCGAGATATCGAGAAACAAGAACACGAAGCCTTCTATGAACTCGCTAACCGTATTGTTCAGCAGCTAGCAGAGAACCCAGAAGCGGTAGACGCCGATTTTCACGCATTGCTGATCAGTTTGCAGGACCTGATCCAGGGCGAAGACCAAAAATCCCAGGCCGTAGAACAGCGGGTTAGCCAGTCTGCTAGAAGCAATGCCTTGACCCGCCATGCGCGCGAAAAAGTTGGTATTGTTCTGGATGAGAAATTCAAGAGTAAACGCGTGCCAACCGTTGTCAGTGATTTTCTGCATGTGCATTGGCAGAAATTGATGCTGCACAATTACTTGAACTATGGCGATCAAAGCAGTGAATGGCTGGAGTCAGAACAGCTGGCCGACGATTTACTCTGGACGGCACAGGCGCATCGCGATGAACGTTCGCGAAATCGACTGGAGCGATTGCTGCCAGAATTATACGAAACGATAGAAAAATATCTGTCTAACTACCAGCAAGCGGACCAGAGCTGGCAGAAGGCACTGGTAGAGATACGCAAGCTGCACAAATTAATTCTGGCCGACGATATTGAAGCGTTTGAACAGAGCCCAATTTCTACGGCTGCGGACGATCAAGGCAGCACATCAAAAGAAGGCGCCTGGGCAAAAGGTTCTGCCTTGCCACTTCCCGAATTTCGTCACCTGAAGACGATTAGCGAGCTGCGCGAAGGTGACTGGATACGACTAAAACTCAACGATCATTGCCCGGGAAAGTATTGCAAAGTATCAGCTTTTCTCGACACAGAAGACAGTATATTGCTTGTGAATCGCTTCGGTGCCCGCTTCGCAATTCTGCCTCGACGGGACCTCGCGCAGAGCCTGCAAGATGGAAATCTCAAAATCATTGAAGATACACCTTTGTTTGACCTCGCTGTTGCCAGTATTTCCAACAAACTTAACAGCGCTGCCAACGAAGACGCTCCCCAATAGGAATACTCGTCTGGCGATCCGCTTTAGCGACAGTATTACCACATTCAGCTCACTCCGTTTATTGCATAATTAGCGCCTGGAACTAACGCTGGCCGTTAAGAGCCCACTGCGATGCCCATCGAACAATTTGCCTTTAGCAGCCATACCGCGGCAAGTCTGCTATTCATCGCTTTGGCCTTCGTTTTTGTACGCCCCTGGCGAGAGGGAATATATTCGCCGTTATTTATTGTCGCCAGCCTAATCACTGCCAGCTGGCATTTCAGTCTTTCCATCGAACAAACTGCACAACCAACCGCCTTAAGCCAGGTATTAGCTACGTTGCATTACGCCGCTTGGCTCACCGCACTGCTTGCCACCTTGTTACTTCATGTGGCCGATGAGCAGGGGCGACGCCGCTTGCTGCCTATGTACGCATTGCTCGGCCTGCTGATGGTGGCAGGTGCATTGTTTGCGCCCTACTTAATTATCCAGCAAGGCGCTTCTGATGCCTTAAGCGCCTTGATCTGGGCAAACCTGCTATTAGGACTTTTGGGTATCATCGTCGTTGAGCAGGTGCTGAGAAACACGCTGGACCGACAGAAACAAGCCGTTCTGTTTCTGTGTATTGGAACAGCGCTGTTTTTCGTATTTGATATTGTGTTTTACGCCAATGCGCTGTTGTTTAGCCGTATTGATCCCTCGATTGAAGAGATTCGACCAGTAGTAAATTTGATTGCTGGTATCAGTTTGCTGTTTGCAAGCACACGAAGTCAGCACAGTAGCCGCGTAAGCATATCTCGCAAGATGGTGTTTTATAGTGCAAGCCTTATCATTGCGGGCGTATTTTTGTTTGTCATGGCGGCAACTGCCTATTATGTAAAAACGTTTGGAGGAAGTTGGGGAGCGATAATTCAGGTAGCTCTGTTAGTAGGTGCTGGCACGACCTTGCTGATACTGTTTACCTCTCCTAATCTACGGGCTTCTATACGAGTATTTATCAATAAGAATTTCTTTATGCATAAATACGACTATAGAACCGAATGGCTGAATCTAATCAACATTCTTTCTCAGCCTTCAGCCGACAAGGACGAAAAAGCAATAGCACTCGATGCAGCTTGCGCCGTTTTTCACGCAAATTCTGCCTGTCTTTGGTTACGCACGGAGGAAGATTTCAGATTCGCAGCCAGCTCTTTACCTGACATTGATGCCCTGCCATCGGTGCCTAGTGATAGCGATTTTGGTGAACTTCTCGCTGCCGATTGGGTTTTCCATCCGCATGGCGGTCATCGCAACAACGCTAATCACAATCAGGCGCTACCGGAGTGGCTTAGCCAGCTCAGTGAAATATGGGTGGTAGTACCGCTGATCGCTCAACAACGACTGCTGGGCTTTATATCTCTATGTCGTCAGGATAATACGGCTAATCTTAGCTGGGAAGATCTTGATGTCTTGAAAACAGTGGGTCGTCAGCTGGGCAGCTATCTGGCCCTGCATGTAGCCGCTGAACAGCTTGCTCAGTCAAAACAGTTTGACACGTATAACAAGCTGACCGCTTTTATCATGCATGATCTTAAGAATCTAATAGCGCAGCAGGCCCTGGTCGTTGAAAATGCCAAAAAGCACAAGGAGAACCCGGCGTTTGTGGAGGACGCTATCAAGACCATTGAAAACTCGGTTGCGAGAATGAGCAACCTGCTGAGCAAAATGCAGCAAAGAGGGCCATCTAAAACTCGCAGTTTGGAGCTCAATCGCATTTTGCTGGAATCAGTTAATAAGTGCAGAGACAAAAAGCCTGCTCCTTCTCTGAGGATGGGCAATGAGTCAGTATGGGTAACCGGCGACCATGATCATCTCGTTATGATCTTTGCCCATGTGATCAAAAATGCACAGGAGGCTACTCCCGCCAATGGCTTTGTTGACGTATTTGTTGAATTGGATGAACAAAAAGTTCTGGTTACCGTGGAAGACAATGGGCAGGGCATGGCTGAAGATTTCATAAAAGATCGCCTGTTCAGACCTTTTGATACAACAAAATCCGGTCAGGGAATGGGGATAGGCGTGTTTCAAACGAAAGAATACATACGCAATTTAGGCGGTGACGTTAAGGTGCAGAGCACAGAGAATGTGGGTACGACTTTTAGTATTACCATGCCGATTGTAGAGGAACAGATGCAGCATGTCGGATAACGAGAAAAAAACTTTATTGATTGTCGAAGATGACCTGGGCCTGCAAAGTCAGCTACGTTGGCACTTCGATCAATACGAAGTAGTTATTGCCGGTGATCGCGAATCGGC
>CAYGSL010000076.1:0-15431 GCA_964352475.1 uncultured Pseudomonadales bacterium | reverse complement strand
CGGATGGCGGTGCCCAGCGCCGTAGGTGCTACGAATGTGTAGCGTGCGATCTGATCCCCTTCTTTCTCTAATGCACCTTTATGAGGTGTATAAAAACAAAGAGTTACAGGAGTCGGCAACTACTAAGGATTTCTTAGTAGTTCGACAGCAGGGATCGCGCAGGAAATCTGGGGACAGGAACCTAGTGACAAGTTTGCTAAATTATTCAACCTCAAGAGAGCTGCTTTCACAGCCGACTCACTGGGCCAACAGTTCGGAAACAGCACGGAGAAATAGGTAAACTGTTCCCAGAATTCAACCAACCACCAACTAAGGAATCACTTCCATGGCCAACTCCATGTATAAATCGAGCGCTCAGGTTTACACCCACAACCTGAAGAATTTAGCCGCGATGTTGAAAACCGCTGAGAAAGACGCGAAAGCACGAGGTATAGACCCGTCGGTCATGGTGAACGCACGGCTCGCGCCGGACATGTTGCCGTTGGTGTCACAGGTGCAGATGGTGAGCGACAACGCCAAGGGCGCTTGTGCGCGGCTGGCTGGTGTTGAACCACCCGCATTCAAAGACAACGAAACGACCTTTGCCGAGCTGCAAGACCGCATCAAGCGCACGCTGGCGTTTATCCGCACACTGAAAGCCAAACAGTTCGAAGGGGCTGAAAGCCGTGAAGTGGTGATGACGCTTACCGTTGGCAAGCTAACATTCAACGGCGCTGATTACCTGAATGGTTTTGCGCTGCCAAATTTTTACTTCCACATTACTACCGCGTACAACATTCTGCGCCACAATGGCGTGGGCCTGGGCAAAATGGATTTTCTAGGCAATGTGCCCGGCATGCAAGCCAGCGGAAAGTTAGCCAAGATGATGGGCAAGCAGCCTAGGAAGAAAACAAAGGCAAAATAATCGTTACTCAGGTGTCGCCGGGTCTGGCCGTACGGCCAGACCTTGTGCCACTGCCCCCAGGGCCTTAACGTTAATCGCAAAGCCCATATGGCTGGAGTCCACCTGCACATACTCGATGTTCTCTGCGTCGGCTAAGCGCGCTATTGCGGTACCTACAATTCCATCGCGCCGGCTGTAGATCACGCGCGTGGGCACGGGTGGTGCGGCGGCTGGTAGTGCGGTCATGGTCAGGTCCTGATCTGCGTTGGTGTTGTAATTAACGCAGTGCTAGGCGGGCCGGATCATTCTAGCGGGCTGAATTGGCTTACATTCTGGAAGGGTGCGGCCATTAATTTGTTTATGACGGTGCCACCAGGCACCCAGGCGCTCCCACATCAAATCATCGGGACCGCATACGGGTCATCTTCATCCGCTTCCTGCGTACGCGCAACATTCTGCAGCAGCACAACGCTGTTATCGCGCTGTTTTATTTTGTCGGCCACCAGTTCGTAGTTGCTGCCATCTACCACAATCGCGATCTGGCTGTGGCTGAGCCAATAGTTTATCAGTTAGGGAATTGAGCTCTGACGGCAACCGAGCGCGCGCAACTCGCAAGCGGCCGTTATATTCCAGCCTTTTTGGCCAGCTGGTTTAATGCCTGGGGTATTGCCTGAGCCGAAAGCTGAGTATCCACTGCACCGGCCTGAACGGCAGCGCCAGGCATCCCCCAAACCGCACTACTGAATTGGTCCTGAGCAATTGTCAGCCCGCCTGCATTGCGAAGAGCTTGCATACCATTTGCCCCATCCTTGCCCATGCCGGTTAACAGTACGCCAACCGCCTCCGGCCCTAAAACACGCGCAGCTGAATGAAACAGATGGTCCACCGAAGGAGTCACTGTCTGGTTTTCGTTCGCATCGCTGAGATGACAATAATATTGACCACCTGCTTGTACCAGTTCGATATTACGGTTTCCAGGAGCCAGAAGCACGGTGCCGCATCTAATAGCGTCTCCGTGCTTGACAGCTCGTACGCTAAATTCGGTTTGAGCATCCAGCGTTTCTGCCAGGGAATGCAAAAACGCATGTGGGATATGTTGAGCAACGACCGCCGAGATTTTCGTTGCGTTCATGCTTGAGAACAGGGTACGCAGCACTTGTGGCCCACCGGTCGAAGAACCCACTGCCACTAACAAACCACTCCCAGCAGTGGCCGTCTTCTTTGCGTATGTGCTACACCACTCCAGCTCCCGCCTGGCCGGAATCAAGGATCTGCTCACTGTGTTAAGCGGGTTTATCTGTGCCATGTTTGCCGCTCTTAGCTTGGACTGAATTTCAGACACGTAACAGTCAAGATCCCCATTATCCTGCGTTCGCCTCTTGCCCACCACCTCCAGAGCGCCCAAAGACAAAGCCTCTGATGCCAAGCGAGTACCTCGTGCCGTGAGCGAGGACACCATGACCACGGGCAATGGGTTCAGGCGCATCAAATTGCGCAGGAAAGTGATACCGTCCATCCTCGGCATTTCAACATCCAGGGTCAGCAAATCCGGGCGCAGTTCCTTGATCATCTCTCTGGCTTGATACGGATCCTGCGCTATGCCTATCGTGTCAAACTCTGCTGATGCATCGATGGCTATCTGCAGAAAGCGCCCCATGCTTGGCGAGTCGTCTACAATCAATACCTTCTTTTTCTGGATCACGGACAATCTCCTTCTTTAGTGCCAATCGCTAGAAGGTCGAGATACTTTCGCTCTCTGGCCAAAATCATTCCCTGATAAGTGCTTTGTAGTCGTTTCAATTGTACGGTGCCGCTCAAAGGGTTGTAGACTATCTTGCGGGGCTGCTTCATACCGGTGTCGGATGCTGCAACGTGTATACCGTATCTGGACAGCACATCGAAAGCACAACTAATATTGTCAAGTCCTACACTTGAACCAGTATTTAGCACATCAGCACCGCCAAACACTTTGGCTTCCAGATCTCCTTGGTTACCCCCTTTAGCTAACACCAACGCAATGAGCTCCGGAATGGCGAGCTCACCATAGCGATACTTTTTATCTTTGTCTTCGGCGTCGATTGTAGAGGTACTTCCAGGTAGCATGTAGTGGTTGATGCCGCCGTAACCGGTTTTGAGGTTGCGTATGCAAACCGCGACACAGGAGCCGAGCACGGTTGTAATTAGCTCCGTTTGCTTCGTTACGTAAACACCCCCGGCACTTAGTTTAACCATCACGCTATTCGATTTCCGATGCAAATAGCGAACGAAAAGAGCAGGGCTGTTGTCAAAGCTGCTGGCACTGTCTTGATGAAAACGGTTTTGCGTGTTCATTGCGGTCGGCGTAAGTAAACCGTTGGCGCGACGTGCTTGAAACGGGTATCGGAAAACGGAAGTGATTCTGAATGACCAAGAAACAAATAGCCACCTGGCATCAGCAGGTCTGCAAAACGACTGAATAACACTTGCTGCGCCTCTCGGCTAAAATAGATCATAACGTTGCGACAAAATATGATTTCCACCGCGTCACGTATTGGCCAGGCGTCAAATAGATTGAGCTGTTTTACAATCAGCATCTCGCGCAATGCTTCCTGTGCAATGAAGCGTTTATTTTCGACGGGTAAGAACCATTTCTTCCGTAGTTGTATCGGCAATCCTCTTAGGTCTTTGCTTGGATAACAACCCCGCTGAGTCACCTCTAATGCCTCAGTGTTAATGTCGGTGCACAGAATACGTGGTGACGGTGCGAGACGAGGAGCAACCGATTTCAGTGTGATCGCGAGACTGTACGGCTCCTGGCCGCTAGAGCATCCTGCAGACCACACGCGAAGCGGTTGGCCTTCGGTGCGCTTATCAGCAAGTGCCGGTAAAGCCTGTTTGGAAAGGTAGTGGAAGTGGTTAGGTTCGCGAAAGAAGTACGTCAGGTTTGTTGTGACTCTGTTGGCAAATACTCTCTGCTCATCATTGCTAGGATTTTTCAGGTGCGTGATGTAATCATCAAAACTGCTCAAATTCAGCTGGCCAAGACGTCTGGCAAGTCTTGAGTACAGCATCAACCTGCCGTTTTTCTGAATATTTATGCCCGTTGTTTCCAGGGCTATCTGGCGCAACGCATCGAACTGCTCATCCGTGATTTTCTGAGGAAGCGGCCGTGCAGGGTCTCGATCGGTAATGCACATCAATGCGTTCTTAGATAGCGGCCGGTTGATTGGTAAACAGCGTATCGCCATTCCCCAGTAGGCGGTTGCACTCCAATAACGCCCCACTTGGCTCAGACCACTCGATGGTCCGTTCGCCTACTGTGGCCGCTTGATGAAAAGCCAGCAGCAGCTGATAACCCAGAGAATCAATACGCTGTAATTGGCTTGCATCAATAGCTATCGCTTTATTCTTCGATTCATCGAGCAATTCACACAGATTGTCTTTCAGCGCTTGTACGGACTTAATGGTTATTTCTTCTGGTAGGGCGAAATTCATAGCACTGATCACTCTTCGTTGGCGGCTTGATCTAACAGACAGTCTTCAACAATATTCTCCAACGCAACCAGAATGACCAGACCCTGTTCAGAGCTTCTCAGTCCGCTCACGTACCGTCCGTTTGCGTGCTGGATGGTTTTGTCGTTGTTATCGCTGTCTAAATAGGTCACATCAAGGACCTTGTCGACAACCAGTCCAATTTGGCGAGTTTGTTGCGAGTCCTCCGCCTGAACGACGATCACACCCGTGGTGCTGTTGAAGCCCGCATTACCGACAGCAAATTGCACGCGCAGATCAACAACGGGGATAATGGCGCCTCGAAGATTCATCGCGCCCAGCACGTGTTCCGGAGTATGCGGCAATGGCGTTGGCTCGCTCCAGCTACGAATCTCTCTAACCGCAAGCACGTCTATCGCGTAGCATTCACTGTCCAGCCTGAAGGTAAGAAACTGCTCTTTGCTTGCTTCACCATCTACTTCTGCCGTTGCGTTGTTTTGATTCATTTGATTCTCCCCTTAGGCTGCCTTCTTAACGCTTGCGATTGACAGATAGACTGAAGTATCAAGAATCAGCGCAACGGTGCCATCGCTCATGATGGAAGCACCGCTGATTCCCGGTATCTTTCTAAAGTTCTTCTCCAAGGACTTAATAACGACTTGTTGCTGACCTAGAACATCACTGATAACCAGACCGACCTTCTCTCCATGCACCTCAATGACGAGTATTTGCTGATCGTTAGAGCTGTCTTCAGCCTGCTCGCCCTCCAAAAGAGCCTGGCGAAGATAGATCAAGGGCAGGCTATGGCTTCGGTATCGAGCTACCTTGCCGACACCCACTACATCCGACAACATGTCATTGTCCAGTTCGATGGTTTCAACAATGTTCAGAATTGGTACCACAAACGTTTGCTGACCCACTCGTATTAGCTGCCCATCGAGTATGGCCAGTGTTAAAGGCAGTTGAATGGTTACGGTAGAGCCCTTGTATCGCACCGATTCAATCGTCACCTTGCCGCCCAGCTCAATGATGTTGCGCTTAACAACATCCATTCCCACTCCGCGGCCGGAAATGTCTGTCACACTTTCTGCTGTTGAAAAACCAGGCGCGAAAATCAATTGCGCTATTTCAGCGTCTGACAATTCAGCGTTAGGCTCGACCACGCCTTTCCTTCGGGCAATCTCCAATACCTTCTCGGTATCGATGCCCTGGCCATCATCTTCTATGGTGATGATTATCGACCCACTCTTATGATGTGCAGAGAGCCTTATGGTACCGGTCTCATTTTTGCCAGCACTCTTTCGTTGTTCCGGACTCTCAATACCATGATCAATGGCGTTGCGAGTAAGGTGCACAAGTGGGTCAACCAGATGGTCGAGCACCGTTTTATCCAGTTCAGTAGCCTCGCCCTCAAACTGCAGATTCACAGGTCGCTCTAATCGAGCTGAAAGATCGTGCACAATTCTCGGTAAACGGCCAAAGGCGAACGAGATCGGCAGCATTCGCACTCGCATTACTCTTTCCTGGAGCTCTCGCGTGTTTCGCTCCAGATCTTCGAGATTGCTTTGCAGTCCTTGTCGATTAGTGCCGTTATCTGAGGAAATTGAGCCGCTCAATATGGACTGTGTAATGACCAATTCACCAACCAGATCCATAATTCGATCAATCTTGTTGGTCGCTATCCGTATTGAGGGGTCGGTAGCCGCTGGCTTCGCAGAATCTTTTCGTGCCGGCTTCTTATCGTTCACCGCCGTTGGTACAGGTTCTTTTTCTTCCTCGGCCTGAATCGCCTTTTCCTTGACTTCCAGAGAGCAATCAAACTCTACCCATTCGAATACCTCCTGCACCTCTGTTTCGCTAACTTCGCCAGCCAAGTCGATGGAAAAATCCAGGTACAAGGATGTTGGCTCAAATGCCTGCCAATCAGGCAGTCGCTTAATGCTGAGCTCTGTGTGTGCATCGCCGAGCTCTTCAAGCTCTCTGAGTATCGGTATCGGGTCGTTGCCCCGACTGGCCATATCGAAGTTTGGTTGGAACTTTATATGCCAAAGAGTTGCGGCGGCATTGCTTTCAGGCAGCGTATCAGCGGCAGTGCTCGCCGAACTTTCCTTACCCAACAATGCATCCAAAGCCTCTCTGGCCGTTGCTAAACCGGGATGCGCTGCATGCTCTTGCGGATCGATAGAATCCAGCATGTCGCGCAATACATCGACCGCCTGAAACAAAACGCCCAGCGCAGATTCGGACCAATCAGCTTCATCGGATCGAAGCGCGTCCAGATAGGCCTCCATGCTGTGGGTCAATGACGAGAGACTATCGAAGCCAAAGGTAGCACCACCGCCTTTGATCGAATGCGCCGCTCGAAAAACAGCGTTCAGCGTGTCTGGATCATTGCCAGTGTCACGCATAGTGAGCAAGCCGGACTCAAGAACGTCAACATTCTCCGCGCATTCTTCGAGAAACAAGCTCTGGAGCTCATCCATATTCATGTCGGTCAATGTGGCGCCCCTTGCTGTTATAAATTATCGAAGTGTCTTGTCATTGTTATCGGCATGTTGCCCGCTATGTTTAGTGCAAAATAACTAAAGTTATGCCGGTATAGGGCGATACCAATAAAAAGAGAGAAGAATCTATGCAGCCGAATTTCGACGAGCTTCTGGAATACGCAGAACGTCACATACGTTTTCCGCATTCGGCAATGGAAATTGCCCAGGTAGCGCGGTCTGCCAAGTCGTCTAATCAGGATATTGCACAGCTCATTGAAAGAGACCCTGCATTTACGGCACAACTTCTTCGGGTTGTGAACAGCCCGGCGTATCGCGCTCAGGAACCTGTCGGCTCAATTTCGGACGCTATCTTTAGGGTAGGACGCCAGGAAATTGTGGAGCTTGCGTTTGTAATAAGCGGTGATGGCGCTTTCTCGCCGATGGAATCGGAGCTGATGCAGGCAACAACCTTTTGGTCGCACAGCGTCTTCACCGCTCAAATAGCCGTCGTATTAGCGGAACACGTCGATCTAAGCTCAGATAACCTGTTCGCGTCGGCGCTATTGCACGACATCGGCTTTTTCCTGTTGTGCAGAACGCACACCGATCAGGTGGTCGAAGTGCTTGAGCTGACGCTGGATCAGGAAGTAGGGTTGTTTTCTGCAGAGCAGACGATACTTGGCTTTAATCACGCAGAACTTGGCGCTGCATTGGTGCGTTATTGGGAGCTTCCGGAAGATATCATTGACGCTATTCAATATCACAGCGCGCCGGAAAATAGTCAGCAGTATCGGGGCATGGCTGAATGCGTAGGCTTGGCCAACGAAATTGCCTTGGCACAGGAATGCAATGAGAAAGTGAACGACGACGCATTGGCTCGGTTTATCAACTACTTTCAATTGCCAGATCTACCAATAGAATCTCTACTCGAAACAGCTACGGATAAAGCGCTGCGTCAGCACTCGGTGTAACGCAATTTCAGGTTAACTGGATATAATCGTAGCGACAGAAACGGATCAGACCGGCTTGATACTTGCCACAGCCTATAGAAAAAACTCTGTCTTCAGTGACACACTCATTGTCACTGGGCAAGCTGGCCTCAGCGGCGAGCGCTACCGAGAATAGTTTTAGATGGGGGGTGGTGTTATCCATGAACAGGCTTGAAAAGATGTTCATTACTTCGTAAAGGTTTTCTTTCGCAATGTCTGTGAGTTTTTGATCATTGATCATCTCGTCGGCCATTGCCGATGGGATCAGAGACAAACCGCAGGCTAACGCAGTCGCGCACGCTAGATCTACAGAGCACGAAGCGACTATTTGTTGGCTTTCATTGACAAAAACACCCACATGACTTGCCTTAACAGCAGATTCGGATGCAGCTAGCGTGGGCTCCTCACCCAGAATCATAATCAATGACTCCTGGAGGGACTTTTCCTCAGGCAGTTTGTAAGGCTTCATGATTACACGATCACTTTCTTTAATGTCTTTTCAAACGATTCAGCGGTGAATGGTTTAGCAATCAGAAACTGTGCACCTGCCTCCCTTGCTTTGGCGCGCATTTCACTGGTTGATTCAGTGGTAATGAAACCGAACTTGACCGGGTTTTCATCCGCTCTGACACGCTCCAGCATTTCCAGACCAGTTAGAACCGGCATATTCCAATCGCACAAGACCACGTCAGGTTGTTCGCTGTTAAGAACGTCCAGACCTTCCTGTCCATCGCCCGCTTCGCAAAACTCAAGGCCACTGAAGCCGGCCTGCTTTAGGGTTCGCTTAATTATCAAACGCATGGAAGAGCTGTCATCAACGATGAGTATTTTCATGCAATCCGCCAAATAAAAAATCAATCTATTCTTCTTTTAGTCTAGCAACTCTGGTGAATTTATTAGTAAAAACCGACGGAGCTAAACGGTTAAAGAATTTGCTACGACAGCCGATAATAAATGCTGTGAGCTAGTGGAAATAGATTGAATGAAAAATCTAACAATGCGTAAAAAGGTGCTAATAAGCATGCTGGTTACAGGCATATTGCCAATGTTGATCGTCAGTTGGGGCGTTCATCAATTCACTCGAGGGTCTGTCAAAGATTTGACGATATCGGGTATGCAATCCACCACCGAATCTAAGCTCTCGCATTTGCAGGAATATCTTTTGTCGTTGCAGGATCACACTACAAGTCTGTCCAAGAATCTTATGGTGCAAGAGGCGATGGTGGAGTTTGGCGCTACGTTTGAAAGCCTTGAATCAAGTGCGCTATCGGTTGCCGGCAAAGTAGCACAGGAATCGCGCTTACTTGACTACTACGAGAACGAATTTTCTGAAGAGCTGAGCAAACGCACCGGCGAAGAGGCGTATATAGATGCAATTTATCCGGAAAGCGCCTTAACAAAGAGTGCTCAGTTTCTCTACGTAGCGAACAATCCGCACCCGCTTGGTCGGAAAGATGCAATGCAGGAGTCTCCTGTTCGTGGAGAGTACGACAAGGCACATAAAAAGTACCATTCGATATTCCGCGACCTGATAAAACGCTTCGGATATTATGACTTGTTTCTTATTGAGCCAGACAGTGGTCGGGTCGTTTATTCCGTCTTTAAGGAGCTTGATTTCGGCACCAGCCTTTTTAACGGTCCATACAGTGACAGCAATCTGGCTGAACTAGTTAGCAGCGTCTCGAAGAGTGGCTCGCGCGCAGCGCGCTTTATTGACTATCGAGCGTATGGCCCGTCTTATCAGGCCGCCGCTGCATTTATTGCCGTACCAATATTCGTTGAGGGACGTAAAGCAGGAATTCTGGCTTTACAGATGCCGGTTGATCGAATCGACGAGATTATGAATCATCGAATGGGTCTTGGTGAGTCGGAGGAAGTTTACTTGATTGGCGCAGATGGGTTTGTCCGATCACAATCAAGGCTAGCCGAGCACGAATCAATTTTGGTGCAACGGGTATCATCAGAATTCACTCATCTTGCGTTTGACCAGGGTGGCGGTGTACTAAAGAATAATGTAAATGGCGAAGATCATATCCATTATGTAACTCCTATGAATTTCTCTGGACTTGATTGGGCGATAGTAGCGACCGTGAAAGCCGACGATATACTGGCGGGTGTTAACGAGCAGCTAAAAACTTCGCTCATTATCATAGGGCTGACCTCGTTGTTTATTGTATTCGTTGCGTTTTGGCTAGGTCGTCAATTACACGCCTTACTTGGCGGAGACCCAAGTGAAATCAATGTCCTGGCCAAAGACATTGGCACTGGCAATTTTAGCAGTGGAGATAATCTAGACCCTTCGAAAGCAACTGGCGCTTTTCGCTCACTGCTGGAAATGCGTGCCCGCCTTTCTGCGGTGTTGTCACGAGCAAATAGTATTGCCCTGGAAGTGCGCGATGGTGCACGCGAAATGTCAACCGGCAATATAGGCCTCAGAGATCGTACTGAGCAACAAGCGTCAAACCTGCAAGAAACAGCCGCCAGCACGGAAGAGTTAACCAGTACTGTGCGTCAAAATGCTGATAACGCGCGCAACGCTGATTCCCTGGCACAACAAGTGTGTGATCAGGCTGAGCAAGGCGGGCAAGTATCGGAGCGTGCAACGCAAGCAATGCAGGATATCGAAAGCTCCAGCGATCAAATCGCCAATATTATTTCAGTTATCGATGAGATCGCATTCCAAACGAATCTGCTGGCACTTAATGCGGCTGTTGAAGCGGCGCGCGCGGGAGAGCAAGGCAGAGGTTTTGCAGTTGTGGCTTCAGAAGTACGTCAGCTGGCAGGGCGCAGCTCTGAGGCGGCTAGCGAAATTAAGGTCCTGATTGAAGACAGCGTCGCTAAAGTCAGAGATGGCACAGGGCTGGTGAAAGAGTCTCGTGAGCAGTTATCAGAGATTGTGGCATCTGTATCAGAGCTCGGCCAAATTGTTGGCCAGATTAGCCTTGCCTGCGAAGAGCAGGCGTCCGGTATTGACCAGATAAATCAGGCGCTGATTCATATGGATAGCATGACACAGCAGAATGCCGCCTTAGTTGAAGCGGCTGCTAACACCAGCAGTGGTATGCGACAACAGGCTGATCAGCTATTCGAACAGATAGATTATTTCACCCTGGATAACAGCGTCGCCGCAGACACATTATCTGGTACGGCACAACAAGAGCGCTCAACAACGCATGGTGATAATCGACTTAATAAGCCTGAAGATTCTGGCGAGTGGCATGACTCGCCCGATACGCTTCCTAAAGAATCTGCTAACAGCTCATCACAGGGAAGCAAAGCGATTGGTAATGGCGATCTCTGGGAAGAGTTCTAGCTTGCCCAGAGAGTAAGAATCTTACTGCCAGATCTCTACGCCCGAGCTATCGTCGGCCCAGGAGGCCGTCTCGCGAGTCACTTCCAGAATATCCTTGCGACTAAGCCCTGAGGAGTCCAAGGCCGCCCAATCAACGTCGTCCCAACGAGCTTCTTGCAACGCCGCTGCGGTATTAAGCACAACACCCAAGTCACCTTTTCGCTGTAGCAAGGCATCCGCTAATGCTTCACTTAAGGGTAATTTGGGAATTAGCTCGTTCAATGGTGCGTCAAAATAGGCGTCACAGCAAGACAGTATACCTGCGGCCTGAAACACCTCGGCATCATGTTCGCCGCCCATTTTTTCACCTAATCGCTCGCACAGCAGACCTCTGTATGTAGTGTAAGTCTGCAATTCCTCGGGTTTTTCTCCTAAGTCCGATATTGCAACCAGACTTGCGAAGTTTTGTAAGCGTCTTATACCGAGCATCGTGACAGCATGTGAGATTGAATCTATCTTTGCCGCACGGCGTAGATAAGCACTGTTGGCCAATCTTAGTACTTTGTAAGTCAAGCCGGAATCACTGGATACAATGCTCTGCAGAGTTGATATTTCCAGATCCGGTTGCTGTAAAGCGGCAACCATAGTGAGTACGGCGGATTTGTTTGGCCCTATGGCTCTTCCCTGAATGTGCTTGGGACGAGCAAAGAAGTAACCCTGAAACCACTCAAAGCCAAGCTCCAGGCAGTAATCAAACATTGCGTGATCTTCAACTTTTTCGGCCAGCAGTCGCACATCGTATTGTCGCAAATAATCGACCAGGCCGGCCAAATCTTCCCGAGGCACATCCATTACATCTACCTTGACGATGTCGGCCATGTGCAGTAGTGGAATCATTGCATCTGAGTTTATGAAATCGTCAAGAGCGATGGTATAGCCTTGCTCCTTGAGCTTCTTTACCTGTTGGTAGATTTCTTCGCTGGGTTCAATCGTCTCCAGCAGCTCAATAACAAAGGAATCCTTGTCGAATGGTGGCGGATTGAACAAAAGGCTTTCGGTAAAATTAATAAACAGCGGTACCGAGTGACCCTCGCGAAACAAGCCCTGGTCAAAGGCATTGAGCAACACTTGAGCGCTGGCTTGAGCACCGTCTACCTGATCAAAATCGCCACGAAACAATAGCTCATACGCAACAAGCTGCTGGTTGACATCAAGAATGGGTTGCTGGGCGAATAATACCTGGCTCAGATCATGATCCTGAGCGTTGGTATTTTGATTCAAGCTGTTCACATACGTCCCCGATATATTTAGCTACACTAATACGAGTATAGACACTGGAAGCCGATCCATGACACGAATTCTCGCGGTAGATGACTCAAAGGCGATACGCCAAATGGTGGCCGCCACACTGGCTGCCGATGGCTACGATGTTGCTACGGCAGACGACGGTTCAAGTGGCTTGGAGGCCGCTGAGAAAGAAGCCTTTGATCTGGTTATTTCTGATGTGAACATGCCTAATATTGACGGCTACGAATTTGTTCGCGCGCTACGCAATCATGATAATTATCGCCATACACCAGTCTTAATGCTGACCACCGAGTTTGAAGATCACCATAAGAAAATCGGTCGTGAAGCGGGCGCCAGCGGTTGGATTATCAAACCAATTGATCCTGACAAGTTGATTAAAGCGGTCAGACGAGTAATCAACTAAGATAGAGTGATCATTGATCGAATACTACAGACCAACGGCTTTGACCTGAACATTTATTGAACTACTTTTACTACCAAAGGAACTGGAGGTAACTATGCGAGCTACGGACACTTTCCGCAAACACCATGAAGACATTTTGTCTGTTGCAGGCGAAATTGGCGCACTGCTGACGGAAGACAAGGTCGTTGCAGAATCAAAAACCATTAGCCGATTGCTGGCCAGATTCGCCGGCAAATTGAAAGGTCATTTGGTTATGGAAGATCAAGTCCTGTATCCAAAACTGTTAGACCATGCTGATCCGCATATAAACAACATGGCCTCCCGCTTTATGAAAGAGATGGGTGGAATTGCTGAAACCGTTGAGCAATATTGCACGCAATGGGGAGCGTCCGATTCGATCGCTGCCGACCCGAAAAATTTTATTGTTCAAACCAATCGATTATTCGGCGCACTGCAGAGACGTATCGACAGCGAAGACAACATCCTTTACCCCGCTCTTGATTCAATTGAAGGCTAAGGGATCAGGCTATGCAAGTTGTTCAATTTGACGATGAACATATAGAAAACGTTCTGGCAAACATCAGCGACGAGGAATTCAATGATCTCGCCTTTGGTGCTATTCAACTGGACGGTACTGGAAAAATTCTCAAATACAATGCGATGGAAGGTGCGATCACCGGTCGTAAGCCCGAAGACGTTATAGGCAAGAATTTCTTTACGGATGTAGCTCCGTGTACAAATAGTGGCGAGTTTAAAGGCCGATTTACGGCCGGCGTTGCACAGGGCAACTTGAACGTAATGTTTGAGTACATCTTCGACTACAAGATGTTGCCAACCAAAGTAAACGTGCACATAAAGCAGGCGATCGCTGATGACACCTATTGGGTGTTTGTGAAACGCTTGCAGAAAAAGAAGTAATCGAGAAGACGTATCGTGCGTACGCTGTCCAGTGACGATGTCCGGCGGATTTTGTTTGATCTACTGGTCAGCGAGGTGTGCCGGTCCAGAAACATTTCTTCTGTTGAGTTTGAATGGCAGCCTGTAGACGATCAACTCTGGTTAGATGAATCAGGTTTGAACGCAAGTTCAATTGAGCGTTTGGAGCTTGCGTCTGCAAGCAGTGAGCTGTTCAATTTGTTTGACAGCCCCTTAGGCGATCGCTTGCTCATTGCCAAAACGCTGGATGAATGGACCGCTCTTGTTATCCAATTTGCCAGCAACGAACAAGTTACTTTCTGCTCATCGGGCAGTACTGGTGAGCCGACTTGTCATACCCACAGCTACAGGGATCTGTTTGATGAGCTGGATGGGTATGCTGAAATTCTGAGCGAGTCCGAACGTATTATCAGTCTTGTACCAGCACACCATATTTACGGATTCTTGTGGACAGTTCTTCTACCAAATACCCTTGGTGTACCTGCGCTGTCGTTTAAGGCAAGTCGTGCAGCACTACACCAAGACTTGCAAGACAATGATCTGATTGTAGCTACTCCAGTGTGGTGGGAATACATTGATAGAACCGGCCTGAAATTCAAACCCGGGTGTATTGGTGTGTGCTCAACAGGGCCATTGAGTGGCCAAATCAGAGATCGTTTGGTAGCAAAGATGCATGAGTTTCTGGAGATCTATGGTTCCAGTGAAACAGGTGGTATTGGTATTCGAAAAGGCTTAGCCGAAACATACGAGCTGTTGCCGCGATGGCAGAGCATTAGCGCTGGTGGAGATCAATTATTCCGAGCTGATAATGGTTGTGCTGTGTCACTGCCGGATCATATAGACAGCGGTGGCGAGCGTGCTTTTCGAGTCTCGGGCCGGCGCGACCGAATGGTTCAGATTGCTGGCCATAACGTCAGTCCGCAAAAAGTGACTGAGCTGTTGCTTCAATGCGAAGACATCCAGGATATCAGCGTTCGTATGATGCGCCCTGAGGAAGGTACTGCGCTTAAGGCGCTGGTCGTTACAGAGCAGGCCGACGATTTGGACGTGCGAAATTCTATTCGCGAGCAGGTGGCCCGTATGCTGCCAGCCCATGAGCGTCCGCAGCTCACTTTTAAAGCCGAGATGCCGCGCAATGCGCTTGGCAAGCTGGTCGATTGGTAGCTGCGTAATCCGGGATTGCCCCAGATAACACTGTGTGATCTTCTATACCTTTTCGGTAAGGAGGCTAGCCACATCAACTACTTCAACATTGGTCTGTGCTCGCGCGCAGTAAGCACACAATCAGCGCAGGCCCAGCAATGATTCGATCGCGGTTTGATATGGATTTACGCTCATCACCATGAAGAGGCGATTGTTTGTTTCGAGCACGTACTCGATGCGGATTCTAACTGTGCGATGGCCTTGTGGGGTATCGCTTATGCGATTGGCCCGAACTACAAGAAACCATGGGCTGACTTTGATGAATCCTAGTTAAGCGATGCGATCACACTGGCACGTGACAGTCTGCGCAAAGCCGCTATCTTATTTGGGGCGGCTTAGAACGCCCCCATAGATACCCCCATGTGGAGTTAGATGGCATGGAGCTGTACTGGGCTGCTTCAGGCGTGGAATAGGGCTAAAAATCTTTAAAATAAAGGCTTTGGGGATTGTATTGGACTTG
>CAYGSL010000075.1:0-15612 GCA_964352475.1 uncultured Pseudomonadales bacterium | reverse complement strand
ACGCCGTGAACCCATCCATGGGGGCTTGTTGAAAAGGTCCCTCTTTTCAACAGTCGTGATTGCGGGTGTCAGTCATTGAACCTCAATTTTGAACGTAATTCGCAAATGTCCTTTTTCCTAGCCCGAGCGCTTTGGTCCGCCATTTTGACCAGGCCACCGCGAACCAGAAATAACATCCAGGTGTGGCAAGAAGGCTTCGGCATCCAATTGGCCGGCCAGGTTAATCTCGCGATCAAGAAAAATTGGCCACCATAAATGCGCAGACAGTTGCTCACGCATAGGTAACAGAGTTGCGATTGGATCCCATGGGCTAGGGTGCAGAATTAACTGGCCGTCAACGGCTTCGCGGTGAGCAGTGCCGTACTTGCTGCGAACATGCACAACGTGTGGTGGAAAGTCGTATTCCTGCACAGGCATCACAGCGGCTTTTCTGGATACTTTTATCCACCATTCATGTTGCTCGAATTCATCCTGCGGTTCATTTTGGCCGCTGGAAACGCCATTGAATTCAACGAAGGTGTAACCCTGGTGCGAGCAACGTGCGGTCACGTCATTACCCATTCGATAATACGTGGTGTCGCAGGGAAATTTTGGCTGGCCGTTGGTTTGCTGGCTGGTGAAAATAGCCGATTCCTGGTCGATACCGTAACCCAGTGTGTATTCGCCGGCGGTGCCGTTGTAGTCGGCGTCAACGGTCATCACAATGCCGTATTCGGGCTCGTTGGGCACCGGAAAGTTGTAGATTGTTACGTTTACGTTTGGATTGGCTCCGGGATCTATGCCGGGTGGCAAGAGAGCTGCGATCTTGTCTTTGTCGGTACGGTAAACAACTTTCAGCATTGGCCAGTTGACGATATCGCCGGTATTACCTTGTGGTGAAGACATGATGTTTCCTTTTTAGTTTGCCTGGATTAGTCGGCTCACAGTGGAGTTTTCCAAAGTTCGCTGCGCTGTGCAGTGTTGCCTAACAAAGCGTAACCAAACTAGTTTGGCTTTCGCTTTACCTGAGCACTGCTAGCACCATAGGATTAGCCGAATAGACCCATGCTACCGAAGGGCCGGTGGGGATTCCAAGTTAACTAAAAGTTACCCTGAGGATGAACGTATGACATTGTCTTTACAGCAAATTTCCGATCGAATCGAGATTGAGGATTTGATCTGGCATTACTCTGATATTATTGACCGCAAGGCGTTTGATGAGCTGCGAAGTGTGTTTACTGAAGACGCTTTCATAGACTACAGCGTATTTGGTGGCTCCAAAGGCAATTTGGAAGATACGATCAAGTTTTTGCATGAAGCGATGGGTGCGTTTCCGTATACCCACCACTTGAATGCGAATATGCAAGTAAAGCTGGATGGAGACTCAGCAATCGGGCATATTATGTGCTTCAACCCGCAACAGATGAGGGTGGGCGAAGGCGAGAGTCATACTTGGATGCTCGGTCTTTGGTACAACGATGTTTATGTGCGTGCTGCTCACGGCTGGCGCATTAAAGAACGCGTTGAACAGCGTAGCTGGAAATTTAACACGCCGGAATTTATGTCATTTCTGGACGACTGAGTCGAGCAGCATTGGTATTAATCGCTGATGGCATAACTGGTTTTTATTGCATCACGCATGGCATCCTGAAGGCCGCCAAGCGGTCTAATCCAAGGCTTCAGGCTCTGCACAGACTGGGGCAGTGAGGCCACTGCAGTTTGAGCGTCTATGCGAGTCTTGTACACGCCTGGGATGAGCACATACAAGGGTTTGCCTGCTCTGGATACTTTCACTGCGGTCATGTCCCAGAGGTCGTGAAGTTCAACGAATGCTTCTATTTGCTTGCGAGTAGAAACAGCAATTAGCTGCACGGCGAACATGTCTGAGGGCAAATCAACCACACGTGTTTCCTCCGTAGGCTTATAAGCTAGATGCCAGTATGCGGGCCTGTCATTGGCAAGCGAGTTGCCACTGAGACAGAAGAGGACTGCCACGATAGGGCTAAAGGCGTATTTTGTTATAAATGTTCTGTTCATGGGTTTATCCATTATTCGAGTGTTGTTTTTTATAGTCCTGCCAGTTCAATACTAAAAGGGAAGCGAACGTGGACTGGCAAACCTTCCACCTGACTGCTCTTGTCCACGGGTTCGTCAAATTCGAGGTGGGCGAGAATTTTCATGCTGCGCAAACCCAACGGCCTGGCAAATTCAGAGGGCAATCGATGGGTGATTTCTGGTAGGGCAGAAATATGTGCATCAACCGTCTTGCCGTCAGGTAGCTCTACTCGCGCGCGTTGTCCGATCTTTGCGTAACGCGAATATTTGGGATCTAAATACGCTATGACCGAGGCTTTTTCCGGCTCGCCAATCAATGCAATGCTGTCGCCCTGACGAACAATTTCTGAATCTCGCACGAATACATCCAGCACTCGACCGTCTATGGGTGCGCGTTGAACAAGGCTGCGGCCGCGTTTTTTTAGGGTATCCAACTCCAACTCAAGCAAGGTGAGGCGCCGATTTTGTTCCGGTGTGCCCTGCAATTTTTCTAGCTCTGTTTCGTATTCAAGCAAACCCAATTTGGCGCGCTGTACGGCGACGCGTGCGGCATTGACATCTGCGCGTGTTGCCGACCTTCTTGCAAACAAGGTCTTCATGGCTTTGTATTGCTGGGCATAAAATTGAAAATTGGCCCGTGCCAGCCGGATGTGTTCGCGCAAAGCATCTATGTCTTCGTCCTTAGGGCCCAGTCTCTGACGCTCGCGTAAATAGGATAACTCGTTACTAACTCGGCTTATGTCGTTGCTTAGAGAGTGGTCTGTTAGCCGGGCAATTACATCGCCTTTACGAACATCTTCACCTACTTCAACCGCAAGTTCGGTGACACGTCCTGGAGTTTCACTATTAACTGCAAACTTACCAATGCTGATGTGCCCCGGTTCTTTTACCATTAACATCGAGGAGATGGCGGTAAACAATACATAGAGCAGTGGCGAGCAGACTATGGCAAGTACAAGATACCAGGATAATTTAGACTCGACTCGCTTTGATGGCGCATACGGAAGTTTGTAACCATGCTCGGCATCGGGCTCAATCTTACGCGGTGAGCTGAAGCTAACCTTCATTCAGGCATCCTTTGCAAATCGGTCCATGATTGCAGCAATAAACTAGTGATGCTGAAGGGTTCGAGCTCTTTCTTTAGTCTTTCCAGTCGGGTATTCAGTTTGGCGCGTCCTGCGCTGGCATGGCTTTCATCGCTGCTCAATATGGGCTCCACGCTCTGCGCTACACTGAACCGTAGCTGCGGATAACGACGTGCGACACGGCTTGCAATTTCAGCAACGCGCTTAGGATTACTAACGTAGATCATCAGTGTGATCTCATCGATATCAGTTTTGCTGAGTCTGCAGCCTAGGCAGTAACCTTCGCCAGGGTTAAGGTCACGGTAGTGCAGGCTCATGCTCAATGGCCATGCGCTGATGGCACTGACTTCTTCGACAGTTTCCGCCAATTGACTCATTATTTGTCTACGATCATAGAGTCTTTCGTCAAACATGCCTGGCTCTATATCCAGATGCAGGCCATCAAAGGGCAAACCCTCTAGATCTCGGATAATACTAAGCAGAGAGTTTCGGTGTTTGGGCAATACCCAGCTAGGTTCACCGAGCAAAAGTTCAACAGTGATGCGGTGCTTATTGGCCTCAACCAACAGTTGCATCAAATTGGCCCGCTCACTGGTGTCATGCAGCGACTTGATCTGATTGCCATCTAGAGAAAGCAGTACACGGTTGACGTTCTGCGACTTTAGTTGCGACCAAAATCGCTGTCGGTGATTTTCACTGCTAATAAGCTTATGGCTTTTCCAAACGTAAGTGCCGAGAGTTTCCGGTCTGCCATCAGCTTTGACGGGGGCAACGATGCGTTTGAAATTAGTTTGTGCTAGCTCAGTCGTTGGCGCCTTTGCAGAGTAAGCAATGCTTTGCTGGTCAACTTTCTTAAGTGACTCGAAGCTTACTCGTTGAGCGATGGTGTGATTGGCTATAGTTCCAGTCGCATCTTCAAAGTGAACGCGAGCGCGAGGTCTTGCTTGTTTTCGCTTGGACGATTCTGGTTTGGTCGCTACTTTTTGTAATCCAAGGGTTCGCTTTACAGACAGTGGGACAATTTCTTCAAGCTCGGTTTCTCGCGTTGCCTCGTTATCGACACTGCGGGTACCTACCACGTCATAAAGCACTCGAGTTACGCCTGTAAACGGCTTTTTGGCGACAGAACTCTTGTGAGTTGCAACTAAGGAGCCATCAACTGCAACTGCCGGTATGGTCAGTGTCGTTTCGTTATCTTGTTCTGTTACTTGTTTGAAATCGGGCTGCGAAGGTCTTAGGTTCAAGGTGTTTGCCCACTGCTTCTGCAGTGGCTTGGCCAGAATAATAGGCTCGTAATCCGGTTCAATGTGTAAATCTGGATCCATAGGCAAGCACTCGCGCTCAGACAGCGCGAGTATGCCTACAGTTGCTTTTAGCAATAAACCTTCAGCATCCACCAGGTCAATGGAGGTACGATAAGAGTTGAACTTCGCTTGTTGCAACTTTTCTAACGTATCTCCGGGCAGTGAAGCCGCACGCAGCTGTCGTTCGCGAACCGTTTCCAAAGCGGCAGCTACTCGCGTTTCAGCGAAGCTGAGGTTTTCTATGGACGTCCTGTATCGACCGACGGCCGAGTTCACTTCATTCATCACCTCTTTGGTACGTCGATCCAGCTCAAGGTTGGCGCGGCGGAGTTCAGCCGACTTGGCGTAGCGTGCATACTTGCGCGTGCCTAGAAATTCCATAGGCATTCGCAGGTTGAAACTCAACGCCATTCCGTTATCTGTCAGCGATGACGGTTCGTCCTGGCCAATTGAAGTGCTTAAATGCACGTGGCCTTCAACGTCTGTACTGCGTTTACGTAGAGAGCGCAAGGTATCTCGTCTAGAGCGCAGCAGCTTGAGTTCAGGGTGTTCGTCCAGCACGAATTGGCGTAACTGCGTTTTGTTCATGCAGGCCGATGGTAGCTGTGGTGGCTCTGGTTCAAATGCAGGGAGTGAGTCTTCGGTCAATAAGGCCATTACGCCTAGCGTTCGCTGGCGTATTTCTTCATCGCTTGCGGTCGCGCGCCTGGCCAGATCAAATGCTGTCATAAATTCCAAACGATCGGCTTCAAGCACATGCCCGGTTTTGGTTCGTTCGATTAACCAATTTTTAGCCTGTGCTTCTATAGACAAAAACTCTTTAGAAATAGCTAGCCTTTCCAGAGTATTCCAGTAGTCAATATAGTTTCTTCGCAATGTGGCCAATGCGCGTTTACGCACAATTGCACGTCGCTGCTCGCTTGCATACACGCTGTCTTCAGCTTCAAGCACAGAATTTTTTTCATTGGCGTGCGTGCCAAAAAGAGGGTAGCTAAGCCCCAGGGTTAGATGCTTACGCTGATATTCGCGGCGCAAATCATCGGTAATAACTTCTGAGACGTCTGAGTAGCCCCCATTAGCAAACAGTTTCACACCGCGACGCAATCGTTCACGCTTAAGCAGGTAAATACGCTCCTCAATTTCAGCGGTCGCGATTTCGACTTCTCTCGACTCGTCAAGCATGTCTTCAAGTTGCGCGAGAGACAGGCTGCTTTCGGCGTAGCTGACGGTGCTCACCATGTACGCAACTAATAGGCAAGTTAGGCGGGCTATAACCTGTATGAATACGGAGCTATTCAAAACTTAGCCCTCTTCAATACCCACCACGGCGCCATGCTGGAATCAAGATGAATGTGCCTTATGATTTCATCCACGCTTGCAAAAGCTGACCAACAGCGTGTGGCGAACGTGAAAATGGGTATAAACGGTAAACACCAGATCAGCTTTAAATCTTCTTTTTTGCGGTCTGATAACAGAAATACGCCCACCAGATACATTGCCATGCTCATGACAAAGTAGAAAACATAGACCAGTAGCAGTACGGCCATGGTTGACGCTAGTGGCGCTGTGACAAGCAAGAACAAGGTGTAGCTAACGATGATGAAAGGCATCACTAGTTGGAAGAACAATCCCATCCACACCAAAGCAATGAAGTTGCGCCAGCCCAAGAGTCCAGGCTTAAGGCTTTGCCCGTGTTTAAGAATGTACAAATAGAAGAGATCGCCATCCCAGCGGTGACGTTGCTTGAAAAATTCTTTGAACGTACCGGGTCCATCAGTATGGCCGAGTGCGTAGTACTCAAACACAATACGCATTTTGGGGTAGCGTGCAAAATACTTTTTTAAACGCAGTGTTAAATCAAGATCCTCGGCAGTACCACTGTCCCATCCGCCAATGTGTTGCATCACACTTTTTCGAAAAATACCAAAAGCACCAGACACATTGTTAACGATATTGAATTCACTCAGCCCGACTTTACTGGTACCAATCGACATCATGTACTCTATGGCCTGCAGCTTGGCCGCCAATCCATCTTTCACATTTCGTAAGCGCAGGTTACCGGATACAGCCGCCACATTTGGGTCTTGAAAATGCTGCACTGCATTTGCAACCATGTCGTTGTCAAATGAGGTGTCGCCGTCAAGAACCATAATTATTTCACCGCTGGCAATTGCCAGCCCGGTGTTTTCTGACGACACCCTGCCACCGCGAAGCCACTTGGGTATAACGCGAAGTGAGCGGTTCGCAATGCGACGAACTTTTGGCAACATTTCCTGCGCCGCGTCATACGTTGGTTTGTTGGCTACGGCGCCATCTATCATTGCCAGTACTTCAATGTGCCCTGGATAAATCTGGTTGGCCATTGAACTGATCGTGGTCTGCACGTCTTTTCCCTCTGAGTAACAGGTCACAATGCAGGTGACGGAGGGAGAGAACGTCAGCATGGCCGGCTTCGTCATTGCTTTACGTCGATAGAATTTGAATACGCCCAGAAATATCAGCAAATACAGTGGTAACTCAAACATTGCAATAAAAGGTGCGAGTTCCATGGCGTACGCCAGCGCATCGCCACTGAGAAAGTTAGCGATGTACACCTCGTAAATCGCATACGCCTCCTGGAACAGATCTATAAACGGCATGCGTTAGGCCACCTGTAGCGCGCGTAGAATTGAAGCTGTGGTGTAGTTTGCCGGTAAGTCTTCTGGCACACTCAAGCCGACAAAGTTCAGGTCTTTATCAGCGTTATCCGGCCGTAGTTTTGTTGCCAATTGCCGCGTTTGTTGCTCGAAGTCCGCTCTGCCTTTGGAGTTGTTTTTAGGCAGCATTATCCAGATTGTCTGTGCGCTGAGGCGGTGGATCAAATCTGTTTCGCGAGTGAGCTCAGCGATGCGTCTGAAGAACACGTCGTTATTTTGCGCTTGCGCCATGCTTTGCTGATCCGGCAGTGTTTCGACGGTAATCGAGAGCAAGCTGAAGCATTCGTCCGGGTAACGCTTCGATAGCGAAAGCAGCCACTCTACCATCTGAGTAAAATACGCCGGGCTAGCGAATTGACTATCGTCAACAAGATCTGAGGGTGTTTGCATTTCGCCATGTCGCACCGCGTACCTAGCTCTGCCAGTGAGCTCAAATTCGCTAACTCGACGAGAGCGTAACCACTCCGGATGATTGCTACTATCGCAGGCAAGACAGCGCGCAATAACACTGCCTTCAATGAATGCCGCATTACAGTTGCGGCATCGGTATTCCTCCAGTGGTCGGTCGTAGTCAACGCCTATGTGTTTGAACTTGGCCTGGCATTGCGGGCAGCACAAGCTGTCTCTGCGGATGAAGTTGGCTTCTGGAGCGACATGACCACAGGTGAAGCAATGAAAGAACTGAGAGTTTTCTATGTCTATGCTCTGGCAATCGGGGCAAACATCGATAAAACTCAGTTGAGCTGAGTCACAAGACGCACAGTCTCGTACCCGATCGACCAGTCGCTTCGGGTGTATTAAACCGCGCAGTTCGAGCTCACTCAGGCAAGTTTGACTGCGTTCCTCGCTGGTGCCAAATGCGTCTACCAGCGGATAACGCCATAGCTCTGTATGTTGCAGTCCGCGCACAGGCAAGACCGTCTTATCCGGGCGAGAGTAAAGATAGGCGCACAACTTAAATTCTGCAGTGGGCATCTGCATTTCTTTTGGCGGTAATTCCGATAATCTATGGTTTATCTGGCTTACTGATTCATTCAGTTGAGCAATACTCTCAACAACGCCGTCGCTTAGTTCATTGGCTCTGCTAGTTGAGGCACACGAGAGGAATACCGGCATAGCCCATAAGTTGTCTGATTGTCGAATTTCGGTGAGTAGCTGCTCTGTGTCTTCAGCGCTGGTCGAGGTGATTAGTGCAGCATCCGCTTCACGCAGGAAATCTTGAAGGTCAATGGAATCGGCGCGTTCCAACCGTACGCTGCTGAGTTCTGAAAAGGCTAGTCCCTGCAGGGAACTCGCACCTATTTCAAGGTGGATTATTCGGTCGCTGTGACTGTACTGTTGTTCCGGATACATCTAAAACCTGGTCTGTATTGCCAAGGCGACCGAGCGCTACCGTTTTCCTAACGATCGCGCACAGTTCGCAGTGAGCCTGAATGAACAGAGCTGTAACGATGTATCCGTGTGTTTTTGTGCTCCCAAACGAGGCGTCTGGTATTTCCTTGAGTTACATCGGCTTGTACGCCTGGCTAATAAATGATCTACTATTTGCTTACAAAACAATCACTTATAAGTAGTACGTCAAACACTACTAAAGAGTAGCCAATATATTGACAAGCGCCATTCGTCGGGTACCGTTTGTCGAACTAGAACGTAAAATGTCCAGGCGCAGGGCGCCTGGAGAAGAGGGAGGGTTTGATTAAAAATTACGCAAATTGAATGGCGCGTAATCGTCGCTTAGGCAGTCACGACTGATTATCACTTTCATGATTTCTGATGTGCCGGCATAAATGGTGGATATTTTTGCATCAGTATACTGGCGAGAAATTGCATACTCATCCATAAAGCCCGCGCCACCGTGTAACTGCACGCCAATATCGGCCGCTTTGACCTGTAGCTCCGAGGTGATCAGTTTCGCTTTCGCCGCGTCAACTGCGGTGAGCTGACCCTGATTGTGAACCGCAACGCATTGGTCTACAAATGCTTGTGCAACGTCCAGCTCGGTGCGCAACTCGGCCAGCTTGAATTGCGTGTTCTGAAACGCTGATAGGGTCTTGCCGAAGGCTTTGCGCTCCATCACGAATTCACGAGTTAGATCGAAACTCAAATGCGCTGCACTCAGGTAACCGGCCGCGCCTAACAGACGCTCTTCAGCCAGACCTTGCATAAGGTAGTAAAACCCCTTGCCAGGTTCGCCAAGCACATTTTCCTTGGGTATTTTAACATCGCTGAATGAAAGCTCGGCTGTGTCTTGCGCTTTTAAGCCCATCTTCTTTAGATTGCGACCGCGCTCAAAGCCTTCCATCCCACGCTCTACTATGAACAGGGTCATTTCGTGCGGGTTGTCATTGGGATTGGTCTTTGCAGCAACAATGATCACGTCCGCATTGATGCCGTTCGAAATATAGGTTTTGGCACCATTGAGAACCCAGTGATCGTCTTTTTCCACCGCGGTGCTGCGCATGCCAGCCAGATCTGAACCAGCATCCGGCTCGGTCATAGCGATTGCCAGTATGTGTTCGCCGCTAACGCATTTTGGCAAATATCGTTGCATCTGCTCTTCATTTCCAAATCGCGTTAAGTAAGGGCCCACCAGACGGCTATGAAGCGTGTTATACCAGTCGGCTACGCGTGCATAAGCGGTTTCTTCGATAATAATTTGCTCGAAACGAAAATCGTTATCACCCAGGCCCCCGTACTGCTCATCCGGCCAGATCATGAGGTAGCCTTGTTCGCCGGCTTTCTGGAACGCGGATCGGTCAACAATACCTTCTTCGCGCCATTGTTCCATGTGCGGCACAATCTCTGCTGCGAGAAACTTTCGGTATGCGTCGCGGAACATGGTTTGTTCTTCGGTGAATACTCTCATTAATAATCCTTGGTACTGGTTACTGTGCGTGACATATTAAAGTGTGGCTAACAAACTACAAGTCGCACAGGCATTTTACAGCTGAAAGCTATGACTAGAATACTCGCTATATCAGATTTGCACGTTGATTTTAAAGACAATATGCAGCATATGCTGTCGCTGTCAGAATCCGCTTACCGGGATGATTGCCTGATTGTGGCCGGCGACGCCTGCGATGACATTGTCAAGCTGGAGCAGTTGTTGGGTAGTCTGAAAAGCAAGTTTTCAGAGGTCACCTTTGTGCCCGGTAATCATGAACTATGGGTGCGAAGAAAAGCGTTCGCAGATTCGCTTGAGAAATTTAACAAGATTATGGAACTGTGTGAGCAACTTGGTGTGCGCTCCCGGCCATTCACCGTAGGGAACTCCGAGAGCGAGGTCACCATCGTGCCCATGTTCTCATGGTATCGCACCGAAGACAGCGATCCGCACAGTCTCAGAATAAGAAAAGAAGGGGAAGACTGGGAGACTTCACCCTGGGCGGATAAGTATTATTGCAAATGGCCTGTGCACTGGCATGGTGAGCCAGCGCTCGCGGCAAACTATTTTGCCGGTCTGAATGTCGAAAACATCCGACAATACGAAACGCCGGTGATAAGCGTTAGCCACTTCTTGCCCAGGCGTGAGCTGATTTTCAACGAGCAACAACATATTGATCGTTTTTGCGCTGAAGACGCGTTGATACCGAAATTCGAATCAGACCCCGCACCAAGCTTCAATTTTAGCCGTGTGGCAGGTTGCAGTTTGATAGATCAACAGATCCGCAGCCTTGGCTCAACAATGCACGTTTACGGGCATCAACACCGAAATCGGAACAGAATCATCGATGGCGTACACTATGTATCGCATTGTCTTGGATACGCCAGAGAGCGGTCCATTCTGGGCCACAATGTGCAGCCGCGGGTTATTTGGCAGGATGGCGAGTTCATTCAGGCTGACCCGCCTGAGTGAGTATTTTGTTCAGGAGTAACATGTGCAATGAGTGATTCAGTCAGTGAGCAGCGGTCTGTTAAGTCAACTTAAGGTAATTGTTGTTGGCGCAGGTATCGCCGGCAGTTGCGTCGCATTGGCCTTGCGCCAACGAGGGGCACAGGTCACCGTGTTGGAGCGCTCTTCGCAATCCATAGACGCAGGCGCAGGCTTACAGATTCCGTCGTGCGCAACGCGAGTATTCAGAGCGCTTGGTCTGGGCGAGCAGCTTGATGCCATAGCTTCACGCCCTGCTCAGCTGCATTTTCGCGAGGCGTTTTCAGGGCGCATAGTCATTAATGGCGCGCCAAACAATGACCAGAGTGATTGCCCGCACTACCAGGCGCACCGAGCCGACGTGCATTCGATGTTGTTGGATGCTGCAAGAGAGCAGGGTGCTGCACTTGAGTGGGGAGCGTCGGTAGTTGATGTTGTACAAAAGAATCAGTCGGCAATGGTTAGACTGGAGGATGGCCGTCAGTTACAGGCTGATCTTATTATCGGCGCTGATGGTATTCGATCCACCGTCAGACGTCGGTTGTTCGGCGAGCAGAATGCCGAGTTTACCGGCAACATTGCCTACCGGGCAATGATTGACGCTTCGCTGTTGCCGCGGCCTGTCAGTGCGGGCGTTTTTCTCGGGCCTGACGCGCACTTTGTTTTTTACCCATTGAGAGAAGGGCGCTTCGTTAATGTGGTTGCCCAGTGCTGCAGCGATGATTGGCGCGAGGAATCCTGGACAGCACCAGGAGACGTAGCGGCAGTGAAGCAAATTTATGCGGGTTGGCACGAAGACGTCGATCTGTTGTTAGCGGCCATGCAGGAAACCTATCAGTGGGGGCTATTCACTCGGCCTGCGATGCCGCGTTGGTCAATGGGAAGAATAGGATTGATAGGTGATGCCTGTCACCCCAGCCTGCCTAACCTGGGGGCAGGTGCTGCCATGGCGATGGAAGATGCTTATATATTGGCTGATCTTTTGCAACGTTTCCCTGACATGCCAGAGCATGCGTTTGAGTCGCTGTACATACTGCGAATCGAGAGGTGTTCGAAAGTGCAGAGGATTTCGCGCAGCAACTCAGAGCTTTTTCATATCAACAATTCGCTGCAGCGCTGGTTAACTTACCGTGCACTCTCGCTATTAACACGAGCCCTGCCGCGAGCAATACCCAAGCGATTGAGCTGGCTGCAAGACTACGATGCAAGCAAAGTCGTTGAGTCTATGTGAGGGAGGCGTGTTGCCAGCTGTCAGCCAGTGCTTCGTTGATGTAGCTAACAACTAACTCGGGTGAGCGCATCGGAATAAAGTGGTCCATATCCGCCAGGTATACGTCCCGCGCAATCGGTAAGGCAGCAGCTAATTCGGGCCAGGTTGGAGAAGCACTGAAATTCATTTCTGGCGCATCACCCGGTGGCGCTCTAAGAACTGACGTAGGGACTTTGACGTCACCGAGTATGCCAAGAATATCAAAGTGATTGACGCTGTTCATGTAGAACGAGGCTTCATTAATCGGGTTGCAGGCTAATTGGCGCATACCTGCTTCATCAGCGGGCAATAGTGCATAGTCGCAATAATCGCGCAACACTTCGCGCTTCCAATATTTGAACGGTTCTCGTTCGGCAAAGCGGTCAAACATTTCATCAGCGTCGCGCCAATTGTTTTTTCTGCGCGCCACCGGATGGTCTGCCGCAACCAAACCTGCGGTATTGCTTCTGGATTGTTGGCCGCGCTCTGCAGACATTATGACAGGGTCTAACAAAACCAATTGCTTAAAGCGGTTCGGAAGTGCGGCGGCGGCCCTTGTAATCAAATGACCGCCAATCGAATGACCGACACCGATAATATTGCGTAGATTCAGCCTCTCAATCAGGGTGCAGATGTCACTGGCAAACAGCGACCAGTCGATCTGACCATTGGCTGAACTTCTGCCATGAAAATGAATGTCTATGGCGTAAACATGCTGTTCTGGCAGACGCAGCACCACTTCGTTCCAGCAGCGACTGTGAAAACCGGTGGCGTGTAACAGCATGATTGGGTCGCCATTTCCCGGCCACTCATACACGCATAGTTCAACGTCGCCAATATCGACGACATATTCGATTGGTTCTCGCATAGACTGTTCTAATGCGCCTGGCTACTGGCACGTAATGCGCGGCCTAGTTTCTTTTGCCCGAGAGTCTCTGAAAACTGCTGGTCCTGCCACACAGTTTCACCTTTAATGAGCACACGAGATACTACGCCGTCCGACCGATTCACCATTTGTTCGTGCTCAAACAATTCGCGGTAAATTACCTCGCGGCTTTCGTTCGAGTCGTATTGCGCCAACTGCTCCGGGTCGACGATAGTGATATCTGCTTGCACCCCTATGTCCAGACGACCTACATCCAAACCGAAAAACTCTGCCGGTTCGCGAGTGAGACGATGAACAACTTTGGCGACTTGTTCTTCGCCATCTTCTTGCCCAAGCTTCAGAGCCATCAGATTGACATCAAAAAAGGCCATGTTCGTGATGTGCGCGCCTGAGTCAGAAAAGCCGGGCATGGCCTGTTCATGCATCATTAGTTCCTTCACCACTGACTTGGTGACGTTGCCCACGTCAACCCAGTAGCGAAAATTTCGATCATGCTCGCGCAGCAGGTGCAACATGAAATTCGCATCGTCTACTATCGGGGACGGGAACTTCTCGAACGAGGCGCGTTCTTCATCATTGCGAGCAGCATCGCTTTGCCCTGCCTGAAAACGCTCAAGCCGATCAAAAATCGACTGCATATTTTCGCCATTCCAGATGTCGACAGGAGCGCGATCAAAGACCATTCTGACCAAGTCGCGAATGACCAGGCTATCTGGCATGCCCAGCTTGCTTTTTAAATGGGCAAGATTCCTGCCCTGGCGTCCGTGGTGCCAGTCTTTTCTAAATAACTCAACAAATTCCGGGTCGTTTAACAGGGCTTTTCGGCCTTCTACATCATCGTATTCTTTGGCGATGAGTTGGCAGGTCGAATCCATTTCTTCATACAGGGGGCTAACGATACCGTCCGACCAGACTCGAAAGTTAGTCGCCAGTGACTGGAAATGCATATTGCCTTTGAACAAATTGCTGTTCATTAGCTTGGCAAAGCCCAGGAAGCCTTTACTGGCGTTGGGCATCAGCACAAACTCCATCACCGACAAGGCCGAGGTCTTCAGTGTCTTGCCAAACAAGCGGCCACTGGTTAGCGCAAAGTAAACGAAGGCTTTAGCACGGTTTTCAATGATGGGAGTGGTTTGCCACACCCGATTCTTGTCCCGAACCACCTGCAATAAGCGTTTTAATTCACCGAATTTGGCGAACTGAGTAGGGATACGCTGGTCGGTGTAAGGCTCGGTAGCCAGGAAATGGAACGGCAGGCCGTCAGTGCTCATGCCAACATAACCCTGATCCATGGCCTCGGACAGCAGGGCAGACATTTTCTCAAGTTCGGCTTCGGTTGGGTCTCGGGTTACGCTGTCTTTCAAGCCCATCACTTCTATGCGGAGCATGGAATGTGGTAACAAGGCGGCAATATTGGGTCCCAGAGGAACATTATCAAAATGATCCAGGTATTCGCCCGGTGAGTTCCAGGTGACTGCATCTACGCATTTCCTAAGTACTGGCTTGGGAATGTTCTCTACGCGCGTGAAACAATCGACAATGGGGTTTTGCTCCCCGTCAATTTGCTGGCCAAAGCTGGTGCCAAGACTGCAGTTACCAACCAGAACGGTTGTGGTTCCGTGGCGTACCACTTCAGTCAGCCGCGGGTCCAGATCTACTTCCAGATCCAGATGCGTGTGTATATCCAGTAGACCGGGCATCAGCCACTGACCATGTGCATTAATGACCTCTGCAGCCATCTGCGGTGCGAGCACAGAACCTTTTGCCACAATGGCGCCGTCAGTTATCGCGATATCCAATTGCTCTGGTGGTTCGCCACTGCCGTCAAAAACCAGTGCACCCTGAATAAGGGTGTCCCATACTTTCTCGCTTACTGACATCGAAAACGCCTCATTTAGCTGCTTGGCAAAACCCCAGTTTACCGTATTCTCGGTCCTGAATTACGAATCTATAGCGCCTCTTGCATTGCTATCACGTCAGAACTATTGCGCAGTAGTCTGCCCTTTGTTCCAATTCAGCGCTCCATCCTTATGCAGACACAGGTTATTGCTATGGGCCCTTTAGACGGCATTACTATTATCGAGATCGTTGGACTGGGGCCTGCGCCGTTTGCGGCCATGTTACTGGCGGATATGGGCGCCAATGTCATTCGTATAGACAGGCCGGGTGGGGGCACGTTTGGGAATCATGACAAACCTCAACTGGATCTGTTGAATCGCGGTAAGCGTTCTGTCTGCATTAACCTGAAAACGCAACAAGGAGTTGCAACTGCGCTACGCCTGATCAACAAGGCTGATGGTTTGGTGGAAGGCTTCAGACCTGGCGTGATGGAAAAACTGGGTCTGGGCCCTGACGTCTGTCTGGCGGGTAACGAAAAGCTGGTGTTTGGCCGCATGACCGGATGGGGGCAGAGTGGCCCATTGGCCCAGACAGCCGGCCACGATATTAACTATGTATCTCTGGCCGGCGCGGCTCACGCGATAGGGC
>CAYGSL010000074.1:0-15721 GCA_964352475.1 uncultured Pseudomonadales bacterium | reverse complement strand
CGTGTTCGAGGTCCCTCTCTCACACAGTCCTGCAAGCGGAAAGGCGTCTACATACCTCAGTGCTAAAATTCTTACAAAGGCGCTCTAAACATTCCGTCACTGGATAGCTGCAGTTATCTGCATTAGCGTAAGCACCGATTTCAAGACGAGTTAAGGTGCCCAATGTCCAAGGTAATGATCATCAGTTCCGACTGCCACGCCGGCGCATTACCCCATATTTACAACGACTATCTGCCCGAAAAATATCGCAATCAAGCGGATCAGTGGTGGGCTCAGTACGCCAAGGAAATGGTGGTGCGTGCGGGGACGTTTTTCGACCAGGAAATGGTTGATGAATTTAAAGCCGAATCCGGTGAAGCCGGTATCGGCAGATACGACGCGAGCAACATGGGTCAGCTCGCCAGCATGAACGACGCCCAGTTTCTGGATATGCTCAACGACGAAACCAACCCTTTCGCCCCGCGACAAGGCGAATACGATACCAAGGTTCGCATTCAGGAATTGGATGACGACGGCGTAGCCGGTGAAGTGGTGTTTCCGCAAATGGCTCCATTTGGTGCAGGCCTGATGCAGTACAGAAATGAGATATCCGAAGACCAGAACCTGGCGGGCGTACAGGCCTATAACCGCTGGCTGGCAGACTTGTGCAGCGCAAACCCCGGCCGCCATGCCGGAGTGGCGTTAATCAATGTTGATAACATTGACGTCACAGTGGAGGAAATTAAGTGGGCCAAGCAGGCCAAACTGTTTGGCGGAGTGTTGTTGCCCACCAGTACAGGACGGCACCCGTTTTACCACCACCCTCGTTACGAACCCATCTGGGAAATCTGCGAGCAGCTTGATATGCCTATTCATACGCATTCAGGCTGGTCACCTGATTACGGTGACGTTGAGAGTGCTACGGCCATGTACATCTCGGAGGTGGATATGTGGGCACAGCGGCCTTTCAAAGCACTGCTTTGGTCTGGTGCGTTTGAGCGCCACCCCAATTTGAAGCTGGTCTTCACTGAAACGGGCTGCGCCTGGATTCTGGAGATGATCCGGGTATTGAACTTCAAAGCCGATAATCCGCTGTTTGCGCATTGGAAGAAAGGCATAAGCAAATCACCCATGGAATACTTCCAACAGAATTGCCATATTGGCGCGTCCTTCCTGCCCCGCCACGAAGTCGGTTACCGCTACGATATCGGTTTGGATAAGCTAATGTGGGGGTCGGATTACCCCCATATGGAGGGCACCTGGCCACATACCATGGACTCCCTACGTGATACCTTTGCCGAAGTACCTGAGGCCGAGATCCATCAAATGATGGGTGAAAATGCAGCTAGATTGTTTGGCTTTGACGAGGTCCTAATGCGCACACTGGCTGAACGCATTGGCCCAGAAATAAGTACTATAAAAATGCAGGCTGCTTGAACGGTACACGGCGCAGGGCGTATACTCCAACTCATTAGCGGTGAATAAAAAACCTTAACACACGCATTGGGAGTAACACCTATGTCGATCGGCAGCCTCGCAAAGATAAAGCAGTTTTTTGGTACGCTGGAAGACAGCAAAGAAAAAGAAGACCTCTATAAAGAAATGCTGGTGATGACGCTTGCGCGTGCCACCCGGGCAGATCTGGTCACCGACGATCGTGAGGTCTCCAAGGTTCAGGATATTTTGTGCGCCACTCTTGGTGCTGAAGTCAGCGCGAAAGACATTCGTGTGGCGGCGTCTTCCGAGCTGTACGAAACAGCGCCTATCGAGAAGTATCTAGCCACCGTAGGCCCCAAAATAGACGCTGATCAGCGCCAGGCGATTGTTCGTGCGCTGGTTGATGTGTTTAAAGCAGATGGCCGCGTTAGCGACTCTGAGTGCGAATTTTTTGACATGGTTGCCACAGCGTTAAAGCTGACACCGGCCGAGCTTGCAGGTTTACGTTAAGTCAAACCTGGCTGCGCAAAGAGAGCCAGGCTAATTGGCCTAGCTCTCAACGAATGCCCTCTCAATAACGAATTCGCCGCTGTGCCCATTTCGGGTCTCGGTGAAGCCCCGTTGCTCAAGCAAGCCCGAAAACTCTTTTAACATTGCCGGGCTGCCACATAGCATGAAACGGTCGTTTTCAGTATCTGGCTGGGGTAAACCTGCATCCTCAAACAATCGACCACTGCTTAGCAAATCGGTTAAGCGGCCCTTGTTTTTGTAGGGTTCTCTGGTGACGGTTGGGTAGTAAATCAGTTTGTTTTTTACCAGCTCACCTAAATACTCATCATTTGGCAATTGCTGCTGCAAATAGTCTGCGTAGGCTAATTCAGACACCTGACGCACGCCATGGGCCAGCACCACCTGATCAAACTGCTCGTAGATTTCCGGGTCTTTGACAATGCTTAGAAAGGGCGCCAGGCCGGTACCAGTGCCAATCAGGTGCAGGCGTTTACCTGGCCTGAGGTTTTCGGTGATCAGCGAACCGGTGGACTTGCGGCCAATCAATACGTTATCGCCGACTTTGAGCTGCTGCAGCTTTGACGTAAGCGGACCATCCGGTACTTTGATGCTGAAAAACTCAAGCCCGTCCTCATGATTGGCGCTGGCAATGCTGTAAGCCCTCAGCACAGGCTTGCCATCACCGGGCAAACCCAGCATGGTGAAATGGCCGTTGCGAAAGCGAAAACCCCGGTCTCGGGTGGTTCGAAAGCTAAACAAGGATTCGTTCCAGTGATGCACTGCGGTTACTTGCTCGGTTTGTAATGCGCTCATAAGGCCTCCATTCGATTATTAAAGTCTAAAACGCAGTCTTATATATGTAAAACGGGTTTATGTTATTATTTTAATCTGTTTTTCATATATAACGGTTTGCGACCTGGACTGGAGACCTGCCATGCGCTTTTCAATACGCCAACTTGAGGTATTTCTCAGTACCGCACGCACGGAAAACATCAGTCAGGCCGCTGAGCAATTGGCCATGTCGCAATCAGCTGCCAGCAATGCCTTGAAAGATCTGGAAGGTCGCTACGGCGTACAGCTGTTCGATCGCATAGGCAAACGCCTGCAGCTAAGCGATACCGGTCGCGCGCTAAGAGCCAGCGCACAAAGTGTATTGGATGCGGCTGAGCAATTCGACAAGGCACTGAGTGGCCAACCCGCACACACGCGTTTGTCAGTAGGTGCCTCGCTGACCATTGGCAATTATCTGGCCGTGGACATTGTTGCCGCTCATCTAAAGCGCTTGCCCGCTGCAAACATTCAACTACATGTGGCCAACACCGAGCAAATTGCACGCGGCATTCTTAATTTTGAGCTGGACATCGGTCTGATTGAAGGTGAGGTACAGGACGATAATCTGGAGTGCATTCGCTGGCTAGATGATGAGTTGCTGGTATTCGCGGCACCCAGCCACCCGCTTGCTGGCAAAAGCGGCTTAAGCGACCAAGACTTGTTGTCGGCCTCATGGATACTCAGGGAACCGGGCTCAGGTACGCGACAAACCTTCGATCGCGCCATGGGCGGTTTGCTGCCGGATTTACAAGTATTTATGCAGCTTGAGCACACTGAAGCGATTAAACGAGCCGTTGAGTCCAATCTGGGTCTCGGTTGTTTATCTGCGATCAGTCTTGCCCCCGCGTTGGCACGAGGTGACATCTGCGTGCTTCCGGTGCCGCACAGAAACATGCGCCGTCACTTCTACTTTGCATTGCACAGGCAACGACAACGAAGCGACGCAATCAATGAATGGATAGCAAGCTGCCGTCAGCCGACCGGTGAAGAAACCGCTTCGATCATTTCAAGATAGACGGGCTTTGGTCTGCACTGATAATCACAAATAGCCAACAACATTAATGTCAGCGGCGTGATCAGCACGGCTGATCTAACAACCCGCTCCGACAATCACCGAAGTGTTTTCTGGCTGGTTACTCATGCGTGCTCCCCATGAAAATCTTCTAGCTCTGGTGTTGCTATCGATTCAAGAAACTGCCGCCAGCTGCCTGGCCAGGTTATAGGGTCGCCGTCTTTATCGAGGTACCAGCTGTTACACCCTCCACTCGACCATACGGACTTGTCGAGTTTTGCTTTGAGTTCTGCGTTCCAGCGCGTCTGTGCTTCGGGTGTCGGTTCAATCTTGTTCAAGCGCCCTTTTTGCCACAGATCAATAAGCTGTAAAGCGTAGTCAGCTTGCGCTTCGCTAATGGCAATAACCGAATAATTCCCTATCGGCGAGTTAGGGCCTAGCATCAGAAAAAAGTTTGGGAATTCTGGCAGGCATACTGATCGATATGCCTGGACTTTGTCGCGCCAAACATCGTTGATATCAATCCCATTGACACCTCTAAATTGCATTGGGCGCATGAATGCAAGCGGATCAAAGCCGGTTGCGTAAACAATTACGTCCAACTCGTGCAGCTCGCCATCTTGAGTGCGAATTCCTTCCTTTTCGATAGTGGCAATAGATTCGGCAACAAGCTCAGCATTATTCCGCTGGATTGCAGCATAGAATTCGGCATTCATCACCACGCGCTTACATCCAATTTGATAATCAGGTGTTAACTTCGCGCGAAGTTCAGAATCTTTAACTGAGCTGTTTAAAAATCGTTGCGCATTCCACGCCATTATTCTGCGCAGAAATTTATGCATTCGACTCTGGCTAGTGAGTGCCGTTGTAGCCTTGTCGTAGACCCAAAGAATACTGTTTTTGAGAGTGCGTATTTTTTTGGGTGAACGTCGAAATTTTGCTTTCTGCTGTTCACTGTATGGTGAACCTTTTAATTTGACTATCCACTGCGCTGTGCGCTGAAACACAGCAACATGGGTATCAGGTAGATCAATCAGCTTGGGGATTAATTGGGTGGCGCTGGAACCGGTACCAACCACCGCAATGCGCTTGCCTAGTAAATCTATACTATGGTCCCAGCGCGCGGAGTGGAATTGGGCTCCCGCAAAGGAATCATGCCCGCTGTACTGCGGAACAAACGGATGATGCAACATGCCTGTTGCCGCAAACAAAATATCTACAGACCACCGATTACCCAGATCACTCTCAACATGCCATAGCTCGTCATTAAACTCGGCACTGACTATGGCTTCACTAAAACGCGTGTATTCTGTCAGCGAAAAATCCTTGAACACCTTCTCAAAGTAAGCCTGAATTTCGTCCCCTGACGCAATAAAATCACTCCATTCAGGATTCGGCGCAAAGGAATAAGTATACGCATGCGACGGCACATCACAGGCCACGCCGGGGTATGTGTTGTCACGCCAGGTGCCACCTACTTTATCGCCTTTTTCGACAATTGTGATGTCGGTGATGCCCGCTTTGCGCAATTTAATAGCAACGCACAAGCCCGTCATACCGGCGCCTATTATTAGCACGGATGGGTTTCGTTTTTGCTCATTCACATCAGCGATCCTTCGAACAAACCTGGCAATTGCCATCATGAAAACAGCAAATACAGCGCCTACCTTACAGGCAATGTCATGTTGTGTGCCAAAATTTCCGTTACCATACCTAAACGAATTTACACATTAGGAAATACCGTGAGCGCATGCCCTTTTGACAATCCCCTGGACCCTAACGCCTACGGCGATGGCATGCCATACGATGAACTAAAAAAACTCCGCGACCGCGGCCCACTGGTACACTTTGACGATCCATTCAACGGTGTTCCTTTCTGGATGGTTACCCGGCGCGAAGAGTGCGACTTCATTTCCAAGAATCCTAAGCTGTTCTCTTCTTATGAGCGACTCGCGCATGCTGGCGAGATGGATCAGGAAAGCCTTGATAACAGTCGGTTGGTTTTCCTGAATATGGACCCGCCAGAGCAGATGAAACATAGGCGCATTGTGCGTGAAGTGTTCACGCCCACTGCAGTCAATAGCTACGAACCACGATTTCGAGAGATAGCCAAGCAAGTGGTTGATGCCGTTGCAACTCGCGGCGAATGTGAGTTTGTTCGAGAAGTCGCAGCTGAGCTGCCTCTGATCGCCATACTTGAAATGGTAGATGTACCCGCCAGTGAGCGACAGCAATTTTTCGAATGGACAAACTTGATGTTTTTCGCAGACGACCCTGACAGCGATACGGGCCAACCTGAAGCGAAGCAGGCGTCCATAGAGATGATCATGTACGCGCTGGAATTAGCCGCCAAGCATAAGGAGAACCCCAAGAATAACCTGCTGGGCAAATTGGTGGATGGTGAGGTGGATGGCGAGCCGCTGTCTGATGCAGAATTCGGCATGGTATTCCTGACTCTGATCACCGCGGGCAACGACAGCACCCGCACGGCTATTTCTCAAGGCATGCGCTTGCTGATGGAAAACCCGGATCAAATTGATTACCTTCTGGAAAACCCGGATAAAATAGAAAACGCAGTGGAAGAAATTCTGCGCTACAACACATCGTTCATAACCATGCGCCGAATGGCGACGGAAGACGTGGAACTGGCTGGCGAGACGATTAAAAAAGGCGATAAAGTTGTTATGCACTATCACACCATCAATCACGATGAGTCAGTGTTTGGCGAAGACGCCACTGTGTTCGACGTTCGTCGCGCCGAGCGAATGCCGTCTCTCTACAAAGAACACCGCGCCTTTGGCATAGGCCAGCATTTTTGCCTCGGCACGCATTTAGCGCGGCTTGAAATAAAAATCATGCTGGAAGAAGTGCTTCCACGATTACGCAATCCAAAATTCAAACAAGAGCCGAACTTTATTAAATCGTTTTTTGTGAATGGGATGCATGATATGCATATTACGTTTGATGCTGAGAGTGCTTAAGCTTTCGGTATCTTAAAGCTCGCACTTCGTAGTGGCGAGGTAAGCAAGAAGATGATCTATGTCGATTAGCACAAGGTGCAGCGACTCTTAGCCTTTCGCTAGACCATTGAAAAGAGGGACCTTTTCAATGAGCCCCCATGGATGGGTTCACGGCGGGTCTAGCGAAAGGCTAAGAGTCGCTGCGCCGGTCTACCTACAGCGCACCAACAACTACTTCAAACTCCGCAACTTAACCACTTTCGCTACCGGCGTCATAGGCTCCCCACGAGGAAATACCCAACGCCAATACATTCTCCCAGTCTCCCTCCCTTCCGTATCCAACCAGTTTGGCAACCCCGGATCTTCATGCGCAACTATGATCTTGAAACTACCGTCTTCCTCATACTCTATCTGATTCCGGTTCAACGATACTTGTCGATTCGCAAAATCAAAACTTTGCATATAGCGGTTCCATAACACCACGTTCGCAAAACGAGCCTCAGGGAATCGACCTTCAATCACCAACGCCTCATCGTCCGCCAGCTGGTAAGGCCCCATACTGTAAAACGCGTGAGTATTACCATACGCCTGCTCATCCGCCGAACCTATCCACTGCCCAGGCTTCGCGATAACGTTGGGTTCAAGCGAAATCCAGCCAAACATTTTTGCCATCTCTGGTGATGTTGGCACCATTCCCATCGGTGCGTGCCCGGCGATAAAATTGGCCACCGCAGTCAAGTTGCGCGCCACCTGCTCATCACCCCCGTAAGGAGGTAAAGGTTCGGGGTCTACCACCTCAATGCTGATGTCCATTTGAAATTCGGGGTCAGTCGCCACAGACAATCTGGCTTCGTGGTAGTGCCGCGTTGTGATTTGCCCCGCGCCTTCCTCCAGCCGCAGCCAATTCCCAGACTTAGGCTTGCGCTTGCTCACCGTTATTTCGTAACTGCCATCCGGTGCAATTTCCATGTCGTAATCGCCCAATGCTGAAATTGAGCGAGTGGCCGCCTTACCGTCCTGGCTACCTCCCTCAACGGTGAACGACGTGAATACAGCAGCGCCTATATTGCCGCGAATAATGTAAGTTTGGTCGTCATTAATCGCCGCAAAGTAGTAAACCGAATCCGGGTTGTCTCCCAGCAATTTTCGGGTGGTGTTTACGTATTGTTTGAACACGGGCCTGGAAGGATTGGCTTCCATCCAGAAATCCAGGCCTGTATGCAGCATGTGTGCGATCAGGCGATTTGCCTCACCTGCGGTGTACGCATCGGTAACACCCATTTGGGGCGTGACAAATTTCTCCTGAGTTTCCGCAATGGTTGTGAGCAGATGTTGCAGGGCGGCACTGGCTTTGGACTCAGGTGGTGGTGGCAAAGATGCCACCTTTGCTTCCTCAGCATCACTACCATCTGATGCATCCTGATCGCTACCACAGGCCACCAGGCCCAGCATGAGAATTGCGAGCAAAACCCGCGTTTGAATTGCGCTTGTTAGTGTTTTCATTTCGCCTCCGGAAACTGTGATGGAAGCGTCAGCCAGTGTTACACGTTAACAGCAGGTATCAGCTGGCTATTAGCCACTTCCTTACGGGCAAAATATATCAGAAGCACCCAGCTAGCGGTGAGTACTAACAGCATCGCAAGAATCCAGCCGATTGAACTGGCAGGATGCTCAGAAAATGTGCCAATCTGATAACACCAGACAGCGACGGAATACGCCAATACTGTATTCCAGGTGGCAGAGAATCCGGCCCAGAAGCCGCCTATTTCTTTAAATATTGCGCCGATGGTTGCCACGCACGGCATGTACAACAACACAAACAACAAGTATGCGAAGGCCGCAACCGGGCCGTCAAACAAGGTACTCATCACGCTCAACGTGGTTACCTCAACGCCCTGCTCTTCGGCCGCTGTCGCCGAGTCACTGAGATCTCCAACGCCAACACCCAAAGGGTCGCCCCATTTATCATTCAGATCCGCCAGGTTCTCAGGAACCGTGTTCAGTGCGGCCATCAATTGTTCGCCCAAGCCTGGGTCGTCTATATCCGCACTTGCACCATCAAGAGCTGCCTGCTCGCTACGAGCAATGCTCCCATATAAGGCATCGAGTGTACCCACCACTACTTCTTTGGCAAACACCCCCGTAAAGATGCCTACCGCGGCCGGCCAATTGTCTTCATGCACGCCAATTGGCGCGAATGCCGGCGTGATTTGCTTGCCAATGTGCGACAACATGGATTGTTCGCTGTCCTGGTTGCCAAAACTGCCATCCACGCCCAGCGAATTCACGAAGTTAAGCACAACAACCACGGCTACGATCGCCTTACCCGCGCGCATCACAAAACCTTTCAAGCGCTGCCAGCTTAAGCGCAAAATGCCGCCGAAATGCGGCAAGTGATAATTGGGCAGCTCCATGACAAAGGTCGACACTTCGCTGCCCATTGCGTGGCGTCTTAGTGCAAGGCCTGTGAACACAGCGAGTGCAATACCAATCAGGTAAAGCGCGAAAATTACGTTCTCCGCATTCTTTGGGAAAAACACCGAGGCAAACAACACATAGACTGTTAGTCGTGCACCACACGACATAAACGGCGCCATTAACACGGTAAGCAATCGATCACCATGGCGGTCCATGGTTCGCGCACCCATTACAGCAGGCACGTTACAACCAAAGCCAACGATCAATGGCACAAACGACTTGCCAGGCAATCCAACGCCTTTCATCAGGCGATCAACAATAAATGCTGCTCGGGCCATGTAGCCTGATGCCTCCAGAAACGATTGAAACAAAAACAGGCTGCCTATGACTGGAATAAAGCTCGCCACTAACTGAATGCCGCCGCCAAGGCCGTCGGCGAGCACGGTGGTCAGCCATGCAGGCAGGCCGATTGACTCATAAACGACGCGTGGCGCTTCCACAAACAGTACGGCTGCAACACCATCAAACACGTCTATAAACGCACCGCCAATGTTTATAGTAAACATAAACATTAAATACATAACGCCCAGAAACAGCGGAAACGCCAACCATTTGTTCAGCAGAACCTGATCGATTCGATCTGTCATGGTCACGCTATTGCGGTTGTCGGTATTCAGCGCAGCGGCACTGATTCTAGCCACTTCCTCAAAGCGTTGGTTAATTTCCGCTTCGTTTGTTTGCTCGGCAAAATCTGCGCGCGCATCAGTTTGCGTATCAAGCGAACTGTTTATCGCCAGGCGCAATGCATCCATGCCACTGCCTTTGCTGGCAACAACAGGAATCACCGGGCAGCCCAGCTGTTGTTGTAGCTCATCAAGGTCTATCAGCAAACCCTGGCGTTCTGCAACGTCCATCATGTTCAGGGCAACGACAACGGGCATGCCACTGTCGAGTAATTGCCGAGTAAGATATAGGCCACGCTCAATACTGGACGCGTCAACAATGTTAACAGCCAGCTTTGGCTCACCGCTGATGAGATATCGCTGCGCGATCAACTGATCCAGCGAATCGTCATCGCCGGACCGCTGCAAGGAATAGGTACCGGGCAAATCGACAAGGGTTATGCTGGTTTGTCCAATCTGACATTCACCCGTTTTACGCTCAACCGTAACACCAGGCCAATTGCCTACGCGTTGATGCGAGCCAGTGAGCCGATTGAACAAGGTTGTCTTTCCGGCATTCGGGTTACCCACCAAGGCAACAACAGGCAGACTTGAGCTGCTTTTATCCTTGTGATCTGACTCGGCCACTACAAGCGCTCCAATTGAATGGCAGCGGCCTCGCTGCGCCGCAGGCTTAAGCGAAAGCCACGAACCAAAATAGCCACCGGGTCGCCCAATGGTGCCACGTGCTGAACAAGCACTTCGGTTCCAGGGGTTAAGCCAAGGCTCAACAGGCGATTGCGATAGGAGGCCGACAACCCGGAAAAGCTGGTCACTCGGGCGCGATCACCCGGTTTAAGCGCTAGAAAATCGACAGTACTCACAGCTTTCCAAGTGCAAACGAGAATTATTCTCAATTATACAACAATGCACCTAAAGAGAAAGCGCGCGAAAAGAACTTTGGCCGAGAACTGCATCAGAGGTGCACAGATATCGCCTGGTGCACATTTATCTGAGCGCCCATTCTTGTGGCCAGCATAAACGTGCCGGCAATCTTTCTGTGCAAATACATGGCATCTACCGGTGGGCTGTGCCAGCCAGACTGCTTGCCCTGCACCTCCTCTTGCAATCGCCAGCCGATTTCCTGCATCCCGCTGGCAATATCAGAGCGTGCAAAATCATAAACCTCATCGTGAAGCATGGGCTGGGCCGCAAGCATGAACATATCCAGCAGCAGCTCGGTAATGTCTTCATTGGCTTGCTCAGACAAATACCCAAGCTTCATAGCGGCTTTTAGCAGTCGCCCCCGGTCGTTTGCAATGGCCGCTCTGGCCAGGCTTTTATAGTTATTCATAAAAGTCGCTTTGAACTGTCGGGTTGCACCGAAATCCAGTAGCACTATCGTGCCGGTATCCGCCTGATATAGATAATTGGCGAAGTTAGGATCCGACTGCACCGTGCGCCACACAAACAACTCTGTAAACATCAATTCAACCAGCGCAGACACCACCCGGTTTCGTTCATCCTGATCTTGTTCAATCAGCGTCTCGATGGCCTCGCCCGCCATAAACGACATACAGAGAACCGATTCACTGGACAACTCCGGGTAATACTCTGGCACAACAAAACGATCATCGCCAGCAAGGTGTTCGCAGTAACGCTGCATATGCTCTGCTTCAAGCAGATAATTTGCTTCTTCGTGCAACTGTACTTTTACTTCATCCAGCATCGGCTGCAGCTCAAGCCCTTCGGGAAGTATGCCGCTGACACGCAGCACAGTTGCAATGTTGTCCACGTCAGAATCTATGCTGCGCGCTATTCCCGGGTACTGTATTTTCAGCGCAACAGGCTTACCTTTCGGCCCGATCGCTCTGTGCACCTGGCCGATAGATGCAGCAGCAATGGGCGAATATTTAAAGTCGTACAACAGCTCAGGCCATTCATCGCTGAGCGCTGCTTCCAATTGAGCCTCTAATTGAGACGCAGGCATAGCGTCTGCTTCTGAACGCAGGCGCGCTAACACATCGGTCCATTCGGGCGGCAAAAGATCACCAGTGTCCATAGACAAAATTTGGCCCAGCTTCATTGCCGCACCGCGCATATTGGCCAGTTGATCCGCCACGCGCTTGGCATTGGCCGGAGTCAACAGCAAATCACTGGTTTTGGGGCGTTCGCCGGCGCGTATTTTTCGCGCACCTTCTGCCAGCATTCCACCGGCCAGACCACCGGCCAAACCGGCTACTTTGGCAAACCGGCTAGCGCGCCCGGAAGGTACTTTACTGCTCTTCTTATCCGCCATTTATCCCTGCCTGCTTTGGGCAATGTAGCGCCGGGCAATTTCGTTGCCGTTAAATTCCGCGCCCAACACCGAAATAAACGTGAACACACCAATGAGCTTGCGTGCAATCAAGGTGAACTCAGCACTTGGCAATTCGAAATGAATGCTCAGGCTGGATTTGTTGGCTTGCTTCGCGGCGCGACTCATCAAACGCGACTCTTTCCACTGATACTGCCCGCGTTCGTTCAGACAGTGTTCTGGCAGTTCATCAACTGGCCAAAGTGGCTCCAGAATCGCAATACACAGGTCAGCAAAACTGTCTTTTGCGGCTTGCGCACTGTCATTCTGCAAACAACCCAGATCTGTCAAAGCCTGTTGCAAGGCGTGCCTGTCCCTAGCCAGGCCTGCGGAAACGGCCTCACCCAAGTACGTTGACAGATTGTCGGCTGGATCAGTGCATGCACCAAAGTCCAGCAGCACCAGCTGATCGGGCTCTGCATTCACACCGCGCAGCTTGGTGCTGGGTGCTATGAGGTAATTCCCAAAGTTTGGATCCGTCTGGATCACACCCCAGACAAATACTTCGGCAAAAAACAATTCAAGCATGCTCTTGGCCAGTGCATTACGGCGACGCTGTGACAAGGCCAATACCTCTGGGGCGTTCACCGGAAATCCAGTAATATATTCCAACGCCAGCACATCTGCAGTGCTGTATCTCTGCACTACAGCAGGCACTATTAATGCTGCGGGTAGCGGGTTTCCGCCATCTGATGATAACGATGAGACGAATTCAGCCATCTCTAGTGTTTTGCTGCATTCGCGTAAATAATCCGTTTCAAGATGCAATTGCTCGCGCATACGCTCCAGCCAGCGGTCCAAGTCGCGATTGAAAGGCAGCAAGCGCCCAAGTTTGAGCATTCGCACCACGGTGTCAAAGTCGGAATCAATGGTGTTGCGCAGGCCCGGGTACAATACTTTAAGACACAAGACCTCGTTCGTGCGCTTCACCTTGGCGCGATGCACCTGAGCCAGCGATGCCGCTGCGAACGCCACCGGTTCTATGTCAAGTTCGTCGAACTTGCTACCCAATTCTCGCTGCAAGCGCGGCTCTATCAAAGACCAATCCAGCGGTTCGGTGTGTGACCCCAGGCCATGCAGGGCGTTGGTTAGCTCACGCGGTAAGAAGTGCTCGCCAAACTGTGCAAACAGCTGGCCTATTTTCACGTAGCTGCCTTTCAGTCTGCCAAGCTCTGCAACAAAGTTCTCGGCTTGCTGGCGCAGTATTTCGCTGTCTTGCTCTTCACTGGATTGCATACCCAGTCGCTTGCGCAACTTGCCAACTGCAATTGCACTGCCTGCACGAGCCCCCGCCAGAGACAAGGACAGGCCTCGTTCTAAAGACGACTTTTGGGTAGCCGCACGCGAAGTGCGGTCTTCAGATTTCGCCACGTTTACGTCAAGCGCTGGCTTCTACCTGTGCGAATGCATCAATCACCGCTTGGGGTGCTTGCACCAGCTCAAGCAATACACCTTGCGCACCGATCGGCGATTCAGCATTACCCTTGGGGTGAATAAAGCAAACATCAAAACCAGCCGCCCCTTTGCGAATGCCACCCGGCGTAAATCGCACGCCTTGCTGCTGCAGCCATTCGACAGCATCAGCCAGATTATCTATCCATAGGCCTATGTGATTGAGGGCTGGCTCATGAACTTTTGGCCGCTTCTCAGGGTCCAGCGGTTGCATTAAATCAACCTCTACTTTGAAAGGGCCATGGCCTGCTTCGCAAATGTCTTCATCAACGTTTTCGGATTCGCTTTGGTAGGAACTGCTGAATTTCAGACCCAAAATATCAACCCAGAACTCACGCAGCGCGCTTTTATCAAGCCCGCCCACCGCAATTTGTTGCACACCTAAAACTTTGAAAGGCCTTTGCCCCATACCCGTACTCCTTGCCACGATCTTTTTCGAGGCCAGATGGTATCAAGCCTTGGCGGATTTGAGTACAAATTCCCGGAAATCAGAGGCCAACAATGGTCTGCTATAGAAATAACCTTGGGCCTCGCGGCAACCGCGTTTTAGCAGCGCCTTCACCTGCTGCTGGGTTTCTACGCCTTCGGCAATAACACCCAGGCCTAAGGTTTTAGACATTGCTATGATGGCTGCAATAATCGCATCCGCATTTGGGTCCTGCCCCAAATCCTGAACAAATGAGCGATCGATTTTCAGCCGGTCCAATGGAAATTTCTTCAGGCTGGACAATGATGAGTACCCGGTGCCGAAATCATCAATCGCTATCTTACAACCCAGCTCTCTCAGGCCATTCAAGTTCCGAATAGCGATTGACTCCGAGCTGGCAATCGCGCTTTCAGTCACCTCTATTTCCAGTTGATCGCCTTGCAAGCTGTAGCGATCAAGCGTGTCGGCAATGCGTGTGCAAAAATCAGTGCGCACCAGTTGTTTTCGGGACACGTTGACCGACACCAGACAGGGGATTTCCGCGTAATGACGCCAATGACTCATCTGCAAACAGGTTCGATCAAGCACCCACTCGCCTATTTCTTCTATCAAGCCACTGGCTTCAGCGATAGGGATAAATACAGCGGGAGACACGTTGCCGTATTGCTTGTTGTTCCAGCGAATCAAAACTTCCGCACCCAGCAGAGTATTGCGTTTCATATCAACCTGAGGTTGATAGTTCAGAAACAATTCGTCTCGTTCTATGGCGCGGCGTAACTGTGTTTCAACATTAAAATTCTGCACTGCTTTATGCGTGAGCTGAGAGGTATAGAATTTAAACGTGTTTCGCCCGGCCTGCTTGGCACTGTACATCGCGGTATCTGCCTGGCGAATAATCTGATCACGATCGCGGCCATCGATAGGAAACACACTGATGCCAATGCTGCAGCCCATGTCGAGTTGCTGGCCATCGCACTCAAACGGCGCTTCAAATTCTTTCAACATACGCTGAGCAACCACCGCTGCTTCTTCGGCACTGTCGAGGTTTTCAACCACCAGTGTGAATTCATCACCACCAATTCTTGAAACAAGCTCGCCCTCACGCACAAACTCCTGAAGACGGCGCGCCATCTCAAGCAGCAGCGCGTCACCTACCGGGTGACCCAATGTGTCATTGATGCTCTTGAAGTTATCAAGATCCATGAAGAACAGTGCGCCACAACTGCCAGCTCTGTCACTGCGGGCAATGGCGCCGGAAAGATGGTCTTGGAAATACGCCCGGTTGGGCAAACCTGTCAGCTGGTCATGATTTGCAAGATACGCCAGCTTCTCCTGCGTTTCATTAAGTTGTGAAATATCGCTACATAACACCAGGAAGTTAATGTTGTGACCTTCCCGGTCCTTTAGCGCGTCGATGGTGACCCATACCGGCACTTTCAACCCACTCGAGTGCATGAAACAGGCTTCACCAGACCAGGTATCATGATAAAAAACATGCGACCAGATTTCCGTATCCAGCGACTCGCCCTGACTATTCAGAAACCGCGGGTTGTCCATAGTCAGCAGTTGCTCGGCGCTCCGCTCACACATTTGTTCGTACGACCTGTTCACCAGAACTACGCGCTGTTGCGCGTCCAGTAACATCATGCCTTCGCTGGCAGCATCAAACAGGTCTTT
>CAYGSL010000073.1:0-16367 GCA_964352475.1 uncultured Pseudomonadales bacterium | reverse complement strand
GTTTTTCTTGCGTTCTTAGCACTGTTTTCGATTGTGTCAGGAGACAACAATGAACCGTACACTTTATGCCGCTCCGTTAGCTGCATTGTTAATTGCAGGTTGCAGCGGCAAATCCCTCGAGTCCGGGGTTCCCTCAGCTAACGGCAGTAACGGCGATGTTGCAGGAATATCCTGGGTGAGCCGCGCGATGACCGATGCATTTTTGAAATTTCAGGTATGGTCCGGTGCACGCTCCGGGTTTGTTGTTATGTTCGCTCGCGAAGGTCAGCCAATATACGCCAACGCAGTAGGCTGGAAGGATATTGATTCCAAAGAACCTATGCAGCTGGACACACGAATGCGCTTTGCGTCTATGACCAAACCGGTAACGGCCGTGGCCGCTATGAAGTTGGTTGAAGACGGAGTGCTGGGCCTGGATGATCCGGTGGCAAAATACATTCCGGCCTATGCCAACGTTCAGGTGGCCAGCAGTCATTCGCGTAATGCCCAGGGAGGCTTCGATACACGCGCACCTGAAACAGAATTACTGGTGCGCCATCTTCTGATGTTCTCATCCGGTATTGGGCCGGGAATGGAAGCCAATCCTAGCGATCTTCACAAATTCTGGGACGAAAACACGATATACACAGATAGCTCCGAATCACTTGCCGATCGTATCAATCGAATTGCTGTTCAGCCACTTTTTGAAGACCCGGGTACGAAATGGCGCTACGGTTGGTCAGCAGATGTGTTGGCCCGCGTGGTCGAAGTTGCGTCTGGAACAGCGTTCGACAACTATCTCAATGAAACTATCTTTGCTCCGCTGGGTATGGGCGCCACCAGCTACCTGCCTGAAGAAAGCGAGCGCGGCGATATGGCCACGGTTTATACGCAGAACGAAAAGGGTGATCTTGTCTTCGCGCCCACAACCATAGACGCCATCAATTGGACACCTGGTGGCAGTGGTCTTGTTTCCACCGCCGGCGACTACATGCGTTTCGCATTGATGTTGTGGAACAGCGGGGAATACCAGGGTGTGCGAATTTTAAAAGAAGAAACCGTTGCGGAGATGACGCGCTTGCACCTTAATTCCGGCGTGCTTGCTGGCATGGATATTGATGGCGTGGGCTGGGGCTTGGGCATGGCCGTGATGGCTGATGCAGAAAATTCCCTGATCCCCGGCAATAACGGCGAGTACTGGTGGAACGGTTACTACGGAACCACGTTTTTTGTTGACCCGGTAACCGATACAGTCGGCGTGTTGTTATCGCAAAACGAACCCAAAGGCTTAGACGGTGATGGCGGTCCTACTCCCTTGTTTGTTGCAAAAGGTATTGCTATAGGGGGCTAACGCGCTAGCCCCTAAGACTTCTGCTTGCCATTCTCTGGATCATACAGACCTACACAGCCAACCGCCTCAACCTTAACCGCGTACGGCTCATTAAAGTATTCGATGCGCAGCTCGCGCCCTACTTCGCAGTACTCAAGCGGCAAATAACCCAACGCTATGTTTTTGCCCACGCTGGGCCCGTAGGCGATACTGCTTGTGTATGAACGACGGCCTACCGAATCAACTAAGGTTTCACCTGTTTCAGGGTCAATAATCGGACAGATACCTACCGGATAGCGAGCAACTCCTTGCGAGTCCAGATTGTCCACCATGGTTAATGTGCACAAGTAGGCCGGTTGCTGTTCGCGCTCGCGAATAGCGAGATAGGCTTCTTTGCCGTGGAAGTCAGCGGCTTTAACCAGCTTGCGCTGCAGGCCTGCTTCGATGAGGTTGTACTCTGTGAGCAAATCGGCGTTTTGCAATCGTAGGCTTTTTTCCATACGACGGCTGTTTGCGTAGGTTTCTACACCTATTGGTGTTACGTTTTGCCCGGCCAGGGCATCCCAAATCGTCAGGCCATCGCTCAGATTGAAATGCAATTCCCAACCTTGCTCGCCCACGTAGGAAATGCGAAATGCGGAAACGGTAACGCCATTGATCACAATGTCCTGCACGCCAGCGAACGGGAAGTTTTCATTGCTCAGCCCGTCAGGATCATCGACCACTTTTTGTAATGTGGTGCGTGCGTTCGGCCCCCATAGACCTATACAGCCAAAGTCAGTACAGCGATCTTCCACAGTAACATTGCTGAAGCCTTTGTATTCGGCCATTCGCTTCAGCCAAACGAAATCACGATTGCCCGCGTCACCGCCATCGATCACGCGGAAGTGATTTTCACCCAGCCGCAACACGGTTAAGTCGGCACGCACACCGGCCACACTGTCCAGGAAGTGCGTGTAAACACCCTTCCCTATCGGAGTATCGCCTGCCACTTTCGCAACACAAGTGTATTCCATTAAGTCGGCGGCATCTTCGCCCGTCACATCGTAGATCGCGAAGTGGCACAGGTTCACCATACCCACATCGTCAGAAAGCTTCAGATGTTCCGCATTGGATACGCGCCAGAAATGGCGGTTGTCCCATTCATTTTCGCGTACTGGAATTCGGTCGCCATACTCTTCCAGCAAATACTCGTTGCTGGCGTAGCCATGCGCTCGCTCCCAGCCTGCTGCTTCCATAAAGTACGCGCCTAATGCCTGCTCGCGCTCCCAGAAAGGGCTTCGGCGTAAATCACGGCCGGCTGTGTAAGGCTCTCGATTATGGACTGGCGGGTTGTAGATTTTAAAAGCGGATTCGTAGCAGCGGTCGTGAATATACTGCTCGTCCATTTGGAACGGATAGTAGCGCGCTACATCAATACTGGAGTGATCAAACTGGGTATAACCGTCAGTCATCCAGTCGGCCAGTATTTTGCCGGTTCCCGGACCGTCTTTTACCCATACGGATTCGGCGTACCATAGGCCACGCACATTCGCAGACTCACCAATTGAGGGGCCGCCATCTGCAGTCACCTGCAACAAGCCATTGAACGAGTACTTTTCGTCGTAACCCAATTCAGCCAGCATCGGCGTTAGTTCCATGGCGCGCTCTAAGGGCTCCATGATTTCTTCCAGTTCAAGATCGCGCTGGGATGGTGACAAACGCGCTTCTTCTTTTTCCAGAAGATCGCGAGGGTGGCACATACGGGGTTCTTTCTCTTCGTAATAGCCCCACTCAATCTGGCCGCCTTCTGCGGTGGTCGGGTCACCGGTATCGCGCAAGTAGGCCGAGTTGCCTTGATCTCTTAGCAGCGGGTAGCCTATGTCTTTACCGGTATTGGCAAACTCTGTGAATGGCTTGAAAAATGTCAGTGGGTGATCAACCGGCATAATCGGCAAATCTTCACCAGCCATTTCAGCAATCAAACGCCCCCAAAGCCCGGCGCAAACCACCACATACTCAGCTTCAATCAAGCCTCTGGTGGTTTCTACACCTGTTATACGGCCGTCCTCAATCTTAAGCCCGGTACACGCCACATTGGCAAACGCCTTGAGCTTGCCGGATTCAACAGCTTGATCAACCAGTTCGCCCGCCACGGTTTGTGATCGAGGGACAACCAGACCGGCATCCGGGTCCCACAAAGCACCTTGAATCATGTCTTCTTCAAGCAGCGGAAATTTTTCTTTGGCTTCAGCCGCGCTGATCATTTCCACGCGGTTACCGAACGCTTTGCCTGACGATACTCTGCGCTTTAATTCACCCATGCGCTCATCGTCGCCCACGCGAGCTACTTCAATGCCGCCGATACGCTCATACCGACCCATGCTCTCAAAGAAGTCGATGCTGTATTTGGTGGTGAAGATGGTCATCTGATCGTGCATGGTGTTAAAGCAGAAATCAGATGCGTGCGCAGTAGAGCCAATATCAGTAGGTATAGCTGACTTATCGATACCAACAATATCGTCCCAGCCACGCTCTATCAGATGGTGCACCACAGAGGCGCCAACGATGCCGCCTTGACCGATAATTACGACTTTCGCCTTTTCGGGAAACTTTGCCATTTTAGATCTCCAAGTGCCGCGCAGTGTAACGCTCTACGGGGGCCGACGAACACGCATTTACGACGCCATAGTGTTGGATTACGGCATTATTTTCCGCCAGCCGGAGCTTCCAGTACGGCGCCAAGCACCTCGCTAATACCGGCGTGAAGGACAAGATCGGCTGCTGCATCCAGTTCGGTGGGCTCATTATTGATAATCACTAATTGTGCACCGCGCTCTTTTGCTATTTGAGGGAATGAGGCCGCCGGATACACCGTCAAAGAGGTGCCTAGTGCTATGAAGAGATCACAGGCATCTACCTCTTCTGCCGCTCTGCGCATGGGTAGATCTGGCATTTGCTGGCCGAATGAAATAGTGGCCGTTTTAATGATTCCACCGCACTCCGCGCAGGGTTTAACCTCTTGGTTGCGAGCCAGCTCAGCTTCTATATCGCTCATCTCTATTCGGCGAGCGCAGCCAAGGCATTTGGCGTAGGTGGAATTGCCATGCAGCTCGATCACTTTATCTGCCGGTATGCCTGAACTCTGGTGCAAGTTATCAACATTTTGAGTAATAACGGCTGCCACATCACCTGACTCGACAAGTCTGGCGATAATCCGGTGCCCAAAATTGGGCTTGGCACTTAACAGCTCTTTGCTGTGCTCAAACCACTGCTTCCAATAGTTTTGCCTAACGGTCTCTGAGGAAACGAAATCTTGAAACTGAATCGGCTTAACGTGCTTCCACAATCCTTGCGGTCCGCGGAAATCAGGTATGCCGGAGTCGGTACTCATTCCAGCGCCAGTGAACACAACAGCGCGTTGGCTGTTGTGTAGCAGAGTTCGAAGGCGTTCTATTTCATCAGACAAACGCGAACTACACCCATTCAATCAGTATTTTGCCCTGCTCTGCCGCCTGCCTGGCCAGCATAGCGGCCTGTTCACCAAACAGCTCTTCCACTTTTTCACGGCGGATCTTCATCGTAGGCGTTAACACCGTGTTCTCTATTGTCCAAGGACTGGTTGACACCATCACGGCGCCAATGCGAGCGTGATGCTCGGTTTCCTTGTTAACCGCATCCACGCGCTCCCGTAGAGCCGCTTCAATGTCTTCGCGGGGCAGTTCCTGAGCCATAGCAGTAAGCACACAGGTCATGACTGTTTTCGAATAACCTCTACCTAACAGACAGATCTGTTCGGTGTGCTGATTTTCAGCAAAGATATTCTCAATCGGCGTTGGCGCTACAAACTTGCCTTGAATGGTTTTGAAATAATCTTTAACCCGGCCCGTAATATAGTAGAAACCGTCATCATCCACTTTCACTTTATCGCCGGTGTGAACCCAGCCATCAATAAACGTTTCCGCGGTTTTCTCAGGCATATTGTAGTAGCCAGGTGAGCAACCATCGGCTTTTACCAGAAGCTCGTCTTCTTCACTAATACGAACTTCCACACCCGGCATCGCTTTACCTATCGAACCAATACGGCGATTGTCCGTACTTGAAACGATAGGTCCCATGCATTCGGTTTGACCGAAACCTTCCATCAGATTGATACCAAATCGGTCGTACCATTCGATTAAAGCGGGCGGAGTTGGTGCCGCTGCTGTCAGCAGATACTGCACCTCATCCAGACCCAGCTTTTCTCGCACTAACTTACCAATACCCTCGGCGTCTGCCTCAAGTGCCGCGTCCACCGCTTCAGGTGAACCGAACTGGGCGATAACACCTTGCTGGATTTGTTCCCATACACGCGGCGGCCCAAACATCATTTGTGGGCGGCACTGAGGTAAATCGCGCAATAAGGTGCCCAGGTTTTCGTTGAAGTGAACCTCGCCACAATTAACCAATGAGGCACCTTCAACAATCTGTCGCTCGGCTATGTGCGACAGCGGTAAATAGGAAAAGTAGCGAGCACCCAGCGGCATAGAAAACGCGTCACTGAAGCGATTGATAGGTACAACATTGGAGTCATGAGTTTGCATAACCCCTTTGGGCACGCCAGTAGTACCCGAGGTAAATACCAGAGACACCAGATCATCCGACTTGCATTGGTAGGCAGGTGAAGAGCCTCTGTGCGGGGTAACTACGTCTTCCCAACGAAGGTGGTCTTCTTCCAGCTCTACTCCCGGTAAACAGACCAACTGAATGCCATTGGGCAACACGTTCTTGATCTGATCCCAGTTTTCGGTTTCACCAACAAACAACAACTTCATGTCGGTAAACGACATTACATAGTCAGCAGTCTCACCGGCCAATGTAGTGAACATAGGTACAACCACATGCCCCGCCGCAATTGACCCGAAATCAGCGAAGTACCAATGCGCGCGGTTTTTAGAGAGCAGCCCAACGCGTTGACCAGCGCCGTCCAAATGTGATTCCAACCAAGAACCCAGCGCATTTATTTCCTCGTGTGCCTCACGCCAGCTCCAGTCCTGGTTGCCATTTTCACCAAGCTCCCTAAGCCACATTTTGTCAGGGCACTCGGTGCTCCATTTGTTCAGGTAATCGGTGTAAGTAGCAGGCATATTGGAACTCCTGGTTGCTTATTAAAACTTGGCGCTTTTCGCGAGTATAAATCCACCTGCAGCTTCAAGCACGCCCTTCTCGATGCAACCCGGACGCTTTTTAGCTCAATATGGGGTCAAGGCGATGGAATAGCGGGTTTGCATTGTCAGGATCCGTTCCTGCTACCAACATTGACCAGCGCAGAAGGCGTTTATGCATAACTTGAACCCAGGCCGTATCCTGGCTTGCATCGTTATCCGCGATCATTGCCATCGCGGCTGCTTCAGCACTGTTAAGATCTGTGCAGTGTTGACCGGTGATTTCGTTCAGGTCGGCGATGGTCTCACGCTCAAACCAATCTCGATACCGCGCATGATTTCGCAGAAACTCTGGAATGGCGTGCAGCAAACCGCGTTCCCATGGCTCGAATGTGCTGCTGGTCTGCAGGTACTCGATATCTACCATCAGTTTTGTCAGACCTGAATCTTCCCAACGTTTAATATCGGGCTCAGGCAAGTGCAAGTCATAGTTCAGCTCAATGTCTTGCAACTCGGCAATCGCCTCATAGGCACGCCTGGTAATGCTGCTGTATTCCAAAACGCCTTCAATCCAGTTTCCGCCGTGTGCCGTCGGTGTCATGAAAAAGGTGGCTCCTATGCCCGAAAGCTGCAGGAAGGCAACCGTGTGGTAGGCAACTACGCGTAAATCAACCTCGGTTCCAGTCACTTCCCCATAACGACGATACAGAGCAGGAATGTCACCCATATTCTCATAGGGATGGCGGCCGCGGAAACAGGCAAGGTCCCAATGCGTGTCACCAATGTAGGCAATTTCAAAATCAAGCAGAGCCAGCACATCAGTTCCTGATGACATGAATTGCCCGGCGTCACCACAAATAAAACTAGCCTGGGTGCGGTGCGTTGGCACGTTGCGGCGTAACCAGTGCTGTAAAAATTCAAGAGGTGGGTCTATATGCGACGCGTAGTTGCCCACCATGTACATGCGTTCGGTTGCACCGAGCGCAATCTGCTCCGGCGTTTCCGGCACCGTACTTACCCGGCTAATATGAGTAAACTCATTCACAGGAACAGCGTGCACGCCCGCCAGGTGGTCCATATAGTTCAACATGGCCTGCCAGCGTTCATCGCTCATTGTTGATGGATTATCGATAGCGGTGTGCAACATGCCCGGTGCACGATCTTCGGTGTCTATCCAGTCCATCACAAACGCTTTGGGCTTATCACACCAGCCAAAGATGTGCGGTACTTTGATGCCATTGGCCTCCAGCGCCTGCATCACTTCCATTTCAAACTTAAGGTCTTTCTGTCCTGCAATCGAACGATCGCCTCTGAACAACACGGCCTTGTTTTCGCCATTGGCCGAATAGCTTACTTTCCATTGCGGTCGCCAGCGTTCCAGGCGGGTGATGTCCAGAACGTCGCCGCTCAGATTCTCACTGACCCATCGGGTCATTCCCTCAATGGCTTCTCTCTCGCGCCGCTCATCTTCGAGGTGGTGCGCCGCATCGGCATTGTGGCCCATAGACAATTACTCCACTGGGTAGGTGAAGCAGGAATTGTATGTGGTATTGGCTGGTCTGGCGACCAAAGCAGGTTACGTGGCGGCAAGCTCTTTTGCGTAACGCTGGAAATGCTCATAGCGGCGCTTGCCACGCTCGGTATACTCGCCTTTCAGCGCTTCCATGGCCTCGCTGAGAATGTCGGCACTTAAGCCAACCACATCGGCACCTTCAGTGCGAATGACGGGCTCGGTAAACTCGTAGCCGAATTTGTTGACCTTACGCTCGATAATTTCCGCCTCGGTGGACAGGTTCATGGTAACGACTCGCTGAACTTCGTCGCTAATGCCAAATTCGGGTTTTGAGTCGCTGATCGCAACTATGGGTACCAATGCAAAGCCCGCACCACTCCAGGCGTCATCCAGTCTACCCAGCACTTTGACATTGCCAGGATCAAGACCCACTTCTTCCTGCGCTTCGCGAAGCGCGGCTTGGGCGAACGTTTCACCTTCGTGCAGCCGACCACCAGGGAAGCTTACTTCGCCAGCGTGAGTGGGCATGCTATTGGAACGAACGGTTACCACCGTTGCGGGTTGGCCTTGTTCGTCCCAGAAAAGTACTAGCACCGCGGCGCGCCGGTAATTGCGCGCCAGCATTTCGTCACAAAAACTAAACGGCTTGCGCTCTACGGCCTTGTTTAAATTGTTCAGCCAATCCGAGGCTTCAAACATCATTGATTCTCCATGAATGCTCTGAGTATCGTACTGCCAACAGCGCAATGCAATGCTTACCGCTGTTACAAATTCTCACTAACACCTTGCTAGTTTGCAGACACAGTTCGGTTAGACGCCCATGAGCGTAGTTGTGCTACCTTCTCCGCCATCACAATCGATATTGGGAATGTGTTAGATAGGGCAAACTCCAGATGCTCCATTGCAAGTGGCGCACGCTGTGCCGATGCTTTATAGACAGCGGATACCACTGCTTGTTCAATTTCAGCCCCTGAAAAACCTTCACTGAGTTCGGCAAGTCGGTGCAGATCAAATTGCATAGGGTCGAAATGGCGCTTCTCAAGGTGTATTTCAAATATGCTGCTGCGAATATCCTGCTCTGGCAGATCAACGAAGAACACCTCATCAAGGCGACCTTTGCGCATTAACTCTGGTGGCATGCGGCTCACGTCGTTAGAGGTGGCCACTACGAACACTCGTGCTTTACGTTCCGCCATCCAGGTTAGCAAGGTGCCCAGAATGCGCGCCGAAGTCCCGTTGTCGTTATCACCGGCGGCAATGCCTTTTTCGATCTCGTCAATCCATAGTACGCAAGGCGACATCAGCTCTGCCTGCTCCAGTGACTTGCGCAGGTTCTTCTCGGTTTCACCAATGTACTTGTTATACAGCGCTGCCATATCCAAACGTAGTAACGGAATTCCCCACACACCGGCAATCGCTTTCGCCGCCAGGCTTTTGCCGCTGCCTTGCACACCCAGCAGCATTAAACCCTTGGGTGAATCGGCTGAAGGTTTGGAACTGTTCAGAAACACATGTTCTCTAAGCTTCACCCATTCCTTCAGATTGTTCAGTCCGCCCACTGCGGTGAAATGCTCGGTGTCGTATTCGAAGCTGAGCACGCCTTCCATATCGATAAGTTCAAACTTGGCTTTGTTCAGCGGTGCCATATCGCTGTCGTCTATCACACCGTCTTGATGAATAGCGGTTCGCGCAAGACGGGTTGCATCGTTTTCGCTAAGCCCGCGCAGGTTTCTGGCCAGTTTTTTCACTGTGCCCATCGACGCCTTCACTTTTTTCCCTTCGTTCTGCTTGGACCAGTGGCTTGCTTCCTTCTGTACAATTTTCATCAGGCGCATGTCGTCTGGCAGACTCATGGACATTCTGGCCGTTGCCCTGCGAAGCTCTATGGGTATATCCAGCTCGCAACTGATCAGTACCACTGTGTGCCATAAGGTTTCATGGGCCAGTGCAATATCCTTGAGCAGTCTTACGTGTTCAGGCTGACCTTGCAGATACGGATGAAAATCGCACAGCGCAAACAATGTTGGCTTGGTGGTGGTGCGAATAGCGCGCAGCACATGCTCAGGCGAGTTGCTGGTCGTTTCGCCAGGTTCTAGAAACGGATTTTTGGTGCCGGTGGTATTCAGGCCATCAGTGATAGTCCAGGACGCAAAACCAAGATCTTTGGTAACAGCGGTTTTCATCAACAAGGCTATCGCGCGCTGCTCGTCGTAGGTTTCGACCACAATGATCGGAATCTTTGCATCGATTAGCAACGCGAGATCGTTGACGTCTTTCACTAATGGTATTCCTGAATACTGGCTCCTTTAAGCTTAGAAAATGGATAGCGTACTGTCTAATACCCGCTATTTGCCCAGCACATCAATCTGCTGAACGGCAATTTCCTTGCCTTCATTCGCCGCTTGCTGGAAGCTCTCGATTTGATCGAAGTTCATATAGCGGAAAATCTCATCCGACATGGAGTCAATCTTCTTCGCGTATTCCATGTATTCCTCAACCGTAGGCAATTTGCCAAGAATGGCGCCTACCGACGCGAGCTCCGCTGACGTTAGATACACATTGGCACCTTCGCCAAGCCTGTTCGGGAAGTTACGAGTTGAGGTAGACAACGTAGTACATCCCTTGGCCACGCGCGCCTGATTACCCATGCACAGAGAGCAACCTGGCATCTCGGTTCGGGCACCAGCAGCGCCATAGGTATTGTAATAGCCCTCTTCCATCAGCACGTGCTCATCCATTCGCGTAGGAGGTGCGATCCACAGGCGCGTAGGAATGCCGCCCTTCACATGCTCAAGTAATTTGCCTGCGGCACGGTAGTGACCAATATTGGTCATGCATGAGCCGATAAACACTTCATCAACCTTATCGCCCGCTACTTCGCTAAGCAGACGCGCATCGTCCGGGTCGTTAGGTGCACAAACAATGGGCTCGGTTACGTCGGCAAGATCAATTTCAATCACTTCGAAATACTCAGCGTCCACATCAGCAGTCAGCAGGTTGGGTGATTCAAGCCACTCTTCCATCTTTCTGGCACGACGTTCCAGTGTTCGCATATCGCCGTAGCCTTGCTGGATCATCCAGCGCAGCATGGTGACGTTGGAACGCAGGTATTCTGAAACAGTGTCTTCGCCAAGCTTGATGGTGCAACCGGCGGCAGAACGCTCGGCTGAGGCATCGGATAGTTCAAACGCTTGCTCCACCGTCAGGTCTTCCAGACCTTCAATTTCCAGAATGCGACCACTGAAAGCATTTTTCTTGCCTTTCTTTTCAACGGTCAGCAATCCTTTCTGAATGGCGTAGTAAGGAATGGCATGCACCAAATCACGCAGCGTGATTCCGGGTTGCATTTCGCCTTTAAAGCGAACCAGAATTGATTCGGGCATATCCAGTGGCATCACACCCGTGGCGGCCGCAAACGCGACCAGGCCAGAACCCGCAGGGAATGAAATACCCATAGGGAACCGCGTATGAGAGTCACCGCCGGTGCCAACGGTGTCGGGCAACAACATGCGGTTCAGCCAGCTGTGAATGATGCCGTCGCCAGGACGCAAGGAAACACCACCACGGTTGCGGATAAAATCAGGCAGCGTGTGTTGTGTTTCAATATCCACCGGTTTTGGGTAGGCCGCGGTATGACAAAACGACTGCATCACCAGGTCTGCGGTAAAACCGAGACAGGCCAAATCTTTCAGTTCGTCTCGTGTCATTGGGCCCGTGGTGTCTTGCGAACCGACGGTGGTCATTTTTGGCTCACAGTAAGTACCAGGGCGAACTCCGTCCAGACCACAGGCCTTGCCCACCATTTTTTGTGCCAGGGTATAGCCCTTGCCCGTGTCTTCCACCGTTTCAGGGCGACGGAACACGTCGGATGCTTTCAGGCCTAGATGCTCACGCGCTCGCGCGGTCAAACCTCTACCAATCACCAGATTGATACGGCCACCGGCTCGCACCGAGTCCAGAATGGTGTCCGATTTCAATTCAAATTCGCTAACAACGCTACCGTCTTCAGCCAGAATTTTGCCGTCGTACGGACGAATTTCAACCACGGCACCATGGTTTATTTGATCGACAGGCGCTTCGAATACCAGTGCGCCTGCATCTTCCATGGTGCTGAAGAAAATCGGGGCAACCTTTGAGCCAATACATACGCCACCTGAGCGCTTGTTTGGCACGCCAGGAATGTCTTCACCGAAGAACCATAGCACCGAGTTGGTTGCAGACTTTCGCGAGGAGCCGGTACCTACTACGTCGCCTACAAATGCGACCGGAAGATCTTTTGCTTTCACTTCGTCTATCTGGGTAAGGCAACCGGTTACACCCGGCTCATCCGGAGTGATGCCATCGCGTGCCATTTTGTACATGGCTCTGGCGTGCAAAGGAATGTCCGGGCGCGACCAGGCGTCCGGAGCAGGTGACAAGTCATCTGTATTGGTTTCACCGGATACTTTGAAAACAGCCATCTTGATTGACTCAGGCACGGCGTCTTGACGAGTGAACCACTCGGCGTCGGCCCAGCTTTGCAAAATGCCTTTTGCGATCGCATTGCCTTTGTCTGCCTTTTCAGCCACGTCGTGAAACGCATCAAACACCAATATAGTGGTTTTCAACTCTTCAGCAGCCGCCTCAGCCAGCTCAGCGCTGTCAAGCAGCTCAACCAGGGTGGCAACGTTATACCCACCGTGCATATTGCCCAGTAGTTCGACACCCGCTTTCTTGTCGATGATGGGTGAAGAAACTTCGCCTTTTACCAAAGCGGCCAGAAAAGCTGCTTTTACGTAGGCCGCCTCATCAACACCAGGTGGTATACGATTAGCGATCAAATCCAGCAGAAACTCTTCGTCGCCGGCAGCGGGGTTTTTCAGCGCGTCAACCAATTCATTGGTCCATTCTGCGCTCAGCGGCTTGGGCACAACGCCCTGTTGCTCACGTTCCTTGATGTGTTCACGATAGGTATCTAGCAGTGCCACTGTATTCATTCTCCGGCGGTATAGGTCAGCAGGATATTTTAGCAGGTCTTGGCCTGCTGGTCAGGTCGTTAGGCCTCAGAATAAGGCTCAGGCGAACATGTTTTGCATCACTTTGTGATCTTTATCCAGGGGCTCTGCGCATTCGAAGGTTCGCTGGTAACCAGTGCGGCTTATCAGCCAGTGGCCGTTCACTTTTTCGTATTCGTCGTGATAGATTCCAGCGCCGTAAATGCGCGTATTGTGTTCGATATTGATGACGGTATCTTCCAGGTACCAAAGGGCTTTCGCTTTTAGTTCGCCGAAGAACTCTATCTCGGGTGAGTGGACCTGATGCATGGTCAGCATATTGCCACCGGACAGGTTGTCAGACATAAACGTCACAATGGCATCGCGGCCGTCAAAGCTGTATTTCCCGCCTGCGTATTCGGCCACGCAGCTGTCGCGCAATGTACTGGCAAAGGTGTCCCAGTCATTGGTATCCAGGCTACGCACATAGCGGGCTTTTAGCTGTTTTATTCGCTCCATTTCCAAAAGTTCGTTCATGACTGTGGCTCCACCTTGGGCAATAGTGTCTGTTACCATCAATGATACAAGGGTTAATGAGTAACGGTAATGAGCAAGTTTTTAGTCTGTAGTGCACTTCTATTGGCATTGGGCGCATGCGCCACCACACCAGCTCCCCCTGCTTCAGGTTTTAGCGAGCACACTTTGCTGTCGGATCGCCTTGAGCGGACGTATCAACTTTATCGACCTGAGTCGGCCGGACCAAAAGCGCCGGCAATATTCGTTTTGCATGGTTCGCGTGGCTCTGGCAAAAGCATGCGAGCGCTGGTGGGTGCGGGTTTTGAGAAGCTGGCCAACCGGCATGGCTTTATTGTGATTTACCCGGATGGAGTGGAAAACCACTGGAATGATTGCCGAGGCTCTGCAGACTACGCAGCCAATACCCGCAATATCAACGACCCTTTGTTTTTCGAGGATCTGATCGATGAGCTGGTGCGCACGCAATCGATAGACCGGGCTCAAACCTTTATTACAGGATTATCCAACGGTGGGCAGCTGGTATTCCGCATGGCGCTTGAGAAACCTGAGTTGTTTCGAGCCTATGCAGCCTTGATTGCGTCTTTGCCGGAAGAGCACAATCTGGACTGTGCGCAATCGAGGCAGGCGGTAAACATGATGATTATGAACGGGTCGGAAGATCCGATTAATCCTTACAAGGGCGGCGTTGTTAGCGTTGGTGAGAATTCCAGTCGTGGGCCGGTTCTTTCTACTCGGGAAACGGCATTGTATTGGGCGGGGCTTGCTGGGCACAGGCGTCCGCCGATGGTGAAGACGTTTGCGGAAAGTGATGGTGATGAGACAACGTCGATTGAGCAGAAAACCTGGGCTAGTGAAGGTAGTCACACAGTATCATTGATTACTATGCATGGGTCTGGGCATGTGTTTCCGGTTAAGGGGGCAACTATTCCACCCGAATATGCTGCGATTGTTGGGAAGGCGGCTGGAGATATTGATGGGGCTGAGGAGGTTGTGCGGTTTTTTCGGGCTGTTAGTGGTAAATAAAATTGAGTGTTGCCTAATTCGAGACCGGCAAATTACTGAGTACCTTGTCGTCGCAATAATCCCTCAACACCCATAGCGTAATCTATCGTTGAGTTCTTTTGCCTGAACACCGTCTGCTGATCGATGGTTAGATCATTTTTTTTGTTGATCTGTTCAACTCGCTGTTTCGCTTCAAATACAGGTGCCGCTATTTCAATTTCACTTGCATCCGGTCGAAGGAACACCAGTTCGCCATTCTCATTGCGTTGAATGTCGAACCCACCTTCATGCACCAATCTGTGGTGGTAGCGGCATAAGCTTGCCAGGTTCTCAAGACTGGTGTCACCGCCATCAGCCCAGTGGCGAATATGGTGGCCGTCAACATAACGAGAAGAGCGGCAGGTGCAACCAGGGAACACGCAGCCTTTGTCCCTTACCATCAAGGCCCTGCGCAGTGCGGGCGGGATTGTTCGTGTTTTTCGGCCGATATTGAGCGGATTACCGTTTGCATCGGTGTGAATTGCCAGTAGTCCGCTGTCACAGCACAGGCGCTTCACTGTATCAACCGCCATTGACGTGCCGTTGTCCATTTCGCAATGCTGATGTTCAACACGAATGCTTGGGTTATCAACCTCATCGATCAAGGTTTCAACATCCACGTGTACCATCACCTGAAAGCGGTCAGCTGTTTTGAATTCAGCGGATTGTTGATCGCTGGCCGGTGTTTGCAGGTATTGATCAGCCAGCAGCATCCGCGCGTTGTTTGGGGCCGTTGACTTTTTTCTGACGCTGTTCTTCCAGCAACATTTTTTGTGAATCGGTCAGCGAAGACGCAACCGCGGTTGCGTTTTCCTGCGTATATTCGTGTTCCAGCGCAGGATCTGCCTGATCCTCAATGAACTCAACCTGCTCAAGCGCGGTTTGCATGGCCTGCAAGAATACAGCGCCTTGTTCCGGCGGCAGCCGGCCGTTAAACACCAGGCAACCATCTTCACTCCAGTAGTACTTCAGTTCGCGTTCACTCTGCTGAGTCATTGCCTTTCGTGATGCTTCACGTCGCTCCACACCACGATACTTGCGAACCAGCTCGGCCACCTGTTGAGCTGAGCCGTGTTCCGCAATCATCAGCAAGTAGTCTTCATTACCTGCATGCGCAATGCGGGTCATTTCCCGGGCTTTTGAGAAGCTGAGCTTACCCTCGGCAAAGGCGGCACTTATTTTGGGTAATTGGGGCAGCGCGCACGCCACCCGAACACGTTCGCGGGCCGCTGCCATACCAATACCGCAACGCACGTTTAGCCAGTGAGCACATGATTTATAGCCCCAACCGCGCCAGGCACGACGTTGTTCGAATTCTGCGATCAGTGCCAGCAAATGATAAGTAGCGGCATTGATGTTGGCCGCCAGTGCGGTAATTTCGTCTTCCAGTTCCTGATCGGTTTTGTGCGCTTCAAGCTCATTGAGAGTTTGAATGGCCATGGGGTTATCGCATTCTGCGCGTATTGATTCGAGGTGCATTCCCATTGCTTTCTCCTTCAAGGTATTCGTTTAATTGCGTTGTAAACTCGAATGCTAATTATACTGTATATACGAACAGTATTGAAGAATACTCTATTAAAATAGGCTTTTTTCTAAGTATCCGAATGCAGCGCTAGCAATGTGGCAGCAAACGATGCACATTGAGATAAAATAGAATCCGGACTATTTCGTCAGATTGGGAAGCAGTGTGTGGAATATTCGAGGTGAGGCCAGATGCGTGTTGCGGTGGTATTTATTGACGCTTAAACGTCACCTAATCGTGGCAACGGTTGCTCGCACTGTTCTTTATTAAATTTTAAGTACACATGCTCCAGCTTTGCTAAGGGCTTTTCGAAGTGATTAGGGAAAGGCTGGCATTCTGCGTTGTACCA
>CAYGSL010000072.1:0-16386 GCA_964352475.1 uncultured Pseudomonadales bacterium | reverse complement strand
CCACCAGGCTGGCGTGCACCTTTGGATTGGGCTGACTACCCGCAGCCTCTAAGCGCTTTGCAGGATTCGCCAGCTCCCGGAATGCCACCGCCAGGCGTTGAGAAAATACTGGATATGCAGCATGGGGAACGGGGCAGGCTGGTCTCCGATTGTGAGACCAAGTGGTATCTTGGTGGGCTTTGTAGAGAAAACAAGAAAAAAGATTAGCTCTATTAAAATAGCCGAATTTGGAGTTAGCACTGAGGAGATGAGCTGAATATGGGCTAGTGAGACTGTTTGAGAGAGGGACCTCGAAAACAAGTCTCCATGGATGGATTTACGACGTGTCTCACTAGCCCATATTCAGCTCATCGCCGGTCTAGTACATGCAACCTTAGGTCAATACTCCTTCCTTACGCAGATTCATTACGTCTTCATCACTATAACCGAGCTGACCAAGGATCTCATCCGTATCAGCACCCGCCTCATGCATACCAAACTCAACCCCGCTAGGCGTGCCACTAAACCGTGGCGCCGGCCCAGGTTGGCTGTGACCATCTACCTCAATAAACGCGTTTCGCTCCACATTGTGCGCATGTGACTGCGCCTCCAGCATATCCAGCACTGGGGCAAAGCACACATCAGAGCCCTCCATAATTTCGCACCACTCATCCCGAGTTTTCGTTTTTATCACCTCCGTCAGCTTGCTTTTTAAATCCGGCCACAAGGATTTGTTGTGCTGATCAGAAAATGTCTCAGGGTCCAGCCCCGCCTTTTCAATGAGCAACTGATAAAACTGCGGCTCTATTGAGCCAATAGATACAAAACCACCGTCTGAGGTCTCATAGGTGTCATAAAAATGCGCCGCACCATCGAGAATGTTGTCCCCTCGTTCAGTTGTCCAACCACCTACATTCATAAACGAGTGAAACATAGACATCAGCAAAGAGGAGCCTTCAGTCATCGCCGCATCCACAACCTGGCCTTCACCGCTGCGTTGTGACTGCAGAAGTGCAGCAAACATACCGGTTACCAGAAACATAGCCCCACCGCCATAATCACCCACCAGGTTTAGTGGTGGCACTGGCCGCTCACCCGCCCGCCCGATAGCGTGCAGAACGCCACTCAAGGAGATGTAATTTATATCGTGTCCGGCTGCTTGAGAAAGAGGGCCAGTTTGCCCCCAGCCTGTCATGCGGCCATACACCAGCTTGGGGTTGCGCGCCAAACAGACATCTGGGCCCAGACCAAGACGTTCCATAACACCCGGGCGAAAACCCTCAAACAAGGCATCTGCCGACTCTACGAGACGCATAAGTACCTCAATACCATGCTCACTCTTGAGGTCCAGCGCAATGCTGTGTTTGCCACGACGGGTAATGTCGGTAGGCAACACCGCGCCTGGCTTGCTGCTACGATCAACGCTGATGACTTTTGCGCCCATATCAGCGAACAACATGCCGGCAAACGGGCCTGGCCCAATGCCGGCCATCTCGATAAAAGTCATTCCTGTTAGTGGCCCCATTGATGGCTCCCTGGTTTAGTCATTGTGTATTGTTAAAACAAAATTGTAACATTCAAGCCGGTCGTCTCGAGCGCCTATATCGCTGCCGGACTTGTTCAGCTGGAGGGTAGAAACTCATTGGCACCAAGGTCTATACAGTGTTGCAAATGCCGCTGGATCATGGCCAAAAACATCTTATCGCTGCGCTCGCCGGGAGAGCTAAAGCAGGCTCCCAGTACGGTAATCATCAAACCATGCATCGTGTACTCGCAGTACAGATCCCAGCACTCAGCATCGCTCAGCACAACACCATTGCGATCCAGCTCCACCCTGTAATCCTTAACAAGCTGCCGCTCCCAGTCTCGACGGTGAGCTGTATCTACACTGCCGCCCAGAAAGTACGCCACATCTGTGATAACACTGGACTCGCACACCGTTTGCCAATCAACGACGGCAATAGAGTCTGCACCAAACAGAAGATTCTCGCTTCGATAATCGCCGTGCGCGATGGTTCTAGGGCCAGCAAAACGCGACACAAAATGCGCATGATGGCTGGCATAATGCTCGCCGAAATTTATCTGCTGCTGGTTCAGACCGTCCGCGAATCGTTCTAGAAAAACCGGCCAATACTGAATCATTAACTCCTGACCAAACGCACCACCATCATCTCTGGCGCTGGACATTATGTAGTCTTTGCTACTGAGATCTTCTTCACCGTAGAACGCAGCGGCCAGTTTTGCCGCTTCTTTGATGGCCATTTGGCAGTGCGCAAAACTTTCACCCACCAATTGGCTACCGGGCTCAGCCGGCGCCATGTCTTCCATCAACAGAAGAAATCCGGTTCTATCTTCACTTAACTCACTGCCGAATATTCTCGGTGTTCGAATACTGGTACGAGGCGCCAAATCTCTATAGAACATCACCTCGTTGTAGTACGCACCCTGGGCACCAGCCATTGCGCGAGCCTGTTCATCTTCGGCAGGAAACTTTGCAATTACTGTTTCAGGTGCGTTTACCGATTTGCGATCATAACGGAGAGTAAGACGGGCGTTGTCTCCCATCTTGCCTGTTCCAATCAACTGGTAGTCGATATCAGAGACGCACTCATCTGTAAGAATGCGGTCTTTGCGAAAACACTCGGTGAGATATTCGGGTGACAGTTGTTCCGGTCTGGTGGGAAATATAGTGTCTCCGCTGGACAAGGCCATGCTCCTGGTAAGAAAACAGAGGTAGATTTGAGCTAACTATGCACGATATGGTGAACGAAAAGAAGTTGCTGTATAAGCGTTAACATAAGTGATTCGCAGATACTTGTAATATGGACACATCTTTAACCGCAGCCCGGGAGCATGCTTGATGTCAGCCTATAGTCGTGAAGAAATGGAAGAGATGGTGTCCAGATGGCTCGCCGTCAATGATAAAGCAGAAAGAGAGGGAAACTGGCGGCAGTTAGCCGACTGTTTTGCCGAGAATATCAAATACGGCTGGGAAACACCCAATGGCAAATACGAATTTAATGACCGCGAAACTGTTAGGGAGACCTGCGTTGGCGCAGCAATGGATCCATACCAGGGCTGGACCTATCCCTACGACAAGATAGTGATTGACGAACATAAGGGTGAAGTATTCGCCACATGGTGGCAAACGCCACCCGGTGCACCGGTTCGCGATGATGGCACGCCTATGAAAGTCATTGGCGCTTCATGGTTTCGCTATGGCGGCAATTTTGAATGGGCCGAGCAAATGGACATGTACGACTACGCAAATATCACCAATCTGATCAAGGAATGCGTGGAGAAAGGTATTTTGAAAGAAATGCCGTTGATGTCCACCAATCAGGTGAACAATTAAGCCCATGGACCAAGCCATCAAACAATCATTGAAGCATCCCCCCAAAGTCAGTGGTGCTCTGGAAGAAGGCGGCCACATGGCCGAATTCGCTGACAACTTCTGCACGTTTATATCGCGCGCGCACGCCGAGTGTGGGGAGCTTGCTGAATTTGATTTTGGTGGCCAAGACACCATTCTAATGAGCGGCCCAGCGGCACAGGAAGTGTTCTTTCGAACCCCGGATGAGCAATTTAGTCAGGCTCAAGCGTATCAGGTGATGGTGCCAGTGTTCGGTCCTGGCGTGATTTTTGACGCACCACCTGATCGTTGCAAAACCCAGTTAAAGATTCAGGTGGATGCGCTGCGATATCAGAACATGAAGGCCTACGCTGGCGTGATTGCACAGGAAGTAGAGGCGTGGATATCGGGCTGGGGTGATGAAGGCGAAGTTGAGCTATTGCATGCATTTCATGAACTGACCATGCATACGGCAACCCATTGTCTATTGGGGGCAGACTTCCGACACAACATGACGGATGAGTTCTTCAGTCTGTATAAAGATTTGCAGGCCGGCGTGCAGGCCATCAGTTTCGTTGACCCTTATATGCAGCAGCCATTGTTTGCTGCTCGCGATGCAGCACGCGAGCGATTGGAAGAAATAGTAAGCGTAGTAGTCAACGAAAGAAGAGGGTCTGGCAAGGAGTACGGTGACGCACTGGAAACCTTTATGACCGGCACCTATAACGACGGTTCACATTTAACAGACACTGAAATCACCGGTTTGATTATTGCAACCATGTTCGCCGGTCACCACACCAGTTCGGGCACGGCGGCTGAAACATTGCTGGAGATTGCCAAGCACCCACAATACGCCAGTGAGCTTAAAGCTGAGATAGATTCCATCTATGAAAATGGTGAGGAGATCAGCTTTGCGTCCATGCGCGACATTCCGAAGTTAGAGCTGTTTATCAACGAAGTACTGCGTTTGCATCCACCACTGGTAATCTTGATGCGCCGGGTAATGCAAGACATGGATTACAACGGTTACTTGATTGAGGCGGGCAAAACAGTGGCGGTCTCAATTTTTGAAAGCCATATGAACGCAGAGGTTTTTCCACAACCTTCAACATTCAACCCGCACAGAGAAGAGCCTGACCGGGATTTTGCCTATATTCCTTTCGGAGGTGGGCGCCACAAATGTGCAGGGAATGCATTTGCCCTTTTGCAATTGAAAGCAATCTTCAGCGCATTGCTACGACGCTATGACTTTGAACTGACAGCACCAGCAGATCAATACGTTGACGAAGTCAGCAATATGACCATACGCCCCGAGGATCCATGTGTGATCAGATACAAGCGCAGGCGGGCCAAGAACACATGAAAGTCACCGTTGATCTTGATCTGTGTCAGGGGCATAGCGTGTGCATGGCCGAGTGTCCTGAAGTGTTCCAGGTGATTGAGCAGCGCGATGGCTATCCGGTGGTCTCCATAATTCTCGCAGAACCTCCGGAAACCTTGAGAGAAACCGTCACTCTCGCTGCGAAGTACTGCCCGAATAAAGTCATTACTATCAACGACTGACCGTGCGCGTATTGATTACCGGTGGAACCGGCCTTGTTGGATCGCACGTCTGTCGCGCACTTAGTGCGCAAGGGTACGAAGTTCGCTTGTTGGTGCGCAATGCTGAAAATGCGAGCCAATTCTATTCACGTTTTTCGATCAAGCAACCTGAACTCTTCCAGGGAGACCTTACCGACTCATCGGCGGTAGAAAAAAGTCTGCTTGGCTGCGAAGCAGTGGTTCACGCTGCGGCGAGTACACCGTTGCAAGCTGGCTCTAATGACGCCTTATTTGCTGTAAACGTGGGTGGCGTAAAAAATGTTGTAGAGGCTGCCAGTGCTTTAGGACTTCAGCACATAATTTGTATCTCCAGCATTACAGCCATTTTCAACGAAGACGGTAACAAGGTTACTTCAGACTCACCACCTGTGCGCTCCTCAATGCCGTATGGGCAGAGTAAAGTGGAGGCCGAGCTGTACCTGCGTAAATGTCAGGCCCAAGGTATGCCGATCGCTATTTTGTACCCTGGAGGAATCATAGGGCCAGATGCACCGGCACTGTCGGATTCTTGTAAAGCGATCAAACATCGTATTGAACAAGGGTTTAGGATATTTGGCGAGGGCGGTATGCAGTACATTGATGTACGCGACCTCGCTGCGTTTGTGAATTCGCTGCTGAGCGACGGCGGCCATGGGCGATTCTTGTTGCCCGGTGTGTTTAGTACCTGGGTAGAACAGGCGAACGTGATAGAGCAGGTTTCAGGAGCTACGCTCAATCGAATTGATGCGCAGGGTTGGAAATTGCGATTGATGGGAAGGCTGTTCGACGTGGTCAGACGCTTCAAGAATATTGACTCCCCCATTTCGGCTGAGACCATGCGTTACGCAACATTGTGGCCACGCATCGCGAATTCTGAGGAATTTGAACGTAGAGGATTCAAGTATCGAGAAGTTGGTGAGAGCTTTGACGATACATTGCGGTGGATGGTTGACGCGGGACATCTGGATGTTTCGCTGTGTCCGAATTATGAAAGCGCATGAGCGCACTCACTTCTTAAGCGACGATTCCAGGCGCTTACGCAGTTTATCGCCAAATGGCGCACGCATTCCGAACAGAGCTGAAAGGTCAAACCAGCCCTGGGTATACACTGTGCGCGAGTGGCTGAATTCCAGAAAGCCTTCTCTGCCGTGGTAATGGCCCATGCCACTGGCTCCAATTCCGCCGAACGGTGCATCTTCGGCACCTGGGTGCATTGCAATCTGATTTATGGTGACGCCACCGGAACGTGTTCGCTCCAATACTTCGCCTTGCTCTTTCTTGTCTTTGCCAAAATAATACAATGCTAGTGGCTTCTCACCCGCGTTTATAAAGTCTATTGCGTCGTCTACCTTGTCATAGCTGCGCACAATCATTGCGGGACCAAATATTTCATTTTGCGATATCAGGCAGTCGTCGCCAGGATCGATAACGAGGTGCAACGGCAGACTATGGGCAGTATGGTTTTCGGAATCTGCCAGAGCAATCACTCTGACTTTTTTGGCACGCGCGTCGCGCAGATACGAGTTTACGCGTTGGAAGTGTTTTTCGTTAACGATGGCGCCGATTTCCGCATGGGATTCGTTATAGGTAAGCTCGTAATTTTTCTGGCAGGCTTCAATAAAATCATCCAATCGTTCTTGAGGTAGCAATACGTAATCAGGTGACACGCATAACTGACCATTGTTGACAGTTTTTGCAAATATGATTTTCTCGACAGCCTTTTCCAAAGGCGCTGAGCGACCGATTAACACGGGGGATTTACCGCCCAACTCCAGGGTTAATGGTGTTAAGTTGTTAGCTGCAGCTGCCATCACGGATTTGCCTACTTCTGTTCCACCCGTAAGCACCAGGTGGTCGAACGGTAATTCTGAAAAGATTTGTGACACACTGACGTCGCCTGCAACAACGGCAAGAAATTCGCGGTCCGCGTAGTTTGGCAATAAGGAGTACAGTAGTTCAGTTGTGCTTGGTACCACGTCAGATGGTTTGAGTATGCAGCGATTACCCGCTGCGATGGCTTGGGCTAATGGACTGAACAAGGTGAAAACAGGGAAGTTCCAGGTACCGAGAATACCTATCACTCCTTTGGCTTGATAATCAATATGCACTTTGGCGCCACTTAGGCCAAATGGAAACGGAGTGCGTCGCTTTTCTGGCTGGGTCCATTTCTTTAAGTGTTTTCGGGTGTAGCTCAGCGAGGAAATTGAGCCGATTACGTCGTACATAAGTGTTAGCGCGCCTGGGCGGCTTCCATAGTCGGCTTCTACAGCCTCTATTAGGGCGTCTGCGTTGTCTTTCAGAAGGGCAATACAGCTGTCTATAAGATCTAGCCGTTGAGATAGTGGCATTGGCTGATGAGATTGCTCGGCGGCTCGTTGCTTGGCGAATACTGCTTGCAAGTCACGCTGGTGGTCAGCTTGTATTGTCACGATTCAAGCGGGCGGTTTGTGTGGCTGCCAATCACTGCTCAGCGCTCTCTAGGTCTTTCTGCGCTTCAGCAATGGCTTCTTCCATTGGCATTAGCAGTTTTGCGGCTTTAGGGTAGCCGCAGTATTGGGCAATGAAAAGGTGCAGCTCACGTATTTCTTCGGGCGTGGTTTCACCGCGTTTTATTGATGCTTTTACTTGAATTTTGAAGGTGTCTTGTTCGCCTTGCGCGGCGATCATGCCGATGAGCAGTATTCGTTTGTCGCGCATTGATAGCGTGTCTCGTGTCCATATTTCAGAAAACAAGGTTTCCAGCATTATGTCTGTGAACGTATGACCTTCAGGTGGCGTAATTACATCGCCGGCATAGACGTCTTTGATTTTTTCTTCGCCGCGTTGGCGTCGGGTTTTGTCGGTCATTTACTAGACTCCGCTGATTATTCAGGAGTGTGATTTATTCGACACTCAACGATTCGTTACATTATATCAGCCCCTCGTTTCCAGAAATATAAAACGGGGTTAGTAGTTATTGCATGCTCCGCAATCCGAAATGTAAATGTATGTGCATGGAAGACCGGTTGCTAATCGGGCATTGGCTAACGGGACACGCCGTGAACCCATCCATGGGGGCTTGTTTTCGAGGTCCCTCTCTCAAACAGTCCCGTTAGCCAATGCCCGATCAGCAACCTCAGTGCCATAAGGGTATCGGTACTAGCCCGGCTTATGAAGTGTTTCGGCGACTGCTCGAAAGTAACGGCTGGGTAAGAATAATGTTCTGAAGCACCGTGGTATTATCAAGCCATAACAATGCTCGCACCTTGTAAAGACAAAACTATCGCTGGAGACAACCATTGCCGAAACGAAATGTAGGCTACATAGGTCTGGGAAACATTGGCAAACCGTCGGCGTTACGATTATTAGACGGGCCATTTACCACACATGTTTTCGACATATACCAACCAGCCGTAGATGAACTGGTTGAAGCCGGCGCGGTGGCTTGCACAACTGTTTCTGAATTATCGCAGCTGTGTGACCACATTGGCATCTGCGTTCGCGATGACGCGCAAGTGGAAGAGCTGTTATACGGGGAATACGGCATATTAGCGGTTGCCGCGGCCGATACTGTGATCAGTATTCACAGTACTGTGACCCAAGCTAGTCTGCTGCGTTGGGCAGCGGATGCGAGCGAAAAATCCTTACATCTAATCGATGCGCCAATTACAGGTGGCGCACACAGAGCAGCGGATGGCACGCTTTGTTATATGGTTGGTGGCGAGGATGCTGTGCTGGAAAGGTGTCGTCCTGTGTTTGAAACATCTGCGGAGAAGATTGTGCATGCGGGTGCGCTTGGTAGCGGTATTGCGCTGAAGCTTTGCAACAACTTTATTCAGTATGGCGAGTTTGTATTGATGGCGGAGGCCACTCGATTGGCGGATTCGGCGGGGTTGTCTGTGGATACTCTGCGCGAAGTGGGTTTGTCTAATGGCGTGGTTAATGAGCAAATGCATATGTTTGTCAGTGGGCGAAACGCGTTAGCGGCAGGAGCGAGTGAGGAGCAAATGGAGCAGTACTTTGGCGCGGTGGGGAGGTTGGCTACCAAGGACCTGGATTGTGCGTTAAGCACTGCGGCGGATAACAATGTACAGCTTCCTACTGCGGAATATTTGCGTGAGCGAATTGAGCGAGTCTTTCTTGCGCAGGATGAATCTCGACCGGTGGTTGTACATACGGAGAAAGAATGATGAACCCGGAAAATCGATTGTTTATCAATGGTGAACTGCAAGCTGCAGCCAGTGGTAAGACCTACCCAAATATAAATCCTGCTACTGAAGAGATTATTGGAACGGTGGCTGATGCTGGTCCGGAAGATATGGATAGAGCCATTTCGGCAGCGCGTCAGGCATTTGATTCAACGGATTGGAGTACTAATCATGAACTGCGGCTGCGCTGCATCAAGCAATTGCAAGAAGGCTTGCGTGATGAAATGGACGAATTCAGGCAGCAAATTTCAGCGGAGACTGGCGCGCCACTGGGAATTTGCGGAGCGGGTGGTCCACAGTGTGAAATTCCGATTGGTTTCATTGATTTCACGCTGAAGAACCTGGAAAGCTATTCCTGGAGTCGCGACATAGGCATTTCCGAAATGATGGGTGGCAAAAGCCGCCGGCTGGTGGAGAAAGAGCCCATTGGGGTGGTGGCCTGTGTTACACCCTGGAACGTGCCGCTGCAGATCAATCTTGCCAAATGTATTCCTGCGCTGGCCGCGGGTTGCACCATTGTCTTGAAGGCAGCACCGGATACGCCCTGGTCGGCAACCATGCTAGGCCGGATTATTCACGAGCGTACCGATGTGCCAGCTGGCGTATTCAACGTTATTACCTCAGAAGACCCTGCAGAAGTTGGAGACCAGCTGGTTGGCGACCCTAGAGTTGATATGGTTTCTTTCACGGGGTCCACGGCAATTGGCAAACACATTATGGCCAGAGCGTCAGAAACTGTTAAGAAGGTATTCCTGGAGCTTGGGGGTAAGTCGGCAAACATTATTCTCGACGATGCAGACTTGGGCAGCAGCCTGCTAAGTACACTTGCCGTCTGCTTCCACGCCGGGCAGGGCTGTGCATTGAATACGCGCTTGCTGATACCAAAGTCTAAGCAGGCGGAGGTGGAAGAGCTGCTGAAGACGTATTTTGGTTTTATCGAATATGGTGACCCAACGTCTGAAAGCCAGATTATGGGGCCGGTAGTTAACGCAAGACAGCGTGACCGTGTGTTGTCTTACATCGAGATCGGCAAAGCTGAGGGTGCGCGGTTATTGCTGGGTGGTGGCAAACCGGCACAGCTGGAGAAAGGTTATTACATTGAGCCAACGGTGTTTGTTGATGTGACAAACGACATGCGCATCGCTCGGGAAGAAGTATTTGGCCCGGTACTGTCAGTAATCGCTTACGAGGATGAGGATGATGCTGTTCGCATCGCCAATGATTCTGATTTCGGCTTGTCTGGCAGTGTGTGGTCTGCCAGTGAGGAGCGAGCACTTGGTGTGGCCAGGCGCATTCGTACCGGAACCATCAATGTCAATGGTGGCAATTTCTACGGCTCTGATGCACCTTTTGGCGGATACAAGCAAAGTGGAATCGGTAGAGAGATGGGCTTGGAGGGATTCGAGGAATATCTTGAAACTAAAACCATAGCGATAGGAGCATAGCGTGAGCGATCTATTGGGTTATAAGGGCAAGCAGGTTGTTGTAACTGGTGCGGCGTCAGGCATGGGTCTTGCTGCGTGCAAGTTGCTGGTAGAGCTGGGAGCGGAGGTATGGGCGCTGGACATTGCCGATATTGATGTGCCGGAAGCTCATACTCTAAGCACAGATATGAAAGAGCCGGGCGCTATTGATCAGGCATTGCAGCGGCTGCCCGATCAGGTCGATTCCTTGTTTAATTGCGCCGGCGTGCCAAGCCCCCCGTTTTCCGCGCGCGATACCGTACTGATTAATTTTTGTGGCTTGCGTTATCTCACTGACGCACTTGTTGAGCGAATTCCAGAAGGCGGCTCAATACTGTCAATTGCATCAACCGCTGGCATGGCCTGGAAATCAAAACTGGATACGGTCAAGGAATTTCTCGCCCTGGATAACTCCTTTTCCAGCGCCGAGCAGTGGATGAACGCTAATCCAGAAGGCTGTGCAGACGGATACGGTTTTTCCAAGCAATGCATCATTGTATACACAATGCAGAACGCCAAAGCGCTGGCTGCGAAAGGCATTCGGATCAATTGCGTATCACCGTCGCCTACCGACAGTGGCTTTATGACAAAACTCAAAGGCGAGGGGCAAATGCCGGATGAGGCAATTGATCTGTTTTTGCCTTCAAACGGTCGCTACGCAAGCGGTTCCGACATGGCTGAGCCCATGGTGTTATTGAATAGCAAACTCGCTGGCTTTGTCAGTGGAGTTAACCTGCCCATAGACTACGGCTACTGCGCGGAAGTTTTTGTTGGCCAACGTGACAACCTACTGGGCATTTCCTGAGCCCAGGTAACAAATGAAAACTCAGGGTCTGGACCATTACAGTCGCGAGCAGTTAGCACAAATAGGCCGCGAGTATATGTTGCTTGGCCAACTAAACAGTCGCACTGGTTATGCAGCGCTGGCGATGAATCACGGTCAGGAAGCCTACAAAGACACTGCAATTCACAACTGGATGGCGGCCAGCCCCGTGTACAGCAAGCGCATGCAATCGGCGATGCGCTTGAACACGGGGTCTGACGTGGAGAGCATTCTTAAAGGCATGCAGCTGGAGTGCGGCTTGAGCCATCAGTATTTCGATGCCCACTTTGAGATGGCTGGTGAGGATGAAGGCTTTTTCTGGTTAGATCGGTGTGGCCCTCTGCTGGACACTGAACCACGTGGTGAAGCTGCTGTACGAGTAATGTGCCACGATATAGAAGACCCAACCTTTGATGCAACGGCCGCAGCGGGTAACCCCAGAGCGCGCGTGCGACCTGTCCACCGACCTCCCAGAGTGCCCGCAGATGGTTCTCCTGTGTGCAGATGGCGAGTATTTATTGATCCCGGCGCAGAGCCTCTGGCTGTGCCGGAAGTGGCATTGCCAGTGCTTGAAACAAAACTTGCCAATACAGAGATTGATCGCGGATTGGCAGATAGTGAAGGGGGCCTGGATTTTTATGACGGCCCGCTGTTTGAGCGACTTGAACTGGAACGATTTTCGAAACAGGCGCTGACGATTATTTGTAAAGAGCTGGCTATACAGATTCATTTGTTGGTTCACACTCTGGGCCTTGCGGTTGCTTCGCGGTATGGTCAGGACGCAGTTACCGACATAACCGCCTTCCAGATGACAGGCAGTTGTTGGGTTGCAAGTGAAAGGCTTGCCAGCTGTTTAGGCCTGACAAATGGTGGAATAGATGCAATCGTCAGTATCATAAATATTCATCCTGCGTTTCAACCCGCAGAATACAGCGCCATTGATATTAGCAAGACTGGCCCAGATAGCGCGATATTGACACTCAAGCCTTGCGCAGCGCTGGAAGATAAGAACGTACACGGGTGGTTTCATTTATTGACGTCCGGACGTGTGGAAGGCTTGTCCGCATTGGTTCAGGGCATAGATAGCTGTGCGACAGTTACCCCAACAGAAAATGCACTGGAGTGGCAGATTACTATTGAACCTGGCGCTGAATCTGTTGAACCTCCGCTTGCCGTTCAAGTTGCCATGGGCACACCACTGTATAGCTTCAAACTGGAAAATCATATTGAGCTTTTGGATATTACTACCTAGCGATAATACGGGGCGGAACAATCGCAATGCCAGATTCCTTATTTGATGTTAGCGCCAAAGTAGTCATGGTTACTGGTGGTAGCCGTGGTCTTGGCAAAGCGATGGTCCTGGAATTTGCTCGTCGCGGAGCAAAGGTGGTAGTAGCCAGTCGCAAACTGGATGAATGCCAAAAAGTGGCCGCTGCGATTCGGGAAGAGGGCGGAGATGCTTTCGCCCTGGCATGTCATGTTGGTCAATGGGATGGCTTAGAAAAGGGCGTGCAGCAAGTTGTAAGCCACTATGGGCGTATTGATATTCTGGTCAACAACGCCGGCATGTCGCCTGTCGCACCTTCGTTATTAGAAACCAGCGAAGCACTCTTTGACAAAATCATTGCCGTTAACCTTAAAGGACCCACCCGTCTTACCGCATTAGTTGCAACACAAATGGCCGATCAAGGTGATGGCGGCAGCATCATCAACATCAGCTCTATCGCGTCTTACAAACCATCGCCGCTGACTACTGTTTATAGTGCCGCGAAAGCAGGCCTGAACGCGCTGACCGCCGCTTCTGCGCAGGAATTCGCATTCGCCAATGTGAGAATAAACTGCATTGTGTGCGGTACATTTGATACCGACGCCGCCGCCGGTTTTGTGAGAAACGAAGAGACCTTGCCTTATGTACTGGAACCGATTGCGCTCAATCGTGTTGGCGAGCCGTCAGAGGTGGTCGGCGCCGTGTTGTATTTCGCTTCCAGCGCATCGAGCTACACAACGGGTACATGTATTACCATAGACGGCGGCGTTACTCCGTGAGCATCTGCCAATAATCAGGAAGCGCGACGCAGCCAGACTATGGGTATCGGTCTGTCAGTTTGCTCCCGGTATTCGCGCTGGTGGTCATTGATATCAAATATCATCGGTAGCAGCGATTCGGCCTCTTCTGCAGGCAACTCTTCGGCAACGGCTGCAAAACGATCAGTTCCTAACTGCGCTATGCACTCGGGTTTGGCCTTGAGGTTGTAATACCAGGCAGGGTGCCTATCCATTCCACTATTGGAAGCCGACACTACAACCGAATCTTTGTAAGGATAACAGCAGATAGGGACGACTCGCTTTTCTCCGGATTTACGCCCTACTGTTTCCACCAGAACACAATCGATATTTCCCAGTTTTGCGCCAAATCGTCCGCCGCTAGCGCGGTACAAAAAGCTATGAACTTTGCCAAAGTATTTCCAATTCATTAATTTGTTACCTGCTTATAAAAACTGTTTCGCGAAAGCTTCGATTCTACGCTTCTTGGCATCGATACTCGACAACATTGTTCGGCCGTCTTCGCTGAGGAAATTCGTGCCGTTGACCATAGTGACGCCTGCTTCGGCAAGGCGTTCATGGGTTCCATCTGTTGGGTTCTTAATCCCTGACCAGACATCGAAAGGCTTGTTTTCTGAACCCTCAGAATCGCGAAACGATTGCAGCCTCTGCAGAAGAGGGTATAACTCCTCCTCCTCATGGGTAATGGCCATCCAGCCATCGAAACGGCAGGCTCGGCGCATGGCAGCGTCCGAATAACCGCCAATCATTATGGGGATAGGCTTACGTACGGCAGGCGACATTTGCACGAGAGGGATTTGGTAGTGCTTGCCATGATGCGAAGTCATTTTACCGCTCATTAGTTGCGGCAGTATGTCTAGCATTTCATCGGTGCGTTTCCCCCGGGTATGGAAATTCTGCGCCACCATCTCAAATTCGGCTTTTTGCCAACCTACACCTGCACCGAGTATTACTCTGTCTGACGACAGATGAGCCGCTGTCGAAAGGGCTTTTGCAACAGTTAGAGGCTCCCGCAGCGGTAACACATAAATGGTGGTCAAAAATCGAAGTTTGGTGGTGACCTGCGCCAAGGCGGCGGAGAGCACCCAGGGGTCTGGCCAATGCGTCTCAGGGTTCCAGAATATTTCCCCGCTGTCGCGATATTCATAGGCGTCTACCTGTTCCTTTGTAGTCACCAGGTGATCACCGTATGACACACCGTAAAAACCGAGTTCCTCACAAAACTGTGCAAGATCAAGCATCTGATCCATTTCAACGAAAGCGAGCGATTGCCAGAATTTCATAGCGGTCCAGGGTTTTGTTACATCGATTGCATTCTGACAAACGCCGATTGCAATGGCAATTCAAGCCTTGAACCGCACCATTGCGTGTCGGTAATGGCAGTGCGGTGGTTGAATCTGTCTGGCTTGATATGCTTTGCCCCTGTATCTTGCACAAGAGTAAATAAGGAACGCAACAATGGCTGACGACGTATCACAAAGCAGTGAGCAGACAGAGCAAGATAAGCTTGAACTTAGAGCCGCCTGGGACGATCTGATCGCGAAATTGCAAGATGCCAGAGATGTTATTGATAGCCCAGACAGATATGCCCCGCAGCCTACCAGCAGAGTGCTGGCCGAAGGCTATCGATATCTCGCAGGCTTCGTGCATCACGGCATAGAGCGCACGTTTAACACAGATCCGGAATTTCCCGCGTTTCGCAACGCATTGTCGATATTCAATAAATCCACTATAGAAAATGCGGACGCTATTTACTTCTATGCGCCAATTGATGGTCGTAATCACTATCTGGTGAAAGGTAAGGCAGCGGACTTCAGACACTGGCGCGGCGAACCGCGTGCAGCAAAGGGACCATACGCACCGCAGTATCTAATTTTTGAAACCGCTAACGGGCCAATGTCAGGTGACAGCGGTGACCTGCGTGAGCTTACGCCCGGTTTTCGTACCGGCTTCGGTACGCTGGACACTGCCAGCCTACAGATTGAAGACAACGGTGAGTTCGAATTGTTACTGGGCCCCGACAAACCAGATGACTACACGGGCAATTTTATTTGTACGCTTAAAGGCCCCAACAAACGAAACCCGGATGGCGAAGACCGCTATGCAACGTTTATCAGTGGGCGACAATTGTTTTACGATTGGGAAAACGAAGAAGCGATCCATTTGAGCATTAGCAATCTTGATCGCAAAGGTGATCATCCAGAGCCTCTAACACCCGCAAAATGTGCTGCCGAATTGCGTCAGATGGGGTCCATCGTTAATGGTCACATGAAATTCTGGCTGGACTTTTATGACAAGATTCTGAATGTGAATGGCAACCATGGCGGGCCTGAAGACGGCAAGTATTTTTACCCTGTGAATGGCTACAACAAGCCAAACTGTGCCTCCAGTGATACCGGTGGCGGGATGAGTACCAATGTCTATGCGGGTGGTTTATACGAGCTGAATGACGATGAGGCTTTGTACATAGAGGCTAGGTACACCGGTGATCCAGTCTACGTCAGCGTGCATCTGGGAAACCTGTGGGGCGAGTCACCTGACTATGCCAACCATCAAAGTAGTATGAACCTGCATCAAATGTATATGGGGGAAGACCACGTACAGCGCTGGGTGGTTTCCCACAAAGACCCTGGCATACAGAACTGGCTGGATACCACAGGCTTACCGCGTGGCTATTTGTCACACCGCTGGGCTTACTCAGAGATTCCACCGGAAAAGGATTGGCCGACCATTAAGGCGGAAAAAATTCGATTTGATCAGATAAATGAATACATACCCGAAGACATGCCGAGGCTAAGCGAACAACAAAGACGTGACGAGATCAGTGTCCGTCAGGCGCATGTACAGCGGCGGTATCGGGTGTTCTAGGCCGGTGTCTTCTCGAGTATTTAGTGAGGCCGAATTGGCCCTTGCAGGGAAGTTGACTGTCGACCTCAT
>CAYGSL010000071.1:0-20039 GCA_964352475.1 uncultured Pseudomonadales bacterium | reverse complement strand
GTGCAGCAGAGTTGGAACAACAGAAGAACCCACCCCACTAATATGAGCGATGGGCGAATATTGCATCTTGGTATAACTGAGTAATTCGCCGCACTCCAATGGCACGGAAGTTCCTACTACTTTTGTGGAGCAGATGCTGGCCGTAGGGGAAATTTCAATTGGCATTCATATTCCGGCAGACTTTGAACGCAGGCTTGCTCGCGGCCAACGGCCATTGGCACAACTGTTAGTTAATGACAGTGACCCTATCGTGTTAAGTGCAGCAAGAGGGCTGAGTAATTACGCAGCCGTGCCTGTGAATAGTAGGTCTACACCGGAAGGCACTTTCGCAATCAGGGCTTTGTACAACCCGGAAAGGCGCTCTGCCGTATTCATTGTTCCTGGCTTGTGTGGAGTAATCCTCACCTTGACCATGGTGTTACTCACCGCCATTGCGATCGTGCGTGAAAAAGAACGCGGTAATCTCGAATTGCTGATTACTACGCCAATTCGCCCTATTGAACTTATGTTTGGCAAAATCGCACCCTATGTACTGATTGGATACATTCAGATTTCCCTGATTCTATTGCTTGGCTTCTGGGTATTCGATGTGCCGATTCGAGGCTCAATGCTGGACCTGTATGCGCGGGCTGGTGTGTTTGTTCTGGCCACACTGGTGTTGGGAGTATTTCTTTCTGCCATTACCCACACTCAGTTTCAGGCATTTTAATTGACTTTTATGAGCTTTCTGCCGCAGCTGCTGCTGTGCTTTGCGATTGGCTTACTGCTAGCGGTGTCGAAGTTTAACAAGCGCCTGGATTGAACGCAGCCTGGCAAGTCGCAAGTAAGCTGACCTTTGCTCCTTATCGAGTCGATGCCTAGTATGTGTGTGAATCTAGCCTAGTCATGGAATTTTAGTTTCGTGTCGATATTAAATTGACAGATTGAAATATAAGCTTATTATTGAACCTTATAGTATCGTACCGATACTATAAATCCAAAAGAGTTGATATACCACGAATACCTTTGCAAGACCCTAGACAAGCCGATGGCACCCGTGGAAGAGCTGATCTATCAAGAGTTTTTCCGCACGTAGCCCTGGCCACATGTTCGTAACTATTGGGAACCCCCGCCATGAATGAAAAAACATACAGCGCGCCAGAGCTGGTCACCTCTCACTGGTTCAATACGCCGGAACCCATTAACCTAGCCGATTTGCGCGGAAAAGTCGTCATCATCGAAGCATTTCAAATGCTGTGCCCGGGCTGTGTTTCGCATGGATTACCACAGGCAACGCGAATTCGACAGACCTTCTCACCTGATGATGTTGAAGTGCTTGGCTTGCATACAGTATTTGAGCATCACGAGGCGCAGGGCTCGAAAGCGGCGCTTGAAGCATTCTTACACGAATATCGAATTACGTTTCCCGTGGGCATTGACGCGCCATCTGCTCAGCAGAACTTGCCGCAAACAATGGCTGCCTATCAATTGCGCGGTACACCCAGTCTGCTACTAATCGATCAACAGGGTCAAATTCGAGATCAGTACTTTGGATCAGTATCAGACATGGTCATTGGGGCGGCCATCATGCAGCTGATCATGGAGACTCACCGAACACACCGCCGGCAGGCCTCAACTAAAGCAAAAAGTATGGAACCTGGTTGCAGCGACGAAGGCTGTGCGATTGATTACTAGCGATCTGGTTTTAAAAACCAACATATTACCTTCGTCCATCATACCAGAGCGAAAGTTTCGACTTATCTCTAAATATTTTACGCCCTCCAAACAGAACAGATCGGTACAAACGTCGCCTCTCCTTACCCGTATAGAGTTCAAATTTTCGAGCAGAGGTATAGAAAGGATTGTTTGACAAAATCTTGAATTTCTTTCGCGGCGCTACAGTAACGGATTTAAGTCTTTTTGCTAAATCGAGGTCTTCAGCCACGTAGAGCTGGGTGTCGAATCCACCAACCGCGTGAAAATCTTTAGTTCTGCAGCCAAGAAAAGCACCTGCTGCAGAGTTGTTTATTCTCATCCAGAGATTCACAAGCATAAGAAAGAATGACAACTTTTCAGCCGCTTCTCCAAAGTACCTCATCGTACTTCCGACGCCGGCGTATTGATCGTTCAGGATTGTCTCACGCACCTCGTTGATGAGATCAATGCCAGGGTAGCTATCGGCGTCCATGAAAAGCAGCCACGCGCCACGCGCAGCTTTTGCTCCAGTATTTCTCGCAATGGCAATCTGGTTTTTTTCTTCGAACACCACCCGAGCATCAAATGAAGTTGCTATCTTCGCGGTGCCATCTGTTGAATTATTGTCGCAAACAATTACCTCAAACTCCGTGCTTTCAAATAAGGATGCGTTCAACGCAGCATATAAGTTACCCAGGGCTTTCGACAACATTTTCTCTTCGTTAAAAGCTGGAATAACAATAGATAGCAACAATTCCATGCCCTCAATACCAGTTCGCACAACTATATCTTAAACCTAACAAGCTATTTTAGGCGATAAATTAACAAGCACTCGCGGTTTACTTGGAAATTGATCTGATTCCAAAATAGTAGAGCCCGGCAGTGATCAACATTGTAGCGATAATCGATGACCAGGCAATAAATTGTATCAAACCTCCCCAGGTGCTCCAGCTACCCGATATTCCATAGTAGAGCAGGTAACCACAGGCCCCTCCATTACTGACGATACCTACGTACAGTGGACTCTCAAGCGTCTGGTTTTTTAGTGACGCTTGCAGGCCAAAGAAATAGCCGACACAAAGTGCTAGATAAGCCCACCCCAACAGACGAACGAACATGTAAGTATCCTGTTCAGGGAAGCCGACCGCAGACAACAACTGTGCGGGGAACAGCAGTAGTGGAATGCACCAGAACACTACGGTGGCAAAAATCTTGAATACGTACACTTTAGACAGGTTATTCACGTCATGACTCCCTTAAACGATTTAATTCGGCTCGGCTGAATCAGACCGGCAACGGCTCGCGCCACGCTGGTAAATCCATCAAATTATTGAGCCAACGCTCAATCTCGCCGAATCCTTGCAGTGGCAATTTGGCCGCTGCGGCCGGGCCCATACCAAACATAGCTTTTATCACATTCTGAAACAACAGTGCGCCGGCGTGGCGAGAATAGCTTACACGTGGGCAACCAGTTATACTCAATATGGAATAAAAACAAGAGGCCATAATGGACCAGAAACAAGTTGATTGGCCTGGCTTTATCGCAACAGTAGCGATGATACTGATCGTCTGCATTCCGCTTGCTGTTGCCGGCGAGAACGCAGCGGTGTTCCTGCAAAACATCTACGACTACATCGCCGCCCAGTTCGGCATTCTGTACTTGCTCGCAGCAGTCGGCACTGTCAGTTTTCTCACCTGGTTGGGTTTCAGCCGTTTTGGCGATGTGCGTCTTGGCGACCAGGAGATCGAGTTCGGCCAGATGAGCTGGATTGCAATGTTGTTTTGTGCTGGCATAGGCGCCGGCCTGATGTACTGGTGCGTCATCGAATGGACCTACTATTTCGAAGCACCGCCGTTTGGTGCGGAACCGCGCGGCACTGCAGCTGCTGAGTGGGCGTCTACCTACGGTATGTTTCACTGGGGTGTGACCGCCTGGGCGTTTTACTGCCTGCCGGCACTCGCAATCGCTTATCCCTACTACAACAAGAAGCTCGATGTGCTGCGCTTCAGCGTAAGTTGCTATTGGCTGCTAAAGGGCAAACAACACGGTCCGTTTGCACGCCTGATCGACTTCTTGTTCATGATCGCGATGGTCGCCGGCGCGGCCACCGGCCTGGGCCTTTCAACACCCATGATCTCGGCTTGCCTGGCGTGGCTTTTCGGTTTCGAGGACACCTTCGGGTTGGACCTAGCAGTAATGGCGATCTGTGTTGGTCTGTTCGTTATTAGCGTATGGCTGGGGTTAAAGAAGGGCATCAAGCGGCTCAGTGATATCAACCTGGTTCTGGCAATTGGCTTGTTGTTGTTCCTGCTGTGCGCCGGCCCAACCCTGTTTCTCGTAAAATCCAGCGTTAACGGTATCGGCCTGATGGTACAGAATTTTGTGCGCATGAATTTCTGGACAGACCCATACACCAATTCCGGTTTTGTCGAAGCCTGGACCGTTTTCTATTGGGCCTGGTGGGTTGCCTTCGCTCCCTACGTCGGATTGTTCATTACCCGTATTTCCCGTGGGAGAACGATTCGGCAAGTCATTCATGGCATGCTGGTGTTCGGCTCGCTCGGTTGCTGGGTTTTTTACATGATCATCGGCAACTACAGTATGTTCCTGCACATGAACGAGATGGTCGACGTGATCGGCACACTGAAGACGGTAGACGGCAGTGCAGCGATTGTTGCAACGCTGGAGGCGGTACCGATGGCGCCATTGGTCATCACGGTGTTTACTTTGATGTCGATTATTTTCGCCGCCACCACCTACGATTCGGCCTCTTATACCATTGCATCCAGCGCCACTTTGCACTTGTCGTCTGGAGACGACCCGGCGCGTTGGCACCGCGTGTTCTGGGCGCTTGCGCTGGCGATCATGCCAATAACGTTGCTGTATGTCGGTGGGTTAAAGACCATCCAGGTTATGTTGCTGATTACCTCGATGCCCATCCTGGTCGTTGGCGTTTTCATGTCCTACTGCCTGGTAAAGACGCTACAAAACGATTTTCCGGTTTAGCCATGAACAAAGCGATTCCTGTCATTGTTCTGTTGTTGCTCACAGCGTGCAGCACGGCACCACGCGTTGTGGTGCAGGATGGTACGCTGGTCGGTAAGTTTGTCAAAGGCAGCTCTGTTGCCGCTTTTCTCGGCGTACCTTTCGCTGAGCCGCCTGTGGGTGAGCGTCGCTGGCAGGCGCCACAGCCACTTGCAAGCAGGGGCTCCCGACGCGACGCAACAGCATTCGCGCCGGCCTGTATGCAGTCAATGCGTATTCTGGACTGGTATCGCTCCATGGCCGTTGAGTACGGTGGCTCCGCAGATTACTACGACGACCTCATGGTCAGTGAGGACTGCCTGTACTTGAATGTATGGACACCAACGCTTAAGACCGACGCCAAGCTGCCGGTGATGGTGTGGGTGCACGGCGGCAGTAACAAGAGCGGTTGGTCATACGAGCCAAATTATCACGGCCAAAAGCTGGCGCAGCGCGACGTAGTGGTGGTTTCCGTGGCTTACCGGCAGGGGGTATTCGGCTTTCTGTCGCACCCAGACCTGCCAGCCGACCAGCCTCTTGCAAACTTCGGCTATTGGGACCTGATCGCATCGCTGCGCTGGATACAGGACAATATTGAAGCCTTTGGTGGCGATCCAGAAAGAGTAACAATGTTCGGTGAATCGGCCGGCGCGCAGAACATTGTCGCGCTGATGGTCACTGAGCACACCAGAGGTTTATTGCACCGCGGCATTGCACAGAGTACCGCCGGCTTTGGCCTGAACCGCATGTCGACGCTGGCTGGCGAACAACAACGTGCCCTTAAGCTCGCAGCTGCACTGGCCTTGCCAGACAAAGGCAGCCTGGACGCCCTGCGTGCAGTGCCAGCGGACGAATTATTTGCAGCCTACGACGCGCTGTTCCCGGATTACTACCACTCCCCAGCCATCGACGACCAGCTGCTGCACGAGCCAACCTGGATGAGTCTCCAAGGGCATGGCTTTGATGGGCGGCAGCTGATCATCGGCACCAACGGCGATGAGTGGTATGCGAGCACGGCCGAAGACACAAGCTGGGAAGATGTAGTTCGCCAAAGCGCTGTCGTGGTAAAAGGCATCGACTTCGACAGAGCACTTGAGATTGTGCGTGAGGAAAGTGACCCACGCAGGGCGCTGGATAGACTGCGCACTGCATCCAGTATGTTGTGTGCATCACAGAATCTGGCCGCCAAGGTAAATTCAACAGGCGGCGGCGCCTGGATGTACCACTTTACGCGTTCGCCTAAAGGTCTGAACGGCGTGTCGTTGGGCGCGTACCACGGCGTCGAGTACCCGTATGTTTTCGACACACACGATCCCTATTTTGCCATAGACGACAACGACCGCGATCTGGTCAGTTCTATGCAAAACTATTGGGTGCGTTTTGCCGCAACAGGCAACCCTAACGATGGTAAGGCCATCACATGGCCGAAGTTTGCTGCTCCGAACTTCCCGGTGCAGCAATTTGGTAACGAGGAGTCAACGATCCCTGCACCCGAGCCCGAGCTGTGCACGCTTTTCGAACAGGGTCTAGAGCACCGTGTTTTGCACTAGGCGATCGCCGAAATTCCTCATAGTAATTGCATCTGTTAGAGCGGTTTGACAATTTTACCCGTACTCATTGCATCCGCCTTTGCAACCATTGTGCCGCGGTAATTCCTGAAGATGTGCATACATAACTAGATTCGCTTTGCGCTAGTAAGCACTTGCCCAGTGAGTGGTTTTTATTAGTATTGACTCGATACCACAATAACGCTAGAGTACAGCATTCCGACTGAGATTGTTGACAGACATGTTTGAAATTCAATTATTATGTGAGATCCACTCAAGCCCTTATCGAGTATTTAGAACACTCAGCACGGTTCGAGGCTTGAGGTCCTGGTGGACTGCCGGCGCTAAATGGGGCTTATTTATGCATAGCATAAAGCTGGCTGCTGAAACAGGTGTTGGACTTACCTACCCCAGAGACTTGTCGCTAGGGCGCGTTGATGCCGAGCTAAAGAGAAGCAGTTAATGCACTCTAGCGACCAAAAGAAAAAGTATGTTGTTCCTTGTGAAAAGCATGATTACCTGGAAACCGCCTGCGTATTCAGGATGAGGCTCGAACTGCATTTGTTAGCAGGAGAGGTAATTCAAGGAGTGGCGCAAGACCTGGTAAGCCATCAAGGGAAGGAATCACTAATCCTCAGAGGACCACATCAACGGAGTGTATTCCCGCTTGATGAAATCAGGCTGATTCGTGCGTTGACACCAAATAAGTACTTTAAGGAGCTGTGTCTGCGGTCAAATAAATCTGGCTGAGTTACGATCCGGCAAACGCATGCTCACGGCAAATCAATTGCGTTTCCGTTTTACTCAATGACTCCTCAGTGAGTTTGCAGAAGTACCGGGATGGGCTCAGTTTCTGATTGTACATACAGGAATCACACTGTGCGAACGACCGGTGTTGGTTTGCGTGCTGCATGGCAGTTAGCAACTGCCTCAGTGAATGACTAATTGCATCAAACTCACCTTTCTCCAGCAGGCGCTCAGAGTCCTTCAACAAATCCCCGGGTATCAACTTCTGCAATAGTTTTCTGCCTGCGCTTGTAATTGCCAGACGCATAACACGCCCATCATTCTTGTCTGGCGTTTTACGTATTAGGCCTTTGCGCACTAGCACATTAAGCGTTTGCGACACAGTCCCTTTTGTTTGCCCAAGGTACTCCGTAACAGCCATTGGCGTATCGGAAAAGCGGTTACACCTCGACAGGTAGTGAAGCGCGTCAAAATGAACTTGCTGCAGACCATATGGCGCTAGACTTTGGCGCATTTCGCTACGCAGCAAGCCCCCTACGCGCTCTAGCAAGCGCTGAACATCGATCGTTTCCATGTGCATATAGTATCGAACCAATACTTTATTGACAAGTGCATCGTACTTATGGTTTTATTTAGTTTCGACTCGATACTTTAAGGAAGTACCATGAAACCTTTCCCTTTTATTTCTTCAACTTTACTTGCAGTCAGCCTCAGTGGATATGGCTGCGCTAGCAGTGAGCATACTGGTGGAATTCTCAGCGACGAAAACAAGTCAGTGCTGGCTCCCTTCGATATTGTGCACACAAAGATTACTACCAAGGGCTCGGTAGCGACCTTTCACATGGGCGTTTCAGGTAAGGCAGGTATTTCCAAGCCAACGCCGAACGGTAAACTGGCAGGAAGCTCCGTTTTCTCCTATGTGTGGCCAACAACAATTGATAGCTATGAAGTGGGCTTTGAAAGAAAGGCAGGCATTCTGGCTTTAGCCGTCACTTCCCACGCCGATTTCGACGACACACCCTTGTACGATGAGAATGGAGACGGAAACCTGGGCAATGATGGCGACGTTTGGCACTCGCACTGGGTTGTACTGCAAGCCAATGAAGATTGCGGTCCTGGTGCGCTCGGCGTTGTCGACATTCCCGATGGCAGCAAGCCTCGCTTGCCAAAAACCTGGCCGGGCCTACCCATTCTACTGGACAGCCCTGGCTGGGATCCCACCATAGCGAAAAACACCGTAGAAGTGAAAGTGGCCTTCGAAGACATTGGCGCTGTGGAAGACGCAAACTTTGATGGCGTTGCGGCCGGCTTGCGCGTCAATCAAAGCGTACACGCACCTCTGCTCTGCGTAGTGAATGTTATGGACGTTGCATCGGGCGACTTGAGCCTGCCTGGTAAAACCAACCACTAGACCGGCGGTTGTGGGGGCAGTCACTGAGAACAATTATCAGGTGTGCTGCCCCAAGCCTGTATTCAATGCCCTTATTCGTCTAAGCCAGCGCCAGACAATGCCTTTCACTCCCACTCAATAGTAGCAGGCGGTTTACTGGAGATATCGTAGGTAACCCGCGATATGTGCTCTATTTCATTAATGATTCGGCCAGATACCTTTTCAAGCAATTCGTAGGGCAGCCTGGCAGAACGCGCCGTCATAAAGTCTATAGTCTCAACTGCACGTAAACTGACTACCCAGGCGTAGCGCCGAGCATCACCAACAACACCCACTGACTTGGCAGGAATAAACACCGTAAATGCCTGGCTAACCTTATGATAAAGCTCGGCAGCATAGAGCTCTTCAATAAAAATCGCATCGGCCTGGCGTAATACGTCCGCGTACTCTTTTTTGATTTCACCCAGAATTCGCACACCCAGACCCGGACCCGGAAATGGGTGGCGATAGACCATATCGTAAGGCAAACCCAACTCAAGACCCAGCTTGCGCACCTCATCTTTAAACAGTTCGCGCAATGGCTCGAGTAGCTTAAGCTTCATTGTTTCTGGCAGCCCACCCACATTGTGATGCGATTTAATCACGTGGGCTTTGCCATGCTTTGACGCGGCCGACTCAATGACGTCGGGGTATATCGTTCCTTGCGCAAGCCATATGGCATTGTCTAACTTGGCCGCTTCTTCTTCAAACACATCAATAAACGTATTGCCAATAATCTTGCGCTTCGCCTCCGGGTCATCCTCGCCTTGTAGCTTATCCAGGAAACGCTGTTCGGCGTCCGCCCTGATCACCTTGATACCCATGTTATTGGCAAACATGTCCATCACTTGATCGCCTTCATGCAATCGCAACAAACCATTGTCTACAAACACGCAGGTCAACTGATCTCCAATGGCTTTATGCAGCAGTGCAGCAACCACCGAAGAATCTACCCCGCCAGACAGGCCTAGCAATACTTCATCGCCGCCCACCTCTTCTCTAATCCGTGCAATGGATTCTTCAATGATCTGACCAGTTGTCCATTCGCACTTGCAGTCGCACAGCGTTTTAAGGAATCGCTCAAGAATGCGATGACCTTGCAAGGTATGCGTTACTTCCGGATGAAACTGCACGCCGTAGAACTGGCGACTGGTGTCTGCAATGGCCGCAATCGGCGCGCTGTCAGTCTTCGCGATCAGCTCGAAACCATTCGGTACCCGACTGACTTTATCACCATGGCTCATCCACACTTCAAGCAATGGCGTACCATCGTCAGACAAATGATCGCTAATGCCTGTCAGTAAAGGATTATCGAACACCACCTCTACATTCGCGTAACCAAACTCGCGCTTGTTAGAAGTTTCCACCTCACCACCAAGCTGCTGCGCCATGGCCTGCATGCCATAGCAGATACCCAGCACAGGCACACCAGATTCAAACACGACATCACTAACACGCGGAGTATCAGATTCCGTAACCGACTCAGGTCCTCCCGAAAGAATGATGCCATTGGGCGCAAATTCACTGATGGCTTCACTGGCTGTATCAAACGCCCAGATTTCACAATACACCCCAATCTCGCGTACACGCCGCGCGATCAATTGCGTGTATTGGGAACCAAAATCGAGAATCAGAATTTTCTCGGCGTGAATATCGGCGGTCAAATGGATGTCCTCTATTGAACTATCAACGTGGCAATGAGGTTTCGGAGCAAGTGCCCCCAATTGGGACCGTTGAAAAGAGGGACCTTTTCAACGAGCCCCCATGGATGGGTTCACGGCGCGTCCCAATTGGGGGCACTTGCTCCGAAACCGGTCTAGTGGCAACTACAAAACTATTGCTGGGCACACTAACCCAGCAGCTGTTAATCAGCGAACCGGATAATTCGGCGCTTCCTTAGTAATACTCACATCATGCACATGGCTTTCACTCATGCCCGCAGCCGTCACCCGCACAAACTCAGGCTCACTGCGCATCTGCTGCATATTTTCGCAGCCCGTATACCCCATACCAGAACGCAAGCCACCCATTAACTGATGAATAATCGTGCTCACAGGCCCCTTATAGGGAACCCTACCCTCAATACCCTCCGGTACCAACTTGGCCACACCATCCGCCGCGCTCTGAAAATAACGATCGCTAGAACCCTCAGCGCTGGACATAGCGGCCAATGAACCCATACCACGGTATGACTTATACGTTCTACCCTGGTACAGCTCTACCTCGCCAGGTGCCTCTTCAGTGCCCGCAAACAAACTGCCCATCATCACGCAGTCTGCGCCCGCCACAATCGCTTTGGAAACGTCACCTGAGAAGCGAATACCGCCATCAGCAATGACAGGCACATTCTTATGCTCCACTGCAGCCGCCACATTTCCAATGGCAGTGATTTGTGGAACACCGACACCAGCAACAATGCGTGTTGTACAGATAGAACCGGGACCGATGCCCACTTTCACAGCATCAGCACCAGCATCAACTAGAGCCAGCGCTGCCTCACCGGTGGCTACGTTTCCGCCAATAATGTCGATTTGCGGGAAGTGCTCTTTAATCCAACGAACCTGATTGAGTACATTTCGCGAATGGCCATGCGCCGTGTCGACCACTAGCACATCAACACCGGCCTCAACCAGCGCGCGAACACGATCTGGAGTATCCGGCCCTGTACCCACGGAAGCACCAGCTCGCAGCCTACCCATCTCATCTTTGCACGCATTCGGGTAAGCAAGCGCCTTATCAATATCCTTAGCCGTGATCATGCCACGCAGATTGAAGTCGTCATCAACCACCAGCACCTTCTCAATGCGATGTTGATGAAAAGTCTGCTTGAGGCGCTCAGGAACTTCCCCCTCACGCACTGTGATCAGGTCTTCCTTGCGCGTCATCAAACTTGCAATCGACTGATCCATATCCGTGGTATAACGCACGTCCCGGTTGGTGATGATGCCCACCAACTCACCATTATCAAGTACCGGCAGACCCGAAATATGGTATTTATCTTTCAACGCCATCAACTCTCTAACCGTCGACTTTGCATCAATAGTGATTGGGTCTTTAACCACCCCACTCTCGTATTTCTTTACCGCGAACACTTCAGCGGCCTGCTCTTCAACCGTCATGTTCTTGTGGATGATGCCAATGCCACCTTCTTGCGCAATGGCGATGGCCAAACGCGATTCGGTTACCGTATCCATCGCCGCCGATATCAGTGGAATGTGCAGCTCGATGTTTCGCGTTAAACGCGTGGTCAGATTGACTTCCTTGGCCACCACTTCAGAATAAGCGGGCACAAGCAATACGTCGTCAAAGGTGAGGGCTTCTTCGGTGATTCGCAGCATAGCGCGCGTGCCCCAGCAAGGTGAAAAATTAGCGCGACATTATAGGCGGATTGTGTTGGGCGGTAAACGAAAACCGAGAGATAGATGAGAAATAAAGTAACGGCATCGAACGGCCTGCCATCGCGTGAAGTGCTGGCAGTATCCGAGCTCAATCGGCAGGCAAAACGCCTGCTGGAAGGCCATTTTCAACAGGTTTGGGTGCAGGGCGAAATATCCAATTTAGCGCGCCCGCAGTCGGGGCACTGGTATTTCTCCTTGAAAGACAGCAAAGCACAAATTCGCTGTGCCATGTTTAGAAACCGCAATAGCCTGCTGCGCTTCAAACCCGCTGAAGGTGATGAACTGATTGCACGCGGTCGGATCAGCTTATACGAAGGGCGCGGCGATTTTCAGTTGATTGTCGACAATCTGCAGCCCGCCGGCGCCGGTGCGCTACAACTGCAATTGGAGCAACTAAAAGAAAAGCTGCGCCTGGAAGGCTTATTCGACAACGACAGTAAACAGACACTGCCAGAACACCCGCGCCACGTGGCCATTGTGTCTTCCGCCAGCGGTGCCGCGCTGCAAGACATTCTCACCGTGTTCAAGCGGCGCGCACCGCAGGTGCAGTTAAGTGTGCTGCCAGTGAGTGTGCAGGGTGCGGGCTCAGCCGAGCAGCTCACCCGGGCAATCAGCTTGCTGAGCACCGGGGTACAGAGCCTGACGACACCCATCGATGCCATTGTGGTAGCGCGTGGCGGAGGCTCACTTGAAGATCTCTGGTCGTTTAACAATGAAGCCCTGGCTCGCGCCATTTACCACTGCCCCGTCGCTGTGGTCAGTGCCGTTGGGCATGAAACTGATTTCACTATTTGCGATCTGGTCGCTGATGTGCGTGCGCCAACACCCACAGCCGCCGCTGAACTATTGAGCCCGGATAATTCAGCGCTAACGCGCGCACTGACGCAGGCCGCCATGCGGCTGCAACGAATAATGCAGCTACGCTTGGATAGTGCAGCAAAAGACCTTGCCCAAACCAGTCGTTTATTGCGTCATCCAGGGCGACGCCTTGAGGAACACAGTCAGCGTTGTGATGACCTGCAGCAACGAATGCTGCGCGCTATAAGGAATAATCTCAGAGCCTGCCATGACTCACTTGGTTTTAGCGGCTCCGCCCTGCTGGCCAATAGCCCAAGACATGCGATTGAACTGGCACGCGGGAGATTACGCGCCAGCCAGAACCGCCTGACGCCCGCAATACACGCCAGGCTTAACCATCACAATGCCAATCTGGCTCATTACGCCAGAATGCTGCACACGGTTAGCCCGCTGGCTACCCTGCAGCGCGGCTACGGCATTGTGGAACTGGAAGATAAAGGCACGTTCTCTATTCTGCGCGATGCCCAACAAGCGTCACCGGGCCAGCGGTTGCGCGCCCGGGTAGCCCAAGGGCATGTGATGGCCGAGGTTACAGCGGTTGAAAAAGAGAGCTCAGAAAATCAGGAATAGATGCGCAGCCATGCCGACCATGCCCGCAAAAGCGAGGGTGGCGGTGGTTAACAGGAACCATTCTGTGCGGCTGAATTTATGCATACCCTATGAATATAGCAGTGCATAAAAATTTGCCTGGGGGAATTATTGGTCGGAAAACTGTGAATTATTGGGCCGCAATTCGCTGATTTCCGACTACCAGCTGCGCGCCACCGCAGCGGCGCTTGGCGGCATCTGCTTCTAGTAATGCGCCGGCAGCCTTCCGTTGATGATGATTCTGCGGTTCTCGAAGCTAATGTACTCGCCGATAGTCAGGTCTTTCAGGATTCTGGCCACCATTTCTCTTGAAGCACCTACACGGTCGGCAATGTCTTGCTGAGTAAGCTTCTCATCAATGTAAAAGCGCTCTCCACGCTCAACGGCCATGCTGGTGAGCACCTGGGCCACACGACCATAGACATCTTGCAGGGCAAGACTCTTCACTTTTGACGTCAGTTTTCTGACCCGCTTGGTGAGGTTACGAATCAATGTACGACCGATGTTGGGGTATTGCTCGAGAATCTTGTTGAACTCATCTTTGTACATGATCAGGAATACAGACTTGTCCAGAGTACGAACCGACGCCGAGCGCTTTTCATCATCCAGTAATGCCAGCTCACCGAAATATTCTCCGGACTGCATGGTGTTCATAATGAACTCCTTGCCGTTTTTGTCGCTGCAATACACTTTTACTCGGCCCGAATCGATAACGTAGAGCGAATCAGCGTAGTCATCTTCATTGATGATCACTGTATTTTTGGGGTAACTGCGAGACACGCAGGAATTCGCAATGATTTCCAGTTCGGTCTCGGAAAGGCCCGCAAAGATTTCTACCTGGTTTAACATGTGTTGCCGTCCTTTATTGTAAGTAGGTTCTCTCACAACCTACGAGGGTCTGCATAAGATTTCAGAATTCGGAATTGTACAAAAACTGCGTAACAAATCTAAAACGCAGACTACCATGCAAAAACCGCTTTGGGGAGTATGCACCAGGACTTTAAACGCCCTGTATACAGTTAAATTGCGTTTATTGTCTTATTTAGAGTGGTTTTGGCCGCGATGCAGCTTTAATGTAACAGCAAAGCCCCCTACAATTGCAGTCTGTTCTCCCACACTAAGACGGCCAACCAGAAGCACGAATGCATAACCAGGCTGAATCTGAATTTCTACAAAGCACGCGCGCAGTCAGCGCCCATATTGCTGAGCTGTCCAACCAACTTTCCACTCTGGAATTAAGCAAAGTTGCCGATTTCTTCCTGGATGAGCTAACAGAACTGCTTCGCGCTCTGGAGCGCTTGAAGGAGTGTCTGGACTACCGCCCACTGGCGTCAAGCGCTGATGGAGAACGCACTTGGACCCATGACTTCAGAAATCACTTGAACTCCGTAAAGGGTTATGCGGAATTGAGTCTGGAAGAAGAGCAGGCTGAACAATTTGGACTAAGCAACTTATTGCTGTCGGTGCTGGATCAGGTCAGCCGCCTGAATAATCAATCAGTAACTACGCCTGTTGCCGATAATGCCGGTAGTCAATTGCGACCTGCGCGGATCAGCGCTGAGCGAACCGGTACGGTACTGGTTGTAGAAGACAACGAAGAAAACCGAATGCTTCTGGTTCGGGTACTGCGCGCGCAGGGTCACGTCGCCATAGAGGCGGCCAGCGCGGTTGAAGCGTTTCAACGCCTGCAAGAACATGAGGTTGAGCTTATTCTTCTCGATCTTATTCTGCCTGACATGAATGGCTATGACATTCTGCAGCAATTGAAGAACGACCCAAGCCTGCGCTCTATCTCGGTGATAATGGTCTCCGGTCAACATGAGCATGACGAAGCCATTCGCTGTATTCAGGCCGGTGCTGAAGACTACCTGTTCAAACCGGTCAATCAGGTGTTGTTAACCGCTCGTATAGACGCCAACCTGGAGCGCAAAAGCTGGCGTGACCGCGAGCAAAACTACCTTAACGAATTGGCCAGAAGCCACGCATTTATCCGTAAAACGTTTGGTCGCTACACCTCAGAAGAAATCGTCGACCGCTTACTGGAAGATCCGCACGGACTGGAGCTGGGCGGGCGATTGCAGAATGTCAGTATATTGATGACGGATATCTGCAGTTTCACTACCTTGTGCGACACCCTGCAGCCGCAGGAGGTAGTGCAACTACTGAATAATTACCTGGGCACGCTGTCGGAAGTGATTCTGGCCCATAACGGCACCATTGACGAGTTTATCGGCGACGCAATTCTCGCCATTTTTGGCGCGCCTTTCAGCCTTGAAGATGACGCCGACCGTGCTGTGAAATGTGCTATCGCCATGCAGCAAGCAATGCGCGATGTAAACAGCAAGAATCAACGCGACGGCTTACCCAGCATTGAAACCGCTATTGCAATCAATAGTGGTCGTGTCATTGCGGGCAACATTGGTTCAGAGCGGCGCAGCAAGTTCGCTGTGGTTGGCCAGCCTGTTAACTTGACGGCCAGAATTGAAGAGGTGACCTCAGCCGGCGAAGTACTGATATCAGAACATACCCGGCGGGAGCTCAGTCAATCGCTGAACATAATTGAGTCGCGCACATTGCGAGCCAAAGGTTTCAAGTCGCCCATAACTATCCATAAAGTGTGCTGCAAGTCCCCCTTGGAACCCGAAACTAAAAGCACGCGTGCAGGTGCAATACGTGTGGAAAACAGTTTAGCGGAGACCCAGCATGCCTGAGCCCAGCAACGGATACAGTCTGCTTATTGTCGAAGACAATGAAATGAATCGTGATCTACTGTCGCGGCGGCTCAGCCGAAAAGGGTTTGACGTGAAACTCGCGGTTGACGGAATAGATGCAATGGAAAAAATGCGTGAACACAACTGTGACCTGGTATTGATGGATATGAATCTGCCGATACAAGATGGCTGGACAACCTGCCAGCTTATGAAAGAAGAACCTTTGTGGAGCCACACTCCCATCATCGCCTTAACCGCTCATGCGCTCACTAATGATCGTGAACGCGCTTTGATTGTTGGCTGTGATGAGTACGAGACTAAACCAATAGACTTTGCCAGGCTGCTGGAGAAAATCCACGGCTTGCTGGCCGATAAGGCAGTGTCGCCCGCCTAAGGCTGCCGGTCACCTGCCATGAGCCTGCGCCAACGGATCTCTTTTTCCATCGTTTTGATTCTTGCGTTCTTCGCAATTAACAGCGTCACTTATTTCTGGGGCAGTCAGCAGCGCAGTGAAGGCCTGGGTGCGCTGCAATTAGCGATCGCTGCGCAACTAAGAGCGCATGAAGCTAAACAACTGCTTGAGAATAAGCACAAAGAAATACAGGTGCTCTATACACTCAAAGACTCAACAGCCGAGCAACTGGACGCCAGTGAGCTGCGCCTCGCACGTAATGGTATCAACGAGATCGATGAGAAAATTACCAGTCTGGATGGTTTTGTTTCTGACTACACCGAAGGTGCGCTGTCACTACTGAATCAACGCTACGCAACGCTTCACGGTGTTTGGAACACGTTTTTGGACAGCTACAACAGCAGTCGCCAGCCCTACAATGCGGAACAACTGGCAACCGCCTATCAATTGGTGTTTAACGGCTTAAGCGCTTTCCAGTCCCGAGAAAGTCAAAACGCAGAGCAGCAGACAGTTCAAATTAATAAAATTATTCAGCTTACCGACACCATTAATATTTTTGTGTTCCTGTTTTCGATTTTGCTGACCAGCGCGCTGGGGTTTATTCTAATTCGCTACACAAACCGATCGCTTCAACACCTTCAGCAAGGCGTAAAACATGTCAGCGAAGGTGATCTGAGCTACCGCATACCGGAATTTAGCAATGACGAGCTAGGCGATCTCGCCAGCGCTTTTAACGAAATGTCTGAGCGACTCAACAAAGCGATTAGCCAGGTACAGCGCGCCAAGGAAAATGCCGATCAGGCGAATCGAGCGAAAAGCATATTCCTGGCCAATATGAGCCATGAGCTGCGTACACCGCTAAATGCGATAATTGGCTACGGAGAATTGTTGAACGAAGAAATTGAAGACGACCGCAGTATATTGGGAAGTGAGCTTGCAGACGATATCGAAAAAATAACGACTGCCGGAAAACATCTTGCCACGTTGATTAATGACATACTGGATTTATCCAAGATCGAATCTGGTAAAACCCAGCTCAATCACGAGTGGTTTGAACCTAACAAAGCCATTGCCGAGGTAGTAGCCACCATCAAGCCGATCGCCGAAGCGAGTGACAATGAAATAGAGTTGGCGCTGAATGACGATTTGCCTAGGCTGTACACAGACATCACCAAGTTTCGCCAGATTATGTTCAACCTGCTGAGCAATGCTGGCAAGTTCACCGAACAAGGCAAGATCACCATTCGCAGCGAACGCATCAGCCAGCAAGGCCTGGACTATATGCAATTTACCGTGAAAGACAGCGGCATAGGCATGACTGAATCACAAACCGAAAAGGTATTCGACAGCTTTGTGCAAGCCGATTCATCAACCACCAAGAAGTACGGCGGCACCGGCCTGGGGCTAGCGATCAGCCGTCAGTTCTGTCAATTAATGGGTGGGGAGTTATTCGTGCGCAGCACCTTGGGCAAAGGCACAACGTTCTATTTGCAATTGCCACTGACAGACGTTCCACAAGGAGCGCATATCGCCGAACAGGAAGAAGATGCTGATCTTCTCAGAACGGCAATTTGAGCTGTACCCGCCTTACCGCCGCTACTGGCTACCAAGTGTTAACTGCTTCAGCTTCTTCAATGCGTCTTCTTTTTTATCCAACTCCATTTGCAGTCGCCGGATTTCCTCATCAGAGGTGGTGGTCTTAAGCTGTAAAGCGATCAAGCCTGCCAAGGTGCGATCAAGCAATTGCAATTGCGCACTACCCAGCTGAACCACACCGTTAACGCGCGCCAGGGACTGAAAGTCTTGCGCGCGCTCAACGTCAAAATACTCTGACTCGGGCAGCGCCGCCAGTAAGCCCATACTGGTCAGCACACAACTGCGGTGTAAGTCGTTCTTGCTGCGGTCCAGATCTTCGTTCAAAAGCTGCTTGGCCTGCAAAAATTCGCCGGCCAGAATCAGCCTGGTCGTTTCTATGTCAGGACACATTTGCTGATCTGCACTCAGCGTAGTTGGCTTATCCACGGCTGCTGTGGGCGTCGGTTCTTGCTGTGTGCCAGAACGCTCAATCGGCCGGCTGCCATCTTTAGGCGGTAATTGATAAGGGCGATAAGTGCACGCCCCCAACGCGATTAATAGTGTGATTGCTATCAGAGACGATCTTTTTTTAGCTGGCATCATTCGGTGAACTGTGGCGCAGATGCGGGAACAATATCACATCTCGAATCGACGGTGAGTCTGTAAGGAACATCACCAGCCTATCAATACCTATTCCCTCACCCGCTGTGGGCGGCAATCCGTACTCAAGTGCTGCTATATAGTCATCATCAAAATGCATTGCTTCCTCATCACCAGCGTCTTTCTCTGCCACTTGCGCTTTGAAACGAGCCGCCTGATCTTCCGCATCATTCAGCTCAGAGAAGCCGTTGGCGATTTCACGACCGGCAAGGAAAAACTCAAACCGATCTGTTACAAACGGATCCTCGTCATTGCGTCGCGCCAATGGCGATACTTCAGCAGGATACTCGGTGATAAACGTGGGTTGCAGCAAGCGATGCTCCACTGTTTTTTCGAAAATTTCGATCTGGATCTTACCCAGCCCATACGAGTCTTTTAATGGAATTCCCAAAGAGTCGGCCAGTGCGGCGGCAGCAGCCCGATCTTCAAGCTGGGAAGCTTTAATGTCAGGGTTAAAATCAAGAATGGATTGCTTCACAGACAAACGCTGAAACGGCTTGGCTAAATCGTACTCTTCACCTTGATAATTAACTACGGTACTGCCCAGTACTTGCTCAGCCACTGTGCGCAGCATCTGTTCTGTCAGGTCCATTAACTCCAGATAATCAGCATACGCCTGATAAAACTCGAGCATCGTAAATTCAGGATTATGGCGGGTAGATAAACCTTCATTACGGAAATTGCGATTAATTTCAAAGACGCGCTCAAAGCCTCCCACAACCAGGCGCTTTAAATACAGCTCCGGCGCGATACGCAAATACATATCCTGGCTGAGCGCATTATGATGGGTTACAAACGGCTTGGCTGTGGCCCCACCGGGAATAAGCTGCATCATCGGTGTCTCAACTTCCATGAAGGAACGACCAATCATAAACTGACGAATAGCCTCGACTGTTTTGGAGCGAATTTCGAAAACAGCCCGAGTCTCTTCGTTCATAATCAGGTCAACATAGCGCTGCCGATACCGTATCTCCTGATCAGACAAGCCATGAAACTTATCAGGCAGCGGACGCAGTGATTTTGTCAGCAGCTGGGCGCTGCGCATATTCACATACAAGTCGCCTTTACCTGAGCGATGCACCGGACCACTGGCACCTACAATATCACCAATGTCCCAGGTCTTAATATTCTCCAGCGTAGCTTCGTCCAAACCTTTGCGGTCAATATACAGCTGAATCTCACCGCTAACATCTTGCAAGACCATAAATGGCCCACGCTTACGCATAATGCGCCCGGCAACGGAAGCACTGTGATCAAGCTCTTCAAGCTGCGCTTTCTCATGCTCGGCAAACTGTTTCTGCAAATCCGCGCAGTAGTCGCTTCTACGAAACTGGTTAGGGAAGGCATTCCCTTGCTCACGAATACCCGCCAGTTTTTGGCGGCGCTCGGCGATTAACTTGTTTTCTTCGGCTTGG
>CAYGSL010000070.1:0-20176 GCA_964352475.1 uncultured Pseudomonadales bacterium | reverse complement strand
CATAGTTTCGTCCCAATGAGTTCCATTTTTCACCATCGCATATAGAATTGTCAGTTGCTTTCGGAATAACGGGGTCACGTCAACCATTGCACATCCAGACATGTGGAATAGCGGTTTGGAGCAGCTGGCACCTTTCTACCTTTAGCGAGGTACGAGCACGAGCTTAAAAATAGAGATGGGACTATCGTAGAGGCGCTTTAGGCTTGTACATCGAGAGGTGGTAAGGATGGACAGACGCTTCTGCGTTAGCGACTTCCACGCAGAAATGGCTGTATGAGTGCAACAACTGCCAGAGAAGTACCGTCCTCGCGATGTGCGTTGGTCGACGTGACCCCAGCCTTCGCCGCCGGCCTTGTTACACCGACTGCTCTGCATCCAGCGGGGATGAAGGAAGATTTTCGCATAGCGGCGAGTATGCTGGCCGACTTGCTCGATGAGGATGCGCTGCCGCTGCGAGTGCAAATCATGCCGATGCTAAAAGTGCCCGAGGCAAATCTGGCGGACCTGGTCGAGTTCACTGCCAGCATGATGCGTCGTTACAATACTGACCGACTTCGTGTACGCAGTTTGAAAGTCCATCCAGCAGCGAATATGGAAAGCTACGGGTCGCCGTTTATTGAGCCTTACGCAGGCAAAACGACGCGGGGACATTTTGGAATCTCTCCGAAGATGATCAGGGAGGTCGTGCTTCAGGCTAACAAACGCGGTGTGGATGTGGTAATGCATGCCTGGGGTGATGCGGAAGTGCGCGCGGGTATTGATGCGATTGCCGCGAGCAAGAAAGCGGGGTTTGCGGGTGCGAGAAATTCCCTGCACCATTTGGGTTTTGTTCACCCAGATGACTACCATCGCATCGTGGAATTGCAGATTCCCGTTAACGTTACTCCCACGTTTACGACCGACTGGTCAGGGCAGGACGAAATATATTCACGATTATTGGGCGAGGAGCGGGTATTCGCTGAGATGTCGCTCTATCCGAACCTGGCACGCGATGGGGTTAATGTCTCGATTTCCGCAGACCTGCCCAGTAGTGGCCCCTTCGAAACACAGGCACCGCTCTACCAGGTTGCTGCAGCGGTGACCCTGCGAACACCCATGGACGGTGAAAAATCCAAAGTGTACCCGCCCGGGCGGACCGTAATGACGCTCGAGCACGCGTTACGGGCGATTACAATCGACGCCGCATGGCAGCTAAAAATGGAAGACAAGATAGGCAGCCTAGAGGTGGGCAAATACGCTGATCTGGTTATTCTGGATAGAGATCCTTTTGATACTGCGCCAACTGATATCCATCTTATCCGAGTACTCGGTACCTTGCTGGAGGGCAATTTCACCTATCGTGATGAGGATATCTGAGCCTGTTTGATCGCAGAGAAAGGGGATTGAGACTGGCAAGGTGCTTATTCAAGCATCCAGACCAATACTAATAAGGCGCCCAGATAGTCTCAATCTGTAGGCCAAGTTCCTGGGCGCTGGCCGGCCATTTTTCGATAAAACCACGTACATATGGGTAGCTTAGCGCCAGCTCGCGATCTTGTTCCCGGCCGCTGGAACTTACCATAGCCAGTATGACCGAGTCGTACTTCGGCGAATCGTGGAGGCTGTTGAAAGCCTGCAAAAATTGGAAGCCATCCATGACCGGCATATTGATATCCAGCAATATGATGGTCGGCGGGAAGCGCTCTTTGTGCGTGGCGCGATGGGCATCGTAATCGCGCAGAAAGGTTAAAGCATCTGCACCGTTTTCCGACTCAAAAATGGCCCAATCCGGATTTACTTCGCGCAGCATTCTGCGAACAATGTAGCGGTCATCTTCGGAATCATCAACGACGAGGATCGAGTGAATAGTCATGATTCTGTTCTCAGGAGAATGGGTAACGTAAGTGAAATAATAGTGCCTTCGCCAACCTCGCTCTCAACGGCAAGAGTGCCATTGAGTTTTTCGGTGTGACGATGAACGATCGACAGGCCCAGTCCACTGCCGGTGCCATGCGAAGGGTGAAAACGGGTAAACACCTTGAACAATTCCGGAAAGTGCTCGCGGGCTATTCCGATGCCGTTGTCAGAGATAACGAGCTTAATGTGGGACTCCGATTTTTGGGTAACAATCGTTACCAACGACTGAGTCTTTGTCGAGTCTGAGTACTTTATTGCGTTTGAGATAAGGTTATCCAGTATCTGCATCAGTCGTATGTTGTTCGAATAAATATCGGGTATGTGGCCGAGATCCGTTTCAATTTCGACGTTGGCGGCTCGAGCCGATGCGGCAGCATTCGCTACGGCCATGCGGACGAGCTGGTTCAAACAAACCAGCTCACTGCGCCCCGCTTTTACATCTGACATGGCCAGGTTCAATATGTCTTCTACCAGGGTCTCAAGTCGTCGAATTTGTGTATCGACTTTGATCAGGTTTTCTTTGACCTCGGGATTGTCAGACTCGTTGATATCCTGAATCGCAAATCGGGTCAGCCCGCCGATGGTAGACAGCGGCGCCTTCAGGTCGTGGGAGGCGCGATACGCAAACTGCGATAACTCGTCAGTGCGTACCTTGACTGTGTGCTCCACAATGGAATTGCGAACCAGAATAGCGCGGGTATAAAAAGCGATGGCGAGAAACAGGAGCCAAACTAGGACTCCGATAATAAGCTCGCCATGCCTTGCCCAGGTCGCATCGTCATCACTGGGACTGGCGATATAAACGAAATCGAAACTGCCAATGCGATTGAGAGGAAAGGAGATGCCGTCACCGGCGCCTTCGACAGACAGTTGCTCAATCTGCAGTCCCGGCTCATCACCGAGGGAATAATAGTGAAACAGATTTCTTGATGTATCCATCAATACCAAATATTCATCGATATTCAGGCTTGGCGGTGACGTGCTAAGCAGCGAGTGTAAAGGGAAAATGGCAACCGCAAATCCTCTGTTGCTCGCCGCGCCGAACACGGGCAGCGACAGGAGCGCTCTGGGGGCAGTGTCAAGCAACACTTCCGACGTTTGCATTGGGCTGAATGCGGTACAGTCGCTGTCGTGCTGTGTGCCACCCGTATAAATGCGATCGGATTTGGCGGGAATCCAGCAATACTCGGTGTGGTCGACTGCCGTCTTCAGTTGCTTGACGAAATAACGAAAGTCCTCTTGCGACACGTCTTTTGACACGGTAAAAAAACCCGCGATGGCACTTAAGCCGCGATTGATGCTGTCGATGTTGGATGATATCAAAGCGTGCCTGGGTGCCACCGTTGCCTGAAATTCGAGATCGGCTCTCTGCTCGCTAATTGCTCTGGCTTCCTGATAAAGCACGAAAGCGATCGCTGTCCCTAAGCCTACGAGAATGAACCAGACATTATTGGGCGCATTCAGAATCGAACTTTGACCTGCCAGGAGCGTTTTCATTCTACGCCGCCCGGTCTACCTTAGCTGCGCTCTGAGTCTTTCAGGGTAGACTTCGTCACGAAGAAACGACCATTGCTTTAGCTGGCTGTCGACGCCAAGTTCCTCACTGATCATATCCCATTTGTTCGCCACTCCCTTGATCATGTCGCTAGAATTCGCCATGCCTGCACTGGCCGCAAATATTGCCTGACGCAGGGCATCAAAGTACAAACCACGGCCGCGAATATACAGGTCTGGAAAAGCGTTTTGCATGCTATAAAAGTGCGTGCCGAGGAACTCTTTGGAGTAGGTGGCGCGAATTCGAGGATCGGAATAGTGTTCAACTCTAAATGGATCGAAATAACCGCCAGCTTCTCTTACGGACAAGGTGGAAGGGTGTGGTGTGCTCGCAAACAGGCAAAAAAGATAGGCGAGCTCCGGCTTTTTGCTGCTTCGTGGCACGACAAAATTCCAGCCCCAGTTGAAAAATGGTAGCCAGGGTTTGTCTGCTGTTGGATTTCCGCCAGGTAGTGCGGAGTACACCAGCTTGCCTCGTACGGCCGAATTCGGCCCATTCAGATATTTCTGCGTGCCTCCCCAGCCAATATTGCAAAACTTGTTGCCTGCAGCGAAGGATTTGAAATTGTCGAACAGACCATTCGTGAAACAGTCGGGCTCGAGAAAGTTGCTGGCCCTGCTGAGTTCTTCCAGTGCTTCAATTCCGGCGTCATTGCCGAGTTGGCAACGCATGTCATCACCGAAGGGATAATAGCCTTTGGCGTGGTATCGAACCCAAAATTCCCAAGCGGTGTAATTTCGATTTCGAAACAGACTGCCACCAAAGCGATTTTCTTCCGGACGTTGGAAAAATTCCATTTGCTGATCCAGTTCCTGCCAGCTTCGAGGTATTGCGAGTGGCTGGCCGTATTGGTCGGCATAGGCTTTTCGGTTGCCTTCGTTTTCAAGCCAATCGCGATTAAAAAACATCAGGTAGCAATCACCATCTGTTTGATAGCCATACAGCCGGCCGGCAAATCGGTCGCCATGCTGGTACAGCGAAGCATGGAAGCCTGGTGGCTCGTAGTGCTCGGCGAACGCGGTCAGGTCGAGAATGGAGTTCGATTCGACCAGGTCCGGAAGGCCGAACGTCGCAGGAATGGCGATATCGATTTTTGAGGACTGGATTTTCTCGTTAAGAACCAGCTCCGCCGAAATTTCATCCAACGACCCCTTTTGCAACTGCACGCGAATTCCGGTGTGTTGCTCGAACAATTCAACCAATGGGCGCAGATTGTCTTGAGACCCATTGGGGTAAAGCAGGGTCAGAGTGGCAGGCTTGGAGCCAGCGACCCGCCTGGCCTGCCTCGCTATGTCAAGATGCAGAGGTTGCTTCGGAGTGTTTGTCGCCAGTAGCGGCAGTGGTAGTGATAATGTCGCGAGTCCGGTTGCAGCCGAACTCAAGATCGAACGCCGTGTTTTCAATTGCACAATCCCTGTTCATAATGTGGCCTCGATACTGCTGCTGGTCTAATGAAATTATAGTTCATATTCAAGGGATTAGAACATAGGAAGAATAAACACCCATTTCACCCGGGCCCACCCGCTTCTGCCTACTGTTGAGTCTCTCGCTAACCATGCGATTCTTTCGAATTCAGCTGGCGACGAGCCTGCAACGCTGAAAACTCGCCTTCAACTTTCCTCTGGCGGCCCTATTTCCGACATCCAGCATAACGAATCCCTGCCGCGGTGGCGCGAGCGCGGCATCCGGCTTGGAATCATTGGTTTTCGGGCAACGGGTCAGTGGGCTATGTGGCCAGTATTTGGGTTCACTTGACCATCAATGCTGAGTTTGTGGGTCGCTTACCAAACTGACGACGACCGTCGTTGCCATCAGTGTCGCACGCCCTGAATGTGCATTGCACCTGACCACAAGCCGTCTGCAATCAAGTTTGCGGCATCCATCTCCGGGACAGGTCGACTCATCATAAAGCCCTGGCCATAGTGGCAGCCCCAATCATTAAGCAGCTCCCATTGCATTTCGTTCTCGATACCTTCAGCCACAATTCGCAGGCCCAGAGTCAGGCCAATACCCACAATGCCGGCGATTAAGCCGGGGTCATACGAGTGTTCGGTAAGAGCATTGACGAATGATCGATCTATTTTGAGTACATCCAAGGGCAAGGTCTGCAGATAGGAGAGCGATGAGAACCCGGTGCCGAAATCGTCCAGTGCAATAATGAATCCCTCTTCGCTCAGGGTCTGCAGGATGTGCGTTGTCTGGGCAGCATTCTCGATCAGGCAGCTTTCAGTGATCTCCAGCTCGATGTACTCGGTAGGTACTTGATGCGCGATTGCTTCTGCCTTCAGAAAGTCGACGATTGAACTGTCAGCCAATTGTTGCGACGATATGTTTATCGCGATGGATACCCGACCCAAGCCCTGCCTGTACCAGCGCGAGTGGCATCGCATTGCTTCACTGATCACCCACTGCCCGATCTGTACGATCAGGCCATTGCGTTCGGCAATGGGAATGAAAATATCGGGTTGTATCCATGTTTTATGGCCATTGTGCCAGCGCAACAGCGCTTCCACGCCGCTTATCTTACCGTCGGCCAGGGAATACTTTGGCTGATACAACAAAGTGAGTTCTTCGTTGAGCACCGCATCGTACAAATCGGCCTCCAAGCGAATGGCGTTGCGGGCCTGACCAATTTCCTGAGGCGTATTAGACGTATTTGTGTCGTCTGTAATGTGTGAGCAGTCCGCCGACAGAGAGGCTGAGAGTAACAGCTCATTGGCATCGATTCCGTCTTCGGGCCAAACCGCCGCCCCAATGGACACTCGCACAGGCACCGCTCTTTGATCAATACACAAGGCTTGCTTGAAACGCTTTTGCAGTCGCTTTTTGACCCTGGCGACATGATGCGTTTCAGCCACCTCATCCAGTATCACGATTAGTTCGGCGCCACCGATTCGAGTAATCTGCTTGTGCGCGCGCGCACTGTCCTGAATAATAATATCGCTGCTTCGCAGCTCTCCCAATACCTGTTCACGCACCTGTGCCAAAACCTGCTGACCCACGACATAACCGAGAGACTTACAGATTTCGGTAAACCCCTCGACGCGAATAAACAATACGGTTCCGGATGCTCGACTGTGCAGTCGCTCGCTCAACTGCCCTATGTCAGAGCATCCTACCCACTCAACGGCCTTGGGAGCGAGTTTCTGAGAAGGAGTAGCCCCCGACGTGCGCTGCCAACTTAATTGCAGTCGGTTTGTGCGACCATCCTGTGTTTTATGCAATGAGGCGATACAATGCACTGCAACATTGGGGTCTGCGGCGAGTGCCACTTCACAACTAAATGAGGCACCTTCTTTGATCGCTAAGCGGATAGCGTCAGCCAGACGCTCCCTAACCGGTTGGTGAATCGCTTCCAGCAGCAGACGCCAGTGAAAGACGCCACCCTGTCGCTGTTTAGATTGTTGGGGTCTGAACTCCAATAATCGCAGCAGACTGGCACCGGCTCGGCAGGATTCCGAAGCAATGTCGATCGAACACGTTGACGCAGCCAATGCATGCAAGGCCGAGTTGGCGTCTAGATAAGCGCTTTCCAGCAGGCTCGCCTTCTTGCTGGTAATTGCCATAAGGTGCATTTGCTGAGAAAACACTTGCCAGTTGTCAGGTGGCGAACACAGGCAGGCGACGTTGGTTTCCTGTAAATGGCATGGGTCAATATCATCTGTTGCGGCCACCAGTACCGTGTATATTCTTCCCTCGGGATTGGCGTACTCCAGGCTTGCGCTCAGGTTGAGCAGCGCATCGTCGACCTCCGGTGTCGTGATAACAATTAGATCGGGTCGATTATCGATAGCGCTACGGTGCACCTCGTGTGCGTCCGTATGGATGCTTGTGGAGCACTGCTGATTATTGAGTGCTTCGAGTACATCCGCATCCCGCGCTATCCCTGCGAGATCAAGCAATAAAATGGATAGACGGTCAAACATTGCATGCTACGATGGTGGCAAACTGCGACCGTTGGGGAGTAAATCTGCGCGTGGCATAGTGCCGGTCGATGCCAGTTTGAAGCGTTCGCACGCGGTGTGTCGTCGGGAGTGGCAATACGATTTCTTGAAAACCTCCAACCCGAATTCATTCTTGAATTTTGGGTACATCGGACATTTCACAGTGAATCGGCATTCAGCTGTCGTGCTCATCAGGTTCTCCTTTTCCTGACAATCGTTCATTGTGAAAGCATAGCGCATGCTTGGGAATTAACCAGTTGTACGGGCTGGGCGACCGTTTTAAAAAAGGTGTCGTGGGACTCTGCAATTGGCTCGTGGCGGGTCTACTCATTGCTGGAGATTAACGGCGGGTGTTACCGATTGCACCAGACACATTAATGGAAATCACGCGATTTGCTGGTCAGGCCACGCAAAGACTGGCTGTGATCAATCAAGTCTCATTACCTTTGAGCTGTGAATCGCAAGGCCCTAATGTGCGGATCAATGCTTATTCGGGCAATGACTCGCCTATTCTAACCCTGAGCCATCTTCAGAATAGATTACCCAGATTTTGGTATAGCCGTCTGTATCCCAAATGCCGGTCCATTCTTTAGGAATTGTGACCGCTTCGCCTGCATTGATGCTTTGCACCGATCCATCAGCTGATGTCAATGTAACGCCTCCTTCGAGGAAATACATGAATTCATCAACCCCGTAGGGTTCTGTAATCTCGGAACGGACTTTGCCGGAACGGTACACACCGGAACCAAATTTCTTATCACTCGACAACAGCGTCGTCACATCGAGTGTGACATTGCCGCTATCGTGTTTGGTTTCGGTCATGTCGTCACGATCAAAAACTTTCCCGGCGAGCTCAGCTTTACTTATTTTTGCGGGGATGATCACTTCCTCATCGCTTGCCGATGCTCCGCTGGTGGCGACTGCAAAAATCAAAGTTGCTTGTAGTAGTTTTCTCATTGGCAATTTCTCATCTGTCCATGCACGTTTCCACCCATTATACAGAGGCAAGCCGCTTTTCCAAACGATGGGCGGAGCAACGGGGTCAGGTCCGTTTTATGCCTTTGTTAAGCCGCAAACGCTTTTGCACATGCCGGTCGAGCCAGCAGGCGATCAGCGTAGGCGCTGAGCTTAGGAAAATCTTCATCGGTGACGATGCCAAGACGCTTAGACATGATGCAGGCATGCCCCAACATGGTGTCTGCCGCTGAGAAGTCGCCTATCAGCTAATCACGCCCCATCATCGCTTGTTCCAACGGACCCCAGGCTTTGGCTAGCAAGCGCTGGGCTTGCTCACGAACTGTTGCATCCTGCCGATCGGGCGGCAGCAGCAAAGTATGAACCACAATGGTATTCACCGGCGGCATGACCATCCCTTCACAATAATGGAACCATTGCAGATACTCTGGAAAATTGGGGTCTTCGGCAGCCGGCTTCAAGCAACCACAGGCTGCGGCTGGCACCGTGAATTAGGTGCGAAATGAAGTGTTAACATTGGGTTCTACTGAAAGAGCAGAATATACCATGACAGAACGAGTTACGATCACAATCAGCAAGCATGTGGCCGACGTCCGCCTGAACCGGCCCGATAAGATGAACGCGCTTGATCCAGCGATGTTTGAAGCAATTGTCGAAGCGCAAAAGGCACTCACTGCGGACAAGTCTGTGCGAGCTGTGGTGTTGTCTGGCGAGGGCAAGGCATTCTGTGCAGGCTTGGACCTTAGCTCTTTGGGCGATGGCGATGGCGATGGCGATGGCGACAAGCCAGGCGCAGCCAATCGACTTGCGGAGCGCACTCACGGCAACGCGAATCTCTTTCAGGCCGTTGCAATGGGCTGGCGTACCTTGCCCATGCCAGTTGTCGCTGCCGTGCACGGTGTTTGCTTCGGCGGTGGGCTGCAAATTGCCAGCGGCGCGGATATTCGCGTTGTCACTCCCGATGCTCGTCTCGCGGTGATGGAAATGAAGTGGGGGCTGGTGCCCGACATGGCGGGTTTTGCACTGTGGCGTGGTTATGTGCGCGACGATGTGCTGCGCGAGCTCACCTATACCAATCGGGAATTCAGCGGCGCAGAAGCGCAGACACTGGGCTTTGCCACATACGTGAACGAGCAGCCCTTACAACGAGCGCAGAAAATTGCCGCGCAGATTGCTCTTAAGAATCCTGCAGCCATCCGCGAGGCAAAAACATTGTGCAACACGGTAGCGGATCTTGATGAGAATGAGATCCTGTTGGCTGAGAGCGTTGCCCAGGACAAAGTGATTCGTACACCCAACCAGATTGAAGCCGTGATGGCAGCCATGCAGAAGCGCGAGCCTGAATTCTCGCAGTGAGTGGGGTATTGGGGTTTGGTCTATTCAGGAATCAAAGGCGCCATGCCGCCCTGCTCCTTTGGCAAAGCGAGTTGCCCCGGCAAGCGTTTCGCCACTTTCGATCACGCCTTTACCATGGTGGTACTCATTGAGAAGTGCTGCGGGTAATTCCATAGAGAATTGCTCGTGCGCACTGAGTCGATCCGCGCGCAGACAGAGCTGGGGGAACTCAGCAATTTCAGCCGCCAGTTTTTCTGCCGCGGCGCGAGCCTCACCGTCTTTCACCACGCGATTGGCCAGCCCCATTGACAGGGCTTCTTCAGCACCAACAGGCCGACCGGTTAGGATCATATCCATTGCCCGGCTAAGGCCAATCAAGCGCGGTAGGCGAATAGTGCCGCCATCAACCAGTGGCACACCCCAACGTCTGCAGAACACACCAAACACAGCGCTTTCTTCAGCTACACGCAGATCACACCAAAGTGCAAGTTCCAACCCGCCGGCTACGGCGTAACCCGACACTGCAGCAATCACCGGCTTGCTCAACAGCATACGCGAAGGGCCCATGGGGCCATCGCCATCAGCTTCAACACGAAGTGATAACTCATCCGCTGAAGACTGAGAGACCGCTTTTAAATCGGCTCCAGCGCAGAACGTATCATTCGCGCCGCAGAGCACGGCAACCGCTGAATTTTCATCGGCCTCAAAGGCGTTAAAGGCGTCTATCAATGCAGCGGCTGTCGGCCCGTCTACTGCATTGCGCGCGTGCGCGCGGTCAATGATTATGGTGGTGATCATGCCTTGATGTTCTACGTGTACAGTCATTTTGTTGTTTGCCGGTTTGGTTCTTTAATTGGTGATTGTAACTCGTAACGGGGGTCAGGTCGGGCATTTCACACTTTTCGAGCGGTTTCTAGCAGAATCAACCTGCCTCTCGTATCGAAAAATTGCGACAACAATTCCGAAAATAATTTCCCCTATACCGCGTTCGCAACGGTGACATTGTTAGATTCCATGGCTTAAAAGAAATTTTTTTATAAACATCCTCAGCCATTTTCTTATATTCCACGCAAATTTTTCACTAATTCATTCATGTTGGCCCGTTTCGTTCAGGTCAGGTTTAGAAAACACCGTTTAAAGTTACTCACAACATCCCTCTTAGCATGTTCTAGGAACAAAGCGATGCAGGTACTAACACTTGTCTTCATATCGCCGGTAAAGATTTTGGCAGATCGCCAAACAAGTCGTCAGACAGCCGTTCTGCCGCAACCCTCTAAAAGCTATAGGAGAATCGTTATGTCACTTCGACCCAGTCCGCAGAGCGTAATTGCCTGCGCCATCTTGCTATTTGCATCCACCGCGTTTGCTAGCCCATCCGGGCCGGTGGTGCGGCTGTTTCCAACCACCGTACTCGAAGACATTCGTGAAACTAGCCAGGTGGCGGAAGAGATGGAGAATAATTTGCAGGAAATCATCCACCGCCTAGACATGCAACGCGAGCTGCACGAGGAAAGCCTGTGTCAAGGCGCAGACTCGGACCAGGGTTGCGCACGTATCGCGGAGCAGCTGGGTGCCACTTACCTGGAGATGCTAAACGCCATGAGCGCGCGGCTGCCGGAAATGGAAAGCGCGGTTAACAACACCCGCCAAAGCCTGGAAAAACGCTTGCGCAGCGAACTTGGTCATCGCACCACGCCCACAACGTTGCAGAACTCTCTGCTCGGTGAGGCAGCTGGCATCGTGAGCAGTTCCAAACCAGAGCTGCGTGGGCGTTCCGGCGTACGCTTGTCTAATCGCTTCAAGCAGTACTACAACCTGGTGGCTGCACATCGCGAAGGGCCCGCGAAGTCGCTCGCAGTAGTTGCAGCCGACATTTACCTTGACATGGAGGAAGCCTCACAGCTCATCGCCGCAACGCAAGAGGAGATTGGCCGCGCTACGCTCATGGGGCAGCTCAACCAGTCTTTCGGCGCCATTACCCCGGAGATGGCCAATGTGGTAGAGGGCGTGAAGGAAATTCTCTTCGGCGAGAGCAGCGAGGTGATGCCAATCGCGTCGTCTCCAACACTCGCAAGCCAAACCGAATATGTTAGCCCACTTGATCTGTAGCAGGAGTATAGTCATGAAATCACTTATCATTGCACTCGGCACACTCGTTCTCGTTAGCGCTTGTGCCAACCAAACGCCCGTGGCCACAAGTTGCGAAGTTAACCTGAGCAACAAACTGGTCAGCGCCATCCATGAAGTGGAGGAACGGCTGGCTTCAGGCTGCACCTACCACTTCGACGCCTACTTTCAGCAGCTTATGAAAGTGGCCGAGGAAAACGCGGCCCCCGAAAACAAGCAGCTGTTCTCCGAGCACCTGGTGCGCGTGAGCAACGCGGGCGTTATTAACAAACGCCAGGCGAAGGCTTTGTACAACCGCTACTTCAATGTGAAGTTTGTGGCGTTCACCGGTGACTACAACACCTGCTCGCAAGCCTGCCCTGTGCACAACGAGCTCGTGAGCAACATGCGCCATGAACTCAAGGACAAAGAGCGCGGCCTGATGCACGCATCACTTGACCAGGGCAGCTACTATCGCGCCGACCTTCTGATGAAGGAAGCGCAACTGGTACTTGAAGCCACCTGCCGAGCGTGTGCAAATGGCCCTCAAAACTAAAAGTGGCTTCACTCTGGGAACGCTAACGGGTGTGGCTGTGTATGCATTTCTGATGCTCGGCAGCGTTCCAGAGCCAAGCCTGGTTGATGCCACTGCCCAACAGTGGGTGCAGCAGAATTTGGGAGCTTCGCTCTGGTTGTTCGCCACTGTGGCAGCTCTGTTCGTGTTTGACCTCACTCGCTTGCAGCGGCGACTAGTCAACCACGAGCAATACGCCCTACGCGACGTTGTGGGTCTGGACCAAAGACTGGATGTGTGGGCGCATTTGTTTGTGGGCATCGGCGTGGTGTGGACAGCGATCGGCATGCGCAGCGCGCTGCAGACAGCGCTCGGCGATGGCGACCTAAGCGGTTCCGCCAACTCAGTGCTGAAAAACCTGGTAGATGGCGGAATCCTGCTCGCTCTCACCACTACTATCGTTGGCGGTGTGGGCGGTTACCTAATGCGCCTTGTTAAAACGGTGTGCGTGGGGGCTGCCTTGCAGGCGTTTTACGAGGCGCTGAATCAGGCGGGGGTTAAGGAGCTGATTGTTGCTACCGAGCGCATCGAGTCTCACCTGAAGAGCTTATCACCCGCCGAGCAGCCAACAAGCACATGAACACACGCTACAGTCTCCGCCAGTTTGAAGACGACGGTTTACAAACCGATGTTATGCGGTTTATGGCCATCATCGCGTTTTGCCTGGTTGCCGTATTAGCGCTAGTGCGCGACATGGACGTTACCGAGACGCCGGCTGCAGAGACAAGCAAAAACGCAGCCACAACCGAACCGGAAGCGGCAGAACCGGAAACGCAGCAGCCGGTGGTGGAAGTTGTTATGGAAACGCAAGACTTGCCTGCGCCCATGGCGGCGTTGGTTGAACCGGCGCCTGCGCCGCCCACTCCGCCCAAGGAGATCGAAGTCACAATAGCAGCACCAAAGCCTGCGCCTAATTCCACGCCTGAAGATCAGGGGCTAAGCCTGCGTTTCGAGAGCGATGCTGCGTTCATCAATCTTATACGCAAAGGCAAAGTGCGAGTGTATGCGTTTCAAAAAAACCAGTTTCTGATGCTTGATCGTGGCTTCGCTTTTCATCGAGCAAGTCCGCCGCAGTCCATCCATGAATTGGAAACGGTGCCCAGCCGCGTGCGTGCGGCACTTGCGGGAAAACTCATCAGCAACCAGTGGGGGGTGCGCTTGCCGAAGCCCACCGCTGCATCCATCCAGCAACTCGCCGACCGCTTCCAATCCGGGCAACTGGTGATCGATCAAACCGGAGCCGTACGCCATGTTCCGCTGTATTAGCGTTCTATTTTTGCTCTTTGCTTGTACTAATCATGCAAATGCACTGCAGAGTCCGTTAGAGCAGTGGCTCTCCGGCACTGTCGCGCCAACGCTTGCGAAAAAGCTTGAGCAGCACCCCAAGTTCAGAGGTGAAGTGATTCGCCTCAGCGCCATGCAGAGCGGCCGTTTAACGGAAAAAAGCAACGATCTAGTGCGCATGATCGAGCGCGACCTAACAGTACGTCTTATGCGCTACGATGGTGTTCGCATTCGCTACCCCGGCCAAGAATTCAAGCCCAGCGACCGTCCTGTACATTATGTACTCGGCGTGGATGTGCACAAACACCACCGCTTCGAGCATCGCGTTACTGTCGCCATGGTTGATCTCAATGAGGGCATTTGGGTGGGCGGCACAGCATTTCGCTGGCAAGGGCGGTTGTCGCGCGCAGAACAGCAGTTGCTAGGCAATCAAGCTAAAACTCAGCACGCCTCAACGCGGCAATCCCCAACGCGAGAAACGTCTGCGCGGACCAGTCCTGTCGCCTTGTCACGTGCTCGCACAGAACCTGCCGCTCTGCTAAGCGCCCTGACCTACAAGAAAGTTGCACCTGAAGGTGCCTGCCAGGGCTGGACTGATTCCGTGTGCGTGGAGGTGCAGGTACCGCTGCAACAGCACGCAAATTTGCTCGTGTTTGCCAAACGTCACAGTGAGGTGATTCCCGCATGCAACTCCGGCGCCGTATTGCGCAGCCCAGGTATTTATCACTTCCGACTGCCGGTGACTGCACAGAGAGGTACGCGCGCCGACGCGGACTTTTATGCCATCGCTACCCAAGACCCAGGCGCCGCCGCATCGCTTCGCTATTTGCTACAGCAAGCATGTTCTAAGCAATCGCCGTTATGGCAAGTGTCATTCAACCAGGCACTAGAAAAAGAGAACAACAACATTCAGTGGCAGGTGTTGCGCCTCCGCCAGAGCGGCAGGAGCGTGCGCGCACTTTGACAAAGGAGAACACACCATGCGATTTATACTAGGCCTTCTATTCGGCGCGTGCCTCACCCACTTTGCCTTCTACGGCTACCAGGGTAAACCGCTCTTTCAGTTCCATGCCGCCGACTGGCAAAACTTTATTCAATATGTTCAAGCAGCACTTAGCGATGACGAACCCGGTGCGCGGAAAAATCAGCACGAGCCTACCGTGTACGACGCTGGGCCCATAGAACACATCCCGCCCGTTCACACTGCGAGTGTTGCACCGGAAGCGGATCCGGAGCCCGAACTGGAACCGGAATTGGCGCCCATCGCGCAGGCGGATCTAACAGCGGGACGGCAGGTGGTGTGGACACCGTTCCATAGCGAAGCGTCAGCTAACGGCTTCGCTGGCCGCTTGAATACCGTACTCGGCCAGCGATTCGAAGTGGAGAAGCTTGCCCCGCAAACGTACGTGGTTACATTCAACTACAACAGCGAACCTGAGCGGACAGAACTTGAAGCCCAGGTGAACGCGCTCACAGGAGGACCCACCACATGAAAACTCGCCACATAAAAACTATGCTAATCGTTTTGCTGCTCTCATTAAGCAGTATTGTGAGCGCGGCGTCGCAACGCTATCCGTACCAACGTTGCTTTGAAATTGCCGCCAACATGCACGACCTACCCATTGATTTGCTGCTTGCCGTTGCCGCCACGGAAAGCAACTGGGACCCAGATGCGCGCTCGCACGCCAATGCACACGGCATCATGCAAATCCAATGGCCAGGTACGGCGAAAGATCTCGGCGTGAAGCGGGTTTCTGAGTTGTATAACCCTTGCCTTAATATCGAACTTGGCAGTCGCTACCTCAAAGAGCTGCTCGGCCGCTTCGGTGGGGACGAGACCAGAGCGCTCGCCGCCTATAACTACGGGCCGGGTCGCATCGAACGTTCGGCCACCCTCCCAAATGGCGCGCTAAAGTACGTGGCAACAGTGGGCAAGCACCGCAAGCGCGTACTCGGCGGCGACCTGCCAAAGCGCCTGCAAGCTAACAAAAACTCCACTCTGATGGTGTTCGACTCCGCCACCCGCGCAAAACGCCTGGCCAGCAAGCTCAGCAAATCGCTGGACGGGGCAACCGCCAGCTACGCCAAGGTGAGCAGCGGCCATGCCGTTAACCTCAATGTTGGCCAGTCCGGCCTCTCGATGAATGATAGAGTAATGTTACAGGGGTTTGGATTAACACCATGATGGGGTCAGGTCGGGCATTTCACACTCTGCCTTGATGTATTTGCAGTGCTGGCCACAATTCAGTTTCTGTCCACCATATCCTTATCCAGTCTACGCCAACTCAGCAGGAAGAACAGCGAACTGGCTGCGTACATTGCAGCCACAATCACCATAGCCGACTGTAAGCTCTGGGCGTAGACTTCGCCGCAAGCATTTTGCAGATTGTCACTCAACTCTTCTATAACCCTGGGATGACATTGGTTTCGCGAAAGCTCTTCAGCGGCCACAGCCAGCTCGGCAACGCCACTGACAAAGAAGATGTCTGACACGGCACCGATAAAAAGAGGGCCAAAACCGTAACCGATCAAGTTGACTACAAACAGTAGTACGGCGGTGGCCATCGCACGAACACGCATGCTCACAACGCCCTGGCCAATAGTGTATTGGGCGGCAAGATAGCCGTACTTCACGAAGCCGCCAATGATCAGGCCTATGGCGGCAAATATCAGGTTCTCTGTGGTGAAGGCAAAGACATAAAACGGGATCGACAAGGCCAAACCAATGGCCGGCACCCAAGCGATGGCGCCCGGGTGCTTTTTGTAGAGTTTTGTTGCCAGCCAGCCGGTCGCGAAGGTACCGATGGCGGATGACAATGACACCGGAGTGTTGATCCAGATGGCTGCTTCACCGGTAGTGATTTCATGAGCCCTAACCAGAAAGATGGATTGGAACGAGGAGATTCCGTAACCACAGAATGCAGCGATTGTCGCACCTGCCGTCATGTACCAGAACGCAGGTTTAGTCGTTAGTTCACGGATCGCCTCGCTCAGTTCAACGCGTTCCTTGGATTCTGTTCCAGCGGGATCGGTGTAACCGCGCGGCGGCTCTTTAACCGTTAATTTGAAAACGATGGCAATTAACAGACCCGGCAAGCCCACCACGAAAAAAGCGGTTCGCCAGTCGAAAGCATCGGTTACCCAGCCACCAATCAAGTTTGCGAACATCGTGCCGAGTGTTACGCCCATGGCGTAGACGCCCAGCGCTTGAGATCGGTCGCGCGGTGCGTAATAGTCGGCGATCAAAGAGTTGGCCGGTGGTGTACAGCCCGCCTCGCCAATACCAACGCCCACGCGACACATCAGTAATATCCAGAATGCGCCGATGGTGAGCGAACCAATGGTAACCTCAGTTGCCAGCCCACAGAGCGCGGTCATTAAGGACCATAAGGCAATACAAACCGTCATAATCCATACGCGGTTGGCCCTATCGGCATAGCGGGCCAGAGGAATGCCCACAATCGTATAGAGAAGCGCAAAACCGAAACCGGTGAGAAGGCCAAATTGAGTGTCAGAAATACCCAGCTCTGGCACAAGATCTGGACCAACGACGGCGAGTAGACCGCGGTCAACGAAATTCAGAATGTAGATAAGCGTCAGTGCGTAGAGCACATAGGTTCGGTAACGTTTGCTACCGTACCCCGTGTTGTTACTCTGCGCTTCACCTTCTGCGGAAGCTACTTTCATATTTGAGTTGTCCAACAGGTATTAACAATTATTATTGACGTTGACTGCGTGCTTCAGTTCACTTTGCTTGTTGGTACAGACGATATCAGTGTAAAGCCAGACATGCATTATTCTTTCGGGTAACAATCAACAAAGAAAGACACAGGTGCCAGGAATTTAGTGTGAAATGTAAGACCTGCTCCCTACTCCAACTGGCATGCGGTAAACTAGCACAGTACGGGTATGCTGGTGGCAAGGTTGCGCGCGGCCAGACCCAACCCCTGTTTTATAGAGAGCTAATAATGCCTTTTACTATGAATGCATCGCTGGGATTGAAGCAGCTATGTATGCTGTTCATCTGCTTACTATTTTCAGCTACCGTCAGCGCTCATGGTGTTACCCAGGGAGACCAAGGGTATATTCAAGAAATTTCCGGTACAAACATAATTCCTTTTATGTATTTGGGTGCCAAGCATATGGTAACCGGGTACGATCACTTATTGTTTTTGGTTGGGGTGATCTTCTTTCTCTATAAACTTAAAGAGATAGGACTGTACGTCACTTTATTTGCCATCGGGCACTCAAGCACACTGTTACTAGGGGTGTATTTTGATGTGCCAGCAAACGCCTATTTGATAGATGCCATTATTGGTCTATCAGTTGTCTATAAGGCCCTTGATAATATGGGCGCTTATCAGCGGTGGTTTGGTTTTCAACCAAGCACAAAAGCGGCAACACTACTGTTTGGGTTCTTTCATGGCTTTGGCCTGGCCACGAAAATACAAGACTTTGAAATGTCAAGCGACGGCCTTCTAACTAATCTCATTGCATTCAACGTTGGTGTAGAAATCGGTCAGCTACTGGCACTGGCCGTCATACTGATTGCTATGAGTTACTGGCGCAAACAACACTTCTTTTTTAAGCAGGCATACAGTGCCAATGTAATGCTAATGTCAGCTGGCTTCATGTTAACTGGGCTTCAGTTAACAGGCTATTTTCTGACTTGAGAAGACCTAGGTAATAGACAATGTATAACGCAAATATCCCCAACGAGAACGAACTACCCAGTTCGAAACAGCTTTTAACCTCTACCGCGATAGCCCTGGTTGCAGCGCTTGTTTTATTGGTCACTGTAATTTTACCCGCCGAATACGGAGTTGACCCAATTGGAGCCGGCGAAATTCTGGGTCTTACCCAAATGGGTGAAATCAAAACGCAATTAGCAAAGGAAGCGGAAGAAGATACTGAGCAACTCACTTCTGAGCTTGTTAAGTCAGAAGCCAACATGATTGAAGATCATTCGGTTGAGGAAACCAGCGGCCCTGAAGAAGATCTGGTCGTAGAAGCCAGTGCGCCTGAAGCCCCACCCTCAGAAACAAGAACCATACAACTCAAACCGGGTGAAGCTGCCGAGGTGAAATTAGAGATGAAGAAAGCGGCCATCATAATGTACGAATGGTCTGTAGATACTGGTCACGTGAATTTCGATACCCACGGCGATGGAGAGGGAATTAAGTACTTTGGCTACGACAAAGGCCGAGCACTAACAGAAGATAAAGGCGAGTTACAGGCAGAGTTTGATGGCAAGCATGGATGGTTTTGGCGTAATCGCTCTAATGAGACCGTCACAGTTACGCTGATAGTGTCTGGCGACTACAGCAAAATTCATAGAGTGCTATAGGCTAGAACTTTGATTTTGGGTGGCCAAAAATCAGATTCTCATTAGTTGTTTGTTGCTACGGGTGAGTGCCTAGAAGAATGAGCCACAAAACATGACTCATATGGTTTTGCACTTTGTGATTCCCGCAATTGTTGCGGGTCTGTTCTTTCGTAAAAATTGGAAGTCTGCGTATTTAATAATGATCGCGACAATGCTGGTGGATGTCGATCATTTACTTGCCAACCCCATTTACGACCCTCAGCGCTGCAGTATTGGTTTTCATCCTTTGCATAAGCTGTGGTTTGTTATTTTCTACGTGTTACTTTGCTTTTTACCTAAAACACGCTTGCTAGGCCTTGGTTTAACAATACATATGGCCTTGGACGCCATCGATTGCCAAGTGACTAATGGAGTGTGGTTTAATTAAATAATACGTAACCCCTTGCCCCAGTAAGGTGCCACTCAGCCATCGTTCAGGTACACTCCTTTTTCGAATAAAAAGGCTCTATCATGGCGCAAGCACACAATAATTATACCCCTGCCTACAGAAACTACGTTCTCTTCATATTATGGCTAACGTATATACTTAACTTCGTTGATCGCCAGCTTATCAACATTCTACTGGAGCCGATCAAAACGGAATTTGGTGCCAGTGACACGGCAATGGGATTTTTAACAGGCTTTGCCTTTGCACTGTTTTACGCGAGCCTGGGTGTGCCCATTGCGCGACTGGCAGACCGCTGGTCGCGGCGCAATGTGATTGCCATATCGGTCGGCATCTGGAGCGCCATGACAGCTATTAGTGGCATGGCAAGCAGCTTTGCCCAACTGGCTTTGGCGCGGGTGGGCGTGGGTATTGGTGAGGCCGGTGGAACGCCGCCTTCACACAGTTTGATTGCGGATTACTTTCCCCCAGAGAAGCGCACGACAGCGCTGAGCATTCACAGCACAGGAACGCACTTCGGCATACTGATTGGTATGGTGGCTGGCGCGTATATTGCTTCGCAATACGGCTGGCGAATGGCCTTTTTGCTGTTTGGTATTCCTGGCATTGTGGTTAGCTTACTGGTAGCCGCAACTGTTAAAGAACCGCCGCGTAAAGACGCTTTGTCAAACAGCAATATGCTGGAGGATATTCGTTTTGTCTGGCGACTTCCTGGCTTCTCATTGATTGCAATTGC
>CAYGSL010000069.1:6361-21247 GCA_964352475.1 uncultured Pseudomonadales bacterium | reverse complement strand
AGATCAATTTGATGCCACGCTTTCTAGTTGCAACGTTCTCTTTAATATTGCTGGCCAGCGGTTCCCCGTCGCACGCAGATGGCAAGACAGACTCACTTGTCCCGGCTGATGAGGTATATGCAAAAGCGAGGATTGTTTTCCCGGATATTCCCGGCTATCTCACGATCACGTCCGACCTTCATACGCACAGTGTTTTTTCTGACGGCCATGTTTGGCCAAATGTACGAGTTGCAGAAGCCGAAAGAGAGGGGTTGGATGTACTAGCCATCACCGAGCATCTTGAATGGCAACCGCATCTTTCAGACATACCGCATCCTGATCGGAACCGGGCCTATGACATTGCCATTGAAGCCGCTAGCGGTGGTTCCGTGATGGTCCTGCCGGGTGCAGAAATTACGCGTGAATTGCCCGCAGGGCACATTAACGCGATATTTATTAAAGACGCGAACCAGCTTATGCCGCCCGATGATTATGAATACGATCAGCAAAGCGTTGACCAGGTACTTCAGCAATACCCTGATTCATCAAACGATTCGGAAGACAGCAAATACTACCTATTGAAGGGCTTGTGGCCAGTTGACAATGCTCTGGCAGAGGTTCGAAAGCAGGGCGGGTTTGCGTTCTGGAATCACCCTTCCTGGTCTTCGCAAGCACCAGGTGGTATTCCTGCAGTTAGCGAGCATCACAAGCGCTGGTTCAAGCAGGGGCTTGTGCACGGCATCGAGATTGCGAATGGTAAGCACTACTCGCCCGAATCATTCCAGCTTGCGCTGGACTATGGCTTAACGATGATCGGCACTTCGGATGTTCATGAGCTGATTGACTGGGATTACCCGCCATCTTTAAACCAGCATCGGCCGGTTACTTTGATCTTTTCTAAAACTCGCGAACCTGAATCACTTAAACAAGCATTGATGCAGGGCAGAACCGTCGTCTGGCATCGCGATAGTTTGTTGGGGCGTAAAGACTTTCTGGAGCCGTTGCTGCAGGCAAGTCTTAAAGTGGAAAATGCTCATTATAAGGACGGCACGAAAATTCTCGAGATGCGGTTGCGTAATGTAAGCAGCGTAACTATTGGTTTGGAAAACATCTCTGAGTATGGCGATCAGACGCATGCTGGCACCGTACGTGTGCCAGCACTGGGATTCATTGACGTACAGCTGGCAACTCCAAAAAAGGAGAAGCGTCTTGATTGGCTTGTGAGAGTCAGCAATGCATTCGCCGAACCGGGTGTGGCCGTGGACCTAACGTTGACCGTGACTCCTGCACTTTAGTATATAGGCTCAATCGTGTTCTTCGGTCTTACATTGCATCCGCATGCTACGATGTTGAAGCTACTCTCTTATCTAAACGTTATTGGAAAGCGGCTCGCCTGCAAAACGATCGAGAGTCGCGAACTCAGCAACCGGCTTACGTTTTAATTTAGTGAGCTGTTTAACGGGATGCCCAAGAGGAATCATTGCACTGAAAGCATACTCTGAAGGTACGCCAAGTATTTCACTTAATTGATCTTCGCAGCTTGCTGCCCAGGTGGTGGGTGTGCCTCCCAAGCCTTCGTTGCGTGCGGCAAGTAATATGTTCCATACGAAAGGGTATATGGAGCATCCAGACACAACCCCAATACGATCCAGGTTCTGGTCGAAAGAAGCAACAACGGAAAGATCAACATACACGCATAGTAGCGCGGGTGCGTTTAACAGATTATTGATGATGCCTTCAGGCAATGCAGTTGTGGCAATTTCAGTATCGCTCAATGCAGTGGGTACAATAGTGTTCCATGGGTTTTCACCAACGCTTTTCTGCGCTAGATAGCGTCGCATGCCTGGTTCCACTAATGGGCGCAGTTTTTCTCTTGTTGCTTGATCACGCACCACAATGACTTTCCAGCCTTGACGGTTGCCACCGCTGGGCGCAAAGCGGGCATTTTCCAGAATTCTATAAATCTGTTCGTCCGTTACCGGTTCGTCGGTGAACTCGCGTGCGGCGAAGGTTGTGCGCATTACGTCATACAGATCCATAGTTTATCTCCAGTTCTTGGGTCGGTTTATGATGTATTAGATCGTGGAAATTCGATACTTGAGTATACTGACTTTGTTATATTGACCCACAAGTATATTGACGGAAGACCAAAAGTAATAACTATGTCGTCTTGTATTAAAACAGAGATGCTGGTTTTTTATAGAAGCCCCGCCGGCGTCCTACTGCTTTTCACATTGTTTGTGCTCTTTTTCCCGGGGCCGAATTCGGCCAATGCTCAAGCAACATTTGCTAAAAAAGGAGTACTTATTGCAGAAGACCAGGAACTGAAAAATGGCAGCGGCATTGAGCTTAGCGGCGAGTGGCAGGTAGTTTGGGGAAAACTGCTTGCACCAGAAGAGTTCGATGAACACTACAAGGGTGAGGTGTTTGTAATACCGAAAAGATGGGACGAAAGCCATTCTGATACGCTTTCCGGTGCACAGGGGGTTGCAACTTTCAGGCTTGAATTTTTGCTCGACACGACAATCGATAAACTTTCCTACCATATGATTTCGCCACATTCGGCCTGGCGTTTGTATGAAAATGGAGCCTTATTGGGCGGCAATGGAGTGGTTGCTAACAATAAAAGCGATTTTTTGCCTGGGTACGCAACGCGTGTTTTCGATGCGAAAGCGGGTCAAATTTCGTTGGTTCTGCAGGTGGCCAATTATTCTCACGCATACGGTGGACCAGGTCATCCGATAACGGTATGGGAGTCAGACACTCTCGATAGGCTAGTGGACGCGCTGTCGGTGTATTACACATTGGTGTTGGGCGTGTTGCTTGCTATTTCGATGTTCCACGCCATCTTTTATCTGGCTGACAGGCACCATAGAGAACAAGGACCTGTTCATATATGGTTTAGCCTGCTGTGTTTAATACTAGTGATAAGAATTGGCAACGTTGTGCCTTATTATCATCAGTATTTCCCTGATGCGGCGTATTGGGCATCGCTGCGTATAAGCTACTGGACGTTATTCGCTGCTCCTGGTGTTTATCTTCTTTTTTTTCGAGCGGCATTTCCCAAGCACTTTCCATCAAGAACGACTATCGCCACAGCCAGTGGGTGTTTTGCTTTGTGCTTGGTAGTGCTATTCACCGACGAGACGTTCTACACCCGTACCCGAAATTTGGCAATCGCGGCTAATGTAGCATCGATTATTTTCAGTATCATTTGTGTCGCTCTTGCGTGGCGAGACCGGGAGCGCGGTGCAGCTGTGATCCTAGTCGCGAACGCACTGTTTTTTGTCACAGCAATCAGTGATACCTTGCTTTACACTGAGCGAAGCAACGGCTTCGACTTGACTCCATTCGGGTTCTTGCTCGTTGGCCTTGGCTATTCGTATGCTCTATTGTTGCGTTTGCAGCAAACATTTGACGAAGCGCGCGGTACATCGAGGGCATTGGAGAGCCTTAACCGAGAACTGGAAGTAAAAGTAAAAGAACGAACTCGGGCGTTTGAAGCTGCAGCAGCAAAAGCTCAAAACAGTGCTAATGAAAGAGCGCAGTTTATTGCCGCAGCCAGTCACGATTTGCGCCAACCATTGCATGCACTTGCAATGTTCACTAACGCTTTGAAACAGAAACAGATCTCGGAGGAATTTCGAGAGTTAGTGGATCTTCAGGAAGAGAGTATATCCAACCTCAGCGATTTACTTCAGGGAACACTGGATACGGCCAGAGTTGATATCGAGCAGAAGCAACCAAAAATGCGAAGCTTTGTTGTGGCGGATGCGTTGTCTAAAGTTGAGCTGGATTACAGTATTCAGGCGAACAAGCGAGATATTGAGTTCTCCACATCGTGTGAGCTGGGCAACATTCACACCGATCCTGTGATGTTACAGCGTTTGTTAGGGAACTTAGTTGATAACGCCTTGAAAGCTGCCAAGTCCAGCGTGATACTCGAGGCGATAAAAATGGAGCGTGCGTGGGTTTTTTCAGTTAAGGATGATGGTTCCGGAATAGAAAAAAGTGATGCCAGTCGAATTTTTCAATCGTATGTGAGCCTGGATGAAAATAGCGCTTCAGGAGGCTATGGACTTGGCTTGTACGTGGTTAAAGAATTCGCCAATGCTCTGGGCGGCGCAGTCACCGTAGAATCAGGTGAGAACAAAGGAAGCGTGTTCAGTGTGTCAATCCCTATAGGTGAATTGGCAGATTCGCAAACGGCCTATTCAATGCCGCCCGCAGAAGCTATGCGTTCTTTGCAAGGCTTGCATGTACTTACGATTGATGACGAACTGCAAGTACTTAAAGCGATGCAATCCATGCTTTCAACCTGGGGTTGTACGGTTCTGACTGCTCAAACCCAGGAACAAGCGCTGGCTGTTCTGGAATCATCAATTGAACCAGATGTAGTATTGATTGATTTTCACTTGTTTGAAACAGATGGCTTGCAAGTGGCGAGCACTCTTAGCGGCATACTGTCAGCTGAAATCCCGATCCTGATTATAAGTGGCGCTACCGAGCCAACAATTCTTCGCAGCGTGCGAAATGCTGGCTTTAGATTTTTGGAAAAACCCATAGATCCTGCAGTGCTCGCACAGGAATTAGCTCAGATCTAGGAGACAGCCGCCGCGGGATTAGTTGCGCGAAACGGCTAAACCAGCCCGAAGCTAATTGCAAAACGTGCCAACGCAGCGGGTGACTTCATGTTGAGTTTCTTGTTGATATTTTCGCGGTGCTTTCGAACCGTGTGTTGGCTAATGAATAACTGATCGGCAATCTCCTGATTCGTCAATCCCTCTACCAGTGTTTTGAGAACTTGCTTCTCACGCGACGTCAGGCTTTCATACAAAGCGCTAAGTTGGGAATCAGCTCCGTCATTGATTTCAGCGGTCTCTGCCTGTGGTGTAATGCCATCAAGCACATCTGCAAGCACACTTATCAGATGCTGTGTTTCTGTTGTCTTGTATACGAATGCATCGGCGCCAGCTGCATAGATGTCGGCGGGCGCGTGTGACATCGTATCACCTGTTAATATCACGATCTTTGTGCGCAAATCATCTTTTCGAACCTTCTTTAGTACGCTCAATCCAGAAAGCTCTGGCAGGCCAATATCTATCAGTGCCATATCAAATGATTCGTTCTGCAAGAGTTCCAAAGCCTCCTTGCCGTTACTGGCTTCCCGAATGCTTCTTACCCTGCCCGATAATAGTGACACAAAGCCTTGTCTTACCAGGGTATGGTCTTCAGCAATCAGAATATGTGCGTGTTCGAGCTGCCCCATTTTCGTCTTCGCGCTCCATCCTTGCAATATACGCACTTCTGCTAATAAACATTGTGCTCTTGAGAGCATATAGTAACCAAATCGGCAGACCGTATAAATAATATGTAGCGGTGGTATTACGGAAAAGGCATAGATCTTCCTGTATCCACAAACCTTTAAAGCGTTTTGCCTATTTTGAACCAATTAGGGAGTGGCAGGGCGGTTATCGCTCTTAGCAAATCATGGATCGTGATGCTCTTGTCGTGTGCGTATCGCTGTTGCTATTACTGGCACCAGCGATTCTGCATGCACAATGGTCAGATTCGGGCTTCGCGGTTATCGACCATTATGAAGACCGCACTGCGGAGCTTACGGCACAACAAGTTCTAGAGAAACTCCGTGCCGGATCTTTTTCTGAATTAGGCTCCACACAGTTAAAGCGCGGGAACTCTCCGTCGGCTCACTGGGTCTATTTGGAGCGCATCGATACAAATGGCGCGATCTTGTCAGTTTCACCCTCATACCTTGATGCCGTTGACTTATACGTACTGGATGCCGATGAGAGCTCGATTCAACGCGCGCTCTTTTCGGGGGAAAAAATTCCATTCAAATTGCGCATGGATGGACAACGAATACCTTACTTTGAGTTATCGCCAGAAGAGAGCAGGATGCTGCTGCGTATTAGTTCGTCGGGTTTGCTGACAGCTTCAATTGCAATAGATGATAAATTGGAATTCCAACACGGCGAGCAACTTACTAATATAGGGTACGCTCTTTTCTTTGGTTTTCTGATCGGTGTTATCGCCTACAACGCGGTCGTTCTGATCGGAACCGGTAATCTCGCTTTTTTGTTCTATATCGGGTATCACCTGTCAGCGTTGTTTCTGATATTTGCATTGACAGGTTACGCGTCAATACTGTTGCTGCCTGGAACCTCACACGTTGCAGATCAGCTAGTACCAATAGCGCTGCTTGGAATGCAGGTCATTGGACTGTTGTTTGTGATCTATTTTTCGCAACAATCCACTTATTCGCCGTCGCTAAATTTACCGAATAAGCTGGTAATCGTGTTGGTGCTTGCAGTCGGAGTGCTGACCATACTGTTACCCTATTCGATTGGAATCCGCATTGGTATTGGCAGCAGTATTTTTGTCTGCGGTTACATCGCGCATCTGTTAAGCCGTTGCTCGCGTGATGGTTCAAGACCAGCAAGAATACTCATAATTTCCTTTGTCCTCTCCGTGGTTCCTGGCGGTCTTGGCAAGGCCGCTCAAGCACTTGGCTATTTACCTGACGATGGTTTGTTTAAGTACCTGCTTGAATTTACCTTACTTCTTGAAACCGTGATCATCGCAGCGGCGATGGCAGGCAGAATTCGTTTGCTGGAAGTAGATCGTGATTCAGCGGTGCGTTATGCCGATGGCCTGCAGCAGAATTTTTCGCAGGAGCTAATCGAAAAAGAGGAAGAGCTTCGTCAGCATATCGCCGGTGAATTGCACGACTCGCTGGGGCAAAAACTGTCACTTCTATATATGTACTTGCGCTCGTTCACCGGAGACAAAACCACTGAATCTCTTGCAAGTATGGATCAAACTCTGTCACTGACTCATGAAGTAATAGGCGAAGTGCGCCAGCTTTCTCACCAGTTACACCCCAGCCAAATCGATAGGCTCGGACTGATTCCGGCAATACAAGCCATGATTGATCATTATCGAGCATCATCCAATCTGATTTTCTTTTTCTTCCAAAACCTGGATTCATTGCGCCTGGAGAGGCAAAAACAGATACACATTTATAGAATATTCCAAGAGGCCATAAGTAATGTTCTCTCGCATTCAGAAGCAAGCGAATGCTACGTATCCGTCAATCGCATAGACAATGATATCGAATTGAAAATCAGCGATAACGGCGTGGGATTGCAAAATCAGCTTAGCGCCGATGGTTTGGGCTTAAGGCTAATGAGGGAAAGGGCGCGAATCATTCACGCTCACTTGCTGATAGACAGTATTAGAGATGGTGGCGTATTCATTACTTTAACGGTTGGGAACGATAATGAGCAATTGTCAGGTACTAATAGCGGATGACCATCCCATTTTTAGACAAGGTGTTAGAAGCATTGTTGAAGATAGGGGTGAATATGAAATTGTAGCGGAAGCCAATGACGGTCGAAGCGCAATAAAACAACTTAGTTTCCATCGGCCAGACGTTGCCATTATTGATCTTTTTATGCCACATCTTGATGGGTTTGGTGTGTTGCAACATGTAGCGGAGGAAGGTCTTTCGACGCGTTGCATAGTGCTGACCACAGCCACAGAAGAAGCCTATATTAATGAAGCGATCGCTTTAGGTGCACGTGGCTATCTGTTTAAAGAAGATGCGTACGACCAATTGGCGAACTGCCTGTGTAAGGTGATTGATGGTCGCATTTACATCAGCTCGTCTATGGGCTCTACTCAGTCTATACCTCTTCAAATTGATCAGAAAATTGTGCGGCGTTTGCACATGCTAACGCCCACTCACATGCAAATAATGCGCTTTCTTAGTGAGTTTAAGTCGAGTAAGGAAATTGCGAATACCCTAAACATAAGCCACAGAACGGTACAGAATCATCGCTTGAATATTTGCAACGCTCTGGATATTAGCGGCTCAGGAAAGTTACTTGAATTTGCGGTAAAGCACGAAGCTGAGATAGCGCATATTACTTCGCACGCTCACGCGAACTGATTTGTCACTAGCATAACTGCATAACTGCTTGTGACAATCTCACAAGCGAATGAGAAACCATCCCCATATCAATTGAAAACGCACTTTCGTAGCATCTCCCCTGTACTGCGAGAACTTCTACCAATGGAATTCTTGCAACGTTGAGCATCACCACACATGGGAGTGACCCGAATGAAAATCAGAATAACCCTACAACGCGTACTCGCGCTTTTTGGCGCAGCAATATTCCTATTCACATCCTCCGTTGCAGCACAAACTGCGATGAAACATGAAAACCGCACGAATGTGTCTTCCGGACAGCGTATTCCACTGCAGGTTGATGTGAGCGGTGATGAAGATATCAATATGGTTCGCTCTTACTTTAAGAGCGCTGATGGCTCCAGGTACTTTTTTGTGCCAATGCAAAAGCTTGGAGAGCCTGTCTTTAAAGGCCTGTTGCCTGCGCCAAGTCTTGGAACAAAAAAAATAGAGTATTTCTTTCTGGCGAGCACTGTTAGCCGTGAGATAGTGAAATCGCAGAGCTTCTATCTTGATGTTGAAGACGACAAAGAAGCAATATCACGATCACAAATACGTGATGCAAAAGATGTGCGGATAGATCTGGAGGATTATGAGCGTGCCAAGGAGTTAGTTGATCAACTCGGGTCTAACCCCGCGGACACAGCTAGAGTTCCAGTAGGAAGCGAAACGAGGCTGGTAGAGCCGATTGAAATCGAAGGTTTCTCCGATTTCATAATCGCCGCACGTCAGGAACCATTCTTATCTCTTGCCTCAACTATTGCCGCTAGCGGTACCGCGGGTGCGGCAGCAAGCTCAACAGCTGCTGCAGCGGGTGGTATCAGTTGGGGCAAAGTCGCGCTCGGTGCCTTAGCGTTGGGTGGTGGTGCAGCCGCGGCGTCCGGCTCCAGTGGCGACGATGATGGGGCTGGTGGCGGTGGTACTGCACTTGCTCCTACCGGTAACGAAGTTGGTTTTGGCGTACCGCCGAACGGCAATATGCAAGCACCATTTGCTATTGAATTAATTTCTTTGGGAGGTCGAGATCCGGCTGTCGTTGATGTGACATACAACGGAGTCTTGCTGGGACGGTGGCAGGGCACTGCGACACAATCATTCCCGCTTCCAAATGTAGGTGCTGATGTGAACCTCATTTTTGTAAATGCATCCGAGTCTTTGTTTGAAGTGCATTGGGAGACTAATGGCGGAAGAGAAACGGCCGACATTCTTGCTAATCCAGGTGATTTCGTTCGCTTACGTACACGCTAGAAGCCCGGGAGTTTACCGTCGTGACCATTCGAAAACACGTCATCGTTCTGCTGATCGGCTTTTCGTTCGCGATGCCAATCTTCGCGGATAAGAACCAGCAGGCGTCATATGTGGGTCCAAAGCAGGTGGTGGCGGTATTACCGTTTGCGAACAGGGTGCAGAACGTTTATGGCAGTTGGAGTCTCGGCGATGGATTTGCCGAGATTCTCATAACCGAGCTGGTTAGATCCGGAAGGTTCTTGATTGTAGAGCGGGAAGTGATTTCCGATATTGTCAAAGAGCAAGAATTGGGTATGACCGGTTTGATCAATCAGGATACTGCTGCAAAAACAGGGCAGTTAAGTGGCGCTCAGTTTATGATTCGCGGGGCAATTACTGAGTTTAACGACCTTGCTGGAGGCGGTGGTTTAACTATTGCCTACAGTAAAGCTGAAGCTGGAACAAAATCTAAAACGGCATACGTTGGTATAGACGTGCGAATTGTCGATAACGCAACAGGTCAGATTTACGCGTCGTACAACGCGCACGCCACGGCAAAATCGCGAGGCGTCAGTTTGGCTGCGAAATTCACTGAGAGTGCCGAACAGTTCAAAGTGGGCGCATCCGGATTCTACGATACATCCTTAGGTCAGGCCACGCGTGAAGCCATTGAGCAGGTGATCGAGTTCATTGTTGATGAAAGCCGCAACATTCCCTGGCAAGGCAGCTTGATTCGTGCCGATCAGGCCAAGGCTTATATAAACCGCGGTACCAATACGAACCTGAAAATCGGTGATCGGTTGATAGTTTATGCGCCAGGTGAGCCCTTGATTGACCCAGAAACCGGTTTCAACCTGGGGTCCGATGAAGAGCGAAAGTGCGATGTGATCGTTCGTGATGTACGCAGTAAGTTCTCCATTGCAGATACCAGCCGGTGCAACGGTCACGCTCTGGATCGCGGTTATATCGTGCGGTTTGAATGAGCGAGGCTAGAACAATGCACCGCTTGACGCAACAAACTATCGGCATGCTCTGCTCTCTGCTTGTTGCCATGCACGCGTTTGCACAATCTGCGATACCTACGGCGAGCGCGCCTACGGTAATGATTGTTATTGATGAGCAGTTAACAGGTTTATTGGGTACAACGGCATCTGAGGATACCAACACGGTCAGCAATACGCTGGCATCCCATTTTCGTCAGCAAGGCTTTCGGGTGCTGGACCCGGGTGCGGCTGAGCGAAACCTGATCCGAACACAAGGCCTTAGATTGATGGAGGGCGACGATAAAGCGGTTGCCGCTGTTGGCCTGCAACAGCAGGCGCAGTTTTCCTTGCTTGGTAAAGCCGTATGCAAACCCGTGGCAACCAAATTGTATGGCAGTCGCATGCAATCCTTGCAGGCTTCAATAACGGCGAAGATTATTCGCAACGATACCGCAGACACAGTTGCCACGGCCTCCGCTGGTTCAGTGAAGGCACATATCGATGAATTGCAAGGTGGAATTCAGGCGCTTGATGAAGCCGCAACGAACATCGCCAGGCAATTGAGCGCAAACTTCACTAACACTGCGAATCGCGAGCATGGCAGCAGCGCAATTGGTTCAGTGGTCATTCTAAATTTCAGTGGCTTGGTGTCATACCGGCATCTGGACTATCTGATGTATTTCCTGGAGACAGAAGTACCGGGTCTCAGCGAACTGACCTTGAACAACTATACCGAGGGTGTTGCTGATATTAGAGTGCAATACACGGAATCTACCAGAATTCTCGCCAGAAAAATTGCGGCCAAGGCGTTCAAGGGGTTTCGAGTTACGCCTACTGCCGTGAGCAGTAATCGCATCGACCTGCGTGTGGCGGCCAAATGATGAACGCCCATCACGCAAGTTTTCTGACTAAATTTCTACTGCTCGCTTTATTGGCGTTTGCTTGCCTGGCAAGCCATGAAGTGCAGGCTAACCCGGCTTTGGAAAAAGCAAAAACCCAGTTACTGGATTCGCTTCGCGCCCGCGGTCATATGGCGTTGGCTGATGAATTTGCGCGTATTGATGCTGCGAAACTGGGTACCAACCTCGGAGACATTAGTGCCGGCAATGGTGTTGATGTATTGCTGAGGCAGTATGAAGCAAAAAAGGCGCAGATACTTGATGACCTTTATGTTGAGGCTCGTATAAAAGTGGCGGCGCGGCTCGGCGAAAATACCGTTGGGTGGCTTGAGTTTGCCCATGAAAAAAGAGCAATTGCTCAAGAGCTGGCTGCCAAAACCTATGCTGGTGATTTTCAGGGCGCGGGCCAGTCCCTGTGGAATACGGTTCGCGATAGGGCGGAAGCAGAGCTTAAGAAACGCGTGGCGGAAGCAAGTAGGGAAATAGTCAGGAAAGCGATAAATGCAATTGCGGAGAACGTAATCAAGGACGCCGGTGGTTGGTATTTGATAGCGCTGGATTTATGGATTAGCGAAGTCAGGGCATTCGAACAAAATTTCATGGAATGGGGGACGAAATTTGAATACGAAGATGACGGCAGGTGGATAGAGCGAAGCTTGTGCGATCAATACACTCAAATGAGGGACCTTGGGTTCGACGCGAACGGCGCAATGTTTGAAATTGACCCCAGGCCGGTAGGTCCAGGCGTATCGATTAATACCATGCTGGATGCTGGCTACATTGGCCAGGATAGGGACGGAGCTTACCGAGGTTGGCGCTTCAACAAAGGTAATCGCTGGCGAAAAGATGGTCGCGTCATGACGTCAAGCGAGATTATGAATTCTCTTGAAAGCTGCGCGGTCAAGGCTTACCGGCCACAGAGGGTCTTGCAGGTTAAGCAGCAGGCCGCTCTTGAAAGAGCGTTCACATTAACTTTCGAACCGATTCACGATGAGATGGAGAGGGAAAAAGAAAAAATCATCAGCATCATTGAAACATTTGTAGACAGCGTTCCCAAGAATTTCAATTTGCGAATGGAAGTAGTGGACTCCGATGACAATTCGCCAATAAGTGAAGCAGAAGTTCGTTGGGACGGAAACATTGTAAAGACAGACCGTGATGGTGCAGTTGAGCAAGAGTATGCTCTGGATGCGCTGAATGATGCCAGCCGTTCGCTGCTGCTTTCTGTATCCAAACGGGGCTACAAGAACGGATATTCCAGGATTCCCTTTAATGAACTGAAGAAACGCTATGAGGTAGATGGAAGCCCTGTGGTCTGGCAACTACCGTTAACGCCCTTTGATAAGCTTAGTATCAATGCGCGTGTGCTGGACGCTGAAACCTCAGCTCAAATATCGGGTGTGCAAACTGAGATCAAGACAGACTTACAGTCAACTTACAAAGGCATAGAAGGCGAAGTTTTATTCGAGTATCGCTACAAGGAGTTAGAGCTGCTGCAAGCAAGCAGACCGTCAACAAAATTCAGCTTTGAGGGTAAAGCTGAGGGTTTCAATGATGGTAAATTTTCGGTTCCGTTAGGTGTGCTGCTTGAAACATGGCAATCAGTTAACGACCAACCGCTGGAGGCAGACATAGAGCTCAAGAAGGCTCCAATAAAAGAGTTTAATGTCAACGTAACTCTGATTGACGAGGATACTGGTAAGCCGTTAGATATAGAGGGTTACGTAAAGCCAGACTTTCAAAAGAAGAAGGCGACCGCATCTGCTAAGACTTCGTTTGCCTATAGAGTATCTGAATTGCGCAATCACGCTGTTACCGGAATGAGCACTATTGCGGTGAGTGCTCAGGCACCGGGTTATACGCAGAGCAAAGCAGACAGCATGTTGGCGACAGACCTGTTGAAATTAGTTGATGACAGGCAAACGAAATTTGACCTTCAGATCAATATGAAAAGTGACCCTGATGCTGAGATCAGGCAACTTGTCGTTGAATGTGAACCCGGTGAAATATTTGAGGATCAAACAGCTCAGTGTAAAGCGTACACGGTGAGTGCCTCAGGAAAACGCAGTGATGTGACCAGTGAATCCGACTGGAAACCCGACTACCTTGGCAAAGTGCCCGGGCAAGTGCGTGGTAGTGACGTTGCTAAGGTAAACAGTTTGCCACACACGGTCGAGGCGACAGCCACGTTCCGTGATTCAGACGATCCTTCGGGGAAATCGTGGCAGGCAAAAGATACGGTTTTGGTTAAGCGGGGTAACGCTGCAGATTCCGCGGGGATGGCGGTAACGAAATCCGCCGATCAAGATCTGGTTCTACCCGGTACATTGATCAACTACAGTTATGAAATTACCAACAGCGGCAGCGTAGATCTGGCAAGCGTCAGCTATGGTGATGACAAATGCGCTCCAGTCGTTGTTGTTAGTGGTGATCGTAACAGCGATAAAGTGCTTGCGGTCGGTGAGAGTTGGACGCTCGAATGCAGTGTTTCACTGGATGAAACAACCACAAATACCCTGAACGTTTCCGCTGAATTTGCACCTGGAGAGTCCATTCAGATGAGCGCTCAAGCGACGGTAACCGTCGACAAAGATCTGTGTCCCAAGCCGGAGCTGAAGGTTCCGAATACGGTAGGCAGCACTGAGGCCTCGGCGCTGACAGAGCTTGAAGTCAATAAGTTTATTGGCAATGTGGTCAAGCGCGAATTCCGCGATGACATTCCAAACGGGAACGTGTTTAGGCAGCATCCGGTGGATGGCGAGTGTCTTGCACCAGGCACTGCAGTAGACCTTTGGGTGTCAAAAGGGCAGCCACCCAGTGAACAAACCGGCCCTTTTTCTGCACAGTTTGAATGTGGCGAAAGTTTCGAAATTGTTCAGGGCGGCCGGCCCAGCAAAGTGTGTGGCCTGACCATTCGCGGCTGGAAATACACCGATGCCAGAGTGTATGTGGAGACTGAATACCCGGCAACGAATGGCTTGGATGTGTGGCCAAAGAAAACCAACGCCTGGCCACCCAATATGTACAATCCGGGTACTGCATCCGTTGAATCCAAACAGCGCCATATCTTTTCCCTGAACTTTAGTGCCAATGAGAGTGCCAACGCACCCAGCACTAACTCCGTGAAAATCAGGGTGTGGCAAGAGGGTGCGGGCGACATTACTTTGAATACTGACGTGGTGATAATTCCCGAAGGTCAAATGCCAGGCAGAGGTCCTGGTAAGCGACCGGATGCAGTGATAGAGCAAGGCACCGGGGGAAAATACTGCGTTTGGCGATACAAGAAATTTGGTGACAAGCCACAGTGCTTTCACATGCTGCAGGCGCAGTGCGGTACCGAGCGATACACAAGCAATAATAACTACGAGCTTGTTGGTCAAAACATGACTCAATCAGAGGGCAGCAAGCGCATGCGCGAACTCTCTCATTACTTTGAGAATGCCTACGCATGTGACCCTTTTGATCGCGATGAGCCGGAAACAGTCGTAAGTTGTCCGCTGGATACTCATGAGACAGTGGCCGGTCAATGTTTGGAGAAGTGTGGAGCGAATCAAGAGCGTGTGGACGGGAAGTGTTCTGCCACGTGTGTTCTGCCTGAAATTCGCAATGACGCTGGCCGGTGTTCATGCCCTAACCCGGAACACACGGTGTTAGCTGGTCAGTGTGTTCCCGACTGCGACTCTGATCAGAAATTAGAGGGTGGTCAGTGCGTTGACCGCTGTTCGCTGCCAGAGGTTTTCAAGTCTGCGACTAACTCGTGTGCTTGCCCTGAACCGGGTCACAGCCTGGTGGACGGCGAATGCAAGCT
>CAYGSL010000069.1:0-6261 GCA_964352475.1 uncultured Pseudomonadales bacterium | reverse complement strand
AGCGAAGAGTGGTTTCGTGGCAGCTGTACTCTTAAATGCAGCGGTATTGAAAAACGTAACGCTGCCGGATTTTGCGAGTGCCCATCTACGCATTCGCGAAAAGGCGGGCGTTGCGAGTTGGTTCAACAATGCGATCAAGGCGACCCGGCGTGCTTCGACTTTGACGAAGAAGCTCAGTTGGCGGAAGAACAACCGGTTGCCAGTGCCGAGCAACTCAGTGAAGCAACGGCGGCTGGGCAAGCAAGCTCGCTGGCTTCCAGTGACGAAGCCGAACAAGGTGATGGTAGCTTCGCCGGCCTTGGTGCTACGTCAATAGATCTTTCATCACCCTCGGATCAACCGTCCTACGATGAGTCTAATGAAGAAGGAGCAAGCTCCTCGCAACCGGGTTTTCCTCCTTTCGGTTATCCAGACCCCAGCACGCGACCACCGCGTGAAGGGTTGGGGAATGAATTCGGTGAGGCGCCTGAATTCGATGAAGACGACGAATCAGGTCACAGCCATGGGTCGGGCAACCATGATTCGGATCCTTACAGCGGTGCATCAACCCCACGTCAGCCACAAGGAACGGGAGAAAGCGACCAACAACAACCCCCAACGGTAGCGAACCCACCCCGTCAGTCAGGTGGAGCGTCTACCGCAGGCCGTCCCAGTGGTGATCCAAATAGTGCTGCGTGTAAAGCGGCTGTACAGAAGTTTATCGACAATGCAAACGCCGCCAGAGCAATAGCCGCGAAAGAAAATGCAAGTTGCGAAGACTTCAATCGTTGGCTCCACACGACTGAGCAGATAGCCAATGAGTACGAGGCGGCTTGCGGCATGAAGGTTAATGGCCGTGAGGTTCTTGAGCAAACCATTAGAGACGCGCAAGCCATGTGCGAAATAGCGAACAGTCCGTCCAGCAATACCGATATCTACGATCCTGGCCCTTTGTTTGGCGGTGGAAACCCATGCGCTTTATGCCGTGAAGCTTACGAGGTTAACTGCCAGGCGTTGGGCTCAATGGGAGATTGTCGCGGCGCAAGCAAATGTCCAGCGTGCCCTATCAAAAACCCGTCCAGAACTGACGTTTACAACGCGTGCATCAGCGGTTTGATGTACATGAAGCACAAAAATAGGCCTGACTGGGACAGTGCCACATTGCGCAAAAAAGCCGAGGGCAGCTGCCCGAAACCATAGGATGATGGGAATGCAGCAGACATTTCTTGGTAAGCTTATACAGTGCAGGAATCAGCTTATGCAATTGGTTTTTCTGCCGCTTCTGCTGTCTGCTTTTTGGGTTTCACATGCCAACGCAGAAGTGATTGTTGAGCATCAGCAACTCTATAGAGCCAGTCAAAGTCTGTCTGATTACGTGGCGATGGTACTGCAACGTAATGACCTGAGTTTTACATTGCAAGACCAACGGCGATTGACGGAGATGGATCTAGAAAGTGCCAGAATTCCTTTCGAAATGCAGTGGAAACCACTATCCAGTATGGACTTCGGTGGCGATCTGCAAAGCCAGACTCTTGGTTTGGAGCTTAATAAGCGAACCGTATTTGGCACCTCCATGGCCCTGGGTTATGTCAATCAAAAATATGATAGCGGTGTGTCCAGAGCGAATGATACTAGCCGCCGTACTTACCTGAGGTTATCGCAAGGGCTGTTCCGTCGCTGGGGTGATACCTATAACCGAAGCAGTTTGACCAAAGCCGAATTGCGCGCTGAACAACGCAACCTCGCAATCCAGGAACAGAGTCAACAACTGATGCTGGATGCCAGCCAGGTTTACTATGGCTACGTATTGTCATTGCTAAGCATTGATAGCTCTACACATTCGCTGGAACGCGCACAGCAAAGCCTGGAGGCGGCAAAAGCGCGACAGAAAATAGGTCTGGTATCAAAAATGGATGTGTACCGTGCCGAACTCGCGGTACTGGATGCGCAGAGCGTTCTGGAAGGACAGGTTCGAAACAGCCAGCGGCAGCGCGAGTTGTTGTATGAAATGGTGGGCAGCGCACCGACTGAGCGCTTGCAAACAGCATCCGATATTCTGGCGTTGAAGCCTGGTTACGAAGACATGTGGTTAGACGAAGGACTGTTGGAAAATCGCAATGACTGGCGTGCACATCGCCTTGATATGGAAGTAAGCCGCCTGGATTTGTACATCGCCAAGCGAGATACGCTGCCTGATGTATCGCTGAACGTCTCACTGCAGGACAGAGCCGCCGGCAGCAGCTTTGATTCCCTGTCCAGTAGCCATGATAGTCGATGGTCAGTGAATCTCACATACAACTACGCAAGCGATCAACGAGAGAAACGAAATACGCTTAGCCGGCAGCAGATTCAGCGACAACAACTTCAACGTGATTCCGCCACTCTCAAGCGACGAATTTATCGAGAAGCTCGTGAGGCTATCGAGGACCTTCAAGTGCTGGAGCATCAGCGTTCGTTGTCGGTTGAGAAACTTACACAGGCAAAAAACGCAGTTGAGCTCGCACAAATACGCTACCACCGTGGGTTAAGCACGAATCTGGATGTTCTGGATGCACTAGCCGTGCTCGCGGAGGCAGAAATACGAATCAAACGAGACATTGCCGATTACAATCTTTCCGCGTTGAGAATGGCCAGAAGTCACGGGGTACTCGGCTTGGAATGGATTCGACATGCCGAGTCGAGTGGTGATTTGGCGTTGGCCGCGATTCAGTGCTGCGAGGCAGATTGATGCTTGATGCCACAAAATTTATGACGCCTTTGCGTTTAAACACTGTTCAAACCGTTCCAGCTCTTTCGGCAGTTGCTGTTCTTTTTTTATTGGTGTTAGCCATCGCACAATTTGGTTTTGGGTCTTCTGACGCAGCGCTTCCTGCCAATATTCATACGGTATCAAAACAGAGCTTTGTAGTTAGTCTGCATGAGAGGGGTATCATTCAGCCTGCTCGCGTGCTGCCGATAAAATCAGGCATTGCCAGTAATCAAGCTCGAATCGTATGGTTGCAAGAAGAAGGTGCAAGAGTGCAGAAGGGCGACATTGTGGCGCGCTATGACACCAAGCCATTCAATGATTTGCTGCAAAAGGCCGAGCTAAAGGCGGTAGACGCCGAGGCTTCGCTGGTTGCAGCCGAAAAAGCCCTTCAGCTAACGATAAAAGAGGGTGAGGCAAAAATTGAAGCGGCAAAACGCAAGCAGGAGATTGCGACAATTAAAGTGTCGGATTTGAGCGAAGGCTCAGGTAAATTGGAGCAGCGCAAGAGACAGAATGCTGTTTCTAAGGCGCAAAGAGCGGTTCTTATAGCGCAAGCCGAACTCAAGGATTTTGACGAACTGTTTCAACTAGGCCATGTCAGTAGACGTGAGCGCGAGATAGCCGCAGATAAGCTGCGAAGTGAACGTGAACACTTGCAGTTCGGCCAGCAGGCATTGGCGAATTACTTAAAGTACGAATGGACTCAACAACTACGGGAAAGTGAGCTGCAGCTAACAGCAGCAAACGAAGAGCTACTCCGTGAAAGCCAAACCGCTGAGCTTACAAAGCAACGACGTGAGGCCGAGCTGGTTTTACGACAGCGGGAAAAATCAGCGGCGCTGGCACGCATCGCCGCAGCGCGGCGCGACCTGGAACAATCTGACGTTCGCGCACCAATAGAAGGAGTCTTACTTTATTCGATGGTGCCGCGCGAGGGAACCCGGCGCAAAGTCCAGGTTGGTGACGCCGTTTGGTTAGGTCAGACGTTTATGGAAATACCTGATACTAGCCGATTAGCTCTTGAAATTGAGGTGCGCGAGATCGATGTAATTCGAATGCAGCAGGGCCTGGAGGCCACTGTTCGACTTGACGCCAAGCCCAATCAAGCTATCAAGGGTGAGGTATCTCATATCGGTGCTTTAGCAAAAGCATCCGAACGGAATCCAGATATTCGCTCTTTTACTGCGCGAATCAATTTGGCGCCTGACGCGATTGAAGGCAGCACCGTATACGCGGGTATGTCAGCGAGCGCGGAAATTATATGGGGCGGCATCGAGCAGCAAATTGCCGTGCCTACGGCATCTATTGCCTTGAGAGGCGAGCACACAGTAGTGAATGTTGTGAATGTCGATAATGACCAGGCGCAGTGGCAGATTATCGAGACTGGATTATCTAATGAACAGTGGACACAGGTGACTTCAGGTTTAAATACTGGCGTTACTATTTCCTATCAGTGACCGCATTACTCCAAAGCCCAAAAATGATAGAAGCAAAAGCAGTATGCAAGAGGCACCAATTGGATGAGCAGCAAATCTCGGCATTGCGGCCAACCAGTTTGACGGCTAATGGCGGTGAGCTGCTAACAATTGTTGGGCCTTCAGGTTCGGGTAAATCAACATTGCTAAGCATATTGGGTGGACTGGATGAGGCAAGCTCTGGTCACGCCTGGTACGACGGAATAGAAATGTCGCAACTTGATGCAAAGCAGCGAGCACGGCTTCGCAATAGATCGTTTGGTTTTGTGTTTCAGACGCCTCATGTACTGAACTATAAGACCGTAAAAGAGAACGTGGCGCTGCCCTTAAACTATGTGACTGGCAACCATACCGGTAAGGGTGTGGCTCGTGTAAGCAGTCTGCTGAACTACGTTGGCCTTGCTGATAAAGCCGATCGTTACCCCAATACCCTCTCTGGCGGCGAGCTGCAGAGAGTGGTTTTCGCAAGGGCTTTGGTTATGGAGCCAAGTGTAATTTTTGCAGATGAACCGACAGGCGCGCTGGATGCGGGAAACTCTATTCTGATACTCGACCTTCTGAGAGACCAGACTCGTAAGGGTAAGCTCGTAATCATGGCAACGCACGATGCGACCGCGATGTCGTATGGTACACGTTCCATTGAGTTGGATAAGTATGAGAACGACTAAACTGCCAGGAAATGGTGATTGGCTGGAGGCTTGGCAGAGCTTGAGGCGCCGACCGGTGCGATCATTTCTTAGTTCATTGGGTGTTGCAATTGGCGTTGTCGCGCTGGTTGCAATGATGTCGATCGGAGAGGGGGCGAAGCAGGAAGCGTTGCGGCAAATCGTAAATCTAGGTGTGGACACTATACGCGTAGAGCGCCAATCTCTTAGTAAAACAACTCAATCAGACTCGTTTATAAACCTATCGAGAGGGCTTGTTGTAAGCGACGCTGCTTCACTCTCTGAAGGACTGAGTTCAAGAGGCTTGGTTGCTTACTATATCAAGGACAACCCCAGACGAGTGTCTAGTCAACAACGTAGAGCCGCAGCAGACGTAATTGCTGTGTCTGAATCCTGGTACAAGGTGGAAAAGCTTGGTGTCCAAAATGGGCGATGGATTAGTGCTCTGGAGTTCAGGAGGAAAGACAGAGTGTGTGTGCTGGGCGCTGGCTTGCGCCAGCGCTTGCAGGCCGCAGTATCTTCGTACATTACTGTCGGTAACAACACATGCAAGATAGTTGGAGTATTGGAAGACAGGCAACCACTACTTACCGACGGTACAGGTCTTTCCTCTATGGAGTTCAATGATCTGTTGATTTTGCCCTATGGTGCGTTTTCGCCTCAGCCACCGCTGAATCATGAATCCATTCACGGATTATCTATTTTGCTGGATACACAAGGGCTGGAAGAAATTAGCCGACTAGCCAACTGGGTTGATACAAGATTGCGTCAGCGCCATCAAGACGTGGAAGACTATCTGTTGGTTGTACCATCTGCATTGATGAGTACCGTCAGGGCAACTCAGCATATGTTTCAGCTGGTTATGGGCTCTATCGCAAGTTTGTCTCTTTTAGTAGGGGGTATTGGTATTTCAAATATTATGCTTGCAAATGTAGCTGAACAAACACGTGAAATTGGCTTGCGTATGTCAATCGGTTGCTCACAGAATCGAGTAGTTAGCTTGTATCTATGGCACTCAATTCTATTGTGCCTCACTGGAGCGTTGCTTGGATTAGTTGGTGGCATTCTGTTCGCGCTTGTAGTCCAGACAAAGGCTGAGTGGCCAGTGCAGTTCTCACTTCTGGCGTTGGCCGTAGGGCCTGCATTTGCGTTAGTAACCGGCATTTTGTTTGGAATCCACCCGGCTATTCAGGCAGCAAAGCTGGAGCCCTTTGCTGCCTTGCGTGAGTCTTAATCGCGGCGCTTTCAGTGGGCGGCGAACCAATTCTGGATGTGCCAAGGTATAGAGTATGGGCCGCAATCGAGGTTATTGCGGCTTTCTTTTGAGCTGACGCCTACCGGGAAACTGCCCTTCAACAAGCTTCCCTTCGCTAATAATCGGCACGCCATTAAC
>CAYGSL010000068.1:0-22309 GCA_964352475.1 uncultured Pseudomonadales bacterium | reverse complement strand
TAACAAAACGCTTCATAGGAGTCTCGCGCCATGTCTATGCCGTTATTATACTCCTATTTGCGTTTTCACACAGTCTGGCCGAAAAGTTAGGGAGACACCCATGGAGTATTCAGCGTACTCGAGATTTATTGGATATGGCTTTTGCTAAATCGCTATTCGAAGCACCTAATGCCAACAGTGATTTAACCAGGAGATCAATGGAAACGCTTGGGTCCCCCGCTTCCATTTTAGCGACACGTGACTGGCTTGATTTCACTCGTTTTGCCAATTCAACCTGACTGAGCTTCTCTTTAGCTCGTCGTTTCTTAAGCGATTCACTCAGGCGAATCTTAAGTTCGATGTACGCACTCTCCTCAGCGGAAAGATCCATAAAATCTTCCACAGAGCCTATCTTCCAACCCTGTTTTTCCAAATTCTTTTGCTTACTGGCTTTCATCGTCATACTCCTTCATTCGCTGTTTGCACACATCAATTGTCGCCTTTGGCGTCTTCTGAGTTTTTTTCCCAAAAACTTCCAATATCAGAATCGCATCATCATCAATTCGATAAACGATTCTCCAAGTTTTGGATTGATCATTGATCCGCAACTCATGGCACCGTCGCCCTATGGAGGGCATTGGGCGGGAATGAGGCAGAGACAATGAATGTCCGCGCTGCAATGAGCGCAGCAAATAACCCGCCTCTACGCGGGCCAGTGCGGAAAATGGTGGTGACTTCACTTCACCATGCATCCAAACTAGTGGCTTATCTTTTGGGCTCATACATGGAAACTATATGTCATATCCGACATATAATCAACCATCAATGAGCTGTTTTTTCGGCGTCGTACACTACCAGGCCAATTTGTACCACGGCGGTGACCGAGTTTTGAGCTGCGTCATCACTCACTGTCTGTAAGGTCCAGATCAATAAGCTCTACAGGAAGACCGCCCGGTTTTTCGGTATCAAGCTTGTACATACGCGCATCATCGGTATCAATTTTAGAAGTCACTTGCCAACCCAAAGGTTGCAGGTGTTCTAAAGCGCGATCCATATCCGGCACAAAGAACCCTATTTCACTTAGGTGTCCTATAGCTTGACCTACGCCAGTGTCATACCCAATCTCGGAAGGCTTCTCAAACTGTGACAGTTCAAGATACATGTTGTGGTCATCTAACCAAGCCACTCGAAATTCTTTTTCTTCATCGAAGGTCTCACCGCCTGGTTGAAGAAACCCATCAATTCCGAATGACTCGCACAATAGGTTTTCAGCCGCATCAATATCTTCAACACGTACACAGATGTGATTGAAGATCATGCGATTTTGTTCTTTGCTTTTTTTGGCCTGAGCACGATACTTCTGCATCATCTCGGCCATCTTCTCGCTATCACCCATCTGCGCTCCCATTTCGTTAGCGGCGTTTGCAGCCAGGCAAACTGCACAACATTTCGAATATCAAGTTGGCTGCCAACAATGCTGTGTTTCCTGTGGCATCGTACGGCGGCGATACTTCTACCAAATCGCAACCAATCAAGTTTAGGCCATGGCAACCGCGAATTATTTCGATGCCTTGAGAGCCGCTCAGGCCGCCTGGTTCCGGCGTGCCTGTACCGGGTGCTACTGATGGATCAAGTCCATCAATATCAAAACTCAGGTATACGGGTGTTTCGCTGCCTATTTTGGTGCGAATACTGTCCATCATTGGGCTTAAGCTTTTGTACCAGCATTCTTCAGCAGGAATCACCTGCGCGCCTTGCTGCCGTGACCACTCAAAATCTTCAGCGCTGTAGCCTGTTGCACGCAAGCCTATTTGGAACATCTTTTTCGGCTGAATAAGATTCTCTTCAATTGCACGCCTGAAGATAGTGCCGTGGGTAATTTTCTCGCCGAACATTTCATCATTGATATCCGCATGGGCATCAACGTGCACCAAGGCAACCGGGCCATGTTTTTTTGCAATCGCACGAAGTATGGGCAGCGCAATGGTGTGATCACCACCCATGGAGACAGGTATGACATCATGCTGAAGCAGCGAATCAAAATGGGCCGTTATTATGTCAATCGACTTCAGCAGGTTATAAGCATTCAACGCTACGTCACCTACATCGGCGATCTGAAAACTGTCAAATGGTGCAGCACCGGTCGCCATGCCATAAGGCCTAACCAACACAGACTCCGTGCGTATTTGCCTTGGGCCATAGCGCGTACCTACTCGATTACTGGTGCCAATATCCAAGGGCACACCGACCAAGGCAACATCTAACCCTTCCGCAGTATCTTGTGTGGGCAGCCTGAACATACTCGCAAGACCGCCAAATCGTGGCATGTCGTTACCACTCAGCGGTTGGTTGAATTGATTTGTCATTCTACTTTCACCCTGCCTTTGTCACCTCAGCCAAGCAATGATCCAAGGTATCAATAATCTGTTCGATATCTTTCTCATCAATAATCAGCGGCGGCTTAATCTTGATTATATTGTTGTCGTAGCCATTTGCGTTTAGCAATAGGCCGGCCTCTTTTGCCAGTGCAACGACTGATGCGGTCTGCTCAGTAGCTGGTTCGCGTGTTCCCGAGTCACTAACCAACTCGACACCTATATACAAACCCTGACCACGCACATCACCAATGATCGGATGCTTAGACTGCAGTACGAGTAGCCTCTCTGTAAGGTCTCGACTAATGACACGCGTATTTGCAAGAAGTTGTTCCTGCTCCAACACATCCAGCACCGCTAATCCAGTTGCGCAAGAGACAGGATTACCACCAAACGTATTAAAGTACGTGATTCCATTATCAAATGAATTGGCAATGTCGCGCCGGGTAATAACAGCGGCCATCGGGTGGCCATTGCCAATCGGCTTACCCAGAGTCACGATATCTGGAACAACACCGTGAGATTCGAAACACCACATCTGATTTGCGGTTCGCGCAAAACCCACTTGCACTTCATCAGCGATACACAGCCCACCCGCAGCACGAACAAATTGGTAGGCCTTTTTCAGGTAGCCGGGCGGCAGTACAATTTGCCCGCCAGTTCCGATGAGTGATTCCGCATAAAATGCGGCAATGGTTTTGTTTTGCCTATGCAGGTCACTGATAGTGCTGGCTACGTCTTGGGCATAGCTGGAGCCAATGTCATTTTGATCTTCAGAACGGTATTTTCCCCGATAGCCATCTGGAATGCTAACGCTATGCACATAGTCTGGTAATCCCGGCCCACCAGCGCGATCAATTCTATTGGGGCTGATGTCTGTACACACACTGGAGTTACCGTGATACGCCTTGTCGATCACCAGAACATCCGTATTACCGCTATGAGCTTTCGCTAGCCTCAGCGCGAGGTCATTCGCTTCGCTGCCTGAATTAACAAGAAAACAAGTATCCAGTTCTTCAGGAAAGTACTGGAGTAGACGCTCTGCGTATTCAGTCATCTGCTCGAACAGGTAACGCGAGTTGGTATTCAGCCGCGCAATTTGCTGCTGGCCAGCACGGACAATATCAGGGTGACAATGCCCCCATTGGCATACATTGTTCACGCAATCCAGGTAGGTTTTACCGTCATCACTGTAGAGATACTGCAACGCCCCTTTATACAAAGAAATCGGCTCTTTGTAGTGTGTATACAACGACGCCGGAAATAAGTTTTTGCGCTTTTCGACTTGTGCACTAGCGCGCTTCGAGCGTTCATTCTTTCCAGTCTGCAAATCGCACGCAATTCGAATTTGATCTTCAAAATGCAGTGGGTTGATTGTAATCCATGCGCGCAAAAGTTTAGCGGCAGCTACGCGTTTTATCTGAGCATGCGTATTGTCAGGATCTTGCTTGGCGGCCTTGGCCGACATTGCTGAATAAATACTAAGCCGGGTGCCTATCAGGTAGTAAAGCACCGCAAGCTCAGCGTCGTGTAAAGGGCGCACAGAATGATAGGCATTCACAACCATGCAGCTACTGCCTATCAGATCATCGCACTGCACCAGCAGGTCCGACAAAGAGATCGCCAGATTATTTATAGTGTAGGTATGGACCATGTCACCGAAATCAATAACACCGGTGACTTTGTGTGCCACAGCATCTGTGAGTAAACTATAGCGATGGGAGTCGTCGTGCACAATGCTCTGTCTGAGTTCAGCAAGCCTGGGTTTTACTTCAACTTCGTACTGCAAAAAGAAGTAGTTTGCCAAACGGCGTAGCCCATGATCTTCAATGCACTCGCACAGTGGCCGAACCGCTGCCGCATTTTGAAGATCCCATGGTAGCCCAGGGCGAAACGCACCAGGATGAGCAAAACCTTCTAGCTTTGTATCCATATGCGCGAGCGTAAAACCCGTGTCTTTCAATATGGCGCTTGAGAATGAAAGTAGCTCGCTAAACAGCGTGCCAGGCACATAGTTTAATAGTCTGACCGCATGATCTTGACCATTTGAGTGCACGGTTTCTAGAGTTTTTCCATCCAAGCTTAAGTTGGCGGTTGGAAATTGAATGTTGGGTAACTCAGTGGCTAGAAGACGTGCAGCGGCAGTTTGCATCTGCAGCACGGCTGCGCTCTCTGCTGCGTCGTGAATCTTGAGTGTGTACTCATCTCCATTTGCATTGCGAAGATAATAGTTCTGATCGATAAAACTGCCTAGCGAACGCAGCACTTCACATTGCACACCATACAAACTTTCCGCTAATGCTCGTATTTCTTCTTCAGGAAGCTTGGGAGGAATGGAATCTGTAACTGACACTAACTTGCCGCCCTCTTAGACTCAAAACGCGATGAATACACCATCATTGCTATTGCAATGAGCGCGCCAACACTCGCCGCGAATAACAGAGTGGAAAAACCAAACTGATCTGCCAAAACACCTGCAAGACCTGGACCGAACATGGCGCCCATCCCAACCGCTGGAACACTCAAAATAATGAAACGTCCATCTACATCCAGTTTTGCAACTTCACCAATTGCAAAAGGGATAACGAAGCCAAAAGCAAGATTCACAACGCAACTGGCAAAGGCATAGCTAGCGAATCCGCCAAGCTGACCCAGCCATATTGTGCCTACGATAAACACGATCGACCCTGCAATAAACGGCTTCACGTTGCCAAGACGCTCGCCCAGCCACGCCGCCATCAAGGAACCCGATGTGGCCATAATTAGCGTGACTGCCAGCAACACGCCAACATCGTCGGCGGAAAAGCCGGACGCATTTCCCAGGCGTTCTATGAAAGTCCACACGGCTGACGCCGCAGTGAAAAACAAGAAAGTTGCCAATAGCGCGGCAATCACAGCGCTGCGGCTGCCTTGGTTTATTGAAGCATTGATTTCATCATCAGAAATAGTATTCAGTTCCGACAGTCCCTGGGAAGGAAGCGCAAATAACCACGGCACAAGTAGGCAGATCGCAATTAATATTCCATAGGTGATGCCGGCAAACCCATAGCTCGCAATCAAGGTACCAGGAAGCAAAGACAAAAGAAAAATACCAGGTGCAGCTTCCGCGGCGATCTTAAGTCCGTACCAACGAGTAGGGTTACTGGTATCTGCGATGACTGTTGTGCCAATGCCATAGACCGCAGAAAAACCACCGCCTGCAATGCACACAGACAATAATAAAAGATTATAGTCTTCCGTGGTCGTACCCATCAGCAAGCCAATAGCGCCTATAGGTATGGCAATGCCGGCAACTCGACGCCAGTCCCATTTTCGAATCCAGAAGAAGGCAGAGATAGTGACCAGGTTGTAGCCAAGAAAAAAGGCGGTACCAATAAATCCGGTTTGCTGATTGCTAAGTTGCCAGGCATCTTGCGCTGAGCCGACATACATGGGCATTACGTTGTAGAACAGGGCACCCAGCGAAGAAATTGCAATGGCTGCGGCAATAACTGGCCAGCGATCAAAGGTGTTTTTATTATCTGAGTTCATTGTCGTTCTATCTAGTTACGAGGGTGCTTCACTGGAACCTGTGACCAATTCAAGCGCGCGAGGCGTAAGCCCGCAATGCCACCCACCATCTACCTTTAGTGATTGCCCTGTCATGTAGCGGCTAGCATCACTGGCAAGAAACAGATAAACCCCTGTCATGTCATCTACGGTAGCCACTCGTCCAAGTGCGGTAAATGTTTCACACAATAGCTGCCCTTCATCACCCGAGCCCATGGCCGTTTCTGTATAGCCAGGACACACACAATTAGCGCGTATACCACGACCACCCAGTTCAATAGCAGCCGTTTCTGTAAGGCTGGTAACGGCGCGTTTGCTGGCCGCATAAATACCTTGCCCCGCCAAACCAATAAAACTGGCCATTGAAGACGTGCAAATAATCGAACCTTCGTCCGACATATTTGCTGGTGCGTGTTTGAGGCCGTAGGTAACACCCCATTGGTTAATGCGAGTGATCTTCTCTATAAGATTCTGGCTCGCTGCTGTAAGTATTGGGCCTACATCACCCACACCGGCATTTAGCACGACTATGTCCAGTGCACCACCTAAAAGATCTTGAGCAGTTTTTAGCGCGCTTTGCACACTTGACTCATCACTCACATCGCAGATTACTGAATGAGTGTTACCTAGACCACTTGTATCAGTTTGATTGATGTCGGCAATAACAACACTGGCACCATGTTCAACAAAACACTTGCTAACCGCCAACCCAATACCCGATGACCCGCCAGTGACGAATGCCTTTTTGCCTGCAATGGAAAACATATTATGTTGTCTCATGATGTAAGTTGAAGCCCGGCAATTTGTTCGGGTGTTCTTCGCTAGAAGCCACTTCACATAGCTCAATGATATTGCCGAATGGGTCACGAATATACACAGCGCGCGCATCGCCTTCTTTTTCAGGTGGAAGGCCTTGGCTGGTTGCCCCCAAAGCTATTGCCCTCTTGTATTCGGCCACGCAATCATCAACATAAAAAGCCAGATGTCGAATACCAGGTTCATGCGGGCCGAGATCCGCACTGCTACCTGTTGTTGCTACCGGAACTTTGTAAGTAAACAATTCTAGAAAACAGTTGTGCCCCGCCAGCATCCGACCCCGCGCGGCAGCGCCTGTACTGCCGATCGCTCGATCTACGGCCGCACTGTCCGCCCATTGCTCTTCGCTAACAAGGCGAAAGCCAAACATTTCGGAATAAAACGCTTGCGCTGCATCCAGATCGTCTACAACAAGACAGGGATGAGCAAATCCAAGAATCATTTACGCCGCAACACGCTGGTTCATGGCGGGAGCATAGTGCTCAGTTAACATCAACACATTGCCACCACATGGCTCGCGCAGATACGCCGTTAGTAAACCCGTTAATGGGTCTTTGCTTGGAGCTTGTAATTCTTGCATGCCTGCCCACAAACCATCTTCCCATGCACGCTGTACATCCTTCGCCTGATAAATAAGCGCAGAGATGTAAGGTCCGTGCTCTTCCATATGCTGCTTTTCAAAATCGGTTCGCGCATTTTGCAAAATAAACAGACTGCGACGACTGTTCGGGTCGTAATCCTTATCACTCAGTACAACAACATGATCTTCGTCGTTTTTAAATTCTTCTATCACCGTCATGCCCATGATGTTCTGATACCAATCCGACATGGCGTTCACGTCGCGGCACACTTCAGAGTTCCCAATAATCTCCAGCCCACACTCCCCAGAAGGCGCACTGGTGAATTCCTGCACGCGAAAGGTGTCGTGTGTGTACTCCATTATTTCTATCCAACGACCTTCCGGGTCATGAACGACAAAACCATCATAGGTAGGGAACTCTTCGAACGGCATCACTTCCGTTGCGCCATTGGCCAACAACTGCTCCATCGAGGCGCGCGCATCACTGGTGATCCAGCAAATGTGGTTGTAACCATGACCGTGGCGCCCCCACCACTGGCGTTCATACTCAAACTGAAAGGGCGGTGCTTCTATTTGCACCTGATAAGCCCGACCTCCGCAGCCGAGAAACGTGTAATCCGAATGGCCTTCACCGGTTACATGAAACACAGCACCTGAGAAATAATTGGTAATACCGTGATGCCAGCGTAGATACGGGAACATGTTGTCGCGCGGCTTATCATCGTAAATGCACAAATGATGCAGCGTGTAATCCAATTCGTTTGCAGTTTTCATATCCACTCTTATTTGTAAGCCCAACAATACCCTGACCAAATGATATGCCTTGCCAGAATACCCGCAATGGCCTTTAAGGACAAAACAATGCACAGATCGGCCCGACGGCACATTGCAGTAGCAAGGTGCGGTGTGAGAAGGTAGCTGCCACTATGAAACACACTGCTTAAGGATTTATCCAATGCACTCACTCCAGAATAAAAACGCCTTAATCACTGGTGCCACAAGTGGTATTGGCTTAAGCGTGGCAAAGAACTTTGTTGACCAGGGCGCAACAGTGATCATTACGGGTCGCCGCGCCGAAGGGGAACAGATCGCACATGACATTGGGGCGCGTTTTCTGCGTTGCGACGCCACTGATGAAGCCGATGTTCAGAAATGCCTTACTGACGCTGAAAAAGCGCTGGGCAAAATGGATATATTTGTCGTCAATGCGGGTTGCGCCGACGACGAAGGCAGCATTGAAGAGTTTGCGAGCGACGGTATGGACCGCATTGTTGACCTCAACTTGAAAGGTACTTTCTACGCATTGAAACACGCACCTGCGCACCTGAAGGACGGCGCCAGCATTATTTACACCGGTTCGGTTGCAGGCTCAGGCTTGACCCACGCTGGCAGCGGAGTCTATTCAGCCAGCAAGGCCGGCGGTGCCTACCTGATGCGCACAAGTGCAATTGAATTAGCGCCTAGACAAATCAGAGTGAACGCTATTTGCCCGGCGTTAATTGCCGACACTGGCATGATGGTTGCCGATGACGGCAACGACGAAGCCCAGTTTCTCAGCACCTTAACCGCGTTTGGTCGAATGGGTAGGCAGGATGAGGTGGTTGGCCTCTACAACTTTCTGGCCAGTGATTCTTCTTCCTTTATTACCGGGCAGGAGATTCGAGTGGATGGCGGTATGAGTGCCGGTTTAGGTTTGCCGCTGTTTGGCGCTATTGGAAGTTAGCCACCAAACGCTACGCAGCCCGGTGCAAATTCCTATACTGCTTCGGCGTCATCTCATGATACTTGCTAAAAGTGCGATGAAAATTGGAAGGGTCTGCGTACCCGGTCACGTAGGCCACTTCCTGAATTGACATTTCTTCGCCGCGTAAATAGCTGCTGGCCAGTTCCATTCTGAAGTCCAGCACTACTTGCTTGTACGTTGTATTTTCGTTCAGCAAACGACGCCTTAATGTTCGTTCACCCAAGGCAAGCTGTTGCGCTACTTCTTCAATGCCCGGGTATTGTCCAGGTCGGTTCGCAAGGATTCTACGGATGTCACCAATCAAACCTTCCGCCTGATGCATTTGCGCCAGCAACGCTTCGCATTGTGCTTCGCACAATTGGGCTGTTTGCTCGTTGGCGAAATTTAGTGGCTGCTGTAGCAAGCGACTGGAAAAGTTAATCTGACTAAAAGGCCTAGCGAACAACACCGGGTCGCCGAGAATTTCACTGTACATAGCGCGATGTTCCGGAGCGGTGTAGCTAAACTCCACGCTATCAAACCAATGCAGATCAGCGCCAAAAGCCTGGCCAACTTCAGCCCACTGACGCATCAACAACTCCAGTTCGTACTGCATCTTTGCGTCTGTGTTAACCATATCCGGTCTCGCAACACTAACGACTCGAATATGAGCGATGTCACCTTCAACCATTAGCGCTGTATGCAAGACAGCACCGATCACGTCTTGATATTTGCTGTGTCGTTCAATCGCCTTGCCCAAGGTAGAACTGGCAAACATCGCATAGCCGAGTAGACCATGGTCTGACAGACCAACACCAGCTCCATCAAGCAGGCCCAAGCCAGGAACAGGGTAGCGGCGTATCAGTTCATCGCGAAGAGCACTGTACTGCGATTGGCTAAGCACCGGTTCTTCACTGTCCAGCTTGCTTTCGTCAATAGCATGCCGCTCTAAAAGATCATTAATTTCAATACCTTGCGAGCGAAGCACGCCAAGTGTGTGCTTAACATAAACATTGGATTCGCCGATCGGTTTGTTATTCATTGTTGTGCACTGAAGACATCATGTCCGGAAGTGACAAAAGATAGACCTCAAGCCACATTGTTGTCAACGCTTGCTCAAGCCAGTATGACTACAAGAAAAGAACAAAGAGCTAATAATGTCGCTTACTGATCAACAAATGCACACCCTGTTTCGCAACCTCTTGCGTGCTGATCAATACGACAAAATGATGTATCGTCGAATGATGCAGGGCAAGCTGATAGGCTTTTATCACCCGGCTGAGGGTGGCATTGCCCCCGGCGTTGCTGCTGCCAGCTTTCTTAATACAGACGACAACCTGTCGCCACACCATCGAGGCCACGGCATTACCCATATGCTCTCCAAGGGCATTGATATCAAATACTATCTGGCCGAACACACAGGTAAAGACACTGGCTGTTGCCAGGGCCGCTCGGCATTTCACTTCAGTTTTCCAGAGCATAAGGTCTACATGATGTCTGGTTTCATCGGTTACAACTTTGCGCCGGTCGTAGGATGGGGATTCGCTGCCAAGCGAAGAAATCAGCAACAAGTGGTAATGAACTGTTCAGGTGATGGTTCATACGGCCAGGGCCGGGCGCATGAAGCTTTGCTGATGGCACAGAATTGGAAGATGCCGATCATATTCTTTTGTGAAAACAATAATATGAGCATCTTCTCAACCGCAGAAGAAATGCACCCCAAGGAAAACATCTCATCGTTGGCGGACGGTTTTGGAATGCCATCCGTTGTGGTGGACGGTCAGGACGTGTTCGCAGTAGCCGAAGCGGTATTGCCTGCCATCGCCAGAGCCCGTGCAGGCGAAGGCCCAACGTTTGTTGAAGCAAAAACACTGCGGTATAACGAGCATGATATCGGCACACCCGATTTGTCGGGCTGGAAAGATCGCAGCGAAGAAGAGCACGCTAAAATGCGCGAGCGCGAGCCGGTAAAAATAGCCACCGAGCGCATGCTGTTTGACGGCAAGGTCAATGAGGCATCCCTGGCCGCATTAAATGACGAAATTGCCGCTGAAATAGCTTCTGTAGAAGAGTTCGCTGACAGCTGTGATATAGCGCGCCCCAGCACAGAAGAATTACTGGCCGATGTGTTTGCGCCTGATACTGGCGTAAGGGGGGGCTGAAACAATGAGAACTATCACATTAATTGACGCCATTCGCGAAGCCTATGAAGAAGAGATGCGACGTGATGAATCGGTATTTTTGGTAGGCCAGGATATTCGCGGCGCCATTTTTCCACACACCCAAGGTCTGGTCGATGAGTTTGGTCCGGATAGAGTTGTGGACACACCCATTGCTGAGTCAGGCATGTACGGTGTTGCCTTTGGCGCGGCACAGGAAGGTTTCCGCCCCATTGTTGACTTTATGTTTGGTGGATTTTCCTATGTTACGTTTTCAGAATGCTCGGTAACTACCGGGCAGTATTATTTCCTGCACGGCAGCCAGCATCCATTGCCGCTGGTGATGACGGCAGGCGTCGGTACGGGGCAACGACTGGCTAATGACCACGCCATGAGCATTCATGGCACGTTTGCGCACCATCCTGGAATAAAGGTGGCCATGCCGTCTACGCCTTATGACGCGAAGGGCATGTTCAAAGCCGCAATACGGGACAACAACCCGGTGATGATTCCCTGGCATATGGGCATCATGATGCTGAAAGGCGAAGTGCCTGACATTGGTGACGATTATATTGTGCCTCTGGGTAAAGCAGACGTTAAACGTGAAGGCAGTGATGTAACAGTACTCGCAAATTCGCTGCAGTTACAGCACGCACTGGAAGTTGCCGAAAAGCTGGCACCGGAATTATCGATTGAGGTAATCGACCCGCGTAGCTTTGTACCGTTCGATATAGAAACCGTATTGACCTCGTTAGAAAAAACCAATCGTTTGGTGGTAGTAGACGAAGACTGGGAAAGCGGTGGGTTTGCCGCCACAGTATCGGCCAGAATCATGGAGCAAGGTTTCGATTTACTGGACGCGCCAGTAACTCGTGTCACACTTCCAAACATGCCGGTACCGGGTGGCTATATGGAAGAGTATGTTGCACCCAACCCGGAACGGATAGAGGCCGCCATCCGTGCGGTGTGTGCATAATCCATGGCTTCCGAATATGTAATGCCAAAACTGGCGATGGCGATGAACGAAGGCACCGTCAATGAGTGGCTGGTCAATGATGGCGATTTTGTTGAAAGCGGCCAGGCGCTTGCCACCATCGAAACTGAAAAAGTTGCCTACGACGTGGAATCGCCCGAAACCGGTTACCTGCGAATTCTAAAACCTGCAGGCGAAACTGTGGAATGTGGTGTTCCAATCGGTTTATTTGCGGCAGATGAAAAAGAACTTTCTCAATTGTCTACTGAGGCGGCTGCTAACATAGCAGAACAAGGCGCTGAAGAGTTGCCTCAGTTCGCTGTGATGCAAGATGTGCCAGCCGATTCCAGCCGCGTCAGAACGCAAAGAATCAAGGCATCACCTTTAGCCAAAAAGATGGCCAAAGACAGACATCTGGATTTGAATCAGCTTACGGGCACCGGCCCCGGTGGACGAATCGTGAAACGTGATGTGCTAGCAGCAGAAGCCTCTTCAGCGGCTGCTATGCCCGGCATGGGTTCACGAGTATTGGCTAGCATTCCGATGCAATCGCGCGCCAGTATTGCCAACCGCATGCAAAATAGCTTGCAGAACACAGCCCAGCTAAGCGCCACGTGGGAGTCTGACATCACCCGACTGCTGCAGGTACGAAAAGAATTTGTTGAGCGTGAGCAAACTTTGGGAACACGTGTTTCGTTTAATGCCTTTCTTATCAAGGCTATGATCTACGCAATACGGCGTGTGCCGATAGCCAACAGCACGCTGGATGGCGACAACATTAATGTGCACGGCAATGTAAACATGGGCATCGCGGTGTCACTGCCGGGTCGCACTGAATTTGACAGCGACTTGCGTGTCGCCGTTGTACACAATGCGGACGCGATGGGCCTGATTGAACTGGATAAGGCGATGAAGGCGGTTATTGAACGCGTTAGAAGCGGCAACGCAGGCGCCGACGACCTGAGCGGCTCAACCATTACATTGTCCAGCACTGCAGGGATCGCCCCACCCGGGATGCATTCAACCCCTATTCTCAATACACCGAACTCTGTAGTACTCGGCAGTTCAACGCCGCTTGAACGACCCAGCGTACACGATGGTGAAATCGCTGTCCGATCGCAACTGCCATTGTCGCTGACCTTTGATCACAAAGTGTTGGATGGCGAGCCCGCCGCGGTATTTATGCAAGCTATTAACGAATGCTTGCAAACCCCTGAGTTGATGCTGGCATGAGTAACGCATTCGACCTGGTCATCATTGGCTCAGGGCCTGGCGGCTACGTTGCCGCGGTTCGTGCCGCAAAACTCGGCTTAAGAACGGCAGTTGTCGAAAAAGAAGCGCCAGGTGGTGTTTGTCTTAACTGGGGCTGCATCCCATCTAAAAACCTGATTCATCAAGCGGAACAATTTTCCAGCTTAAAAGACATGGAATCGCTGGGGGTTAATGTTGACCGCACTTCCTTCGACTATGCGAAAGCGCAACAAAAGAGTCGTGATGTCGTTGGCACCTTAACTAACGGAGTTTCCGGCTTACTTAAGCGCAACAAGATTGAATTTTTCAAAGGAACTGCACGCATAAGTGGTGCTAATAAAGTCTTGGTGGATGAGAACAAAACGCTAAACACCAAGAATATCATTATTGCTACCGGCTCAAGCCCAATGGTAGTGAACGGTTTCGAATTTGATGAGAAAAACGTACTGTCGTCAACTGGGCTACTTGCAATGACTGAGCTGCCCAAGAGTATGATTATTCTGGGCGCGGGCGCTATTGGTTGTGAATTTGCATTTGTGATGCAGAGTTTTGGCGTGAACATTACGTTGCTTGAGGCCGCAGAACACATATTACCCACCGAAGATTACGAATCTGCCGCTGTACTGGCCAAAGAACTGCGCGGGCTAGGTATTGAGGTATTAGAGAACACTCGAGCAAATTCCCTGGTCAAAGACAACGATGGCGTTGTAGTGCAGCTAAAAATGGCAGATGGCCAAACAGATACTCGATCAGCCGAAAAAGCTCTGGTGGTGTTTGGTCGGCAGGCAAATACTCAGAACCTTGGGCTTGAAGATGTTGGTGTGAGTATCAATGCAAAAGGCTTTATCGAGACTGGCGATTTTTGCGAAACCAGGGTTTCAGGGATTTATGCCATAGGTGATGTAAGTGATTCACCTGCACTCGCTCATGTTGCGTCAGCGGAAGGCGAGATGGCAGTCGAGCATATTGTCGGACTGACGCCTGCGCGTAAAACAATAGACGATAGCCTGGTGCCCTCTGCAATCTATTGCGAGCCTCAGGTTGCTGGTTTTGGCCTGCGTGAAACCGTAGGTAAACCAGCCAATAACGTAAAAAAATCTGTTTTCCCTTATCACGGCGCCGGTAAGTCAATTGCCGTTGGCAAATCAGTGGGACACGTAAAAGTGTTGTGCGATGATTCTACTGGCGAATTATTGGGCGCACATGTGGTTGGGCACAATGCAACCGAGGTATTGCACGAGTTGTTATTGGTGCGATCCAGCGAGTTATTGCCCGAAGACGTCACCAATATGATTCACGCCCACCCAACCATATCTGAAGCCCTGCAAGAAGCCATGCGCGGACTCAATGGTTCGGCAATTCACGCTTAGGAGTATTTGATGACAGCGAAGAAAAATACTGTACTCACCATTCCACAGCCAGGGAAGGTAGCACTGGAAGACAGACCATACCCTGTAATAGCACCCGGGTACTCCATGGTCCAGGTAGAGATTGCACCAATCTGCATTGAGCACCAGGTTTATAAAGAGCACCGCATGGAATGGCATTCCGATGCCGGCAATCAAGGTCACGAAGGTGTTGGAACAATTTGCGAGGTTGCACCCGGATCAAAGTTCAAAGTGGGCGACCGAGTTGTTATCTACCAAGGCAATCCATGTCAGGAATGCTTCGTCTGCCAACGGCAACTAAGCCCCACGCATTGCATGAGTATTCCTTACGAATTGTTCGCGGCCACAGGAACGCAAGACCCCCATGCTGAAATGGGTGCGCTGAAAGAGCTGGGTATAGATAACCCCATGGATGTGCCGGGCGGTCTGAAAAGCATCGAGAACGACTGTGGCAGCGAATCAGGTGGCTTCGGCTTTTCACGTTACCGCATTGCACCGGATTACATGATTCAAAAAATTCCGGACGACTTGTCGTTTCGCCACGCGGCACTGGCCAACTGCTCGCTGGGATGCACCTACACCGGTATTGAAGACATGGGTATCAAAAAAGACGATTGGGTGATTGTCGCTGGCGTTGGCTTTATTGGCTTTGGCTCAATCATCAATGCCAAGTACCGTGGCGCAAGAGTAATTGTTTTAGGCCGAAACGATTTTCGTATGCAGCAGGCGCGCCTGATGGGGGCCGATCATATTGTGAACCCGGACGATGAAGATTGGCTGGAGCAGATTCACGCTTTGACCGGCGGCCTGAAAGGTGCGGACTATGTCATTGAGGCATCCGGTTATCCTTATTACCAGAAGAAGGCTCTAGCCGCCGTGCGACGCTTCGGCACTATGTGGTTGTATGGCTTTCTGGTTGAAGACTCTGAACCACTGCCGATCAACATGCTGGATGAAATTCATAACCGCGCGATACGCATTTCCGGTAATCACGATGTGCACGTAAAACACCGTGAGGGTCTATTACGAATGCTGAGCAACCCTGATGTCCAGGAACTCGCCGAGCATATGATTACGCACGAATACAATATGTCCGATGCTGATCAGGGTTTTGAAGCAGCCTTGTCGAAGAAAGCCGGCAAAATCTTTTTATATCCGCAGGAGAATTGTCCACGCCCCGGATTATCAAGCCGCTTGGAAAAACTAATGACCGCCTAGCACTTAAGCAATCATTTATAGGTACCTGCCACATTGAATATACCCCTTTGGTGTGACAGATAAAAAGACTTTAACTGGGTAAACTGATTCACAGCAACAACGAGGAACTGACATGAAGAACCGCAAATTGATAAGCACGGTGGGAGTACTTGCCGGTCTACAGACCGCAGGAGCCTATGGCGCATCTATTCTTGAGGAGGTGGTAGTTACCGCCCAAAAACGTGAGCAAGCCATTACCGACGTAGGCTTAACCGTCACTGCAGTGACCGGTGCCATGGCCCGTTCCATGGGCGTGGAAGACACACGCGATGTTGCATTTCTAACAACAAACATCGACATCAAGGGCGCGGGCATGTCAGACGCAAACCCGGCCGTTACTGTGCGCGGTATTGGCATGAACAATTTTAATGCCAATAACAACCCGTCTGTTGGCATATACCTTGATGAGGTATTCCTGGCTTCACCAGCGATGATCAACCTGAGCATGATGGACGTTGGCCGTATTGAGGTACTCAAAGGACCTCAAGGCACACTGTATGGCAGAAACGCCACGGGTGGTGCGATTAATATGATCAGCGCCAAGCCTACTCGCGAAACTGAAGGTTTTATGTCACTGAGCGTTGGTGAGTATGAAACTATCAAAATGGAAGCTGCAGTTGGTGGCCCACTGAGCGACACAATCGCTGGACGCGTGAGCTTAATGTACGATTCACAAGGCGAATCGTTTCACGAATACAACACGGCTGCGGGCGGTACTGCTGAATTCCCCGACTCACAAACTACCGGTTTTCGCGGCCAGCTAGCCGGTGATTACGATCGCCTGAGCTGGAATTTTGCCGCGTCTTATCTGGATCAGGATATTGGCAATACGCCATTTACGTCTTTGGGTGGTTTTTGGGCAAGCCCGGCTGATGTGTTTGTGACCGAGTGTGCACCTGGCGCATTTGCTGGTTGCGTAAATACACTTGGCCTCAATGTGGCTGACACCGACGGCGACCCCTTCACCCACGATTTCCAGGAATCCAGGGTTGAGGAAATGAAAATCGAATCGGAAGTGTCGTCTTTGAACTTAAAAGTGGAATATGAGTTCGACAGCATTACGCTGACCTCGATCACTGGCTGGGTTCAGCAAGATCGCAACTTCGGTGAAAACATTTGGTCTTCTCCGCTGGAAGCGTTTGCGGTAGTGCACGACGAAGAGATTGAACAATTCTCGCAGGAATTAAGACTTTCCAGCCAAGGCGATACCATTAGCTGGATTGCAGGTTTGTTCTACTGGAACGATACTTTTGAATCCGTGAACCAGGCCAATAGCGCCGATATTCTCGGCTTACTGGCGGGTGTAACACCTGTTGAGTGGGTTAATGACCAGGAAACCGATGCCTACGCCGTGTATGCAAGTGTGGATTGGAAGCTGTCTGATACCTTGAGTTTGACCACCGGAATCCGCTATTCAGATGAAGAGACGGATTTCACAGGTGGCACAAACGGCACCATCGTTGACTCAGCAGCGTTTGATGGCTTTGTTGGCGCAGCGCTTGGCTTACCCAATGGCATCACCATTCCGTTCACTGAGGCTAACAACTCAGTTTCTGAATCCAGCACTGATTTTCGCGTAGCACTTGAATGGCGTCCAGGCGACGAAACCCTTGCCTATGTGTCAGCTACCAGTGGTTTCAAGTCAGGCGGTTTCTTTGGTGATTTCACCTTCGACAACTTCGAGCTAGACCCATTCCTGTCGGAAGAAGTATTGGCCTATGAAATCGGTTTGAAGCAGGGTTGGGCTGATGGACGCGCGCAGCTGAATGCCGCCGTGTTTATGTACGACTATGAAAATATTCAGACCTTTGTACCTTCTACTGTGGGATTCCGCTTGGCGAACCTGGAAGAAGCGGAAATCATGGGTGCTGAAATTGAGTTACTGGCCACGCCAATTGACGGTCTGGATCTGCGTTTGGGTGCGAGTTGGCTCGATACGGAAGTTGACAGCCAGTTTGCCGACTACGATGGCAACGAACTGCCCAACTCACCAGAAACTCAGTTCACTGCTACCGCTCGCTACGAATTCCCGGTAAGCGACACCTTGGCTATCGCACTGCAAACAGATGTGAAAAGCACAGACGATATGTTTCGTGAATCCACCAACAACCCGTTCCTGGTGACTGAAGGATACACTTTAGTGAACGCACGGATCGCATTGCTGGCACTGGATGGCAGCTGGGAAGTCGCTCTGTGGAGCCGCAATGTAACCGATGAAGAATATGAGCAAGAGCGTTTCTCTTCAGACATTATTGGTCAGGTTGTCGCACTGCAAGGTAATCCAAGCCAGTACGGTGTAACGCTTAACCTCAACTTCTAAAGCGTTTGAGTATTTCCCCATCCACTGCGTTTCCTCGGCGCAGTGGGTGGGGAGATAATCATTTTGCACCCATCAGGAAAATCCAATGGCCGCGGAATCTTTCGACGCACTACAGTTCATTGAAGATCTTAAAGGCGACACCATAGAGCGAACTATGGCATGGTTGGCTGATGACTTTGTGTGGGTAGTTCCGGGTCCGGCAGAGTTTGGCGGTGGTAGCTACAAGGGCATGCAAGGACTTCAGGATTTTGCAGACGTAGTTGAAAAATTTTTTCCGGAACCGTTGCAGGTATTGTGGCACCGCCAATGGCATGCTAACGGTGCGACCATTCTGGAAACCACACAAGAAGGCCCAGTGACCGGGTAGCTCCGAAAAGGGCCATATTAGTGCATCAGGCCGCCTGTTCTATTGCAATACGACTATTCAAGTCCAGGTTGAACGCGCCATACGGATTGATATGGCTGTAAATCAGGGGAGTGAGTGCCCGGTAGTCTTCCTCCCGCATCCTCTTTGCCCATTTTGAATCGGTGAATACCTGCTGAATCATGAGTGTATTGACGTAAACAAGGCTGATTTGCAGTAAGTGCAAAGCCCACACGGATAGCTCTTGCTCCTCGAGCTTATTGGTTGCTACCTCCCCTCCTTTCCCAAAGAATATGAAGGAGTTGGCGCTGTTCCAATTCTCAACCACATTGAGCCCTCCGTGAATCTCACGTCGCAATTCTTCCGAGTCTATGTACCGGCAAAGGAAGAGTGTTTTTACGGCCTTGCCTAGTTCCGACAAAGCTTGATATGTTGGATGCCGTGCGTTGTTGCGCGTGAAACGTCGCAGAATGGACTCTGAGTCGGCTGTTCCTTGTTTCAAAGCTGTTGCGAACTTGATCATCTCGTCGTATTGATGATTAATGAGATCCCATCGAATGGGACGTGCAAGGACTGGTTCTAGATTCGCATAATTCTCAGTGAAGTTGCCACCGACTCGATACAGTTTCTGTCGACCGATTGCTTTCAGTCGGGGCAGCAAATCAAAACCCAGCAAATAGCTAAACGCGAACCCGATTTCACTCTGACCGTGACTGTCTACATACTGGCGTTCAATGCTCATGTCGGTACAGTGCCGTAGAACGCCCTCGATCATTGACGCCACTTCCGATGACGAAACTCGTTTTAACTGAGAATGGATGCACGTGGATTGCTTTTCGCCGTGCCAATAGATCATTACCCCGCGCCCACCGTATCGCAGATGCCATTCCGTCATTAGGTTCTGATCCCAAGCGCCAAATTGTTTAGAGTCCGATGCACAAGCTGTGGTGCCCTCACCCCATATCTCCGTTTTTCGGATAGCCATGATGGCATTAGCGACGGAACCCACTGCATTTTGAAACGCCGCTTTTGTAATATATCGACGGCGAACATGAAGCAGCTCCTTGTAGCTAGTGTTTTCATCTCCATTGATGACTCGTTTCATGCCAGTGTTTGTTCCCATCGCATATAAACAGAGCAACAAACGGTGTTGTAGAACCTGGCGGTCCAATATTTCCCGACTCGCTGTTGACCTAAAGAAATCAGTAAAACCAATCCTCATATCAGCCTCTTTGAGGACATCTATCAGCGGAGTGCCTGGCCAGTTCTTGGCAATTTCCTTCTTAAAGTAGTGCAGAGCTAATGGTTCGCCCTGTGGTTTCAGCGGAGACAGCACAATTCGATTTTTCCCAGATGAGTAGATGTGAGCCCTGGTGTTATTCGGTAATGATCGATTCAAACCATCAAGGGCCTGGTGCATTGTTCTTTGCAGCTGCAGGACGAAAGGTTGGACCTCGGTAGGATGACCCAAATCCTCGTAATAGAATGTCCGCTTTTCTTCAAAATCCACTGGAAGATCCAAATCAGGGTTTTGGTATCTGTTAGCACCCACGACCCAGATCTCTTTGCAGCGCAGCCGCTCTCTTAACACGCGCAAAACACATATCTCATAGTCAATACGATTGATTCGCTGAACCCCATCAGCGCCTGGCTGGCTAATGAGATGACGCCACTTGGGTTGAATAACGTCTCTGATTGGAACGTGGTGCTGAGCATTAAAACACTGGTCACGAACGCCGACATATTGGCCTAAAAGATCTACGGCATCGAGAACCGGGCGATAGCGTGTGTTATTCGATCGAAATTCCAGTGCTTCCATGAGACTTGGTAACATTCGTCGATAGTGCGTTGCATAGGAAGCGCGAATATAGCCGTGGACCAACTCATGGTAGCTCTGCTTTGCTGCTTGGCCTTCGCTAAGCAATTTAGACAGGGTATCTTCGCCAAACAAAGGAGTGATGACATCTCTAACCCTCGCATCAGGATACAAGTGTACTGCCTCGGCAACTTTATAGAGCAGTGCCGTTTCGTCCTGAATAGAGCGCTGGTTACGACCGTGCGATTTTGTTGCCCTCTGCTCTGCTCGCCTTATAAGCCCGGAAACTACCTGCAAAAACAATTCGATTAAGCCATCCACAATCTCACCATGACGACAGTACAAATATATAACCAACAGACCGTATCTGACGTTTGGTGGGTGTTGTCTGAGTTCCCATGCCGTCTCATGGCAGACGCGACGTTTGAACCCGTCTAGAAGCTTAGGTGCTAAGTTGTCCAGTATGGGCATTGGCAAGTCAACGGAGCGAATGGCATCCAATTTTCTGATCTGCTTGAGGACACTTTCGAGACCAATCGCTCCGGTGTCTTTTCTCAACGTGTCAATGCCCGTGTGCATGAGCGAATTGGACAATAGCGTATCAATTGCTTGCTTACTTTCTGACGGCAAACAATCGGCCAGCTGAGCAAGGATATGCCGCTGGAACGATCGATACGAAGAGCGTACTGCTCGCTGTAATTCACGCTCGGCTGGATGGGCTATTCCAGATTTCAGAAACCAATCGAATGCAATGCTGCTCGCTTGATCTTGCTCGACGCCTGATGGAAACACATCGTCCATAAGCCACTTTCGAAATGCGAGGCGTTCTTCCTTTGAAAGTTTATGGACGCTGAAATATTCTCTAATCTCTTTACGATGGCGTTTACCTGATCTCCCAGCCCAATCATAGCGATCGAGAGTGATGATCGAGAGCTTGAGTACTGCTGCGACGCGGTGTAGAACGAAATCAGGAATGTCGTCCACGTCCTTCGGAAAGCGTCGATGTGCGGCGTAGTATTTAAGTTGAAGTGCAAATCCCAATCGATTACTGGAAGATTTACCCTTCAACAACTTCCAGTCTTCGTCTTTTAACTCCCAACGGTCATACGTTTCAGCCTGGCGATCAAAATCGCTCATGGTGGACTCCTAGATGCTGTTATTTGAATGGCATCTAGGGTAGCAATCTGCACTGCGGGCTTAAAATATGGCCCTTTTCGGAGCTACCCGGTCACTGGGCCTACTACTAGCGCTCTCTGAATATAACCGAATGATTAAGGCGATGTACCTATTGGACTACATTGATGATCAGAGCTTGAGAACTTATGTACAGCGCGCACTGAATCGAGGCGAAGCCTATCATCAACTTCGACGCGCCATTGCCTCGGTTAATGGTAATCGGTTTCGAGGTTCGTCCGACTATGAAATCAGCGTGTGGAACGAGTGCGCGCGACTGCTGACAAACGCCATCATCTATTTCAATTCAAAAATACTGAGCCTGCTGCTGAAGTACTTTGGTCGACGGCGAGATGAAAAGAACCTAACCCTGACAAAAATGGTATCGCCAGTCGCCTGGCTTAATGTCAACTTGAACGGAACTTACCGCTTCGATGCTGGGCAGAATATGATCGACATGGACGAGATTGTACGCATAATCACCGCCGATGAGTGAGAACCTAGATTTGATGCCCCTCTACAGGCCCCGTAGCATGGGGGCTGTGGGGGATTATGTCTTTTTTAGACGGAAAATCCCCAGTACCCC